>JBALXQ010000005.1:0-152291 GCA_036960565.1 Bermanella sp.
AATATTGAATTCAGCCTTATTTTAAAACATATGAACCTGAATGAACTTTTACATCAATTAATGCATGAGTTTTTGCAAATTAGCGACCGGTATGTAGAGGAGCATTTTTTATATAATGGATTTGCTCGTTTTAGCCGCTGCCAAGATATCGCTAGTATTGGACAGTTTTCTATTCAGACACGTAACATTGATGAGCAAGCATTTAATGCGTTATCTAAGGAGTCTTTCAGGCAGCATAATGTCATGATTGACGCCACTCGAGTGCCTGTTATATTCAATGAAGCCCAAAGAAAACGCTTACAAAAAGTACTTTCTTGATGCATCACATCGTGAAAGTGGTTCTCCTTGAGCCTTGAAAATTTCAAAATAGGTAATTCAGACTAGACTTATGACACAGATTGACGAATATCAACTTTGTTGTGGGAATGATCATGAAAAAGGTGCTGCTATTTTCTTGTGTGCTAATAATGTCCCTTCAGGCTCAGGCAGGCAATTATGTAGTGGGGGTTGAAGCGTTAGAGTATTACCCTCTGTATGAAGGCAAAGGCAGCTCGTATAAAGGCTATGCTCGGGAATTACTTGATGAGTTTGCCAAAGCCAAGGGCCACAGCTTTTCTTATAAGGCGGTACCGGTGAAGCGCTTATTTGGCGAGTATTTGGCGGGCAATGTGGACTTCAAATACCCTGATAATGCTAAGTGGGCCTCTGATTTAAAGAAAAATCATAAGGTTAAATATAGCGATAGCACAGTTGAGTACATTGACGGTGTTATGACCCCCCCCGGTAATACATCTATAAATGTTAGTGATTTTAAAACCATTGGTACCTTAAGGGGCTTTACGCCCTGGGTGTACATGGATGGAATCTCCAGCGGCAAGATGATGTTATCGGAATCAGATAATATGAAATCGCTTATCGCCATGGCAGAGTCAGGGCGAATTCAGGGCGCTTATTTTAATGTAGTGGTTTCCAAATACTACATGGAAAATAACCTGAAAAAACCCAATGTTTTAGTTTTTAACAAAGACCTGCCTCATTCTCGTGATCACTTCTCTTTATCCAGTATTAAATATCCAAAAGTCATTGGTGAATTTAATGATTTTCTAAAAGAGCATCATGCCTTGGTTGAAAAGCTTAAAGACAAGTATCAGGTAAGGTTGCCTTAACCTAGCTTGCAAAGTACTTCCTATACTTTTAGCCCTATTAGTTAAGGGGCTTTTACGTTTTTACTGATTGTATTTTTATTATGACGTATTTTAAAAATTTACTAATAGTATCGCTATTTTATTTGTCATGTTGGCCTGTGATACACGTGCTGGCGTTAGCCAATAATACTGAAACAGTCATGCTAAATGGTAAAGAATACCCAGTGCCTAAACCTTGGGCAGGAAGCCGAATTAATGCCAGTGAGCAAGCCGAGTTTTCAGAGTTAGTGCCATTGCCTACCTTTTTAACCCAAAATAAAAGCCAAATTTATGTGACTAAAATTACCCAGCAGGCTTTGTTAAAAATGGCCGCAAAGGCGGCTGAAGAAAACATAGTGTTGTTGATTGATTCCGGTTTTAGAAGTGCGCAATACCAGGCTAAGATATTAGAGAAATATCTAAATCAAAATATGGATTACCAAGGTTTATTACAGGTGGTAGCGCCCCCGGGATATTCTCAACATATGCTGGGAAATAGCATTGATTTTGTCCCCAGTGAATTGGATTTTTCTATGAGTAAACAGTATGCCTGGCTTAAACAACACGCGGGGAAATATAATTTTATAGAAAGTTATCGGCAGAAAAATAAAACGGGTGTTAATTGGGAGCCTTGGCATTGGCAATACCAGAGGGATAATTAATGGGTTTTTGCTAAATCGTAGTATTAACGTTTATTTCTTTTCTTTCTATGCAGTTTGTTTTTTAGATCTAATATTTTTAATTAAAGACTTCCTTCCCCATTCTTGGCTAAACTAAATCTTATATTCCTCACAAGGGAATGCACTAACGATTCATCATCCTCTTTACACAAAGAGCCTGAGGTATCCGTTAAATCATATTTCATTTGCCAAGATTAAACCTCAAAAGGGAGACTGGCCAATGTTTACCGCTATGCACCGCCAAGCCGTGCAAGAGCTGCACTTTTGCCATAAAGAACAGCTTAATGCCGTTATTGCCATTCATAACCTGCGTTTAGGTCCCGCCTTAGGCGGATGTCGATTTTTGCCCTACAACACCGAACAAGAAGCCATTACCGATGCATTAAGGTTAGCTAAGGGCATGAGCTATAAAGCGGCCCTAGCTCGAGTGCCACAAGGGGGAGGTAAGGCCGTCATCATGGCGCCCAAAGGGCCATTTAACCGTCAAAAACTATTCAAACAATTTGGTGAGTTCATTCACTCTTTGTCGGGGCGATACATAACCGCCATGGACAGTGGTAGTCAAGTGGGGGACATGGATGATATTCGTAGCCAAACCCCTTTTGTGAGCAGTTCCAGCGAAATAGGCGATCCCTCACCTGCTACTGCCCAAGGCGTGGCGTTGGGTATTGCCACTGCGATTCAATTTCAATACTCACAAGATATATCAAACATGCGCGTGGCCATTCAGGGGATGGGTCATGTGGGCTTGGCGCTGGCCGAGCACTTGTATCTTAAAGGGGCTGAATTAATTGTTTGTGATGTGGATGAAAAAAAAGCGCGTCTGGCTGGGGATAAATTTAATGCCCGAGTGGTAAGGGTTGAGGATATCTACAAACAGGAATGCGAGGTGTTCAGCCCTTGTGGTTTAGGGGCCATTTTAAATGATAAAAATATTGATGAATTGAAATGTAAAATCATCGCCGGCTGTGCCAACAATCAACTGAAAACCGATGACATGGGCCTGAAACTTCATGAAAAAGGCATCTTGTACGCGCCGGATTATGTCATTAACAGCGGTGGCTTAATATTTGCCTCTTCGCGTTATAGAGGGCTTAAACCCACTGAAATTACCCATGAAATAAATAAGTTAAAGGACACCTTGGGTAAAATATTTGTGTTATCCAAGACCAAAAACAAAGCGTGCCATCAAATTGCTAACGAGATGGCCGAACATATTTTATTTGGTAATCCGCCTGAACTGCAGGAGGCCGTATGAGACGTGCAGCGAATGATGTAAAGGAAGTGGGGCATCAACATCTTGCCCAATTTCAATTGGAATATATTCAATTTCTGGATGAGTCCAGTGAGTGGACAAGTGAGCGTCCAAATTTTGCCAGTGATGACTGGTTGCTGAAAGCCTATGAATACATGGTGCTAAACCGAGTGTTTGATTCAAAGGCGGTGGCATTGCAACGCACTGGTCAACTGGGTACTTTTCCTTCTAGTTTGGGCCAAGAAGCGTTTGGCGTGGCCATTGGTTTAGCCTTGCAAAAAGACGATGTGTTTGCGCCTTATTATCGTGATCAAGGAGCACACTTTTTACGCGGACATAAATTAGAAGAGTTGCTCATGTATTGGGGGGGAGATGAGCGCGGCAGTGCCATGGGACCTAAGCAGGATTTCCCCATTTGTGTGCCCATTGCTACACAAATTACCCATGCCGCTGGGGCGGCAGCCGCACTTAAAATTAAAGGATTGCAACAGGTGACCATGGTGACGATTGGCGATGGTGGTACCTCAAAAGGAGATTTTTTTGAAAGTTTAAATGTTGCGGGTGTTTGGCAGTTGCCGCTGATTGTTTTAGTGAACAACAATCAATATGCCATTTCCGTTCCCAGAGAGATGCAATGCAGTGCCCCCACGTTGGCACAAAAAGCCATTGGTGCAGGTATGCACGGCATACAGGTGGACGGTAACGATATCATGGCCATTTACCAGGCTATTTTGGAGGCGAGAAAACGCGCGGATGATCATAAAGGGGCCACCCTAATTGAAGTCATGACGTATCGTTTAGGTGATCACACCACCGCCGATGATGCCAGCCGCTATCGGCACAGTGAGGAAGTAAAAGAGGCCTGGTTAAAAGAACCGGTTAAACGTTTGCAAACGCTTTTGTTCGATTTGAATTTATGGGATTCGCAAAAAGAAAAGGCATTGCAAAACAGAAGCACTGAGCAGGTAGAGCAAGCAGTGAAAAATTATTTAAAAATTGAGCCACAAACACCACAAAGCATGTTTGACCACTTGTATGCCGACTGGCCTGAAAATATGAATGAGCAGTTAGACATATTAGCGGACAAGGTCGAGCGCATGAGCCCAGGCCAAAATCATTAAAACGGAGCACGCTATGAATAACCCTGCGATCTCAAACGATCAAGCTGAACAGGTTGATGCCGTTTTATTAGATGCGGTAAACCTAGCCCTGCACTATGAAATGGAACACGATGAAAGTGTGGTGGTGTTAGGAGAAGACATTGGCAGTAATGGTGGTGTTTTTCGTGCTACCGCTGGCTTAAAAGATAAATTTGGTTTCAAGCGCGTGATGGATACGCCGCTGGCTGAAGCGCTTATTAGTGGTTTGGCTATCGGCATGGCCAGCCAAGGTTTGAAGCCTGTGGCTGAAATTCAATTTATGGGTTTTATTTTTCCGGCGTTTGAACATTTGTTTTGCCATGCAGGGCGCATGCGTAACCGTACTCGCGGACGCATGACTTGCCCCATGGTATTGCGCGCGCCTTATGGGGGCGGCATTCATGCTCCTGAGCATCACAGTGAAAGCACCGAAGCGCTCATTGCCCATGTACCTGGCATTCGCGTGGTGGTGCCATCTTCACCGGCTCGGGCCTATGGCTTGTTACTGGCGGCCATACGTGACCCAGACCCTGTTGTGTTTCTAGAACCCAAGCGAATTTATCGGGGTTCGCAGCAAGTTATTCAAAATAATGGTCAGGCATTGCCATTGGATAGTTGCTTTACTCTGCGCCAAGGCAAGGATATTAGTCTCATCAGCTGGGGGGCCTGCATCACCGAAACCTTACAGGCGGCTGAGGTGTTGGCGCAAAAAAACATATCTGCCGAAGTGATTGATGTGGCCACTCTTAAACCTTTGGATATGCGGACTATACTGTCTTCAGTGGCGACCACGGGGCGCTGTTTAATTGTGCAAGAAGCGGCACGTTCTTTCTCGGTGGGCTCGGAAATTAGCGCTCAGGTGAGCGAGAAATGTTTTTTAAATTTACTGGCACCGGTGCAACGAGTAACGGGCTTTGATACCCATATGCCTTATTTCAAAAACGAAAATTATTATTTACCCAATACCAGCGACATAGTGGCAGCAGCTTTGAAAACGTTTAAGGATAATTAGCGGCATAACAAATGCCGCTATTAATTGGCAAAAACGGAAATTATGATTTACCCAATACCAGCGACATAGTGGCAGCAGCTTTGAAAACGTTAAGGATAATTAGCAATGGTTTTATAAAATATAAAGCAAAGCGTGTAAAAGTAATTCAAAAATCAGGATGATTAAATGAAATATTTTAAACTGCCAGATTTAGGCGAAGGTCTAAGTGAAGCTGAGATTGTTGAATGGCATGTGAAAGAGGGAGAAGAAGTTAAAGTTGATCAGCTCATGGTGTCGGTGGAAACCGCTAAAGCCATTGTGGAGGTGCCTTCACCGCAGGCCGGTATAGTCGCCGCATTATTTGCCCAGGTGGGGGATGTCATTCATCTGGGGGAACCTCTGGTTGAATATGCTGGTGAAGAAGATGACTCAAGTTCAGTAGTGGGGAACTTAAGTGTTAACCAGGTTCAGGCGGTTCAGGACGATTTCATTGTGGGCAGTGCCCACAGTTCAAGCAACTCAAATATAGTTAAAGCAACACCAAGCGTAAGGGCACTGGCCAAGCGCTTGGGTGTCGAAATTAGTCATATTAAAGGCACCTCACAAGATGGACGAATTTCCACAAACGATGTGGAGAGGGCTGCAAAATTAAATGAAGACAAAGGCCAAAGCGAAGCGTTAAAGGGCGTGCGTAAGGCCATGGCCCGTGCCATGATGAAAAGCCACGAACAAGTGGTGCCAGTTACTCTGCATGATGATGTGGATATATTTCAATGGCACAAAGGAGAAGACCCTAGCATGCGCCTAGTGCATGCCATTAGCGTTGCCTGTAAAAAAGAGCCGTCTTTAAATGTGTGGTTTGACGGTGAACAACTAACCCGAAGACTTCTAGACCAAGTGGATTTGGGCATTGCTGTGGATACCGAACAGGGTTTGTTTGTACCTGTGTTACGTGACACTCAGGGTCGTAAGCAGGATGACTTGCGTACAGGCCTAGATGCATTAAGAGCGGCGGTTAAGAGTCGTAAGATTCCCCCCAAGGAAATGCAAGGGGCCACCATTACCCTATCCAACTTTGGCACTCTGGCGGGAAAATATGCTAACCCTATAGTGGTGCCGCCTATGGTAGCCATAGTGGGGGCAGGAGGCATTCGCGATGAAGTATTGGCCCACGAAGGCAAAGCTGTATTGCACCCTGTATTACCCTTGTCTTTGAGTTTTGATCACCGGGCCGTAACCGGTGGTGAAGCCGCCCGGTTTTTAAAGGCATTGATGGACGATTTGCGTTTAGAGAGCATTTAAATACTGACTAAAAATGACAGAGAAATTATTAAACTCGTATGTTTTTACGCCATTGGTAAATTATCTGTAAAAGTATGGCGGTGATAATAATTGAAAATTCTAATACTCGTGCCCAAGTTGGTTGGTCATAGGGTCCCAAAAGCTCAACCGTTTCAATATTCAAACCTACTACGTAGGCCAGCATGATCATCACTGAGGCCAGCCAGGCACTGGGGTTTAAATAAATCGTGGCAAATGGCAAAACCCAAATCAAATACCAAGGGTTGACTACTGGTGAGCACAATAAAAAAATACCCATGAGGCAGTCACCGCGAATAATATTAGGTTTTTTTCTAATTAATAAAATATTAAATATTGTATCTCTGTTAAAATTGAGACTAATTTTTAAATGTTTTAGAAAATACCCTCCCATAAAAACACATAGTAAAAAAGCCAATATAACTTTGCTGGTGACTGCACTAAACCACAGAACTAATATTCCATAAAAAGCCGAATTAAATTCCCAATTGTTGGCCATGGCGCTCAACCCTAATAAATCACTTTCACCATTATTTAAAAACGGAAAGTACAATACAAATAAGGTAATGAGAAATACCAACCAGTGACGAGGCCGACATTGAATTAATAAAAACGGCACAAATATGATGGCAAATATTTTAGAGGCTACGCTTGCGCCCAGTAAAACAGCCGTTCGGTAAAGGTATTGCCTCTTTAAACATAATATAGCTGCCATCAATAGACACACAGCCAGTCCATCGGGGTGAGCGGTGAGAATGACTTCTTTAAATACCAGAGGTGACCAAGCATATAGCAAGACCATATTGGGCTTAGCCAACTTTAGAAGAATGGCAATAAGAATCATGTCTATGGCACTATAAATTAATTGTAGCGCCCACACCTCACCAGGGGCGATGAAATAAGCCAGTAAAAAACTATATTGAAAACCAGGGGCATAAATCGTGGCTATGTCGGGATAATTGATTCGATCAAGAATGGCTTGAAACTGATGGGGGATACTCTGGCTTAATTCATCTTGATAAAAATAATTACTGGGAGCAATGCCATAAGGCCCCCCTAAATGAATTGATTGATAGGCATCCCATAGGTAACGAAAATAATCATCCTCAAACAAGGGCGAGCCTAAAACCCCCATCATGTGAAATATCAAAGCCCACAAAAATACATATTGGCCACTTATTTGTATTCCCTTTTGCCAAAGATAGATAAAAAATCCAAATACCAAACTGTAACAAACAGTCATCAATGTAAAAAACAGAGAAAGATCATCGGAATAGTGCGATCGTGAAAAAATCGTCAATGCTAAAAAACTCAACATGACTATAAATTCTGACCACTGAATACTGGCTACCTTGGCATAGCAGGTTTTTTTAAATAACGATGACGTCATGTTGGTAAAATATTTTAAATAAAGGATAAAAAATAAAGACTTTTTAAGTCGTATGCTAGATCAATATACCTGAATCATAAATTGTAATAACTCGTGATACATCTGTTATAAAATCATTATCCAAGCGTGATTTCTTCCTTATTTAAAACCGTAATATTCTAATCAGTCGTATATGTGCAACTGAGTACTCACTCTGAATTCTTGCACTCCTCAAATAAAAAATAGGTGAACAACATGTTTAATCCTACGTCTCGTGGGCGCTTTTCATTGATTCTGACAAGTATCTCTGCCGCCTTATTATTGTCCTCATCGGTAATGGCATCCGGATCTTTCGGTGGGCCTGCCGGTATCGGCTTACACAATTCTTATAATCTGGGTAAATCTCTATATCACCGAAAAATAGCCTGTGAAAGGTGCCCTGCTAGCAGTAAAAAACTAGATGTATTAGGTGCTCGTGAATTGATTAACAAGCTAAATACAGACGAATTTTTTGTTAAAGGTTTAAAAGGACTTAAGCGTCAATCCGTCATCATTTATCTAAGCCGTCGTTACAAAACCGGTTAGGTCTTCCCTGATTAAATATTGTGATATCGAATAAATTTAAGGAATGAAAAATGAAAACGACTTTGACTCTGGGGTTGGCACTCGCCATGACACAAACCTGTTGGGCGGATGGCAGCCCGTGGTTAGCTGAACCAGGCAATACTCAGCTGATTATCTCTCAGGTACAACAAAGCGCAGACGATATTTATAAAAATCGTGACAGTAAAACTTTGCAGGATGTAACGGGGTTGACCGAGCTCGTACAAGACACTACTTGGCTGGGGGTAAATTACGCGCTGGATTTCGACCTAGCACTGGATTTTAAAACAGGATACGCCCGCAATGATGAAGAAACTGGCGTAACCGATAGCTCTATAGGTTTGAGTTGGCGACTGGTGGATGAATTTATTAGCTACAGTAATGTGCCATCTACTGTATTGCGAGCAGCGGTTATTTTACAGGGAGATTACCAAACCGGTTCAGCCTCTGCTTTGGGGGACGGCGCCGACGGTCTTGAATTTTCCTTAATTATGGGACGCTTTATTACGCCTAGATTGGCCCTGTCATCGGAAATAGGGTACCGGAAACGAAATTCGGACGTACCGGATGACGCGTTTTATAAACTGGCCGGCTATGTTCTGGCCAGCTCACAACTGTCCCTTTCCCTCGGTTATAACCATACCAACGCTCTGGAGGGAATCAATATAGGTGATCCTGGCTTTAGTGAAGGCGACGTCACCAATTTTCATAAATTGGAGGAAGATGTTGAACTGGTGGATTTGGGGATTTCTTATAATTTGTTACCCAAGCTAAACCTAGGGTTCAATGCCGCGAGAGTGATCGCCGGTAAAAACACCGCACAAAGTGATGTATACGCGTTGACCATGGATTACTCCCTTTAGACAATTTAAGGAGCGGGCACCTAAGTGCCTGTTAAGGATGGCTTATGTACAAGCAGCAACGGGTGTCAGTGGTGATTCCAGCTCTTAATGAAGCCCAATCTATCGTTAAAGTAATAGAGGGGTTGTGGCAGCTTAGTTTCCAGAAGTTAAGAATTATTGATGAAATAGTGGTGTGTGATAACGGCTCAACCGACGGCACTGCTCAACTGGCCAGAATTGCTGGGGCTACAGTGGTTCATGAGTCTAGTTGTGGTTATGGTCGAGCTTGCTTGAAGGCGCTGAACGCCATAAAAAACACGGATATTATTTTATTCATAGACGCCGATCATGCATTTTATGCACAACAAGCTTTGCCATTAATAGATGCCATAGTAGAGGGTACTGACCTGGCTATTGGTTCTCGTGTTTTAGGAAAAATGGAAGAGGGCGCTCTTAGCGGGCCGCAAAAATTTGGAAATCAATTGGCAAGTTTCTTGATTCACTTGATATGGCAACACAAGGTGAGTGATTTGGGGCCTTTTCGTGCAATTAATGCAGCCTCTTTGTTGAAGTTGCAGATGCAGGATAAAACATTTGGCTGGACTATTGAGATGCAAATCAAGGCCATACAAAATAATATGTTAATTTCTGAAACCCCTGTGGATACAAGGCGGCGCATTGGTGTCTCAAAAATAAGTGGTACTGTAAAAGGCACCCTGGGAGCTGGAATTGGTATACTCGGGATGATTGCCAAACTGTGGTGGCAGCAGAGAAAACCGGTTTGGGTTGCAAGCTAACACCTGTCTGCTTCAATGAAGTTAAGTACTGGGTTGAGTAATTTTAGAAGGAATGGCCATGAGAGCCTCGATAAATCGCTATTGTTATTTTTTCATCATGCTATTGGCTATTGGGTATTTCCCCCAAGCCATGGCGAAAGCAGAGATTGACTGGCGAACAAGCGATGAAAGCAGTACGGCCTTAATAAATCATGGGGCCTGGCAAACTATACTAGATGACTACCTGTTGGTGGCAGAAGACAATGGTGTGAATTTATTTGCCTACGGAAAAGTCAGCGCAGAAAGTAAAAAACAACTGCAAAATTATTTGAAAAAAACGCAGGCATTAGACCCTAGGATGTTCAACAAACAGGAACAAAAAGCCTATTGGATTAATCTTTATAATGCCTTAACTGTCCAGCTTATTTTAGATAATTACCCTGTTAAAAGCATTACAAAATTGGGGGGGAGTATATTTTCATTTGGTCCTTGGGGAGATGATGCTGCACAGGTAAATGGCGTAACTTTAAGTTTGAATGATATCGAACACATTATTCTACGCCCCATATATAAAGATCCACTTATTCATTATGCGGTTAACTGTGCCAGTTATAGTTGTCCGAATTTATCAAATAGGGCCTTTACCTCAGGTAATATTAATGAGGAATTAGTAAAAGGAGCTTGGGCCTATGTGAATCATCCTAGAGGCGTTAAATTTATTGACGGTGATTTGATGATCTCGAGTATTTATCACTGGTATAAGGATGATTTTGGTGGAAATGATAGCTCTTTACTTGAGCACTTTGAAAAATACGCCAAGCCAGAACTGAAAAAGAAACTGAATTATTTTGTTAAAAATGGTGGGGATTTAGACCATGAGTACAACTGGCAGTTGAACGAAGCAAAATAATACGCCATTCAGTTAAAAAACCGAAGCTTAAAAAGGCTTCGGTTTTTTATTGCCAGACTATAAAAATTGTATACTAATTAGCGTAAATAACTTTCCACGGCCCCATGCCAGTGATCTGTATCACAGCAGTTTTATCTTTAGTGAAAACATAGTGGTTTTCATTGCCAGGATTGACATAAAAACTACCAGAAACAAATTTTGTACCGATGTCTTTATTAAAGGTATCGCCAAAGCCCACGTAAATTTCTCCTTCTAAAATGGTGACTCGCTCAGGTCCTGGGTGTTGATGCACTGCTAATTTCATGTGTTTTGGGGTTTTAAGACGAATAGTAAACATGCCTTCTTTTTTTGGATTTCCTTCTAAAACAGCTATTTTCGTACCCTTAGGCAAATTTGCACCGGCCTCTTTCCAATCAATTTTATTTGACCAGAAGCGCAGGGTATCTTGTGGAACTTTTTCTTGAATATCGCTGGCCATCACCATATTGGAAATGAAGAGGCTAACAAGGGCTATGCCCAGTATTTTATCGATTTTTATCATTGTTTTTTCCTATTCCTTTTAGGTGAACCCTAAGCATTTTTATTTGAAGGTGAAATAGTTTGGCGTATTTATAGAAAAAATAACAGATGAAAATCATTGAATGTTGCGCTGAATTTGACGTACTATGCGTTCAGCTCACGGGGTGCCAGTTGATGTAAATCATTCGGCCGAGATGCAATAGCAAACCCGTTGAACCTGATCCGACTAGCATCGGCGTAGGAATGAGCGTGGTTTGTAAAGTAAAGCCGTTCTGAAATTTCTATGGTTTTTACCGTAGTAGTGACTTTTAGAACTATCACAAACCGCATCTGAAACCTTCTTGGTTTGTCCGCGCGTCTTTGTTAGTGGTGACTTATTTTTAAGGACCCACTATGCAAAACTCAGAAAACAGTAACCAATCAAATACCATTTCAGCGCAGACCTTGCCTGAACTTAATCCGGGCATAATTACTCGTGAACCGTTACCGGGTAGCGAAAAAGTTTATGTTCAAAGTACTAATATGCCTGATGTGCGCGTGCCCATGCGTAAAATTAACCTCACCGATGGCACAGACATCACTCTGTATGATACGTCAGGCCCCTATACAGATTCCAATGCCGAAATTGACGTACACAAGGGGTTGCCCAATGTACGTTCTGCCTGGCTAGATGACTCACAGGACAGTGAGTTATATCAGGGGCGTGATACTAAGCCCGAAGACAATGGCTTACAGAGCGAAGAAAAAGCCTTTCAGTTTTATAATCCTCACCTTCAGCGCCAGCCACGTCGCGCCAAAAATGGAAAAAATGTGTCACAAATGCATTATGCCCGTCGTGGCATTATCACTCCTGAAATGGAATATGTGGCTATTCGTGAAAACCAAAAACGCAGTGAGTTGGAGAAAGAATTTAATACTCCTGAACGCATGGAACGTTTGGCTGGGAATAGTATGGGCGCCAGCATTCCTGAGCTCATTACAGCTGAATTTGTGCGTGAGGAAATCGCGCGCGGACGCGCGATTATTCCTGCCAATATTAACCACCCTGAACTGGAACCTGTGATCATTGGCCGTAATTTTTTAGTTAAAGTGAATGCCAACATAGGTAACAGTGCATTAATTTCTTCAATCGAAGACGAGGTAGATAAACTCGTTTGGTCATTGCGTTGGGGTGGCGACACGGTTATGGATTTATCAACCGGAAAACATATTCACAGTACTCGTGATTATATTATTCGTAACAGCCCAGCCCCAATTGGCACTGTGCCTATTTATCAGGCTCTGGAAAAAGTAAATGGTGTGGCCGAAGATTTAACCTGGGAGATTTTTCGCGATACTCTAATTGAACAGGCAGAACAGGGCGTGGATTATTTTACTATTCATGCCGGTATTCGTTTGGCCCATGTGCCATTAACGGCTAATCGTGTCACTGGAATTGTGAGCCGTGGTGGCTCTATCATGGCCAAGTGGTGCATTGCTCACCACGAAGAAAGTTTTCTATATACAAATTTCGAAGAGATTTGCGAAATCATGAAAGCCTATGATGTTAGCTTCTCACTGGGTGATGGTTTACGTCCTGGTTCTCAAGCGGATGCCAACGATGCAGCACAATTTGCCGAATTGGAAACTCTGGGTGAGCTGACAAAAATTGCCTGGAAGCACGACATTCAAACCATGATTGAAGGCCCAGGCCATGTGCCCATGCACATGGTTCAGGCCAACATGGATAAACAAATTGAGTGTTGTGATGAAGCGCCGTTTTATACGCTAGGGCCGCTGATTACCGATATTGCTCCGGGTTACGATCATATTACAAGCGGTATTGGAGCCGCCATGATTGGTTGGTTTGGTTGTGCCATGCTCTGTTATGTGACGCCTAAAGAGCATTTGGGCCTGCCCAATCGTGATGATGTTAAGACCGGTATTATTACTTATAAAATTTCGGCCCACGCTGCCGATTTAGCCAAAGGACATCCGGGCGCACGCTTTCGCGATGACATGTTAAGTAAGGCTCGCTTTGAATTTCGCTGGGAAGACCAATTTAATTTAGGGCTGGACCCAGATACCGCGCGCGAGTTCCATGATGAAACCATGCCAAAAGACAGTGGCAAAGTGGCGCACTTTTGCTCCATGTGTGGTCCTAAATTTTGCTCCATGAAAATCAGTCAAGAGGTACGTGAATATTCCAAGGAGCTTAATGATGATTTGTCCAAGAGTGATATTGAGAAAGGCATGAAAGAAAAAAGCGCCCAGTTTAAAGCTATGGGCTCTCAGGTGTACGTGGATGCAACGGCCACAGAGCAGGAAGTGTAAAAATGAAAGAGGCTGCATTTCAATTGATTAAAGGCAATAAGGTTGCAGTCATTGGTGCTGGTATCTGTGGCAGCTTAACCGCATTTTTTGCACAAAAATCTGGCTTGAATGTTCATGTGTTCGAGCCAGATAGAGACAAAAAAAATTGCTCGTTTACCGCAGCCGGTATGTTAGCTCCCATGGCTGAGTTGGAAAGTAGTGACGATAATATTTATCAATTGGGCCTGAAATCCTTGCAGATGTGGCCTGATATTATTGAAATGCTTGGGGGAGGTATCTTTCATCGCGATAACGGCACCCTAGTCATATCTCATCGCCAGGATGCACCGGTTTTTAATCAGTTTGTCAGTGTATTGAAAAGAAAGCTGGGTGATGAATTTTCCAATAACTGCCAAGTACTTAAAGATCAGGCTTTAGAGCCTGAATTAAAGGACTTAGGCACTTCACTGTATTTAAAAAAAGAAGCCCAAGTAGATAGCCATCAAGCCCTGAATGCTTTGCATGAAAGTTTACAAAACGGTACAGAAAATAAGGCAACCTGGCACTGGAAAAAAGCGGCCGAGATAAAAGCTAATTGTGTAGACGGTGAATTTTTTGATTGGGTATTTGATTGTCGTGGTTTAGCGGCCTCGCAGGATATTCCTGGAATGCACGGTGTGCGTGGTGAAGTAATTATGCTGCAAGCACCGCAAGTGAATATTTCACGTATGGTTCGGGTTATGCACCCGAGGTATCGGATTTATATTGTGCCAAGGGAGGATAACCGATACATGATTGGCGCCACTGAAATTAACAGTGATGATAATGGCCCCATGAGCGTACGTTCCACACTTGAATTATTGTCGGCGGCTTTCAGTGTGCATTCGGGTTTTGCTGAGGCCCGTGTGATTTCTTTAGACAGCAATGTGCGCCCCAGTACTCTGGATCACCAACCTGTTATCGACACTCAGTCTGGTATTACCCGCATTAATGGTCTGTATCGGCACGGCTATTTATTGTCCCCGGCAGTGGTGGCTAAGGCTTTTAGTGCAGTGGGTATAGATATTAATTCTAATTTTAATCAGGTTGAATATGCAGATTGTATTTAATGGCCAGTCATTAACCGTGTCTAGCCCATGCAGCATTTCTGAACTATTAAATGTTCATGGGTTAGTAAAAAACATGTCGCTTGAGCAAGTAGTGATGGCGGTGAATCAAAACTTTATTCATCGGCATAGTTATTGTGATTACCAGCTAAAAGAGGGTGATCATATTGAAATGTTGGGCGCTGTGGTGGGGGGCTAGCTATGTTGGATATTGCAGGAAAGATTCTTGAAAGCCGATTTTTTATTGGCACAGCCATGTACGATTCACCGCAGATTATGCAGCAATCTATTGAAGCATCTCACTCTCAAATAGTGACAGTTTCACTGCGCAGGCAAGTGGCGGGTAATAGCAATAACCAAGTTTTTTGGGAGTTTTTACAAGGGTTTAATCAAACTAACTCTAACAGAAATCGTTATCTTTTACCCAATACTGCCGGATGCCATAGTGCCAAGGAAGCCATCACTCTTGCACAAATGGCAAGAGAGTTATTTAACACTAACTGGATTAAGCTGGAAGTGATCGGGGATGATTACACTTTACAACCGGATCCGTTTGAATTGGTGGATGCGGCTAAAGAGCTAGTCGCGCAAGGTTTTGAAGTGTTCCCTTACTGCACAGATGATCTGGTGTTATGTGAAAAATTATTGTCGGTGGGCTGTAAAATATTAATGCCATGGGGAGCACCTATTGGAACCGGCAAGGGATTAATAAACCCCTACGCTTTGCAAACCCTGAGAAATCGTTTTCCAGATGTTCCCCTTATTGTAGACGCAGGAATAGGGTCGCCTAGTCATGCGGCGTTGGCTATGGAAATGGGTTTTGATGGTGTGCTACTAAATACGGCAGTGGCAAGGGCGCAAGACAGCATTACCATGGCGAACGCTTTTAAATTGGCTATAGAGGCTGGTCGCTTGGCTTTCGAAGCCGGAAACATGCAGCCACAAGACAGAGCGAGTGCCAGCACACCCGTGGTGGGTATGCCCTTTTGGCATGCCAATGAAAGTTAATTTTTAGTAGTCGAATTCATGATTAAATTAAAAGCCAGTGTATTAAATATAAGTGCCAATGATCCTATGGGATTGGCGGGTATACATGCTGATATACGTGCCATGAATGCTATGAAGGTCCACTGTGCCAGTGTAGTGACCGCTACAACGGCGCAAACACAGCATGCTTTTTATGGGCTAAACGCAGTGAGCGAAGACGCACTCATTAGTCAGTTGGATGCCCTTGCTCATCAGGATGTTTTTTCTGTGGTAAAAATTGGGTTAATTGCCAATAAAAGGCAGGCTGAAATTTTATTGGCTCATAAGCTTTTAAAAAATAAAACATTAATATTAGATCCAGTACTGGCGGCTAGTTCAGGGAATATTGCTCAGAACCAAGATCGTATTGAGGGCATTAAATTATTAATGCCTCACCTTGAAATGATTACACCAAATTTTGACGAAGTCTTGGCGCTCGTAGGGATCGCCATAGAAGATGACTTGTCTTTAAAAAAAGCGGCTTTGGCATTTATTAATCTAGGGGTTTATTCAGTATTGATAAAAGGGGGGCATGGAAATAATTTAAGCGAAGATTATTTTTTGTCGTCTAAGAATGCTTTTTACTTATCTCTTAACCAGTACAGAAAAGAATTTGATCGGGGAACCGGCTGCGCCATGGCTTCGTTAATAGCTAGTAGTCTCGCCTTGGGTGGCAGTTTGCCTGACGCTGTTGTAATGGCAAAAATGCAAATAGATGCCGGTTTTAAGTCTAGGTATAAACTGGATGAATCCAGCGGCAGTTTGGATATTCCTGTTTGGCAGGACCATCTTAACTTTAATCCTAGCGATGATCTTTGTGTTCAATTACCCCGTTTGTACGTCCATAAAAAAGAAAATAGTTTATTGTTTCAGCCCTGCGAAGGCGTGATGGGATTATATCCTGTGGTGGATAGGGCACACTGGCTTACAACTCTGTTGCCATTAGGTATTAATATAATTCAGTTGCGTATTAAAGATCTAACAGGGGAATCATTAAAACAGGAAATTCAGCAAGCAATTGAGATTGCCGATAAATTTAATGCTAAATTATTTATTAATGATTATTGGGAAATGGCAATAGAGTGTGGAGCCTATGGTGTGCACCTAGGGCAGGAAGATTTGGATGATGCCGACCTAAATGCTATCAGCCTTGCTGGCTTAAGGTTGGGGCTGAGCAGTCATTGCTTTTTTGAAGTGGCGCGAGCCAAAACCATTAAGCCATCTTACATTGCCTTTGGTCCTATTTATGAAACACAAAGCAAGGATATGCCTTGGATTCCCCAAGGACCAAATGGACTGAGATACTGGCGTGCTCATCTTCCTAGCGTTCCTATGGTGGCCATTGGTGGTATTCATGGAGATAGGTTTTCTGAAGTGCATGAGACGGGAGTAGAGTCCATTGCTATGAT
This sequence comes from Bermanella sp., assembly GCA_036960565.1. Classification (GTDB taxonomy): domain Bacteria; phylum Pseudomonadota; class Gammaproteobacteria; order Pseudomonadales; family Oceanobacteraceae; genus Bermanella. The sequence continues at coordinate 17,422 of JBALXQ010000005.1, forward strand.
CAGTGCAATCACCGAACATGTTAATCCAGTGCAAGCGGCCCAGAGTTATATGCAAAAATTAATTTAACCCTTGAGCGCCAGTATTGTATTTTTAGCTAAAAACTAGGAGGGAGCACTGTATTACCTTGGCTCAGGCATGTTGTTGGCATTGAAGGGCAGTTGTTCATAACAATCTCTTTTATAGTGTTCTAGCTCTTTGGCTTCTTCTTGTACAAAATCTCCCACTGCATCATGAAAGCCAACATGTACCAGATGGTGAAGCGAATGACAAAAAGTGGCTTCGAATCCTCGTGCTATTTTATGCTCACCCTGAGTACCTGGGTTAAAATGTTTTAGCCCTTGCTCAATGCAATACTCAATTCCCTGATAATAACAAAGCTCAAAATGCAGCCAGCTTATTTCTTGTACACAACCCCAAAAACGCCCATATAGATTTTCCTTATCTTTAAAGTACAAGGCGCAAGCCAATAAGCTGCCCTGGTGCTCAGCCGTAACGAGTATGAGTTGCTCTGGCATGGTTTTGCCCATGGCCTTAAAAGCGTTGAGGCTTATATATCCCTTCATGCCTCGCTTGGCATAAGTGGTTTGATAACAGGTGTAAAAGAATTGCCAGTGATTTTCTGTTATTTCATTAGCCATAAGCCTTTTGATTTCAATTCCAGATTGTTGAATTTCACGGCGCTCTTTTAAAATAGCTTTGCGTTTTCTAGATTTAAAGGTGCTTAGGAAATGATCAAAAGATTGATACTGATAATTGTGCCAAAGAAATTGAACTGACTTTCTCACATGCCAGTTGTGCTCTTGCAGGGCTTCTTTTTCAAAGTCGTTACAAAAAAGATAATGCACACCGGACAAATTTTGTTCTCGGCAATGCTGTTGTAAGTGTTCACTTACTTCTTTGCCGTTAATTTCTTGAGCTGAATTAGTCTTACCAATTATGCGCGGCCCAGATACTGGCGTAAAAGGGGCGGCAATGATCATTTTGGGGTAATAATTAAGTCCATGGTTTTGATAGGCTTCGGCCCAGCCCCAGTCGAACACATATTCCCCATATGAATGCTGTTTTATAAAACATGGCAACAATAATTTTTGATCATTCAATTGGATGTAATGACTTTGCCAACCTGAATTAGCATTGATATTGCCATGTTGTTCTAGTGCATTTAAGAATTCTTTTTGTAAAAAGGGGTAGTCGTTATCCCATAGGGAATCGTCAACCTGTTCAATATTATTAAGCCATTGCATGTTAGTTGGCCCTTGTTACTGAATAGGAAAATGATGGAAACAAATTGAAACCTCTAAATTTAACGGATTCATAAGCGTTATTGCTTAACCTGGCCCATGTTGCTTAAATACAAGGATACTTTCACAATTGAATCCATAGAAGGTTTATTATGTACTCACTGGATAAACAGCTGCAACAAGATACCGTTTTACTGGGGCAATTTCCTTTGTGTGACGTCTTGTTAATGAATGATAGCCAATATCCTTGGGTCATTCTGGTGCCTCGTCGTGCCAATATCCGCGAAAGTTATCACTTGTCTCAAAGCGAGCAGCACCAGCTAAGTGATGAATCTGCATATGTTAGCCAGAGGTTAGCTGATTTTTTTGAGGCAGGCAGTATGAATGTGGCTGCTTTGGGCAATGTAGTGGCTCAGTTACACGTCCATCATGTAGTGCGCTTCACTGATGATGGCACTTGGCCTAAACCTGTTTGGGGTGCAGTGCCTGCTAAGCCTTATGCCAAAGAGGCGCTTGCTAAACGAGTAGAGGATTTGAGTCGACTATTTAGTGATAAATTGAGCGACGTATCTAATGACGCAGAGACCCGCTCCGACCAAGACTTGTACTAATTACCAATCTGGCCTTGTTGGTAGGACCTTAATATTTTAGGGCTAATGGATTTAGCCCATTCAGAATAGCCCTGAGCTGAAGGATGATAACCATCTTCTGCCATGAAATCTGGCTCCACCTTGGGCTTGCTGCTCACATAATAGACTTGTGAATGTTTTTGGCAGGCCTGTCTAAGCGTTAAATCCAATAGGGTTGAGCGCAATCCCAAAAAGTATTTTAACGGTGCTGGCAGCGCAGGAAATTGAATCATAGGCGGTACTTGAGTAAAAACAATTACCCCTTGAGTTAAGGGTTTCAGCAACTCAATGGTTTGGTCTATTTGGCTTTTCCATTTGCCCAGGCTAGTGAGCTTTGTGGTGTCATTAACCCCCATGGTAATTAAGGCAATATCGCAATCTCGAGGTGGCTTACTCTTCAAGCTATCAAGTAATTCACTGAGCTTAATGCCGTTTTCCCCATGAATTTGCCATTCCACTTCTCTTTTACTCTCGGCATTAATTTCTTTGGCCACATTTACCGTTAATCCGGTTTCAATATTTTCAACTCCAACCCCGGCTACTGTCGATTCCCCAACGTGTAATAATCGCAAATTGGGCCCTTGACCTGAAAGTAATCCACTCTTGGGTCCTCGGGCCTCCATGAGGCGCAACGTTGTTTTTTTGATATAAAGTGCCTGAGGAAATATGAGCACTAAAATGGGTAGAGATAACAGCCAGCTAATTCTAAGAGCTGTGATGGATAGAAATAGCTTCATGGTAATAGCTCATTAACTTTTATTTTTAGTCTGCTGACAGTGTCGTTTTCAAACCAGGGATTCTTTTTTAACCAAATTTGGTTACGGGGTGACGGGTGTGGTAATAAAAAATAACGACCCAGTTCATCGGTTTGTGCCTGTACCTTTTGAGTAAGGCTTTTATGTTCTTTATGAAAATCAGTTCCCTTAAAGTAGTAATTTTGCGAATACTGACCAATAAGTAGAATTAACTGGATGTTAGGTAGGTGTTTTAACAATAATTCGTGCCACTTAGGAGCGCATTCTTTCCTAGGAGGCATGTCCCCTGATTTACCCTTGCCAGGATAGCAAAATCCCATGGGCATGATGGCAAATTGAGCTTTATCGTAGAAGGTTGTTTTATCTACACCCAGCCAGTCTCTTAATCTATTACCACTTTGATCATTCCAAGGGATACCTGATTCGTGAACTTTTAGGCCTGGGGCTTGGCCAATAATGAGAATTTTAGCGCTTGGATGAATTTGTAAGACGGGTCTAGGCGGTAACGGTAGGTGTTTTTCGCAAGTGTCGCAGTGATTAATTGATTGTAAAAGTGGGATAAGTTTCATGTTATTCAAATGGCGGCAAGTAAGGAAATACCCGCGCCATTTGAATGGTCACTAAAAGCGGCTTATTCGGCCATTTCTTTCAGTTTTTTCAACGGGCGAATCTTCAAAGCAATTGAAGCAGGCTTCGCTTTAAACATGGTTTCTTCGCCAGTGAAAGGGTTGAGACCTTTACGAGCTTTTTTGGCTGGCTTTTTAACAGCTGAAATTTTCAACAAGCCAGGTAGAACAAATTCGCCAACTGCGCGTTTTTTAATGTGACGCTCAATAACATCTGACAATTCATCTAGAACTGATTGAACCTGCTTTTTAGACAATTCAGTGTTGTCAGCAATTTCAGTTAGAATTTGAGTTTTATTATAACGGTCAGCAACCGCGGTCATTTTCTTGGCTGGTGCTTTTTTCTCAACAACTTTTGCTGCCGCTTTTTTAACAGGCGCTTTTTTAACAGGCGCTTTCTTGGCTGCTACTTTTTTGGCTGGTACTTTTTTTACTGCTACTTTTTTAGCAGGTGCTTTTTTCTTAGCTGCCATGATGATGTCCTTTGGGTGGCGAATGATTGATATCAGGAATATACAAATAAGTGGCTAAGACAAGCAAGTAAAAAATGAAAAAAGCCTTATATTTTAGCTTTTTTTTACATGTAGACGTTTAATTGCGTGATTAAAATACTCTACCCATCGGGGGCAATAGAGCGTTCCTGAAAATTGATTGATCTCCATTATTGCTCTCATCATTGGTCTTTGTTGCTTTTCTTGATAAAGGCGCGGTTGGGTGATGGCTTCAAAACTATCGACAATCGCCAGTAATTTTGCGCCTTCACAAATTTCATTTTCAGCTAAGCCTTCAGGATAACCACTGCCATCGAGTCGTTCATGGTGGTGCAATATAATGAGTGACGCTTCATCCCATATGTCGTAGGGGCTTAATAATTGATGAATTAAAGTTACGTGACCCTTCACCCATTGCCAGTCATGTCGGCTTAGGGCGCTGGCTTTTTCCATCATGCCTTTAGGGATAAAACCCATGGCCATATCGTGTAGATATAAAGCTGCTTGAAGTTGGTTGGTATTAATAGGATTACCAGCCATATGATTCATGGTGAGTGCTAATTCAAACATGCGCTCAGTTCTGCCGGTTCCATATGGACTACGTCGATCCACTAAAAGGCTCATCTGCATGAAAAAAGCCACTTCTTCATTTATTTCTTCTTCACTAAAATAGTCGTGGCTCTGTTGATCATCAGCCTCTTTGGTTGGCGTGGTTTCAGGCGCAAGCATTTGTACTATGGCTAGGGTTTGTTGTTTGGCCTCATTCTCATCTAATGTTGCCAGTTTGCTTACCATATAGGCTATTTTTTCATACTCTTGTGCGTCGAACTTTTTATCACTATTAACGAAATGGTCTAACTCACGGTAGATGACGTCAAGACTGAGAAGCAATACATCTCCCAGGGCCGGGGTGTATTCACATATTTTATTGCGAAGGGAGTCTAATATATCTTCAACGGCCTGCAGCAGGGATACGTACTGCTGTAAGCCCATGATGCCCACATCACCTTTTATGGTATGAACGTCCCTAAACAGCATGTGTATGGTGTCTATGTCGTCTGGATGGCTTTCCAGTTTGAGCAGGTGGTCGGTGCAACTTTGACGCTTTTCTTCGAGCTCGTCTTTGAGGTCATTGACGAGGTCATCATCAAAATCTTCAATGTGGGCGGTGCTCATAAGCTCTCCTCATTAAATAAAGCATAGCAGGGCCTTACAAAATGTCGGAATCTAGCGAGAATTGGGTATAATGCTCGGCTTTTTGATAATCCAGAAAATATAGAAGTGCGTTAATTAGGCTTCTTAATGGACAGAATAATACAGTTCTTGGTAAGACCCAGGGCTGGACTCTTTATAACGCTTATAAAAGATAGATTTGGGAATACGCTATGCGCAGCCATTATTGTGGTGAGATTACAGAAACACTTGCCGATCAAACGGTCACTTTTTGTGGTTGGGTACACCGTCGTCGTGACCATGGTGGTGTGATTTTCCTAGATGTACGTGACCGTGAAGGTTTGGTACAAGCGGTATTTGACCCAGATACTGTAGAAGCTTTTAACACCGCTAACAGTGTGCGCAGCGAATTCGTGGTTCAGATCACGGGCCTAGTTCGTTTACGCCCTGAAGGCGCCACCAATGACAATATGACCACAGGTAAGATTGAGATCTTGGGTAAAGAAATCAATATCTTAAATAAAGCCAATACCCCTCCATTCCCATTAGATGACTATTCGCCAGTAGGCGAAGATGTACGCCTAAGCTACCGCTACATGGATTTACGTCGTGATGAAATGCAACGTAACCTGCGTTTCCGTCATAAAGTAAGCACTCAGGTACGTAACTACCTGGATCAAAATGGCTTTTTAGATCTAGAAACGCCTATCTTAACGCGTGCGACTCCTGAAGGTGCTCGTGATTACTTAGTACCAAGTCGTACTCACCAGGGTTCTTTCTTTGCGTTGCCACAATCACCTCAGCTATTTAAGCAGCTATTAATGGTGTCTGGATTTGATCGTTATTACCAAATAGCTAAATGTTTCCGTGATGAAGATTTGCGTGCCGATCGTCAGCCTGAATTTACTCAGATAGATATTGAAGCTTCTTTTGTCGAAGAAAAAGACATCATGGATATATCTGAAAACATGATTAAAGAGATCTTCCAAGAGCAATTAAATGTGGATTTAGGCGATATTCCACACATGCCGTATGCCGAAGCCATGAACCGTTTCGGTTCCGATAAGCCAGATTTGCGTATCGAAATGGAATTGGTTGACGTGGCCGACTTGCTGCAAGACATCGAATTCAAGGTGTTTGCTGGTCCTGCTAAAGATCCTAAAGGGCGTGTTGCTGCACTTAAAGTGCCTGGTGGTGCGAAATTGTCTCGCAAAGACATTGATGCCTATACCAAGTACGTAAGCATTTACGGCGCGAAGGGCCTAGCCTGGATTAAAGTAAATGAATTGGAGAAAGGCGTTGAAGGTTTGCAGTCGCCAATTATCAAGTTCATCGGCGAAGAAAACACCCTAAAGATCATGGCGCGCTTGGAAGTGGCCAACGGAGATATCGTTTTCTTTGGTGCCGATAAAGCCAAAATTGTAAACGAAGCCATAGGCGCACTGCGTATCAAGTTGGGTATTGACCTTGAAATGCTGACTAAAGAATGGGCTCCACTATGGGTTGTGGACTTCCCTATGTTTGAAGAGTTGAGTGACGGTAGCTTAACCGCCATTCACCATCCGTTTACCGCACCTTCTTGTTCGGCTGAAGAGCTTAAAGCTGATCCAGTCAATGCTCTGTCTCGTGCTTATGACTTAGTGCTAAACGGTTGTGAGTTGGGTGGAGGATCGTTACGTATTCACGATCAAGAAATGCAAAAAACTGTATTTGAAATTTTGAGTATTTCTGAAGAAGAGCAGCGTGAGAAGTTCGGCTTCTTATTAGACGCTCTACAATTTGGTGCGCCACCACATGGTGGCTTGGCATTCGGTCTAGACCGTTTGATCATGCTAATGGTCGGTGCTGAGAGTATTCGTGAAGTGATTGCCTTCCCTAAAACTCAGTCTGCGGCTTGTATAATGACCGATGCTCCTGGGCTTGTAAGCACTAAACAGCTACGCGAAGTCGGTGTTCAGTTGCGCGCTCAAGATAAAAAGTAGTTATTGAAAAGCGCTAATCGAAGCCCTTTAGGGTTACGATTTTCAACAAAAAGAAGCCTTAGGGCTTCTTTTTGTGTTTATGCTGTATGAAAATAGCCAATCATTTAGGGTGGCGTAAATTGTTATGGCGTTGATATTAGGTATAGACCCAGGTTCGCGTATTGCTGGCTATGGTGTCATTAATGCAGTGGGCAATAAGCTGCAATACGTGGCTTCTGGCTGTATTCGTGTAGACACCAGTAAAGATCTAGCATTTCGACTTAAGCAAATTAATTTGTGTGTGACAGAGATAATTGATGCTTATGGCCCGGAAGAATTTGCCATAGAGCAAGTATTTATGGGTAAGAATGTGGATTCTGCCTTAAAGCTAGGGCAGGCCCGCGGAGTCGCTATCGTGGCGGCTGCGGTGAAAGATATTCCTGTTTTTGAGTATGCGGCACGCTCGGTGAAACAGGCTGTTACGGGTAAGGGTTCAGCCGATAAAGAGCAGGTGCAAAAAATGGTGCAAACCTTACTTAAGTTGCCAGGTACTCCTCAAGCTGACGCGGCCGATGCATTGGCCATTGCCATTTGTCATGCGAACAGTACACAAAATTTGGTGGCACAAGCAGGTGGCCGTAAAATGCGTCGTGGCCGAGTAAGCATGTAGATGGGTCACCGCCCTAGCCAAGGGAGTCGTGTTTCGTTACCCTACTACTGATTATAATTACAGTATATTAAATTAAGTTGTCACGTCTATGATTGGTCGCCTCACCGGTACTCTGCTAGAAAAACAAGCCCCTGAACTTTTAATTGATGTGAATGGCATTGGTTATGAAGTGCTGGCTCCCATGATTACTATTTATGCATTGCCAAATGTGGGCGAGGTAGTGACGCTGCACACGCACCTTGTGGTGCGTGAAGACGCTCAGATATTGTTTGGTTTTTCAGATAAGCGACAAAGACTTCTATTTCGTGCCTTGATTAAAGTGTCGGGTGTAGGGCCCAAGTTGGCGCTTTCGATTTTGTCGGGTATTGAAGCTGATTCTTTTGTGCGCAGTGTGCATGAAGGTGATAGTGCTACCTTGGTACGCATTCCAGGAATAGGCAAAAAGACAGCAGAGCGTCTCATTGTTGAAATGAAAGACCGCCTCAAGGAGTGGCATGTTGATTCTGAACTACCTTTGATGGCCACCGCTAACCCTGCACCGATGAAACAAGATCAATGGATAAAAGAAGCCGAAGGTGCCTTGATTGCTCTGGGGTACAAACCCACCGAAGCAGCTAAAGCCATTTCTGCCATTAAGCAGCCAGTGAAGAGTACCGAAGACTTAATTCGATTTGCTTTAAAAGGCATGCTTAAGCAATAGCGCAAGGCTGGGAATAATAATGATTGAAAGTGATCGCTTTGTAAGTTCGCAAACCCCTGAGTTGTCAGAAGTAGAACCGCGTCAGGATAGAGCTATCCGTCCTACTAGGCTTGCCGACTATGAAGGACAGCCTGTGGTGCGCGAGCAAATGGAAATATTTATAGGGGCGGCCACGGCTCGAGAAGAGGCTTTGGATCATACTCTTATTTTTGGCCCACCCGGACTTGGAAAAACGACTCTCGCCAACATCATTGCCAATGAATTAGGAGCTAACCTTAAGTCTAGTTCTGGACCTGTATTGGAAAAAGCGGGAGACCTGGCTGCACTGTTAACCAACTTAGAAGAGGGTGATGTTTTATTTATTGATGAAATTCATCGGCTAAGTGCTTCGGTGGAAGAGATCCTTTACCCCGCAATGGAGGATTATCAGTTGGATATCATGGTAGGAGAAGGCCCAGCCGCTCGTTCTATTAAGATTGACCTGCCGACATTTACGCTTGTAGGGGCCACCACAAGGGCTGGCCTTCTTACCTCGCCGTTACGGGACCGCTTCGGAATTGTGCAGCGCCTTGAGTTTTATAATGTGACTGACTTAACAGGCATAGTATCGCGCAGCGCAGGCTTGCTCGATGTAAAGATTGATGATGCAGGGGCCAGAGAGGTGGCCGTGCGCTCAAGAGGGACTCCACGTATTGCCAATCGTTTGTTACGCCGTGTGAGAGATTATGCTCAAGTTAAATTCAAAGGTGATGTATCCCAAGAAGTGGCCGACCTCGCCTTAAATATGTTAAATGTTGATACTCATGGATTAGACCATATGGATAGGCGCTTGTTGCTGACCATGATAGAGAAATTCGGGGGAGGCCCTGTGGGGGTTGATTCTCTGGCAACGGCTATTAGTGAAGAACGCGATACCATAGAGGACGTGATTGAGCCCTATTTGATTCAACAAGGGTTTATGATGCGCACCTCCCGCGGGCGCGTGGTAACCGATAATGCTTATTTGCATTTTGGTTTAAAAATCCCCGAAAGTGGCTCAGGTGAATAATACTTCCTTGTGTTTCCAAGTAAATTTTTAGTGCTTATATAGGGCAAAACCAGGCTGTAATTAAAGCGATTGGTATTGGTAGGTTGAGTAAATGAGTGAGAGTTTTAGTTGGCCAGTACGGGTCTATTTTGAAGACACTGATGCTGGAGGAATAGTTTACCACGCTCGTTATCTTTATTTTCTTGAGCGTGCCCGCACAGAATGGTTACGTAAATTAGGCTTTAATCAATCTGAATTAAAACAGCAGGGCGTGGTCTTTGTTGTGCGAGATATGCAAATTAAGTGGGTGTTGCCAGCTTTACTGGATGAAGCGCTACAGGTTGATGTAAAGGTTCAAAAAGTTAAAAAAGCCTCCTTTTTAATGACGCAGGAAATCCAAATGAATGGCCAGCAGAAATTAAAGGCAAGTGTAACAATAGCGTGTTTAAATAGTCACACCATGAAGCCCTTGGCGATTCCTGAAAACATCATTGCGGCTATAAATTTCGAAGACTCAAAAGGAGTTAAGAGTGAATGAACCCATGACCTTATGGTCTCTCATTGCCAGCGCTAGTTTGGTCGTTAAATTTGTCATGCTGGTCTTGGTGGCTGCCGTTTTTGCTTCCTGGGTGATTATCATTCAGCGTCAACGGGTTTTAAATGCAGCCAGGGCCAATTATGAAGACTTTGAAGATCGCTTCTGGTCGGGCATGGACTTAAGCCAATTATATCGTGAAATAAATGCCGAGCCAGCAGTGTTTGGTGTTGAGAATATATTTACTGCTGGCTTCCGTGAATTTAGTCGATTGCGCCAACAAAGCAACGCAGACCCTGATGCAGTAATGGAAGGTACACAGCGTGCTATGCGTGTGGCCACTACGCGTGAAAGCGAATTGCTGGATCATCATTTGTCCTTCCTAGCGACAGTGGGTTCAACCAGTCCCTATATAGGTCTATTTGGAACGGTTTGGGGGATTATGAATAGCTTTAGGGGGCTTGCCAACGTTCATCAGGCCACCTTGGCCACTGTGGCGCCAGGTATTGCTGAAGCCTTGATTGCAACCGCGATTGGTTTATTTGCTGCGATACCAGCCGTTATTTTTTACAATCGGTTTACGACTCGTGTTGATCGCATAGAGACTAATTACGAAACTTTCTCTGAAGAATTTATTAATATTTTGCATCGTCAGGTTCATAAAAAAAATAAAGTACCAGCCACTCAAACTCAACCAACGGTAGATGATCATGGCTAAGGGAAAACGTCGTCCTATTGCTGAGATGAATGTGGTGCCTTACATAGATGTTATGTTGGTGCTGATGGTTATTTTTATGATTACCGCGCCGGTATTAACCCAAGGGGTTAAAGTAGAGTTGCCTAAAGTGGCTACCCAGCCCATGAACTCGACAAAAAATGAAGAACCATTAATCGTTAGCATTAAAAAAAATGGCCAATATATTATCGAAAGGGGGCGCATCGAGGATAAAGCGGCCAGCCTTGATTATGTGCAAAAATACGTGAGTAAAATATTGAAGCAGCAGCCTGCCACAGATGTGTTGGTACGTGGGGATGAGTCTGTCATGTATGGCAAAGTCATTGCACTGATGGCTGCTCTGCAGGGTGCTGGAGCGAGCAGTGTGGGCTTGGTAACTGATGTGCCGGAGCCAAGTAAATAATGCAGCTTTTTCCATTAACGGATCCTCGCAGCTTTGGTCTTCCAGTGTTAGGTTCCGGGTTGATTATCCTTTTGGTGTTAGTTTTACTCTCAACTAAATGGATGAACACTGAGCCAGTGATTACCAAGGTGCCAAAGCATATAAATGCAAGGTTAGTGCAGGTTAAGAAGGCTGTGCCTAAAAAAACTATTAAAAAAGTTAAAAAGAAAAAGCCCAAGAAAGTAAAAGCGGTAAAGAAGCCTGCGCCTAAATTTAAAAAAGTAGTGATAACAAAGAAGGTCGTTAAGAAAGTTGAGGTAAAAAAAACGATCAAGCCGTTGGTGAAAAAAAAGTCCTTACCTAAGCCAATTCCCTTGCCTGATTCAGATCTTTTTTCGGCGCTTGAAGAAGAAGAGCAAAATAACAATGTAGCCGACTTGCTCAGCAAAGAGCTTTTATTAAAACAGGCCGATGAAGAGCAAGAGGCCATTATGAGTTATTCTGGGCAAATTAAAGCATTAGTGGAAAGCGTATGGCGTACACCTCCCAGTGCAAAACATGATGATGAATTGATCTTGAGAATATTTTTGGTCCCGACAGGGGAAGTTATTGACGTACAAATGGTTACCTCCAGTGGTAATCAAGCCTTAGATCGCTCAGCTGAGCAGGCTGTGTGGAAAGTAGTTCAATTCCCAGTGCCTAAGGACTTAATTTTATTTGAAAAAGAATTTCGTCAATTTAAATTAAAACTACAACCGAGTACGGCAAGATTATGATGAAACGGTTTATATGGTTGTGCCTTATATTGGTTTCAGTTTCTGCAAAGGCTGAGCTGACTATTGAAATCACTCAAGGGATCGCATCCTCTATTCCCATTTCAGTAGTGCCGATGAAATGGAGTGGTACTACTGAGTTACCAGAAAATATAGCGGGTATTGTTCGTAGTGATTTAGAGCGCAGTGGTCACTTTTCGGTGTTATCTCCTGATGATATGTTGAGTCATCCAAGTGAGCTTGAGGATGTTTATTTCCGTGACTGGCGCTTGCTAAAGCAGGAGTACGTCGTGATCGCTCAAATTAAGCTTAATGGCCAAGATCAGTATCAAATTCGTTATCAGTTGTTTGACGTGTTTAACGAAAGAGAGGTGTTGACCCAAACCCTGACTGCTAAAGCTAACCAGTTAAGGGATATTGCTCATCGGATTAGTGATGAAATCTACGAACAGCTCACGGGGATTCGAGGGGTATTTTCAACTAGGATCGCTTATGTAACGACTAACCCGATGCGTACCCATTTCAATTTGGCCATTGCTGATAGCGATGGCGCTCGTGAAAAGGTGGTGATGAGTTCTAAATATTCAATTTTTTCACCTGCTTGGTCTCCAGATGGCAAGCGTTTAGCCTATGTGTTGCTTGAGGACAGCGGCAGCAAGGTTTATGTTCAGGATCTCGCAACGGGTGATAAACAGCTGGTTAGTGCGAATAAAGGGATTAATAGTGCACCTGCTTTTTCTCCAGACGGGAACAAATTGGCTTTGGTGCTCTCCAAAGACGGTAATCCCGAAATCTATGTGGTGGATTTAACCACTCGGCATTGGATAAGGGTTACCAATCATTACGCTATTGATACCGAACCTAACTGGATGCCAGATGGCCAGCATATTATATTCACTAGCGGGCGCGCGGGAAAACCGCAGATTTATCGAGTTAGCCTAGAAAGTGGCTATATAGAGAGATTAACGTTTGAAGGAAGTTACAATGCCAGGGCACGATTGGCTCAGGATGGTAGATTCCTAGTGATGGTGCATCAGAGCGCAAAAGGAGAACCGTTTCGCATTGCTTCTATGGACTTAACCAGAGGGTTGTTGCAGATCTTGACTTCGGACACATTTCTGGACGAGTCGCCTAGTGTCTCTCCTAATGGAGTTATGGTAATGTATGCCGCAAAATACAATAAACGTAGCATACTGGCTGCAGTTTCTGTTGATGGTGATGTGAAGTTCTTGGTGCCTTCCAAAAGTGGCGATGTTAGAGAGCCCGCATGGGGCCCATATTTAAATTAGAATACATATATGAATTCAGGGTTATGAACATGCAATTAAATAAATTATTCGCTTTATCAGTGCTTTCTTTGGCGATCATGGGTTGTGAAAGTACTAGTAGTATTTCAGATGACTCAGCTTCAATAAATGGGGCTGTGATTGAAGAGAGTCAAACACAACCTGTTGGCGATAACGGCAGTGTAGATGTGGTTACTGAAGAACACGCAGAAGCTGTGGCAGATCCTTTATTGGAACAAAAAGTTATTTATTTTGGCTATGATCGTGCAGAGATTCTTCCTGAATTTAAAGAAGTTTTAAATGCTCACGCTAAATTTTTGGTGGCCAATCCTCAATCCAGTATTGTTTTTGAAGGCCATTGTGATGAGCGTGGCACGGTTGAATACAACTTGGCTTTGGGTGAAAGGCGTGCCAACTCAGTTAAGTCCTATCTGGTTGTTCAGGGTGTAAGCCCAAGTCAACTTGATAGTGTGAGTTTCGGTGAAGAGCGTCCTGCTATGATTGGCTCAGAAGAGTCTATATGGTCTCAGAACCGTCGTGCAGAAATCAACTATCGAACAGCAGTGGCTAATTACTAATTTGGCGTTAGCCAGAGATAATCATAAATTTTAAGAAAATACGGTAATAAAAATGCAATTAAACAAACTTTTCGCAGTTTCCCTGCTTTCTGTCGCGATTATGGGTTGCGCAAGTGGAGGGGGTACTGAAGACAGTGCTTCAACTACAGAGACTGTTGTGGAAGAGAGTCAAACGCAGGCTGTTCCAGAATCACCAGGTGTAGACGTGGTGACTGAGGAGCAGGTTGAAGTGCAGGCAGAAAATCCTTTGCTAAAACAGACGTTGGTGTATTTTGGGTATGATCGTTCCGAAATTCGTCCTGAATTTAAGGATGTATTAAATGCTCATGCTGAATACCTGATTTCTAACCCTCAGGCTCGAATTGTATTGGAAGGGAACTGCGATGAGCGCGGCTCTGTTGAATATAACCTAGCTTTGGGTGAGCGTCGTGCTAATACAGTTAAGCGCTATTTAGTTGTTCAGGGTGTTAACCCGCGTCAGTTGGAGAGTGTTAGCTTTGGTGAAGAGCGTCCAGCCATGATGGGCTCTAGCGAAGCCAGCTGGGCTAAAAATCGCCGTACTGAAATTAAGTATCAAGCTCGATAATGACAAAAAATCATAAGACGCATCTATTACCTTTAGCGGTGGTTGGTATTTTTGCTGGAGTGTCTGTACAGGCAGATACTTGGTCATCTATACCTGATGCTGCGAAGAGTGCTTCCAAAGCTCCTCCTGAAGAGCAGGCGGCAACAGTTAGCTCAGGCTCTGTTGCAGGTAGTTATGCTAATCAGCTTCTATTTAGTGAAATAGAGCTGCTTAAGCAGGAGCTTCAAAAGCTGCAGTCTAAGGTAGAAGAGCAGTCTTATGAGCTTAACAAGCTAAAAAGTGAACAGAAAGAGCGTTACCTAGATTTGGATAGACGTGTTGGGTTGTTATTAAACTCAGGCGTCAAGACATCACAGGTCGATACAGATGTTCAGGGTAAGTTAAATTATGATACTGCTTTTGAACTTATGAAGGGCCGTAAGCTAGATGAGGCTGTTGTGGCATTTAAGCAGTTTTTACAGCTACACCCTAAAAGCTCTTTGGTGGTAAATGGTTATTATTGGCTGGGCCAGATTTATTATAAGCAAGCTAATCTAGATGAAGCTAGGAAAGCATTCCTAATTGTTAAGAATCAATTCCCTGATCATGCCAAGGCAGCAGATTCCAGATATAAGCTGGGTGTAGTGCTGCACCGCTTGGGCGATGATGCTCAGGCTAAGAGTCTTTTGCAGGCGGTTGTTAAGCAGTATGGCGATTCTGCTAGTGCTCGATTTGCCAGTAAATACTTAAAAGAAAATTTCCCCTTAGCTCGTTAAAGCCAACCCCTAGCTAGTACCAGGTTTTAACTCTTATTAGTCCTTGGTTTTAGTGAGGGCTCGCTTCATTATCTTCCTTTGCTGGAATTAGCTTGTTTATTGATCGTTTTCTGGGTTGATCGCTTTGGAATTTCTAAATCATTGAAAACTATTAGTTTTTTTCGGTTTATTAGTAATTAATTTATATTAGGGGGTTGTTTTAATCCCGAGAAATAGTATTATTTGCGCCCGCTTTGGGGGTCGTTAGCTCAGTTGGTAGAGCAGTTGACTTTTAATCAATTGGTCGCTGGTTCGAATCCAGCACGACCCACCAACCCAAGCGGGGTAAGTATCTTCGGATGCTGCTAGAAAAAGTGGTTATTTTGAATGGGCCGTTAGCTCAGTTGGTAGAGCAGTTGACTTTTAATCAATTGGTCGCTGGTTCGAATCCAGCACGGCCCACCATTCAAAATTAAAGATAAGTTATTGATAGTGTTGACATTTCAAATAACTTAGGTAGTATACGCCACACCAGTTTAGGGCCGTTAGCTCAGTTGGTAGAGCAGTTGACTTTTAATCAATTGGTCGCTGGTTCGAATCCAGCACGGCCCACCATATTAAAAAGGCAGAGTTTAAATACTCTGCCTTTTTTTTGCTTAAAATTTGACGAGGACAGGCGGTTTAAAATTGGACATAAATGTCTTTGTTTTATGTTAAAGTCTTTCCCCGTTTTTAATCTCTACTCTATCTAGAACGCCTTATGACTCAGCCCAATTCAGAATCTCAAATATCTGTTAATACATGGATCCAAAATCATTTTGAGTCCGGCTCGCAAAGTAATCTGACTGCAGAGCAGATGTCGGATTATGTCGACAAAATCAAGGTTCTGCTGAAAGAGAAAAATGCTGTTTTAGTTGCTCACTATTATACCGACCCGGTTTTGCAGGCTTTGGCAGATGAAACGGGCGGCTGTGTGGCAGATTCTCTTGAAATGGCGCGCTTTGGTCGGGACCATGAGGCACAAACCTTGGTTGTGGCAGGCGTTAAATTTATGGGAGAAACCTCAAAAATATTAAGCCCTGAAAAGCGTGTATTAATGCCCAATCTGGAAGCAACTTGCTCGCTTGATATTGGCTGTCCTATTGATGAATTTAGTGCTTTTTGCGATCAGCACCCGGATCGTAAGGTCGTGGTTTATGCGAATACTTCCACGGAAGTTAAGGCTCGAGCTGATTGGGTGGTTACATCCAGCATTGCGTTGGAAATAGTACAGAGCCTAATGGATCAAGGAGAGAAGATTGTGTGGGGGCCAGATAAGCACTTGGGCAGCTACATTCAGCGTATGACAGGTGCGGACATGTTGATGTGGAATGGCGCTTGTATCGTGCATGATGAGTTTAAGGCGAAAGGGCTTCAGGACTTACAGAAAGTGCATCCAGATGCTGCTGTGTTGGTGCACCCGGAGTCTCCCGAGTCGGTTGTGTTGATGGCGGATGTTGTAGGTAGTACATCTCAGATTATTAAGGCGGCTCAAGAGCTCCCTAATGAAAAATTCATTGTGGCTACCGATAAAGCTATTTTCTATAAGATGCAGCAGATGGCCCCTGGTAAGTTGTTTATTGAGGCTCCGACCGGAGGGTCTGGTGCCAATTGTAAGAGTTGTGCGCATTGCCCTTGGATGGCTATGAATGATTTGCAGAATCTGCATGACTGCTTGAGTGAGGGTTTAAATGAGGTAGTGGTGCCTGAAGCCACAGCCGATAAGGCCATGGTTTCACTTAATAGGATGCTAGACTTTGCAAAAGAACATGGAGTGCAAAGTCAGGGGCGTAGCTTCTAATTAAATTTTGATCTCTTCCTTGCTGGCTGAGATATCTCTTGCCCGTTGTTCTATGCGGGCTGATACCAAGTAATTTCCTTTGCTTATTTTTAATGCGCTCTCGAGCTGTTTGAGGGCCTTGTCCGTTTGACCGTTAAGGTATAAGTATTCTGCTCTGGCTCTGTAAAGGGCAACTGTGTTGCCCGATTTCCCTTCCACTTCGCTAAGTTTTTGCCATACGCTTGGATCGTTTTTTCGTATTTGAGAGTGCCTCCTTAACTCTAGTGCTGCTTGGTGCAATTGATTCTCTTCAATTAAAAGGTCGGCATAGGTCATGGTGAGAGGGTGGTTGTCTGGGTTGAGTATTAATAACTCATTCAGTTGTTTAAGGGCTTTGTCTTTTTTACCTACATTAAACAATATTTGTGCATTTAAAATTTGAAAGCTGATGCGATTTTTGTCATGCAATATGAGGGCATTAGATTGAACTAGGGCTTGTCGATACTTTTTTTGCTCCATTAATAATAGAGCAATAGCGTATTGGATGATGGGCTTTTGGTTTTCATCCTTGTTGTTTCGCAGTTGATCCTGATAGTGCGCAAGATTATGACTCTGCTTTAAATATTGAATTTGTAAACGTGTGCGCATAAGTAGAAATTCCATGTCCTGCTCTAGAATGTCTCCTTTGATAGTGTCAGCTCGGCCGGCTGCGTCACTAACGCGATTCTCAGTTACAGGGTGGGTGAGCAGGAACTCTGGAGGGCGTTCGCTGTACTTGTGTGCGTCGTACATCTGCCTAAACATGTTGGGCATGCCTTGAGGGTCGAATTGGGCACCAGCCAGGGTGTGGATGCCTATTCTATCTGCTTCTCTTTCCCAGTCCCGACTATAGCTTAATGCCCATTGTGTGGCGGCGGCCTGGCTGGTCATGAGGCCTGCAAAGCCTGCTTCGGTATTGTTGGTGGCTAGAAGCATAATGCTGCCTAGTAATGTTGCCATGGCAATGGGGGCCTGTTTACGGCCTTCCTCAACTTGTCTGGCAAAATGGCGCTGGCTTAAGTGGGCCAGCTCGTGAGCCAGTACTGCCGCAAATTGTGCTTCGGTTTTGGCGTGTAAGAATAAACCCGCGTTAATTCCTATCACACCACCTGGCACGGCAAAGGCATTGAGTTGCTTGTTGTCTAAAAGAATAATCTCAAAACGACGGTCACTTACTTGGCTGTGACTGGCTAGGCGATAAATTAAGTTCTCGCTGAATTCTGTGAGCACTGGGATATTTAACGTGTCAGCTTGTCGGCGTAGATTGCGCAGCCAGGCCCTGCCTAATACGTGCTCTTGCTGGATTGAGATTAAGCCCGAAGTAGCATCGCCTAAACGAGGAAGGTCGTTGTTTGCGCCATAGCTGTGCAGGCTAAATACATATACTGCGAGGGCTAGAATGTAGGGCATGCTGCTCCTTATGCTTTATTAGTCGCCTGATGGCACCTTTTAGAATAATATTAGCCTGAAATTACGATGCTGGGCTAATCTAAATTATGACACAGGCATATGATGTGTTGTTACAGGTGCCAGGACTTAGGTGTCCTATGCCACTATTGAAAACGAAACAGGCTTTAAGTTCCATGGATTTAGGTCAGGTATTGAAGGTGGAGGCTACGGATGCTGGCTCCTGGCGTGATATACCCGCGTTTGTCGATCTCACCGCTCACGAGCTTTTAAAACAAGAGCAGCAAGCTGAGCAATTTGTGTTTTATATATTAAAAAGGGAATAGGCAATATATGTCTATGGTACGCCTCATTCGAGGCTGGGTTGATCGTTATTTTTCCGATGAAGAGGCCCTGTTTTTATTGCTACTGCTGGTTGCGGGTTTCGTTGTTATTTTAACCTTGGGTAGTATTTTAGCACCGGCCATTGCCAGTGTGATTGTTGCTTATTTATTGCAGGCTCCATTATTCTTTTTAAAGCGACGTGGGGTCTCTCATTTAACCGCTTGCATTGTGGTTTTTGTCTTTTTTGTTGTGGCTTGCTTGGCGATCTTCTTTATTATTTTTCCTGCAGTGTGGGGACAAGTGACGCAGTTGTTTGGTGAGTTGCCAAGAATGTTGGATAAGGCTCAGCGCTTGATGATAATTCTTCCAGAGCGTTATCCTCAGTTGTTTAGCGAAGAGCAAATACAAACCTTGGCAGCAACAATAGGTGAGGAATTAGGGCACTTTGGTCAGCGTGCTTTGTCGTTCTCATTATCGAAGCTACCCAATGTGGTGGCGATCCTTATTTATATGGTGTTGGTGCCTTTATTAGTATTTTTCTTTTTAAAGGATGGCTCCATGATGGTTCGCTGGTGGGTATCTTTGTTGCCACACAAGAGGGTGTTGATAGGTCAGGTCTGGCGTGAAATGGATGAGCAGTTTGCCAACTATATCCGTGGCAAGGTGGTAGAAATATTGGCTGCGGGTGGTGTAACTTATTTAGCATTTGCGATTATGGGAATCAATTATGCTGCTTTATTGGCCATCTTGGTGGGATTGTCGGTGGTGATTCCTTATATAGGTGCTGCAGTGGTGACGGTGCCAGTGGTGTTGATAGCCTATTTTCAGTGGGGAGTGGGTTCAGATTTTTACTATTTAGTGGCGGTGTACTTTATTATTCAGGCGCTGGATGGCAATGTTTTGGTGCCTCTGCTGTTCTCAGAGGCTGTTAATCTTCATCCTGTCGTTATTATATTGGCTGTCTTGGTATTTGGCGGTATGTGGGGGTTGTGGGGTGTGTTTTTTGCTATCCCACTGGCGACCCTGTTCAATGCAGTGATTACGTCTTGGCCTCGTGGCGTAAAGGCGGCTCATATTGATCAAGATATAGCCTCCTAGGTTTATTTCTTCTGGCTTGACTTGATAAAGTATCGGTAGTTTGCACATATGTTCTTTCAATGGCTGGCGGGCCTTGCCACACAGGGGTTCGCTAAGTACCATTGCCATCTATTTTTTTACGTTCTCGGAGCGGGTAAATGATCACCGGTAGCATCGTAGCTTTAGCGACACCAATGGAAGAATCTGGCGCAGTAGATTGGACTGCACTTGAAAAATTGGTAGAGATGCACATTGAAAAGGGCACCGATTCAATTGTTGCAATGGGGACCACTGGTGAATCAGCCACGTTGGATACTAAAGAGCACCTAAGTGTAATTGCTCAAATTATTAAATGGGTAAATGGTCGTATTCCTGTCATAGCGGGTACCGGTGCTAACTCTACATCAGAGGCTATTTACTTGACTCAGCAAGCGCAGGAGTTGGGGGCGGATGCTGCTCTGTTGGTTTCACCTTATTATAATAAACCTACCCAAGAGGGCTTGTATCAACATCATAAAGCCATTGCTGAAAATGCTAATATCCCGCAGATTTTATATAATGTTCCTGGTCGAACTGCAGTTGATATGTTGCCAGAAACCATTGAGCGTCTTGCAGATTTCGAAAACATTGTTGGTATAAAAGAAGCAACAGGTGATCTTGAGCGTGGTGCCGAGGTGATTCGCCGTGTAGGTGATCGTATGGCTGTTTACTCAGGTGATGATGAGACAGCTTATGAGTTAATCTTGGCGGGTGCGAAGGGTAATATTTCGGTGACTGCTAACGTGGCGCCTGCTCAAATGCATGAGTTGTGTGTGACCGCGTTAAAGGGTGATGCTCAGAAAGCTAAAAGCCTGAATGATGCATTAATGCCTTTGCATGGCGCTATGTTTGTTGAGTCTAATCCGATTCCTGTGAAGTGGGCATTGCATCAGATGAAGTTAATGGGGCCTGCTATTCGCTTGCCTTTAACGCCGCTTTCTCAAGAGTTGCGTGAACCTTTGCGAAAAATATTGTCTCAATTTAGTCTGGTTTGATTGATATAAAAATAATTAGTAGGTGGAGTGCATAATGCGCTTAGTTGGATTGTTAGTTTCCCTGTCTTTAATGAGTGGTTGTAGTTGGTTGTTTTACGACCATGATAATGACTATCTTCAAAGTGAGATTCAGGAAAATATTAAAGTACCTAAGCGTGTTGCTTCTGTGGAATTTAAGCCGCAGCTTCCCATTCCAAAGGCAAAGAAAGCTGAATTGCCCCCAGAATTTGTACTTCCAAGACCCAGGCCTTTAGTGGCTCTTGAGGAGGAAGAGGGTACCCAGCTGACTGAGGTGCAAAATCAAGAGTTAGAAGCCAACCTGTTAAAAGATGGTAATGGTACGCCTATTTTAAGGTTAAACGTTGCATTTGCCCGTGCTTGGTCGGCTGTAGGTGAGGCTCTGAAAGTAGCGGATATTCATATGAGTGATTTAAATCGCAGTGTGGGTACATATTACATAGAGTTAGAAAAAGAGGCGGCTGAAGTAGAGCAGGGCTTTTGGTCTGGGTTGCTTGGCTCTGAGCCGGAAGTAGAAAAAATTGCTCTTCAAGTTAAAGTAAATAGGGCGCGAAGCGGTGTTTATATTGCGGTGCATGAAGATCAGGATAACCTGGCTGAAGATGAGCAGGCCCAAGATTTATTGACGCGAATTAAAGAGCATTTGTAAGGAATTTTTAATTCGTGCGATTTTGTAGTATTGGTAGTGGTAGTAAGGGTAATGGAACCCTAATCCAAGAGGGTGAGACCTGTATCTTAATTGATGACGGTTTCACTTTAAAAGATTTTGAATTTCGCTTGGCTCAAAAAGGTCTTACGCCGTTACAGTTGACGGCTATCCTAGTGACCCATGAGCATGGGGATCATATTAAGGGTGTGGGCCCCTTAGCGCGTAAATATAGAATTCCGGTTTACATCTCCTATGGCACGGCTCAACACGATGGTCTGGGCAAAATTCCTGCTTTAAAAATATTTGATAGTCACCAGTCATTCTCTATTGGGAAATTGCAAATAACCCCTGTGGTGGTTCCCCATGATGCTCGAGAGCCAACACAGTATGTGGTTTCCAATGGTAAACATAAGGTAGGGATATTAACTGATCTTGGTAGCCTGACTCCCCATATAATAGCGCAGTACCAATCGTGTGATGCTTTATTGGTAGAGACTAATCACGATGTGCAGATGCTGCGATTAGGGCCTTACCCTGCTCGACTTAAAAAGAGGGTGGAGGGGCACTTAGGTCATTTAAATAACGAACAGGCAGGTCAATTTTTAAAGCAAATTGACACCTCTAAATTGCAGCATGTGGTGGCCACGCATATAAGTGGGCAAAACAACCGAATTGATTTTGCTGTTAATAGTATTTGTCGAAGTTTGGAGTGTGAGCCTGATTGGGTGATAGTAGCTGATCAAAATACAGGCTTTGATTGGCGTGAAATAGCTTAAATTGACAGGTTATTTGGTGATAATGCATTTATGTGATGTGTGGCTAGCTTTGTAGTGGGCATCTCATGGATAAAATTTGGATGTTGGTTAAAGCCGTGATAGCGTACGGGTTGCGGTAAATATAATAATTAGGAAAATAAGAATGAAGAAAATCCTTTCTGCGGCAGTCCTGGCTGCCACCTTGCCTCAAGCGGCCAGTGCTCTGCCATTGGTGGATTTTTATGCTGGTGGTTATTACTGGGATCAAACAATTTCTGGTGATGTAAGCGGTTCAGCTGATATCGAAGATAATCTTAATCTGGATGCTGGCGGTCAGAATGTATTGTATTTTGCCTTTGAGCATCCAATTCCAGTTATTCCAAATGTTAAGTTTAAAAGTACTGAGATGTCTTCGGATGGCTCTGGCTCTGTCACGAATTTGAGCGTTGGTGGTAATACAGTAAATGGAGCGGTAGATAGTGAGTTAGATTTTTCTCATAACGATTATACATTGTACTGGAGTCTACCAATCCCAATTGTGACTATAGATTTTGGTTTAACCCTGCGTCAGTTTGATGGTTCGATTACATCTGTTTCTTCTGGAGCTCAGATTTCGGAAGATTTAGACTTTATTGTGCCAATGGGTTATTTGAAGGCGGGCATTGATATTCCATTAACGGGCTTGTCCTTTGGTGGTGATATTAATGTTATCTCTATTGGTGATACAGGTATTACTGATTACGACCTAAACATGACTTATGTCTTGCCTTTGATTCCTTTATTGGATGTGGGTATTTCTGCTGGTTATCGTAGTTTTGATCTTGAATTGGATGAAGATGACTTTGGTGATCTTTCAGCTGAAGCAACGGTTGCTGGTCCTTATCTAGGTCTGAGTCTGCATCTTTAATTATTTTAAATAAATAGACTCTCGCCTAACTTTTTGTTGTTGGTGGGGTCTATATTGGTGATTCCTATGGTATTTGATTTGGGAATGGCGATTAAGGTGCCAGTGCTGGCTGTGTTTTTTTTATTGGCGGCCTGTGGCAGCAACATGAGCGATCTGAGTGATGATAAGCTTAGAAAAGAAGTTTATGCTTGCGACTACGCTGTAAACTTAAGTCCAAGTGATGCGATTGTTTGTGGTAATTATCATCGAGAGTGCAAGCGGCGTTTGAAAGACGAAAGTCGCTTTGTTTGTAATTAAGAAAGTAAATTTAATAAGAGTTTAGAGAATGCGTAAATTACCTATGGTTGCCTTGGTTTCTGCTGCATTGCTAGCAGGCTGTAATGGCGAGAAAGAAGTTTCGCTAGAAACTAATATCGACAAGATGAGTTACGGTATTGGAATGAGCATGGCTCGCAGTGTAAAAGGGCAGCCAATTGATATTAATACGGCTGCGATGATGGCTGGTCTGCAGGATGTTTTGAATGACAAGCCTGTGAAATTAGAAGAAGAAGTGATTCGTGAAGCATTTGCGGCAGTTCGTGAAGATCAGATGGAAAAGCAAAAGCTTGAATCTGAAGGGGCTGTTCAAAAAGGTGAAGAGTACCTAGCAGTTAACGCTAAAAAAGAAGGTGTTAGTTCTACCGAAAGCGGTCTTCAGTATGAAGTCCTTGCAACTGGTGAGGGCGACTCTCCAAAAGCTGAAGATACTGTAGAGGTTCATTATCACGGTACATTAATTGACGGTTCTGTTTTTGATAGCTCTGTTGATCGTGGTGCTCCTGCTAAGTTTCCAGTAAATCGTGTAATCTCTGGCTGGACTGAGGCTTTGCAGTTGATGAGGGTTGGTGATAAATGGCGTCTGCATATCCCTGCTGAATTGGCTTATGGTGCTCAGAGCCCAAGCCCTAAGATACCGGCGAACTCAGCCTTAGTTTTTGAAGTTGAATTGCTAAGTATTGAAAAGTCTTAAGTAATTAAGGTATGAAGAACCTGGCTTAGGCTGGGTTTTTTTATGTCTAAAATTTATGGGGCGCGCGAGAGGTGGATCTGTTTTAAGTGCTAGATTTTTAGTTTGTTCTTGAGGTGGTTTTACGATGTGTGCGAGATTATAAATAGAAA
This sequence comes from Bermanella sp., assembly GCA_036960565.1. GTDB lineage: Bacteria > Pseudomonadota > Gammaproteobacteria > Pseudomonadales > Oceanobacteraceae > Bermanella. Next base: position 41,493 of record JBALXQ010000005.1, read on the forward strand.
GGATGTCATGGTCGGAACAGAGGGATTCGAACCCCCGACCCTCTGCTCCCAAAGCAGATGCGCTACCAGGCTGCGCTATGTTCCGAAAATGGCTCCTCGAACTGGACTCGAACCAGTGACCAATAGATTAACAGTCTACTGCTCTACCAACTGAGCTATCGAGGAACTATGTTGCTACTGAATGGGTATCAGTGGCTTATAAAAATATTAGGAATATTTTTATATTTTCAAGGTTAGCTCAATCTTTAATGTCTTTTGCTTTCCTGTTGTTGGTATCAGGATTACTAGGACGATCAAACAAGTTTTGAATACTACATTCCAATTTAAAAAAATTGGTCGGAACAGAGGGATTCGAACCCCCGACCCTCTGCTCCCAAAGCAGATGCGCTACCAGGCTGCGCTATGTTCCGAAAATGGCTCCTCGAACTGGACTCGAACCAGTGACCAATAGATTAACAGTCTACTGCTCTACCAACTGAGCTATCGAGGAACTCTGTGCTGTTGGGGCTTTGCCTCAACTGCGGGGCGTATCTTAGGGATGTTTGTCAGAAGGGTCAATACCTTTTTAGTCTTTTTTATGTAAATACAATGACTTACATACTTTGTGCAGTTATTAACCTAGAGGATGAAATCTTGGATATTGATACCGTAATCATCTGGATTAAGGGTTTTTATGATTCGATCTTTGCAGTTGTCCTTACTTAAATTTAGTTTAATGACTTTTACATAGCCATTTTGCTTAAGGCTGTACATGACTTTTACTATAGGCTTAATGCTGCCAGGGTTTTCTTCAATGACAACGCCAACCAAGCCGCTTTCCAATTCTACTAAAGAGCCGACAGGATATACGCCAATGGCCTTGATGAATGAATGAACATATTGGGTGTCCAGATGAGGGCCGCACCATTCAAGCATGCGCTTTAATGCTACCGAGGGTGGCATGCCTTTGTGGTACACCCGATCCGCAGTAATGGCATCATATATATCAACTACAGAAGCCATGCGAGCCTCAGGGCTAACTTCATTGTCTTTTAGTCCTTCTGGGTATCCTCGGCCGTCAATTCGTTCGTGATGTTGGCCTGCGACATTAATAGCCACTTGTGGAAAGCCATGATTTTTCTCAAGTATCTTTCTGCTATATAAAGAATGACGTTTCATGATGTTAAATTCGTCGGGAGTAAGCTTGCCTGGCTTATGAAGGATTGTGTCAGGAATAAGTACTTTACCAATGTCGTGCAGTAGAGCCCCTGTAACACACTGGTGTAGGTAGGTTCGGTCTAATTTTAGATGCTTGCCCAGTATAGACATTAGCACGGCAACATTAACGCTGTGCTCCATTAGGTAGCTATCTTTGTCTCGAATTCTGGACAGGCAGGCCAAGGCATTTTGGTTTCTCTTGACGGAGTCCATGAAGTTTTCGGCTAAATTCTCGAAACCGTCAAGCTCAATCATTTCTCCCATTTTGGCCGCTTCTAGAGCGTGGCCAACCATGTTGAGGGCTTCAGTATGTATTTTGCTGGCTTTTTCAAATTCTTGTTCAAACTCTACGTTATCTTCTTTGTCATCTCTTATGCTGGCTATTTCTTTTATTTCATTATCGAGTTGTTTTTCACTTTGCTCCAAGGAGATGGCGTCAGGGCTGTCATCACCTTGTTCTGTATCTATATACAGTTCTTTTACGCCTCTTTGCATTAAGGCTTTAATCGTTAGCTTGTCTTTAATGCGCCCTTCGCGCTCATGTTCGTGTAGGCTAATGCCTTGAGAGGCAATTTTAGCCACGTACATGCCGGGTTTGAGCTTATCTACTGAAATCTTTTTTAACATGGTGGTTTTAGTCTCGGGTCTAAAGTGAGTATAGATAAGCTTGGTAACTAATCTAATGTGATTATTCAGCTTCTAATAACTGCTTGATTACATTCAGCAAATAATGGGCGACTAATATATGGAAAAAATTGCCTTTCAGGGTCAGTTGGGTGCGTATAGTCACTTAGCATGCGCTCAGGTTCAGCCACATGCCCAGCCGATCGCATTTGATAGTTTTGTTCAGGCGTTAAGCGCTGTAGAGCGAGGTGAGGCCAAGTGGGCGATGATCCCTCTGGAGAACTCAACTGCTGGCCGAGTGGAGGAGATTTATCGTCAAATACCCAAGACAACCCTGCATATAGTTGCAGAGCACTTTCAGCCTGTAAGTCACTGTTTAATGGCGCTTCCTGGCGCTAACCCCGGCTGGGTTATGTCCCATCCTCAGGCATTAGCTCAGTGCCATGATCGAATATTGAGCCAAAATTTACAGTCTAAGGCTGAGTTTGATACCGCTGGAGCCGCTAAGTTATTAGTGGAATCTCAGGATTTAAGTGGGGCAGTCATTGCCTCTGAATTGGCTGCGAAAATGTACGGTCTGCAAGTATTGCAGAGCCATTATGAAGACGTACCTGGCAACACCACTCGGTTTATTTGTTTAACCCGAGGGGCGGCGATTCCTGAGCTGGATACCAATCAGCAATATATAACCTCGGTTCTTTTTAAAGTGCGTAATATCCCAGCGGCGCTTTATAAGGTTTTGGGTGGGTTTGCTACCAACGGCCTGAATTTAATTAAAATAGAAAGTTATATGGATGGAAAGACACTAAATAGTAGTCAATTTCATATCGATATTAATGATCATATTCAGTCAGTGGCGATGGTGCGCGCCATTGAAGAGTTGAAGTTCTATGTGTCTGAATATCGGTGGCTGGGAACCTATGAGGCCCATGAGTTTAGATCTAAAAAATAAAAGGAAATAAAATGTTAATGGATTGGCATCGATTGTTAAGTGCTAAGCGTTTTGGTTTGCCTGGAGAGGGAGAATCCACTTGCATGCGCACGCCTTTTCATAAAGACCATGACAGAGTGGTCTTTTCCAGTAGCTTTCGGCGTTTGGAACGCAAGACTCAAGTGCACCCGTTAAGAGATAACGATCATATACATAGTCGTTTAACACACAGTTTAGAAGTGAGCTGTGTGGGGCGAAGTCTAGGGGCGCAAGTGGGTGAAATGCTTGAAGATAAACTACCCAAGAGTGTCAGTGCTGCAGATTTAGGCGCGATTGTGCAAGCTGCCTGCCTAGCACATGATATTGGTAATCCTCCATTTGGACATACCGGGGAAGATGCTATTAGGCATTGGTTTCGAGATAGCAAAAACGCCGGTTTTTTAGAAGGCTTGAGCTCAAAACAAATCAGGGACTTCCAGTCTTTCGAGGGGAATGCGCAAGGGTTGAGGATACTCACGCAACTTGAGTGTCATAGGTTTGATGGCGGTATGCGCTTAACGTACGCCACTTTGGGGGCATTTTTGAAATACCCGTGGCACAGTGGCTACCAGGATCCGCGAAAAGGGGAAAAATTTGGTGTTTATCAATCGGAATTGCCTTTTTTACAGCAAATATCCGCTGAACTTGGTTTGATTTCAGAAGGGGAGAATAGGTATTGCCGCCACCCACTTGTTTATTTAATGGAGGCTGCTGACGATATCTGTTACGCCATTATCGACCTGGAAGATGGCGTTGAAATGAACTTACTAAATTACAATGAGGTGGAGGCGCTGCTTCTTGACCTCATTGGTGGAGAAGTCCCCAAGTCCTATTTTGATACTACGCAAGAAGACCCAGCTCGACGCCGGTTAGCTATTTTGCGAGGTAAAGCGATTGATATTATGGTGAATGAGGTAGCTCAGGTTTTTGTAGATAATGAGAAAGTAATTTTGGCTGGGAAGTTGGATGGAGATTTGATTTCTTTGGCTAGCCCTAGAGTGGCTAAGTGTATTTCTAGTGCCAAATCTATAGCGAAAAATAAAATATTTAAGGATCCTAAAAAGGCCCTCATTGAGATTGGTGCTTATACAACGCTTGGAAGTTTACTTGGAACATTCTTAACAGCGGTAGATGAGGTGTTATCAGAGCAAGCGGTGAGCTATAAATCACTTCGTATTTTAGAGTTGATTGGGCGTCATGCGCCAAAACCTGGATGGGATAAGTATCGGGCTTACTTGCGGGTGGTAGATTATATTTCAGGTATGACGGATTCCTACGCGGTGGAATTGGCGCAAGCCATGAGAGGCTTAAAGCATTAAGCCAAGGTCTCGTCCTCGGCATTTTAATTAGCGTTTAATTTGTGAAAAGGGAATGTGAGTTTTCGCATAAGCTTGTTAGAATAGCCTTCTTTTTTGTTTAAATATAATAAATAGAGCATTTCATGGATATAGACTTTCCCTTAATTTTAGTTATTGCCGTGTTTGCGACGGGGGTCATAAGTTTGGCCGATAAACTTTATTTCTCTAAGCGTAGATTGGCACTGGTGGCTGAATTAGGCGGTACAGCTTCACAGGAAAACATTGAAAAAGCCCAACAAGAGCCTTGGTTAATTGAAAATAGTAAAGGTTTTTTCCCTGTGCTGGCTTTGGTTTTAGTTTTACGTTCATTTTTGGTTGAGCCGTTTCAAATTCCATCGGCCTCCATGGAGCCAACTTTAATAAATGGCGACTTTATTTTAGTTAATAAATTCGCTTATGGATTTCGGCTGCCAGTGCTGGGAACCAAAGTAATTGAAGTGAATGATCCGGCACGGGGAGATGTCATGGTGTTCATTCCTCCTCACGACCCTAGGTACTTTATTAAACGTGTGGTTGGTTTGCCTGGGGACCATATTCGGTACTCCAACAAAAGGTTGTATATCAATGGGGAGTTAGTTGAAGAGGCCTTACTTGAAGGGATTCCTAAAAATGCTCCTAGAGTGAGTGTTTACCAAGAGAATGGCTATCCTATTCAGCAGTACAATAATAGCCCTAGTCGTGGTGATGGAGAGTGGACGGTTCCGCAGGGCCATTATTTTATGATGGGGGATAACCGTGATAATAGTGGGGATAGTCGTTTCTGGGGCTTTGTTCCTGATAAAAATATAGTAGGTAAGGCCTTTGCTGTATGGATGCATTGGCAAAACTGGAACAGTATTCCCAGCTTTTCTCGTAATAAGAGAATTAAGTAAAGACATACTCAATTCAGGCCTGCCTCTCGGTGGGCTAATTTCATTTATTTTGCTCTGCTCAAGGCTGCTATACTTTTGTTGTTCCTTTAGGAGTGCTAAGTATGGTTCGTCGAAAACCCTGTCGAAAATGCATTATGGCTCGTTGGATTTTGCTATATTGTCTGTCAATGTCACTTGTGGCAGGGCTGGCCTTTAGGCATTTTATTGTGTAGTCGTGCTTTTTATATGTCGTTTTTGGCTTCTTTCCTATCTTCGTTGATACCTTTTTTTCAAAAATTAATTTTGTGCTGGTAATTTTTAAGTGCCTCAGTAGAATACCGCCAAACCTTCAATCTAGCCGTTGTTATGTCTTGGTTTCGAGAAATTTTAGCTTTATTACCTCCTGTTACATTTGCTTCTGTTAAGCGCAGTGCAATTGAGCAGAGTAGAGTGGATCGGTTAGCCAATGGCTTGACCCTGTATACCTTGTCGACTTGCCCTTATAGTGCGAAAGTTCACCGACACCTCAAACAATTAAATATTTCTATTGGCATTAAGAATCTGAAGCGTTGTAATGCATATCAAAAGGAGCTTCTGGCTGGTGGTGGTCGAGCTCAAGTGCCCTGTCTACGCATAGAGTCGAATTCCGGAAGCCGATGGTTATATGAATCGCAAGATATTTTGACATATATTGATTCTAAATTTACTCCGAAAAAGCAAATTAAGCGTCTAGAGCAGGCATAATGGGTGCAGATTCGGCATAATGTTCGACTATGCTTAAAAAACACATTGGCTGAAATTACTAAAGGGAATAACAATTTAAGGGCATGGGAAGCTCAAGATATCTACACCTTATAAAGGGACTGTTATTGGTCCTGATACTTTGTCCTTTGTACACTTGGGGGGCAACGGTAGGGTTATTGGTGGATAAGAAAAGTGACCAAGCTCTGTCTTTTCAAAAACATCTTAAAAAACATTCCCCTGATCATAATATACTCATAGTGACCCCCGAGCAGTTAAGTGAAATGGTTCAAGTAGATGCTTGGTTTACTATTGGCCCAAAGGTGCTGGGCCAATTATTAGGGGACACTGCATATAAACAGCCGGTACTCTCCTTATTCATTGGTGTTGGTTCAGCGGAAAAACTTAGGTTACTCCACCCCCAGCGTCACTTTTCAGTTCTAGACAATACCCCTACACTTGATCGCCAGCTGGCTTTAATTAAAGTTCTGAATCCTCATGCAAAGCAGGTCGCAGTCTTTCATTCATCTCAAGGAAAGCGACAGGTTAAGGGGCTTCATAAGCTAGCGCAGAGCCTCAACTTGAAGCTATTAACCAGCGAATTGGCCGACCCCTTAAATTGGAAGAGGGATGCCCTAAAAACTCTTAAAGATTCAGATTTAGTATTGGCAGTAAAAGACAGCGCTATCTATAACGCCACCAATATCCGCAGTATCTTAATGCGTTTATACAGGGCTGGACGTCCCCTTATAGGGCCTGATAAGGGTTATGTAAGGGCTGGGGCTGTGGCCAGTACCTATTCCGGAATGCCTGAAACCCTGAAAATCTGTACTGACTTATTAAAGGATATTGGTAAATGGCCAGAAGTAATCCATAACCCGTATTTTAATGTGAGCATTAATGCGCAGGTAGCTAGGTCACTGAATATTGTGGTGCAAGACAGCGAGCAAGTGGCGAAAGCCGTTAGAGAGCTACTGCCATGAATTTTAACAATGGATGGGGTTTATACAGTCGGACCTTGTTATTGGGCTTAGGCCCAGCGCTGGTGTTATCGATCATTTTGGGTGGCTATTTTATTAATGCTCGTATCCAGGATGTCCAGCAGGAACTGGATAACAAAGGACAGTTAATTGCTGTGCAGCTGGCTTCAACCTCTGACTATTTTGTCTTAACCGGCAACCCCTCAATAATTTCGCCACTGACACGAGTGCTTCTAGAAGATAAAGATGTGCAGTTCATTGAGATAGAGGACATTGCTGGTGGACTCTTGTATAGCCAAAGCGATGAGGATTCGGTATTGGAGCCTGACCAAAGTATGAGAGGGCTATTGCGCTGGTATCAGGCTGATATTATTCAGTACGATGTATTAACCGATGATGACGAATGGTTTGCTAACGACAGTCAGGAAAAAGTACTTGGACAAGTTCGTGTGGGTTTATCTGAGGGGTTCATGGAGCAGAGACAAAACGAGATTCTGCTTCATGCTTTCCTTATTGCCGTCGTTGCTATGGTCATTTCCGCACTAATTGCTTGGTTGAGTGCGGCGCGTTTGGCTAACCCAATCACTAAGCTCTCTAGTACTGTAGATCGCATGGCTCAGGGCGATTACAGTGTGCGTACTGACGAAACTGCCAGTGGCGAAGTGAAGCAGTTGCAAACAGGGGTAAATATGTTGGCTGGTGCCTTGAAGCAATCGGAGCAAGTGCAGCAGCATTATGTGGACAGCCTCATTAGTGCCCGAGAAGCATCAGAGGCAGCCAATAAAGCCAAGAGCGAATTCTTAGCGGTAATGACTCATGAATTACGAACCCCTATGAATGGAGTGTTGGGCATGCTGCAGCTCATGCAATCGACCCTGTTAAGTAAAGAGCAGGATGAGTATGTGGAAATTGCTTTATCTTCGGGTGACCACTTGCTGGGCCTGATTAACGATATTTTGGATTTTTCTAAAATTGAGCAGGGTAATATCGAGCTTGAGAATCACTATTTTGACTTGCATGTGTGTCTGCAAAGAATTGCAGATGGCTTCAAAGCTATAGCCAATGCTAAGGAGCTTAACTTTGATGTGAGCCTTGATGCGCTAGAGCATTTAAATGTTAATGCTGATGAAACGCGTTTGGGTCAAATTCTGATGAATTTGCTGGGTAACGCGGTTAAGTTTACTCAAAAAGGGTATGTCAGTCTGTCGGTTGAGTTGGTGGAGTTTGTAACTGACAAGGTTAAAATAAATATAGTGGTGAGTGATTCTGGTAAAGGGATAAGTGAAGATAATATTGAACGAATTTTTGATGCCTTTCAGCAAGAAGATGCTTCAATTTCGCGCCAATATGGTGGAACAGGATTGGGATTGGCTATCTCTAAGCAGTTAGTGGAGAAGATGAATGGTCAACTAATGGTGCAAAGTACTTTCAATCAAGGTTCGCGTTTTATTTGTCAATTTGTATGGGATTGCGTTGCCCAACCTGAGGAAGATGTAAAAGTCCTGAGCACTAAGCTTGATACCAAGCAATTTAATGTCTCTATTTTATTGGTGGAAGATAATGAGGTTAATCAAAAAGTAGCCATCAAGATGCTGACTTCATTTGGTATAGAGTGTGATCTTGCTGTTGATGGGGTTCAGGCATTAAAGCTTTGTCGGCAAAAGCCTTATGAGCTTATTTTTATGGATTTACAAATGCCTAATATGGATGGCTATGAAGCCACCAGAGCCATTCGAAAAGAAGAGGGCTTAAACCAAAAAACCCCTATTATCGCCCTCACCGCCAATGCATTTTATGATGTTAAGAACCAGTGTCTAAAAGTAGGTATGGATGACTTTCTAGCAAAGCCCTATAAAAAGGCCTTGCTAGGTGAGTTACTTACCAGCTGGCTAAAAGTAAAGTAATAATTTAGCTTCTTCTAAAGGTTATTAAGACTTTATTTTAACCACTTCGTTTAAAGCTGCTCGCTCGGTGCTAGCCTGGTTTGCTAATACTTCCGTGTCCTCGTAGCCAAAGCTAATACCAAATAATATTCCATTTTCTTGTGGCTCATCAAAAAATCTGCGAACAATGTCAGGGTAATAAGCCACACTGGCTTGCGCGCAGCTGGCAATACCATAGGCGTTCATTAGTAGCATAAGTGTTTGCGCGTACATGCCGACGTCCACAGCGATGGCCGGGCTGAATTCACGTTGCATGGTAATAAATAATACATGAGGGGCGCCAAAAAACTCATAATTGCGTGCAGTGGCTTGCATGCGGCCAACGCGGTCAGATCTTTCAATACCCATTGCTCCATAAAGAGCATGGGCGCAATCCATCTGACGATCACGCATAGCCCCTTCAAATTTAGGCAGGGCTGAAAAATCTGGATTCATGGCGGCCCCTGAAACAAAGGCGTCTTTTAACTGCTCTCGCAAGAGGTCGCATTGCGCTCCTTTTGCCATTAATACGCGCCAAGGCTGAACATTACAATTTGATGGGCTTTGCTGGGCCAGTGTTAAAATTTCATTGATGGTTTCTGTGGAAACTTGCTCTTGGGTGAAGCCACGAACTGAACGTCGCTTTGTTATGGCATCTAGCAAAGTGACATTTACGGGAGAGGTCATTGAGTTTGTCCGAAATATTATTTTCCTTGAGTGTAACACTCCTTTAATTGGATGAAATGGCTGTATTGGGTAGCTTAATTAGCAATTTGTACCATGAAAAATATTGATAGCAGGGCAGCTTCGTCTTATTAAGTCTGAAGGCCTAAATTTAAGGTAAATACAGGAGAGATAGGAGTTTATTGCGATTGATTGGTCGAGTGGATATTTTCTAGGTTGGCCATAGGGCTAATCTGAAGTGGGAAGGCTGGCATCCAGGTTATGGGGGTTACGACAATAGTCAGATCCTTATTCTTAATGCCAAAACTAGGTAGTGATTGTTCAAACTCTACATTTAAGCTGTGGCTGAGCATGGCATTGGCTCTGGTTATTTTCGCTACCTCTTTATCTTTAATACGTATGCTAATGCTAAATACAATCCAGGCTTGAGGCCAAAGACTTTCACTAAAGTCATTTAACTGAAAATGGCTTTTAAGAACAGGAGAAAAACCTGTTTCATCAATTTTTTTGTGAAGATCTGAAATGATCAGTTTTAACTGGTGAATATCCTGGTATTTCACCCCGTTGTTTACTTTATTGTTTGCGGCGCTAAAAAAACCTTGGTCTGATAATTCTGTGCAGCCGCACATAAAGCTTAAAAGTATTGGCAAGTAAAAGCATTGATTAAAGTTGAGCATATGTTTTTTGCAAATTCAAAACTTTGTTAAGGTAGTCACGGGTTTCAGCGCTGGGCATATGTCGCAATAATTTACGCAATACATCATTGGCTGACATGTTATTAATGTTGGGAACCGCTTTGCTTATGCTGCTGCGGCCAGTCAAGGCTTTCATTACGCTAGAAGTGCCAGCGTTATAAGCGGCTATGGCGCAATACAAACGAGCTTTTGAGTCGGTTACGCCTTTTAAGTAACGGTAATACAGAATATGGAAATATGCGGCGCCTACTTGCACATTCTTTTTAGGGTTATAAAGGTAGCTTGGGGACAGTATTTTTTGGGTTTTATAAATTAGATTTGAGGCATCTTTTCCGGCTGTGTGTGGCATTATTTGCATTAAACCAAAGGCGGGTGCTTGTGAGCGAGCCAGTGGGTTGAAATGACTTTCAGCATGAATAATGGCGAAAACCAATGAAGGTGGCAGACTGTATTTTTGTGCATAGTCATAAATAAAAGATTTATAGCGAGTTGCTTTAGTGCGGGTTCGGGTATCAGGTAACGATATTATATAGGTGGTGCGATCACCTGATGTAAATGCCACAGATAATGATGCTACGGCCGGATAGCGTATGTAAGCCGCTTTACTGAGCTTTGCAGCCATTCTTTCCACGGACTTGATAGATGGGCGTTCATCTCTAAAAAGCTCTCCTAAAATTAAGTCTTTCCCCATAGCGCCTAAGTCTTGTGCGTAACGGATTCCAGCAAGGCTTTCCATAGTGGTATTGATAGGATCTCGATTAACGGCAGTTTGCAAATTCATAGACAATAACGATTTAATAGTTCCTTTTAACTGTTTTTGCATTTCACGATAATTGAGTACCTTTCCTTGGCGTAAGCTAGGGGTAGTTACCTGAATTTCATTGGCTTTAAAATCAATCACCTGTTTTTGTTGAAGGTCGTTTGAATAGAATACTAAGCGGGTTTTACTGCTCACTTCTGCGTCGGGCCAATATGATCTCAATTCGTTTCTATAGGCTTTAACAGCTTTTTTGAAATTCGCTTTTAGTTTCTGTTCTGAAATAGCCGTGTTTTCGACGCTATTCTGACTGGCATCGTTATTCCCTCTGGGAATAACCTGTACGGCTGATGTCGCAGATGAGGATACAAAGAGGCCGCTGAAAATCAGAATGCCCAAGTATTTTTTTGCACAAGAAACAGAGTATTTAGTCATATCTTAAAGCTAGTTTGATTACTTGGGGAAGCAAAGAAAACTAAGCCTTGTAATGAAATGTTATAAAACTCACTAAGGGCATTGTGAAACAGCTTCGGTTTTAAATAACTAAATTAGTTTTAATTAGGATTGAGCTTGTATTTTGCATGGAGTTTTTTAATGGCTTTAGACGCCTGAAAAATCTTTAAGGCGCGATTGAAATCGCTAATGACTTTATGAGCCACAGGATGCTTTTTTAGCATGCTTATGTGTAAACTTCGGCTATAAATAGGTTGTTTTGAAATTTTTAGATGGTTTTTTAAATTAGCATGTGAATTAAGGTAATACTGCGCAACATTTAAATCAGACAATGCCATATCCAGTTTTTTCCCCGCGAGTTTTCTTAATAAAGGTGTGTACTGTTTGTGGGAGACCGTTTGGCTGTGTTTAGGAATTAAATCGCCATAGGCGTAATCTTGCATAATCCCTACGCTTTGCTTGTCCTTAGAGAGTCGGCGTTGAAATTCCGCCAAGGAATCTACATTTATGTCGGTTGTTATTACCACTAATTGGTTGTGAAAATAAGGCTCACTAAAGAGCAGTGTTTTTTGCCTGTTTTTATTTTTCCAGGCGGCCACACTTAAATCAAACTTACCTTGGGCTAAGCCTTCACTCACTTTCTGCCAGGGTGTAAAGGTCATTTCAACCTGATATCCAGCTAATTTAAATACCTGGCTCACCAATTCAACACTCAGGCCTCTTCCTGGTATTGAGCGGCCAATAAAAGGGGGCCATTCGTTGGCTGCCATGTAGAGTGTCTTTATTTCAAGGGGATGCTGCTGACATAGTCGGGCAAGAGTTTTTCCTAGTCCGTGACGTTCAATTTTAATCGAAAAATCATCGCGGAATTGCTTCAGTAAACTTATGCCATTAAGGGCTGCATCATATATAAACCAGTGTTCTTGGCTTTTATACAGACGCAGAATAATTTCCATGCTGGTTTCTTGTTTGCTCAGTTGAACTTTTACAGCCGCTTTACTGCCGCTGTCATTGTATGTGGTGGATAGTATTTTCCACTCCCCCGATTGCCACTTTTGAAACGATTCAGCTTGATGATGCACTAGCTGGCGGGTGAAGCATTGGATAAAGCGATTTTTTTGCTCAAGACTGGCCCGTTTCCAATTGCTGGCCAATACCACTTTACTGATGCGCTCCATGTCTAGGTTGGGCTCTAGTTTGCTTTTGATGATCTTTATGGTTTCTTCTAGTGAATCGGCAGGAATCGACGCTAAATCATGGGACAGCTGCTTGAACGTATCTCGAACCAATTGCTCGGGGTTAGCAAGGCTGTGAACAGAGCTGAATAAAAATAGAAGGAAAAAAATACGATGCATAGTGTCTTCCATGAATAAATACAAAAGCCCATCAGGGCTCTTATATTTAAAGATAGCAGAGTCTTGCTTGGTGTCAGGGAAGCACGTTAAAAGAATGCGCCCGCAGTAATGCTTACCTTATGTGAAGTTCCGCATGAGCATGACTTTATCGCAGGCTTGGAAGTTTGCGGGCTTAGGTATTAAAACCTTAATTCCTGCCCCTTGGGCCAGCGCTCTGGGTTGCTGCTTGGTGTCCAGCATGCCTTTAAGGGTGAAGGTTTGGTTGCCCTGAGGTGTCATTAATTCTAGTGAATCCCCTTCATGAAACTTGTTTTTAACATTTATTGTTAGGTAATCGGGATGAATCTCTTGAATAACCTCACCTACGATTTGCTGTTTAGTGCTTTCAGAGGTGCCTCGTTCGTAGTTTTGGTATTCATCGTGAACATGACGTCTATAAAAACCTTCGGTATAGCCTCGGTTAGACAAGTTCTCAAGGGTGTCCATCAGTGACATATCAAATGATTTACCTGCCACAGCATCATCTATGGCCTGGCGATAGGTTTGTGCTGTGCGGGCAACGTAATAATGGCTTTTGGTGCGACCTTCAATTTTTAGGGAGTGTACACCCATGTCTACTAGGCGCTTAACGTGCTGAATGGCCCTAAGGTCTTTGCTATTCATGATGTAGGTGCCATGCTCATCTTCAAAGGCCGGCATGAATTCATTTGGTCGACCCTCTTCTTGCAGTAAGAAAATTTCATCACTGGGCTTACCAGTGCCTAAAGTGGGCTCAACCTGCGACCGTGGAGACCAGGTTTGCGGGGCGTTAATGGGAATAATATCGCCAGATTCCGTTTCTTTAGCCTCATGACTATCATATTTCCAGCGACAGGCGTTAGTGCATGTTCCCTGGTTTGGATCACGTTTGTTTATGTAGCCTGATAATAAGCAGCGCCCTGAGTAGGCAACGCACAAAGCACCGTGGACAAAGACTTCTAGCTCCATATCTGGAACCTGCATGCGAATTTCTTCAATTTCATCAAGAGACAGTTCTCGAGATAAAATAATGCGTTCAATCCCTTGCGCTTGCCAAAATTTAACTGCTGCGTAGTTAACAACATTGGCCTGCACACTTAAGTGAATCGGCATGTCAGGCCATTTCTCCCGCACCATCATGATTAAGCCCGGGTCAGACATGATTAATGCATCAGGTGCCATTTTAATAACCGGTTCAATGTCGGCCATGTAGCTTTTAATTTTCTTGTTATGCGGGGCGATATTACTGGCCACATAGAACTTTTTTCCAAGTTCATGTGCCTGATTAATGCCTAAGGCTAGGTTTTCAATATCAAATTCATTATTGCGAACCCTTAGGCTGTATCTTGGCTGCCCTGCATACACAGCGTCTGCCCCATAGGCCAGAGCATATTGCATGTTTTTAAGAGTGCCCGCAGGGCTCAGTAATTCAATGGCCATAAGTTTAGATGCCTGAGGATGCTTTAAAAAAAGCCCGCATTATAGGGATCTGAAAAAATGGCAAGTTTGATCCAAATCACTAATTTGTTAGTTAATGATTTGGGATAGCTGGAGTAGGCGATAGCAGGCTGGTGTGTAATCGGAAATAGTGGCCAATAAGCACACTGAAATCCGCTAAAATAGCCCCTCTGCTTTTTAGGCTTTCGTGGTACATCTGCATATTGGGGTAGCGAGATTCAGGTCTTGCCATATAGCCATTTAATACCGGAAGGGCCTTTTCTAGGTGCTTTTTTTGGCTATTTAAATTAGCTTTCCGTTCGTCAGGGCTGGTGTTTTCAAATTGGCTTTGAAGCTTCTTTAGCGCTATTTTATGAGTTAATAAGAACAATAGAGCGTCGCTGTGAGTAGCGCTGTGGTTGTGCTTCTCACTGGCAATTGTCGGTAGGCAAAACGTTAGAGCTGTCCAAGCCAAAATAAGGCTCATTAAGCGAGTGAAGTTAGTCATCCACGCAAATTCCAAGTTGACTCACCCCTTGATCTCGGCTTAAGGGAATTAGTTGCTTTATGGCATCGGCATGACTGATTTTAGCGCAAATAATCTCTAATACAGATTTTTCGAAGTCCAATTGTCGGCGCCATAATTCACTGCTTTCTCTATTAAGCCCCTGCATTTCAATGACTTCTAGTAAGCGCTCATGGGTCATTGTTTGCATGGCTGCGGCGTCTTCAATGCTGTCATCTAAAATACCCTGAATACAGCTTTGCAAAGCAATCATTGAATCCATGGCTGGATAGGCACCAAAGTGTTCATAAGCATTGGGCTCAGGGATCAGTTCATTAAGAGGTTCTAGCTGTTTTTCTATATTTTTAAGGCTGCTTAGTTGGCCGCGTAAATACTCCCACGCTTTATTCAAGATTTTCCTGGCCTGTTTTTGTTCATCATCCTGCTCTTCAATTTCACAAAATAATTGAAAATTAGGAAAGCTGCGCTCACAAATAGCGGCGCAAAATGAGAGTTGTTGCCAATGAGACAGGGAATTTAGATCCATAGAGGACTCCTTTTTATCTGGCCATTATATCAGGCAATGACTCTTTTGGTTAACTGCTTGAACTAGGTGGCAAATCCAAGGTTGGCTCAAAGTGTCCAGCTAAGGCATTGTAATGCAACGATTTTTTGCGCTATTTCAAAATAGGTCTAGTTTTATAACTAGTGAGGAGTCTATTTAGCAAGGATTATTACTCGGTGAAACAGGTGTGCGTTAGGCGGTAGCCATCGGTTTTAAATTGCATAGAAGAAAATTAGAGGCGCACCTTTAACGGCTCTGATTGATAAGAGGTTAAAAAATGGCTAACCATATTTTTATTCTAGCGACCGTCATGCTGTTGGCCGGCATATTTGGTGGTCTAGTAAATTATTATATGTACGGAGAAAATGATCCTGACGCCACCAGTCTACCGCGATGTTTAGTGGTGGGGATTGGTGCGGCATTTCTGGTACCGGTGATTTTAGATTTGGTAAACAGTGAGCTCATTCTTGAAACTCAAGGAGATCCGTCACGGCTGCTAATTTTTACAGGTTTCTGTTTGATTTCAGCCATTGCAAGCCGATTCTTTATTACCAACATGTCTGATCGAATTCTGGATGCAGCTCGTCATGCACAGGAGCAATCTGATTCGGTACACCATGATTTACGAGTGATTAAAAATGAATTGTTGCCGCTTATTGATACTGAAACCGAGCAGGAATTAGAACCTGAGGACGAGCCTGAAGTGATGCAGCTTGAAGAGGATCTGGATGTGACCAGTTCTCGCACATTAAAAATGCTGGCTACAGGGCGTTATATTTTTCGTTCATTACCTGGGTTGTGCCGTGAATCAAATAACGATGAGTCTACCATGCTGCAAACCCTTGGTGTGCTGGTAACCCGCTGTATGGCGGGTAAGGTGAGTGGTAAAAACGGTGTACGCTGGCATATAACCGAAAAAGGTCGGCGTGTATTAGAAAGCCATATGTAAATGATTTTTAAGGTCGGCTTAAGGGTTCAAGATAAAGCCGATTTTTGAGTATAAGCAGTGCATTATTAAACAGGGAAGTTGAGGTCGACATGATGTTTCGCAACGCAATACCTTTGCAGGTTGTCGGCGCAATTTTGGGCATGGTCTTGCATGCCTGGGTGTGGAGTGCCACAGATGATACAGCAGCATCTGTTGATGCTACCGCAGAGCAAACTCCTCAAAGCATTATAGTTCCCACGAGCAAAGCCTCCGATGTGCGAGTGATTGTTGATATCTCCGGCTCCATGCGTCAAAACGATCCTGAAAACCTACGTATCCCAGCGTTAAACTTAATTGTGGAATTACTGCCTGAAGGCGCCCAAGCGGGCGTTTGGACTTTTGGCCAGTGGGTAAACATGTTGATTCCGCCAGGGGAGGTTAATGACACTTGGCGAGTGCAGGCCAAGCAGAAAGCTCAAGGTATTAATAGTCATGGCTTGCGCACTAACATTGGCGAGGCTATGGAGAAAGCCACGTGGAAATTTAAAAAAGATTCCAATTTTGAACAGCATATTATTTTATTAACCGATGGTTTAGTGGACATTGCTAAAGACAATGATCCCCAAAAGTCACAAAAAAATGAGAATGAACGCAGCCGAATTATTAATAAAGTATTAAAAAAGTATCAGGAATTGGGTGTGAAGATTCACACCATCGCACTGTCGGAAAATGCAGATAAAGTACTGCTGGAAAAACTCTCACTTGATACTGGTGGAATGAGTGAGGTGGTTAATAATTCGGAACAACTGGTAAAGGCCTTTCTAAAGGCATTTGAGAAAGCCGCGCCACAAGCTGCCGAGCAGGTGCCCTTAGCTCAGGATAATACTTTTGAAATTGATGAAAGTATTGAAGAATTTACAGCGCTCGTTTTTCGCAAAAAAGGCAGTCCCCCTTCGCAATTAGTCAGCCCCGATGGGCAGGTCATTAGTCAAATTAAACGTGCCGAAAATGCTCGCTGGTTTAGTGAATCTGTATATGACCTAGTGACAGTAGAAAACCCTCAAGGTGGTACCTGGAAAATAAAAGCAGAGCTGGACCCAGATAATAGAGTCACAGTGGTCAGTGATCTTAAGATGGAAATTAAGAATTTACCGACCACTCTTTTTCCGGGACAGCAGGTGGATTTTGAGGTCTATCTTCATGAGGATGGCGAGATTATTACCAACCCAGACTTCCTGCGTTTAATGTCGGTGGAAATGAAAATGACCGCAGAGTCAGGTCGAAGTGGCATCAAACAAATAAGCGATCCCCAAAATGTGCCTGCTGACGGTCGCTATCATGAGAGCATTAAACGCCTGAGTAACGAAGGGCAATACGAATTACAAGTCATGGTGGATGGAAAGACCTTTAAGCGCATGCGTAAGGCTTATATACAAGTTCGCCAGCCCATAGGGTTTGAGATTCGCAAACGTCTGGTAAATGATCAAATGGCCTATGTGGTCAGGGTTATTCCGCAGGTGCCGGATGTGGAAGTGTCCAAGACTCGGGTAATTGGCAAGCTAAAAGGGCCTGATCAGCATTCTATTATTCAGGCAGTGCCCTGGATAGAAGAAGGGGTTTGGGAAACCGTTGTAGAGGGCAATAAGGGGCCGGGTATTTACGAAATAGCGTTAAATGTTAAAGGACGCTTTGGTGAGGAACAGGAATTTAGAATTAAGCCGGATGGGATTAAATTGTCTTTTCCCGTGCCTGAAGACTTCACTCACGAATATTTCGTTGAGGAAGAGTTAACAACAGAGCAGGCGTCAGTCATGGAAGAGCCTGCTGTGGAGGCTGAAGTTCCTGAAGAAACAGAGGCTGAAGTTCCTGAAGAAACAGCGGCTGAACTGTTACCTGATTTAGCTGAAAAAATGAAAGATCAGGCACCACCTGAACCAGTAGAAGAGGAAGTAATCGCTGAAGTAGATAAGCCAGAGGAAACAGCCAAGGAAGACGAGTCGCATGAGGAGGAAGTGCATGAGGACACTCCAATTCCATTCTGGATCTACATTTTAATTCCGATTTTAACTCTGGCGTTAGGATTAGGAGGCTTCTTTGTTTATCGCTATTTTGCCAAGAAGAAGCAGTCCGGGGACATTGAAAAAGAACCGTTAGAGGACAAACCAAGCGAGCCAGCACCATCAGTGAGTCTAAATGATGGTATGGATGATGAGGATTTTGACGATGACTTTGACTTAAGCGACAGCGATGAAGAAGACGATATTGAGGTGAAGAGTAATGATCTAGATGACCTGGATGATTTAGACTTATCCAGCGATGACGATGATTCTTTTGATGACATAGAAGATGTTATTGATGAAGACACTGAAAGCGTCAATGATGAAATTCCAGATTTTGATGAAAATTTCGATATAGACGTGGACCCAGATTTGGATTTAGAGAGCGGGTTAAGCGATGAAGGTGATGACACAGCCGCCGCCATAGATGAGCTCGACAGTGTTTTGGATAGTCTGGGCGACGATGAGGATGATGATATTCCTCAGCTTGAAGAAGAAGTTGAAGTTGAGCCAGAAGAAGATGAGCCAGAAATCATCTCTGATGGTGAGGCCGCCATTGATGAAGCGTTGGCAAACCTTGAAAGTGAGTTGGATGATATTGATGTGGATGCCCTGACCGATGAAGGCGATGATAAAGAATAATGAAACCTGAGGCTGTTATGGATAAATACCTGCAAGCGGCTATCAACGAGGCTAAAAAAGGACTAGCTGAAGGCGGTATTCCAATTGGATCGGTATTGGTACACGACGGAAAAATAATTGGTAAAGGACATAATAGGCGTATTCAAAAAGGCAGCTGTATATTACATGGCGAAATGGACGCGCTTGAAAATGCAGGTCGGCTTACAGCGGCCACTTATCAGAACAGTACCCTATATACCACTTTAAGCCCCTGTGCCATGTGTTCCGGCGCCATCGTTTTATATGGCATCACTCGCGTGGTTATTGCCGAAAATCAAACGTTTTTGGGGGAAGAGAATTGGTTGAAGAGTAAAGGCGTTAAGCTTGAAGTGCTGCAAAACAAGCAATGCATTGCATTAATGCAAGGCTTTATTAAAAATCAGCCAGAGCTATGGCATGAAGATATCGGCGTCTAGCGAAGAATACCCTCAACCGTAAATTACTCTCCTAAATATACTGATATAGACATGAATAGGGTTATCCATATCAAAACTTCCCCAATGGTATTGTCCAGTCTTTCTTTAACGGCAGACTCAAACGGTAGCGCAATCTAAACCGAAATAGATATTTGTCTTCAAAATCAACTGATGGGGTATTGGGGTAGCTAACCGTGCCTTATGTGTACTTCACAAATGAATCCTACGACGTACATCATCCTTTTATGATCATCGACCGTTATGGTTTGCCTGACTGGGGTGGATTAACGATATTCCTGAATTTAGGGGTGGAAGAGGCCCTAATCATGTAGACGGGCGAAGCGTTTATTTGGGCATGTATTCATTAATATCTGGCAACAAAAGAGTATGTTTTATAGGTATTGGCCCCATTTTGTAGCAATAAGACAATGATTTGTTGTCCAAAGCCAATGCCAAAGCCGAATGCCTGAGTTAGTATGGCAGCCAAAGTTTGATCCATATTGAGTAGAATTATGAAGTTTACCGGAACTAAAGAATACGTTGCTACCAGCGAACTGCAGATGGCTGTAAATGCCGCCATTACACTGCAGCGTCCACTGTTAATTAAAGGGGAGCCAGGCACCGGTAAAACCATGTTGGCCGAACAATTGGCAGAAGCTTTAGGCACTCCGCTTATTCAATGGCATATCAAATCTACTACTAAAGCGCATCAGGGTTTGTATGAATATGATGCAGTATCGCGTTTACGTGATTCACAGCTGGGTGAAGAAGGCGTTAACGACATTGGTAACTACATTAAAAAGGGTAAATTATGGGAAGCTTTCAGCGGCGATAAGCCGCCTGTATTACTGATTGATGAAATCGATAAAGCCGACATAGAGTTTCCAAACGATTTGTTACTTGAATTGGATAAAATGGAGTTTTTTGTATACGAAACCCAAGAACGTATTGTTGCCAAGCATCGCCCAATTATTTTGATTACCAGTAACAACGAAAAAGAATTACCTGATGCATTCTTACGTCGCTGTTTCTTTCATTACATCGATTTCCCAAATAAAGAAACCATGCAAAAAATTGTTGATGTTCATTACCCTGACATCAAAAAAGATTTGCTTAGGGAAGCCATGGATGTGTTTTTTGACTTACGTAAAGTGCCTGGTCTTAAGAAAAAGCCATCTACCTCTGAATTGGTTGACTGGTTGAAGCTGCTGTTGGCCGATGACGTAGATCCAGATACCTTACGCTCTAAAGATACCGCAATTCCACCTTTATACGGTGCTATGGTTAAAAATGAGCAGGATGTAGAGCTGCTTCAGAAACTGGCGTTTATGTCTCGCCGAAAAGGCTAAATATTATGTTGGTTGATTTTTTTCAAACCATGCGTGATTACCGAATTCCGTGTTCTATTCGCGAGTATTTGGATTTAATTAACGCCATGAAGAGTCACCTGGCCTTTGCGAGTCAGGAGGAGTTTTATCAAATAAGCCGCTTATGCCTGGTAAAAGATGAGCGTCACTTCGATAAATTTGACAAAGCATTTGCTCACTATTTTGATGGTATTGATACCCTGGATAGCATTTTAACCAGTGCTAAAGGTATTCCTGAAGAATGGATGAAGTCAGAATTTGAGCGCATGTTCAGCAAGGAAGAGATGGACGAAATTGAATCCCAGGGTGGATTTGATGAACTCATGAAAAAATTCCGAGAGCGTCTCGAAGAACAAGAAAAACGTCATCGCGGTGGCAACAAAATGATCGGTACAGGTGGTACCTCTCCATTTGGTGCTGATGGTTTTAACCCCGAAGGCATGCGTGTTAAACAGGGCAAGAGTCGCCATAAAAAAGCGGTAAAGGTTTGGGAAGAGCGTAACTATCGTAACCTAGATGACAATGTTGAGCTGGGCATTCGTAATATCAAAGTGGCATTACGCCGTTTACGAAAATTTGTGCGTCAAGGTGCTGAAGAAGTCCTCGACCTTGATGACACCATTAGCTCAACGGCCAGCAATGCAGGTTTTCTGGATATTAAATTAGTTCCCGAGCGCCATAATGCTGTAAAAGTTTTATTACTTTTTGATATTGGTGGCACCATGGATCCGTTTGTAAAGATCTGTGAGGAATTGTTTTCGGCTGCTCGCTCTGAATTTAAACACATGGAAACCTTTTATTTCCATAACTGCTTATATGAAAGCGTGTGGAAAGATAATCGCCGACGTAATAATGAACGCACTATGACCTGGGATTTGTTACGCAAGTACACCAAAGACTATAAGGTGATTTTTATTGGCGACGGCATGATGGCTCCTTACGAGGTGACACATGTAGGCGGCAGCGTTGAGCATTGGAATGATGAGGCCGGAGCGGTTTGGCTGCAGCGGGTTCGTGATACCTTTGATAAGGTGGTTTGGCTAAACCCAGTTCCCGATTCACAATGGGGCTGGAGTGGATCACTTAAGGCTGTGCGCGACATAATGGAAGACGATATGTATCCATTGACGTTGAATGGTTTAGAAAATGCCATGCGCCACCTAACTCGATAACTCGCTTCAATGAAAAGGGAATCTCAGTATGCATTGAGGTTCCCTTTTTTATGTGTGTTCCACTCTCAGTGCACCTCTATATTCATATCGCGACAGTTTTGTTAATTTCTTCTTTTGGTCCCTTCGGCATAAAAATTTAGAAAACCTCCTTCTATCTCTCGTTTAATATTAAAATGATTGGGCTGTATGTGCCGACATGGGCTTAGTGGTACTTTGATACTACAAACCTCGGTTGCATCTGATAAAAGCCTAGGTAACAATACGCCAAGATACGTTTCATTCTCACAAGACGCGTACATAAAAAATAATAAAAATAAGGATTCTCCCGTGAAGGCAACTCGCCCGTTTGTCACGATACTTCTGTGCATGGTCAGTTTGTTGGCTTCAACGACTTTGATGGCTGCTAATCAGGCTGGTTTAGATGCGAGTATCGAAGAGCTTAAAGCTGAAGTAGTTGAATTAAACCAGGAGCTATTCGAACTGGAAGAGCAGCTGCTTTATCCAGCTACCACTTCCTTTGCTGTGTATGTCTCAATGGCTTCCGTTGATAATTTTGATATTCAATCCATAAAATTAAATTTGGATGAGCAAGACGTCACCTCTTACTTATATAGTCAGCAGCAAGTTAAGGCATTACGCCGTGGTGGGATTCAAAAAATATTTACAGGCAACCTAAAGCCTGGTCTGCACAAAATCATAGCTGAAATACAGGGTAAGGACCAAGACGGCCGCACTTTAAAGCGCTCTGTGCTGGCTGAATTTGGAAAAGCCCGTTCTAGTAAATATCTCGAAGTAAAAATATCTCACAACCCAGAACAGAACAGACCAGATTTTGCCATTGTAGAGTGGAAATAAGATGCGCTGGTTATGCCTATTTGCGTTGGTTATTTCGGCCAATGTGCTGGCTGAAGATTTAATGCCAGATCAGGTTCGAACCAGTGTAAATGATGCCCTCTATGGTCAAGCGCTTTTTAGCCTACATTCAGGTGAATACCAAAAAGCACTCGGTTTGAATCAGCGTCTTCAAAGTCGAGCTGGTAAGGGATATGGCAAAATACTTGATATCCATAAAGCCACCGCACAGCTTGGGCTAGGGATGGGGCAGCGAGCTAAAAAACAGTTTTACAAATTAATATCATCTGAAAAAAACCAAATCATTCCAGGCAAAGCCCGCGCCCATGCTTGGTTTTACCTTGCTCAGCATTTTTATAATAAAGGTGACTGGAAAACAGCGTTAAAATCAATTCGTAAAGTTAAGGTAGAGTCCCTAGATGGGCAATTAAAGGATGAATTTCATTTTCTCGCAGCCACACTTGAGTTGTTCGAAGGCAAAGTGACAAATGCTGATAGCCATATATTGGGTATTAGCCAAAACAGTATGTGGGCTGCATTCGCCTTTACAAATTTAGCGATTAGTTATACTGAGCGGGATGTTCATACTAGCAAGGTAGAGGCGGTATTTAATAAGGCACTATTGTTAACTAAATACACATCAAACCCTGATGATTTAGTAGATAAAATTAATTTAATGGCAGGTCAATTCTTTTTCTCCACTGGGCGTGGCCGTAGCGCCATTAAACATTTAAAAAATGTTAGCTTAGATGGAGCTTTTACCCCTAAAGCATTGTTGACTTATGGCTGGGCATTAACGGAGCAATGGCAATACCATGATGCATTGCAACCCTGGTACATGCTAAAGACTTCTCACTCGTCTCTTAATCAAGATGTTCAAGAAACACTTATTGCAATACCTCACCTCTTAGAAAAGCTTAATGCCAAAGTTATGGCATTGGGGGCTTTCGACTATGCCACTAAACAATATGACAAAATTATTGATCAGTTGGGAAAGAGTGCTGAACGTTTAAATACTGGAGAGTTCATTGAACCTCTATTGGCCCAGCAAATACCAGATAAATGGGGGGCGTTCGAATCGGTTGACCTGTCCTTGCCGAATCATCCCGATCGAATTTATCTTAAAGATGTTATGAGTCAGGGAGAGTTCCAGGGAGAGTTGAAAACATTACGTGATTTACATGCGATGCGTTATCAGCTTAAAACGGCACTTGATCATCTAGCTGCTTTTGAAGATGTAAGTCAAACTAGGGCAAAGGAATACAATCAAATAACAAAAGATAACCGCATTAGAGTCAGTGATAGGCAGCTAAACAGGTTTGAAAAACGTTATAAGAAGTTAGTTACAAAGGTCAATAAAGCCTTTAAAAATCCGAATGGACAAGGATTGGCTTCAGTGTCGGAAAAAGAACAGCTTCAAGCGTTTAAAGGTGCAACTGAAAAAATTACTAATCTTAAAGAATTATCAAATTTCAAAAGTACTCATTATAAGCAGCGACTACGTCGAATTAACGGGGTTTTAAAGTGGGCGCTGTCAGAGAGATACAATAAGCGTAAAAAGCAAGTATCGGCAAGCTTG
Organism: Bermanella sp.; assembly: GCA_036960565.1. GTDB lineage: Bacteria > Pseudomonadota > Gammaproteobacteria > Pseudomonadales > Oceanobacteraceae > Bermanella. Next base: position 65,657 of record JBALXQ010000005.1, read on the forward strand.
GCAATATTAAACAATAAACTTCGCGATGCTAAGGCACAGCACAAGGCTGCAAAATTGGCCTACAATTCTGCCCCTAAAGCATTTAGAGGTTTTAAAAGAAAAATTTCTAAGTTAGAAAATAAATATTTAACTGAGCTAGCATCTCTTGAAAAGGTCTATCAAAAACAGCGAGAGAAAGTGGGGAGCATCGTTAAAGATGATATTAATAATCGTCAACTGCGAGTAATGGACTACCAGCTTCAGGCTCGGTTAGCAGCGGCTCGACTATTTGATGAAACATCTAATAAAGAGCGTGTTGTTGCAGATGCAGGGGGAATACAATGAAAAAGTATCTGTTAGTAGTGAGCGCAAGTTTTTTTCTGTTTGCTTGTTCGAGTCAGCCTGAAAAAAATGTTATTAGTACACAGGAAAATTTAACAGGGAAGAAAATCAGTAATATTCGACCTGTTGGCGTGCGTTTGGCAAAAATGCCTTCTCCACCAGTTAATACCCATAAAGCTATTAGCAAATATCAAAGATTTTTAAAAATATCTCCCTACAACGATACTCGTGTACATGTTATGCATCGCTTAGCTGATTTAAAGTTGATGGATGTTGAAGACTTATTGGCAGAATCGCCTGAGTTGTTAGATCCCAAGCATGTTCAGTCCGTCTATAAAGAAGCTATTGATACTTATAATCGAGTATTAAAGCTTTTTCCTAATCGCCGTGATAGTGACATGCTGCTTTATCAATTGGCAAAAGTTTACATGCTAAAGGGAGATACCCAATCGGCACTTGAAGCATTGCATCGGCTAAGCGAACAGTTTCCAAAATCATCATTGGTTGTCGAAGCTCAATACCGTCGTGGCGATATGCTTTTTTACTTGGGCCGTTTTAATGAAGCCGAAAAATCCTTTGCCTATGTGGTATCGCAAAAGCAGGTGAGTCGCTTTCACACCAGTGCTAACTATATGCAGGGATGGAGTCAGTTTAAGCAGCGAAAGTTTGATGATGCCCTTAACTCTTTTGTTGCAGTAATTGATGGTCGCTTCAAAGATACCACTGCAATTGTTGTGGCCTCTAAGGGAGATAAAGAGTTGTTAGATGATACTGTGAGGGCCATGAGTATGGTTTTTTCATCTAACAATGGGCACAAAGAAATAATGAGGTTGTTTGATCGTTTGGGTTCTCGCCATTACGAATATTTGCTATATGATTCGCTGGCCGAATACTATATGAATAAACGCCAATATACCGATGCGGCTAAAACCTACAGCGCCTTTGTTAAAGAAAATCCGCAAGATGTATTGGCTTCCTCTTTTTATTTTAATATCGTTAAAAGCTATAAGTTAGCTGGTTACGTCGACAAAGTGCTTAAGCACAAGAAACAGTATATTGAGCGCTTTGGGGTAAATAGCCAATACTGGAATGTTTTTGATGAAGACATTAAAGACATGATCCGTCCAAACCTTAAAGGGTTTACCTCTGAGTTGGCACAGTACTATCATGCCAAAGGGCAAAAATCGAAGAGACTTAAAACTAAATTTAATTCCTTACTCACAGCTGCTCGGTGGTATCAAGAATACATTGATACGTTTCCATTTGATCAAAAACTGGGTGAAATGTACTTCTTAAAAGCAGAGGCACTATATGATGTAGGTCATTATAAAGAGTCTATAGCGGCCTATATTAGTGGCGGCTTTGAGAGTATCAAGCATGAAAAATCAGAAGAGTCTGCATTCGCGTCTTTGGTAGCGTTCAATCAAGTTATTAAAAAAAGTAAGGGTCAGGAAAAAACGCAGTGGTTAGAACGTAAAGTCGATACAGCTCTTAGGTTTGCTGATGTTTATCCAAATAATAGAAATACGATGCAGGTTCTATCAAAAGCTGCCGAAGGTCTTTTTAGTCTCAATAAATTTAGCCTAGCAGCGCAAACCTCTTCTAGAGTATTGCGAAGCGAGAAAGCCTCTATAAAACAAAAGTCTGTTGCCTACCTAATAAATGGCCATAGTCACTTTGATTTAAATAAGTTTGAAGCAGCAGAGAAATCATATGTGTTGGCACTGGCGCTAAATCAAGTATCAAAGAAAGAACAGAAAGATGTGAACGAGAAAATTGCAGCAAGCATCTATAAGCAAGCTGTTGCCTTGGTAGAGAAAGGTCAATTAGATCAAGCTGTCCGCGAATTTATGCGAGTGGGTAAGGATGTACCTAGTTCTCCTATTCGAATTACGGCACATTATGATGCTGCCGCTTATTTGATGAAAAAGAAGGACTGGTCTAGAGCTGAAAAAATATTGCTTGAATTTAGGGTGCTGTTTCCAGAACACAAGTTAGCTCTTGATGTACCTTCGAAACTCATTATCGCTTATGAAAACATGTCTCAGTGGAAGAAAGCTGCATTCGAATTACAAAATATTTGGCGATTTGGTAAGAATAGAGAGAAGCAGCGAATTGCTCTGTATCAGGCTGCAGAATATTATGAGAAAGCAAATGATGTGGATAATGCCATGGCTATGTTAAAGCGGTATGCCCACAATTATGCCAAGCCATTTGATGCCCAACTTGAATCCATTAATAAACTTGAGAACTTGTATTTAATTAAAGAAAACCATGAAAAAAGAAAATACTGGTTAGCTAAGCTTATTGATGCAGATAAAAAATCTGGTAAGTCTCGCACCCCTCGTTCACGTTTTTTGGCAGCGAAAGCTTCGTTTAGTTTGGCCGACTATGAACGCCAAAGTTATGCTCGTATTGCATTAACACTTCCTTTAAAGAAAAGCCTTGCAAAGAAAAAAGTGGCCTTAAAGAGGACGCTTGATGCTTATCAAAATACGGCCAAAATGGAAGTGCAGGAGTTCACTACTGCTGCAACCTTTCAGATTGCAGAAATCTACGGGCAGTTATCTCGAGACTTAATGGCATCGCAACGCCCAGCAGGAATGAATGAACTGGAACTCGAAGAATATGATTACTTGTTAGAAGATCAGGCGTTTCCGTTTGAAGAGGCCGCAATTAATATTCACGAAACAAATATAAAGCGCAGCTGGGACGGCTTATATGATGATTGGATTTCCAAGAGTATAGGATCATTGTCTAAATTAATGCCAGCTCGTTATGGTAAGCAAGAAATAAAGTATAACGTTATCTCTGAAATACATTAATAATAAAAATTGTAGCCTATCTTAAATTATGAGATGAGGGCTAATAGGGTTTGAAAAATGAATCGCCGATATAAAAGGTCTAAAGATTATTCTTCAATTAATGTATCCAGGTTTTCAACGGGATATTTTGGGTTGATAGTGATATTTCTCGTTTTGGGTGGCTGCTCCAGTGGCTCTATGAAACCTCAAATAGAAGCTAATGTTGAGTCTGAAGTAATTGAAATCCCTGTGCAGGCAGCGATAGACTTTAAAGTAGCAATTGCTCACCTAAATCAGGATAGGTTGGACAAAGCGGAGTTAATCCTGAAAAAAATGATTAGTCATTACCCTCAATTAGCGGGTCCTTATGCCAATTTAGGCGTTGTATTTACTCGTCAAAAGAAATGGAATGAGGCGAAAAAAGTTTTACTTGAAGGTGAATTGAAAAACCCAAAAAATATCAAAATTTTAAATCAGCTTGGGTATGTTTATCGTAATAGTGGTGATTTTAAAAAAGCAGAAAAAACGTACCTTAAAGCCATAAAAAAAGCACCTGGAGAAACTGCTGCTTACATTAATGTTGGAATACTCTACGATATTTATATGGGAGATTTTAATCAAGCCAGCCGCTATTACCAAAAATATCAAACTATGTTGTCAAAGCCGGACCGAAAAGTAGCTGGTTGGATTGTTGATATTAATCGTCGGGCTGGCATTAAAACACAGATTGCCAGTGATGGAAGTGGATCATGAAGTTAGTAATGAGTTTCGCAATGATAGTTTTAAGCGGCTTAGTACAGGCTAAAGAGCAGGTTGTGCGTTTAGAGGGTATTAAAATTAAGGCGGACAACGAAGCTCCCCAGGTTATGTATATTATCCCTTGGAAGAACCCGAAAGGGGCAGAGCGTCTGTACAGTCCAGTTACCGCTACAAATGTTGAGCACCTCAAACCAATCGACCCGAACAGTTTTAAACTAGAAATGACTCTACACCAACAGTGGAAAAAAAATCATTAATGCGGCGATTGACCTAGCCAGATAATCATTATCTAATGGGTCTAAAGCGACAAATATAATAATAAAATTGTACTGACTTAAACCCTTTAAGACAGAACTCACCTAACATAATAATAAAATCTATTTAAATAGAGGAAGTATACTATGGATACCCTTATTCGTTTTTTTCAAGATGGCGGCGCTTTTATGTACCCCATTGCAGTTATATTAGTTATTGGACTGTCTATCGCCATCGAGCGATTAATAAGTATTTCTTCTGCAAAAAGAAAAAACCGAGCGGCATTTGAAGATATGTTGCCTATGATCCAGCGCAAAGATTATAAAGCCTGCTTAAACTATGCAGGTCAAAGTGATAGTGATATTGCCAATATTTATGGTGCCGGTATTTTACGTATGCCCAGCAGTAGTCGCCGTGAAGATATCGAATACGCTATGGAAGAAGGGCTAATGGAGACAACGCCAAAATTAGAAAAACGTACCGCTTATATCGGGACTCTGGCTAATATATCTACGCTGATGGGCTTGCTTGGTACTATCATTGGTTTGATTGCAGCTTTCACCGCAGTGGCTACAGCAGCACCTTCAGAAAAAGCCACCTTGTTATCTCAAAGTATTTCGGTTGCAATGAATACCACCGCATTTGGACTTATCTCTGCCATTCCTTTGTTATTGGCTCACACTATTTTACAAAGCCGTACTGCAGAAATTATTGATAGTTTGGAAATGGCCAGTGTAAAATTTTTAAATCTGATTACAGAGCGTAAACCAGCCGCACAGACGCAAGCAACCGCCCCTAAAGTAGCTAAGTAATTAGCAATAAACTAGGAGCTTGATTATGCGACGTCATAAAAAAGTAAAAGAAGAAGTTGAGCTAGACATCACTTCTTTTATGAATCTAATGATTATTCTAGTGCCTGTTTTACTTATTAGTATGGTATTCAACCAGATCACGGTGTTGGAACTAAGATTGCCTTTAGAGGAAGAATTAAAGCAACAGGATTTGAATCCTGATGACTTATCTCTAGAAGTGGTAGTGAGAGAAACAGGATTCAGTGTAAATTTTGGTCCTTTGCCGATAGAGACTATCGGAAAAAAACAAGGGAAGTTCGATTTCGATCGCCTTTCAATGGTTTTGCAGGGAATGAAAAAGAAGATGGGCCGTGATCGTACAGATATTATTATTCTGTTGGCCCCTGATATTGATTACCAAGTTTTGGTTGGCGTAATTGATACTGCCAAATCTTTTCCTGCTGTATTGGCAGCCAGTGTGGTTAATGCTGTGCTATTTCCTGACGTGTCCCTTGGCGACGCCCCTAAAAAGGAGGCTAAGACATGAGTAATTCACGTCGAGCTAAGCGTATGACTAAAAGTCACCGCCGCCATAAAAAGGACGCCACGTTAAATCTAGTTTCACTCATGGATATTTTCACTATTATGGTGTTTTTCTTAATGATGAATCAAAGTGACGTGGAGGTTATGAGCAACGATGATATTAAATTGCCTGATAGCGTAGCCGAAGCCCAACCAAAAAATGTCATTAATTTAATGGTGAGTAATGATGAGATTATTGTACAAGGCCGCTTAGTCGCTTCTGTTAAAGATATATTGGCTATGCCCGAAGACATGGAACTAATTCCCGAGTTGCAAAAAGAATTAATCTATTTGGCTACTAAAACTCAGGCAACTGCCACAGAGTTAGAGCTGGGACGCCCCATCACTATTATGGGTGATCATGGCATTCCCTATAAAGTGTTGAAGCGAATTATGGCCACATGCCAGAAATCAAAATACACTCAAATCTCTCTTGCTGTTCAGAAAAAAGAAAGTAAGGAGGCGTAATGAGTACTCTTACTTATCGTACTCCTGAATTACCCTGGACCAATAATAAGCAGGGGGAGCTTTTTAGAAATATTTTGTTGACGTTCCTTGTATTGACCTTGGTGCTGGGGGTATTGGTTCCCAATATTACGTTACCTGAAATAAAACGTGAGAAGCTTGAAAAAGTTCCACCACAATTAGCCAAGGTAATTAAACGTAAAAAGGAAAAACCAAAACCCAAGCCTGTGGTTAAAGCAAAGGTTCAGGAGAAGAAAATTGAAAAAAAGATTGAGCCTATAAAAAAGGAAGTCATAAAAAATAAGCCAAAACCCAAGCCTAAGGTGATTGCCAAAGCTAAACCCAAGCCGAAGCCAAAACCTAAAAAAGTGGTGAAGAAAAAACACACAGCTGAGCAAAAGAAGGCTGCTAAAGCTAAAGCTAAAAAGATGATAGCTAGTTTTGCTAATGATTTGGCCGATATGCAAAGCATGGTGGATATGTCTAGTTTGGCTGTGGACAGTTCTGTATTGAATAATGCTGGTATGGCGGCCACGGAAGTGGGGTCTGTTATTGATCAGGCTGCAGTTGGTCGTGTTAGTGGTGTGGATGAAGCACAATTAACTCGGGCGACCGGTGCGGAGCAGCTAGCAGTTGCTAGCCGCAATGTGACTGAAGTGAAGGCATTGCCTAAAGAAGCATTAGCATCGGCTCAAGTTGATGCTCCAGTGGCTGGGATGTCTCGTACGCAAATGCAGATACGTCGAGTGTTTGAGCAGAACAAGGCTCGTTTTGATCGAATTTACCGTAAGGCTCTGCGCAGTAATCCAGCCTTGGAAGGGACAGTTACTCTGGGGGTGACCGTTGCTGAAAGTGGCGAGGTAAGTAGTTGTAAGGTGAAATCCAGTGACTTACAGGACAATAAGGTTGAGAAGCGTATTGCCCTTACTTGTAAGATGTTGGCATTTGATCCAGCGGCCTCAAAAGATATATTTGAGTATCCTTTGGCCTTTGGCCTAAATTAATGCTTGGTTAAGCCGAAAAAATACCCGCATTAGCGGGTATTTTTTTGTGGGTTAAATAAGGTTTTGAATCTAATTTATACGCAAGGCGCCTGCTGTGCTTGCAACCAATTAATAATGTCTGAGTAAACTTCACTCTGATTAGTTTCATTAAGCATCTCGTGACGTCCCTTTTGATAAAGTTTTAAAGTCACCTCTTTTTGCCCTGATGCTTTATAGGTATTGGCCAATTTTGGCAGGCCTTTTCCCATCATACCAACCGGATCTTGGGATCCTCCTAGAATAAATATGGGGAGGTTGTTCTGTATTTTTGCTATCGCTCCATTTTTAAACAAATCAGCTAATGCCGATAGGAAGTCATGCCATAAGCCCGTAGAGCAAGCGAATCCGCACAGAGGGTCCGACACATAGCTATCGACCTGGTCGTTGTCTCGTGAAAGCCAGTCATATTCGGTTCGATTCGGCTTAAAGGTTTGATTGAAAGAGCCAAAGGATAAAAATTGCAGTAAGCGACTGCTGTTATTAGCGCCTAATCGTCGGCGTTCTATTTTTGCAACAAACTTTCCTGCTTTACTCAATAATACCGGCTGAAGGTTGGAGCCTGACAATATTACTCCATCTATTTCACGCGAGAAATGGCTCAGGTACGATTGAACAATAAACGACCCCATGCTGTGGCCAAATAGGTAATAGGGCAGCTGATTTGTGCAAATTTCATCGCGGACAACGTCAAGGTCCCCTAGTACTTTTTGCCAGCCATTGTCTTTGGCATAAGAGCCCAATTTAGTTGTCTCACTTGTGCCGTGGCCCCTGTGATTATGGGCAACTACGGCATATCCCGCCTTCACTAATTGCTGAGCAAAATCATTATATCGTTTGGCGTGTTCGGCCATGCCGTGGTTAATATGTACCCAAGCTTTTGCCTTTTCATTTGGCCAAATATAGGCTTGAATTTTGTGGCCATCTTGGCAGTTTAGAAGCTTCTCGATCATGTCATTTACTCTTATTTTTATAGGTTAGAAATACCACAACAGGGCATAATAAAATATCTAAAAAAGCCTGTTTTAATAAAATATTCATGGCCTGGTCTAGAAAATGAACAATGGCGCTGAGTAGGCCATTCTGGGGGCTTTGCGGATACAGGTAAAGCTGATAGTCTTGCCCGCTATTCCAGAAGTTTCTGTATGTTAAATGTACAATAATAATAAACTTTAGGCTTAACAATATTAAGTGGGACAGTATGAACGAGAATTTTTTTAGCGATAAATACCCTGTAGGCGTACCTGCAACGGTTGATGTAGATAAGTACAAAAATGTTGTTGAGGTTTTTAACAAGAGCGTTAAGAAATTCGCAGACCGTCCTGCATTTAGTGCTCTCGGTCAAACCCTTACTTATGGCGATATTGACCGTTTATCTGCTAATTTCGCAGCTTACTTGCAAAACGAAACAAAACTGCAAAAAGGTGATCGCATTGCGGTTCAATTGCCTAACTTACTGCAATATCCAATTGTTGTTTTTGGTGCCATGCGTGCGGGTTTAATTGTTGTTAACACTAACCCACTATATACAGAGCGTGAAATGGAACACCAGTTCAACGACTCTGGAGCCAAGGCTTTGGTTGTACTGGCACAAATGGCGGCTAAAGCCGAGCGAGTTATTGCTAAAACTCAAATCGAACAAGTGATCGTCACTCAGGCTGGGGATCTATGCAGTCCACTTAAACGTACTCTGGTTAATTTTGTAATCAAGAATGTTCGTAAAGAAGTTGAATCTTATACTTTGGCCGGCCACAAAAAGTTAAACGATACATTAAAACTTGGCGCGAAATCCCAGTATAAAGAAGTGGATGTTGCTCAAGATGACATTTGTGTTCTTCAATATACCGGTGGCACAACGGGTGTAGCGAAAGGTGCTATGTTGACCAACCGTAATTTGGTAGCAAACATGCTACAGGCTCACCCTTATTTTGTTATGGGTCTTGGTGCTAGTGAAAACAGTAACGAAACCAAAAATATCGTAGCGCCACTTCCGCTTTACCATATTTATGCATTTACAGTTAATTGCATGATCTTGATGGAAACTGGTAATCATAATGTTTTGATTCCAAATCCTCGTGATTTGCCTGGCTTCATTAAAGAGCTTAAGAAGTGGAGAGTAGATGGATTCTTGGGTTTGAATACATTGTTTGTTGGACTTTGCAATAACGAAGACTTCCGTAATCTTGATTTTAGTTCTCTCAAGTTAACCATCTCTGGTGGCATGGCCCTGACCAAAGACGCAGCGGATACTTGGAAGAAAGTAACCGGCTGTGAAGTTTCTGAAGGTTACGGTATGACCGAAACGTCTCCAATTGCCTCATTTAACCCTCCAGGATTTGCCCAGTTGGGAACCATAGGCCAGCCTGTACCTAGTACTCTTTGTAAGGTAATTGATGATGATGGAAATGACTTACCTTTAGGTGAATCTGGCGAGCTATGCGTGAAAGGCCCACAGGTGATGAAAGGTTACTGGCAGCGTCCAGAAGCCACAGCCGAAACCATAACGGAAGATGGCTGGTTGAAAACTGGTGATGTGGCCTTGATTCAAGAAGACGGTTACATGAAAATTGTCGACCGTAAGAAAGACATGATCATCGTTTCTGGTTTTAACGTTTATCCAAATGAAATTGAAGAAGTTGTATCAAGCCACCCTGATGTTATTGAATGTGCCGCGGTGGGTATTCCAGACCCAGTGAGTGGTGAAAAAGTTAAGATCTTTGCCGTAAGCTCTAATGCACAATTAACTGCAAAAGACTTAACCAGTTTCTGTCGTGAACGTTTAACTGCTTATAAAGTGCCTAAGCTTGTTGAATTTCGTGATGACCTGCCTAAGACCAACGTAGGTAAGATTCTACGTCGTGAATTAAGAGATGAAGAAACAGCCTAGTCTGTCACCTTTTCTCTAATTTAAAACGCCCTCTTATGAGGGCGTTTTGCGTACAGGGATGTACGTATGCCGAGGTGTCAGGATGGCAAGGAACGGCGGCGAGGGATGTACGTATGCCGAGGTGTCATGGAAAAATAATTGCTCCCTGCATTATTTTCATTTCCACCATCCATGGCGGTTATGACAAGGAACGGCGGTGAGGGATGTACGCATGCCGAGGTATCATGGAAAAATAATTGCTCCTTGCATTATTTTCATTTCCACCATCCATGGCGGTCATGACAAGGAACGGCGGCGCTGGATGTGCGTAGCCTACTTCCAGAGTAAGCAGGTGTCTTTATCCCACCCATGCTAATACCTTAGGATGCAGCCGTGTCCATGTTGCTGTAATATCTGCTCTCTTACTTATTTTGTTGGTCGAATTTCACTCATTGTCATCAGTGATCGATTATTTAGAACTTTTAATACAGGTATTTGTCATTCGTGTCAGAACAATTGAAACAGCTTGAGCAATTAATACCTGCCTGCATGATCCAGAAGCGTTTTGCATTTTCCCGTCAAATTGTAAAAATTAATCAGCTTATAAAACAAAAAAAACCAATTGATGATGCTTTGTTTAAGTTATCAAATCAGGTGGTTAAAAATGTGGAACAAGCCCAGGCTCGTTCTAATTCCGTCCCTGCAATTTCTTATGATGATCTGCTTCCAATTAGTCAAAAGCGCGAATCCATTGCCAAGGCTATAGATGAAAACCAGGTGGTGGTTATCGCTGGTGAAACTGGTTCAGGTAAAACCACTCAAATCCCCAAGATCTGTTTGGAACTGGGTCTGGCCCAATACGGCATGATTGCCCATACCCAGCCTAGGCGAATAGCTGCCCGTTCGGTGGCGCAGCGTATTAGCGATGAAGTTAAAGTAAATTTAGGCGACGAAGTGGGTTTTCAAATTCGCTTCAGTGACCAATCTAAAGATACAACGCTGGTTAAACTGATGACGGATGGTATTTTACTGGCCGAAACTCAGCACGATCGCTTCCTAAATAAATACAGCGTTATTATTATTGATGAAGCCCACGAGCGCAGTTTGAATATCGACTTTCTATTGGGTTATTTAAAACAATTATTAAATAAGCGTAATGATTTAAAGGTTATCATCACTTCGGCCACCATAGATGTAGAACGTTTCTCAAAACACTTTAATAACGCACCAGTGATTGAAGTCTCAGGGAGGACTTTTCCTGTTGAAACCCGTTATCGTCCCTTGTTAGATCTTGATAAAAATGAAGAGGGTGAGGAGTCTGAAGGGGATTTATACCAGGGAATTATGGATGCAGTGGAGGAGTTACAGGATGAAGACTCCAAACGCAAACAGTTGGGAGATGTACTGGTTTTTCTTAGTGGCGAACGAGAAATTCGTGAAACTTCTTTATTGCTTAAAAAGGCAGCCTTTAAAAGCACGATTGTACTGCCCTTGTATGCCAGGCTAAACAGCAGTGAACAAAATAAAATATTTAATCCCATCTCTGGACAGCGGCGTATTATTTTAGCCACCAATGTGGCGGAAACATCTTTAACCGTGCCCGGAATTCGCTATGTTATTGATACTGGTGTTGCTCGAATTAGCCGTTACAGTTATCGCTCTAAGGTTCAGCGCCTACCCATTGAACCCATTTCTCAGGCCAGTGCTAATCAAAGAATGGGTCGCTGTGGTCGAATAAGCGAAGGTGTGTGTGTTCGCTTATATAGTGAAGAAGATTTTAATGCCCGTCCAGAATTCAGCCAGCCAGAAATTCAAAGAACTAATTTGGCTGCGGTTATCTTGCAAATGATGTCGCTAAAACTGGGTGATGTCACAGAATTCCCCTTTGTGGATGCGCCAGATAATCGTTTTGTAAAAGATGGTTATAACTTACTAAAAGAATTAGGGGCGATTTCTTCTGGTAATCAAATTAACTCTGTAGGCATGGCCTTGTCTAAATTGCCGGTAGATCCGCGTATTGCGAGGATGTTAATCGCCGCAGGTAAAAGTAAATGCCTGGCAGAGTTGCTGGTAATTGCTGCCGCTATGAGTATTCAAGATCCAAGAGAGCGTCCAGAAGAGAAGAAGCAAGCGGCCGATCAAAAGCATGCAGAGTTTAAACACGAAGACAGTGACTTTTTAACGTTACTCAATATTTGGCAACGATTTGAAGAAGAGCGTCAGAGCGGCACCAATAACCAAGTAAGGCAATTTTGTAAAAAACACTTCTTGAATTACATGCGTATGCGGGAATGGCGAGATGTGCATTATCAACTTCGACTGCAATGTAAGCAGCTAAAATTATCGGAAAATACCGAGGCTGCCGACTACGCCACTGTGCATCAGGCCATTTTAACCGGTTTGTTGAGTCATATTGGACAGAAGACCGATGAAGGAGATTACCTTGGGGCTCGTAATCGTCGCTTCATGTTGTTCCCTGGCAGTGGCATTTTTAAGAAGCGCCCTAAATGGGTGGTCAGTGCTGAATTAGTGGAAACCAGCCGTTTATACGCGCGTATAAATGCCAAAATAGAGCCCGAATGGATAGAGCCTGCGGCCACGGACTTGGTAAATAAAAAATATCTTGAACCCCACTGGTCTAGTAAGCGCGGTCAGGTTATGGCTTATGAACAGGTTACCTTGTTTGGTTTGGTAATAGTGCCAAAACGGGCGGTGGCCTATGGACAAATTGATGAACAGGCCAGTCACGATATTTTTATTCGAGAAGCTCTGGTACAGGGCAGTATCCGCACTAAGGGTGATTTCCTTAAATATAATCAAAACCTAATTTCTGAAATCTCTGAGCTTGAAGACAAAAGTCGTCGTCGCGATATTGTCGTGGATGAAGAACGCTTGTATGAGTTTTATAGCGAGCGAGTGGCTAAGCATATTACCTCTTCAGCCAGTTTTGAAAAATGGCGTAAGCAGCAAGATGAGGGATTGTTAAAAGCAACCAAGTCCTACTTGATGCAGCACGGCGCGGAAAATATCACGCAAGCCTTGTTTCCGGATCACTTTTCTCAAGACACCGTCATATATCCGTTAACGTATCGCTTTGAACCTACTCATAAAGAGGATGGTGTCAGTGTGAGTGTTCCAGTTGCCATGTTAAAGCAGTTGCCAGTGAGTCGGCTGCAATGGCTGGTGCCGGGCATGATTAGAGATAAAGTGATTGCATTGGTGAAGAGTTTAAATAAAAGCATTCGAAAACAACTGGTGCCTGTGCCCGATTTTGTTGATGAGTTCTTGCTGAAAAACCAGGCGTGTGATCAGCCATTAACAGATCTGTTGTCTCAATTTATTTATCATAGTCGTCGGATTAAGGTTGAAGCAAAAGACTGGAATTTCAGCCAGCTTGACCAGCATTACCTAATGAATATTCAAGTGTTAAATGACGATAACAGCATGATCGTCCAGGGGCGTGATTGGCACACTTTACTTGAAGACGTGGGCGACAGGGCCAATGCGGTGGTACAAGCAAAGGGTAATGATCTGGAAAGAAAGGGAATTAAATGCTGGGATTTAAATAGCCTACCTGAAACCTATCATTTGAAGCAGGCCGGAATTCAGGTCACCTTGTATCCAGCCCTAATGGATGAAAATTCCAGTGTGTCTTTAAAACTATTGGAGCGAAAAGACGAAGCTCAATTAAATAGCCGATTAGGAATACACCGACTCTTACAGCTGGAGCTAGGCGATCAAGTGAGCTGGGTTCATAAAGAGGTACAAAAACGTCTGGTTCAAGAAATTATCTACTATTCAAACATTGGGAATAAAACGGAGTTACTTAATGGCGTGACGCAGCTGGTATTTAAATGCAGCTTTGAATTCGATGAAATCCCTCGTGATGAAGACAGTTTTAATGCCGTAAAAGAACAGGGCCGAGGTAATGTAGGTCAGGTATTGGAAGAAGTGGTGGCACTGGTCAAGCAGATCATGTCCCAGTATCACTTGTTAAAAAAGAAAATGAAGCATCAAAACCAGCTGGCATTTGCTTTTGCGGTGGGGGATATTAATGGCCAAATTCAACAGATCATGCCCAAGGGTTTTATCGGTTTAGTGAGTTTTGAATCGTTGAAGCATTATCCAAGATATATTAAAGCCATGATATTGCGTTTGGATAAACTACAGGGAAACCTGCAAAAAGATAAGTTGTTGCAACTGAAAGTAATGAGCTGGCAAGAGCAGTATCAGGGGCTTTTGGGGAAATTACCGGCTGATTTGAACTGTTACCCCGAAATACTGCCATTGAACTGGATGATGCAAGAGTATCGAGTGTCCTTGTTTGCACAGGAATTAGGAACGGCCATTCCCATTTCAGATAAACGCTGGAAAGCTCAATTTGAAAAAGCATTACAAAGTGTCAATCAATAACAAGGAGCCTGTGGCACACTATTGCTTAATGTTTGGATCGTCATAGCTTTTTAAAATTAGCTGCATTTCACAAATACACGACAGAGTCTCTGTCTTGTCAGTAATTTGTGGCAGATAGCCCGTAATAATAAGTAAAAGAGTCAGTTAGCCTAATTCGGCAGGTGGTATCCCTTAGGGGATTCCATTATAGTTTTGCCTAAGTCAGGGATTGTGTACACGGGTGCATTATTGGGGCAAAGCAGCAATGGAACGCAAGGCAGTTATTAATAGATAGTTTTTAGGGGAAGTTTAGTGAAAGAAGTAGTAATTAGCGGTACAGGTTTATATACCCCGAGTCATTCAATATCCAATGACGAACTCGTGGCAGCGTTTAATGCTTATGTAGATGATTATAACGAGTCAAATAAAGCCGAAATAGAAGCAGGCTCTTTAGAAGCGCTGGCGCAAAGTAACAGTGCCTTCATTGAAAAAGCTTCAGGTATCAAAAGCCGCTTCGTAATAGACAAGGCAGGCATTCTAGATCCAAAGAGAATGACGCCGAAAATTGCTGAGCGCAGCAATGACGAACATTCAATTCAATGCGAAATGTCAATTGTGGCCGCCAAACAAGCTTTAAAGCAGGCTGGCAAGACCGTTGACGATGTTGATATGGTGATTGTGGCTTGCTCTAACTTACAACGTGCTTATCCAGCCATTGCAGTAGAAGTACAAACGGCGCTTGGTATTCAAGGCTTTGCTTATGACATGAACGTGGCCTGTAGTTCGGCTACTTTTGGTATTCAGTCAGGTGTAAATGCTATTCAAGCGGGTTCTGCTCGCTGCGTATTGATGCTTAATCCTGAAATATGCAGCAGTCATTTGAATTTCCGTGACCGTGACAGCCACTTCATATTTGGTGATGCTTGTACTGCCGTTGTTCTAGAAGACAGCGAGCAAGCGGTGAGTTCAGTACAGTACAAGATATTGGGCACTAAGCTGCAAACTGTATTCTCTAACAATATTCGTAACAATGCCGGTTTCTTGAATCGTTGTGACGAATCGGGATTAGGCAAGCCAGACAAGCTATTTATCCAAAACGGCCGTAAGGTGTTTAAAGAAGTTTGCCCCATGGTGGCTACGCAAATTAGCCAGCACTTGGAGGAGTTATCTCTATCTTCCGATTACTTGAGTCGCATGTGGTTACACCAGGCTAACTTGAGCATGAACCAGCTTATTTCCAAGCGTGTTCTGGGCCGTACCGCTGAAACTCATGAAGCGCCAGTGATACTTGATCGGTATGCCAATACCAGTTCAGCCGGTTCTATCATTGCTTATCATTTGCATAAAGAAGACTTGAATAGCGGCGATTACGGCGTTATCTGTAGTTTTGGTGCCGGTTACTCTATCGGTAGTGTAATTGTTCAAAAGCGTTAATTAACGCCTTTATAGGTGTTAATGTATGAAAGGGAGCCTGTTTGGCTCCCTTTTTTTGTTTGTGTGACCCAGGCCTGGCCCTTATTCCCCTAAAGGGGCCTACTTTCACATCCGTATTGTGGTGCTATAGTCTTTGCATCTGGATATACATAGCGACCTTAAATTAAAATGAACCATCTACTCACGTTGATACTCCTATAGGTATTGAAAATAGGGCTAGAATCTGTTTTCAGCCTATAACTAAAAAATTATATTTAATGAGGGGACTCTCATGTCAAACAACAAGATGAAACCATTGGCTTTAGCATTTGGCGCGTCCTTATTAGCGGGAATTGCGACTACCTCTGTAGCAGCTGAAAACCCATTTGCTTCCCAGTCCTTAGAATCTGGCTATAAGGTGGCTATGGAAGGCAAATGCGGTGAAGGTAAGTGTGGTGGAAGCAAATCAGCCGATGAGAAATCTAAGAGTGCTTCTGCGGAAGGCAAGTGTGGTGAAGGCAAATGTGGCGACGATAAATCAGCCAGTAAGGCCAAAGAAGGCAAATGTGGCGAAGGCAAGTGCGGTGGCGATAAGGCGGCCAGCAAAGCCAAAGAAGGAAAATGTGGCGAAGGCAAGTGTGGTAGCAAGTCTTAATATTGGTATTTAAGGAACGCACATGACGCTTAGCGGTTCTGGTCTGGGTTTACGCCGAGGCATGATGGAAGAGATGAAGTCGCTGACCCATGAAAATGTGGATTTTCTTGAAGTGGCGCCAGAGAACTGGATAAATGTCGGTGGGCGTTTGGGGAAATCGTTTCGGGAATTTACCGAGCGCTTTCCTTTTGCTTGTCATGGCCTGTCGTTGTCTATTGGCAGTGCCGACAAGCTGGATGTGGAATTTGTAAAATCGGTTAAAGATTTTATGGATACTCATAATATTGAAATCTACAGTGAGCACCTTAGCTACTGCAGTCATGAAGGTCATATGTACGACCTAATGCCTATTCCGTTTACCGAGCAAGCTGCAAACTATGTGGCCAACCGAGTGGCGCAAGTTCAAGATATACTGCAACGGCCACTCATTCTTGAGAATGTATCTACCTATGCAAGCCCCGGTCAGGAAATGAGTGAACTTGAATTCATGACG
This sequence comes from Bermanella sp., assembly GCA_036960565.1. GTDB lineage: Bacteria > Pseudomonadota > Gammaproteobacteria > Pseudomonadales > Oceanobacteraceae > Bermanella. The sequence goes on from JBALXQ010000005.1 coordinate 82,493, forward strand.
CAAGTACTGCAAAAATCCGACTGTAAAATGCTATTAGATGTTAATAATGTTTACGTGAATAGCATTAATCATGGTTTTGACCCCAAGCATTACATTAACTCTTTGCCCACTGATCGCATTGAATATCTGCACATAGCAGGGCACTTTGATGAAGCTGAGGACTTGCTGGTAGACACCCATGGAGCCAGTATTAAATCTCAAGTTTGGGATTTGCTCGCATTAACTTATGCCAAACATGGAAAATTGCCAACGTTACTGGAGCGGGATTTTAATTTCCCACCCATGAACGAGTTGCTCGCAGAAATAAATCAAATTAAAGACTATCAGCAAGGGGCTCTGCATGAACGCCAACTTGCCTGAAACATTATTACCTTTTCAAAAAATTCAAAAATCTTTTTCTGATGCCATTCGTAATCCAAAAAATCATCCTAAATTGGATGGCGTTGAAGAACGTCGCTTAAAAATTTATAGCGAACTGTTTTTTAATAATGTGGAAGGCTTCATTAGTGGTGGCTTTCCCGTTTTAAAAGAATTATTCAGCGAAGAGTTGTGGAACTGCCTAGTGCGAGATTTTTTTATTAAGCACTCTTGTTCAAGCCCATATTTCTTACAAATAAGTGAGGAGTTCCTTGCTTACCTGCCTAATTCTACTTTGAATTTTTTACCTGATTTTACTTATCAGCTTGCCCATTGGGAGTGGATGGAACTTCATGCCGATGTGTACAATAGTAAGCAGGAGAATTTTGGGCCCAATATATTGGATTCAGATACTCAAATATTAAGTCTCATTGAAAGCGCTTGGTGTCAGGCCTATGATTTTCCTGTGCATACCATTAGTACAGATAATTTGCCCGAACCACAAACCAGCTACTTAATGGTGTATCGAAACCATGATTTGGATGTGGGCTTTAATGAATTAAATCCCCTTAGCGCTTTGTTGTTCGAAAATCTTCAAAATAATACGAATCAAGTCCTGAATAGCATTCTTAAAAGCATTGCTTTGCAAGTTGATATGGACGAAACCACTGTGATTAACGGTGGCCAGCAAATCATTAATCAATGGTATGAGCTGGGTATATTAATTGAGCTGCCCTTGAGCCGTTCTTGACCTTTCTCCTGATCTGCTCTTGATTTATAAGAAGTAAAACCCACAAAAAATAAAGCGAAATAATATGTATCAACTTTATCAAAAGAGTCATGACTGGCTTGATCAAACTCGTGCAGCCAATTTTTTAGGTCCACTTATTTTACGTCTTTATTTAGCGCCTGTGTTTTGGATAGCGGGTACCAACAAATTGGCCGATATGGATAGTGTGATTGCCTGGTTTGGTAATGATGATTGGGGCCTAGGTTTGCCTATCCCAGCTTTTTTTGCCTGGGCCGCGGTGCTGACGGAAGTATTGGGTGCCATCTTGTTGCTGGTGGGTTTTGCGGTGCGCTGGATCAGTATTCCGTTAATGGTAACCATGCTAGTGGCCATGTTTGCAGTGCATTGGCCAAATGGTTGGCAAGCGGTTGCTGATCCCATGTCGGCTTTTGCCAGTTCGGATGTGGCAGAATCTATTCGTCGTTTGGACATCGCCCGTGACATTTTAAAAGAACATGGTAACTACATCTGGTTAACCGAAAAGGGCAGTTTGGTCGTCAGTAATAACGGTATCGAATGGGCTTTTACTTATTTTGCCATGTGCTTGGTTTTGTTTTTTAACGGTGCTGGCGGATATGCCAGTGTGGATTATTACTTGGCAAAGAAATTTAAAACAACAAATTAGAATTCATGCACTTTAATTTTTATCAATAAAACCGGGTATTTCCCGGCTTTATTTGTTTTTTAAGTACTCAGTGAATTATCTAATACTGGGTAATCGGTATAACCCTTGGGGCCCTCACTATAAAATAGGCTACTGTCGGGCTGGTTTAGCGGCTCCCCATTTTGATAGCGATTAACTAAATCAGGGTTGGCAATGAAGGGCATGCCAAAACTGACTGCATCACTAAATTCTTCTTCAACGGCTTTGTTAGCAGAGTGTTTATCATACCCGCCGTTAGCAATTAAAACGCCCTGATATTTTTCTCGCATCATGGGTGTTAAATATTCCATAACACTGTCTTCGCCGGGTTTTGATTCTAATATATGCAGGTAAGCCAGTTTAAATTCACTGAGCAACTCAGCGGCTCGGGAAAAGGTTTGTCGATACTGACTGTCGTTAATGCCCCAAGTGCTATTGGTGGGAGAGAAACGAATGCCTACCCTGTGTGAGCCAATTTCTTTAGATACTGCCGTCACCACTTCCATCATGAATCGCAAGCGCTTATCTATGCTGCCGCCATATTCATCACTGCGTTTATTACTGCTATCTCGGGTGAATTGATCAATTAGAAAACCATTGGCTGCATGAATCTCTACTCCGTCTAGTCCTGCATCAATAGCTCGCTTGGCAGCTTGAGCAAAGTTTGTAACCAGCTGTGTGATTTCTTGTTGGCTTAAAGCACGTGTTTGTTCGAATGTACGGTCTCGCCCTTTTGGCGTGGGTAGCTGTCCGTTAAGGGTTATTTCACTGGCCGAAACGGCTTGTTCCCCATTTAAAAAATCAGGGTGTACCGCGGCTCCCATATGCCAAAGTTGCACAAAAATTTTGCCGTCTTTTTCATGTACTGCGTTCGCTACTTTTTTCCAGCCGTCTTGCTGGGCTTGATTGTAAAGCCCTGGAGAATTTAACCAGCCACGACCGCCTTCGGATATGGCGGTGGCTTCTGCTATGAGTAAGCCTGCGCTGGCTCGCTGGCCATAATATTCGGCCATGAGTTCATCTGGAATGCCATCGCTTCCAGCACGGCCACGGGTAAGTGGGGCCATGATCATACGATTTTTAAGGAGGGTATTGCCTATGATAATAGGGTCAAATAATGAGGCCATGGGAAGTCCTATGCATAATGTGTTTTGAAAATAGTGAGTAAAGCCATTCGCTTATAACGGGAACGGCTTTAACTTATTTACTGAATGCCAAATTCGCTGCGGTACATCTCGCCGATAACAGGGGTCTGATACATACGCGCTCGATAAGCGCTTAGATTTGGATAGTCTTTTGACAAGTTAGTTTTCAATGCGCCTTCCCAATGAACAGAAACCATCAAGTAAAGGTCGGCCAGAGTCAGTTGGTCGCCACCCACATAGCTTTGTTCGCCCAGCTGCGTTTCTATGAGGCCATAAATCTTATGGATTTCGCCTTCTGCGGCAGTACGAATGCTGTCGGTATCATTGCCATAACGTTCAGGAAAGAATATGCGACCCCAATGTGGGTGGGCAGTGGCATATAGCATTTGCATCCATTTAAGGGCATTGCCATAAGCTAGTGAGCCTGCCTCAGGCATTAGGTTTGCCTTGGGAAATTTAGCCGCCAAGTACAACAGAATAGCCGAACCCTCGGTTAACACATGCTCAGCACCATTTTCACTCAGTGCCAGTGCGGGCACCTTGCTTAGCGGGCTAACACGCTTGTAGGGCTCGCCCATGTGCTCGCCAGAGGCCATATCTAAGGCGTTAGTGGTAAATTCTGCGCCCGTGAGGGCAAGAGCGGCTTTAACTGCAAATGAGCAAGATCCTGCGCCGTGATAAAGGGTATACATAGTGAATTCCTCGTTGAATAAATGATGTTGCGACACTTCTTAGGGAAGTGGCTGAGTTCGACAAGGATTTTAATAAGCTTTAGACTATTAATAAATTCGCAATAAATGCATATCTTCCGTGCAAAAATGCACGGCTAATTAATGCCAATAATGTAAGGAGGGGAGGCATGACTAATTGGGATGACATTCGTTTCTTTTTAGCGGTGGCTCGCAAAGGCAGTGTCTCTGCAGCAGCCAAAACCCTAGGGGTAAATCATTCCACTGTGTCACGGCGTATTGCAGGCTTGGAACAAAAGCACGGAGTGCAGCTCTTTAATCGGGTGCGAGATGGCTATGAAATGTCTGAGGCCGCATACGGCATATATGAGCAAGCCCAAGCAATAGAGGTTCAAAATCAGCAGATATCACGCACCCTGTTTGGACAAGATAGCCGCCTAGAAGGCCCTATTAACCTCACCATGCCCCATGACATTTTTGAGTATTGCTTGGCTGAAGATTTAGCTGCCTTTCAAAAAGATCATCCAGGTATTCAGTTAGATTTAACGGTGACAAAAGGAGTACGTAACTTGGCCAGTCGTGAAGCGGATATTGCCATTCGCCTCACGCCGGCTCCACCTGACTATTTGGTAGGGAGAAAAGTATCGGGACTTCAGCATGGTATATATGGCCGCCAAGACCAGGTGTTTGAATATGAATCATCTTTAGGTCCAGCTGAAGAAGAGGTGAGTTTGGTGGTGTGGAGTGGACAGACCCAAATTCCAGAATGGGCACAAACGAATTTTTCTAACGCAAAAATTGCTTTGGCGGTGGATGACTTGACTACCATGTATGCAGCGGTGAAAGCTGGGTTTGGTTTAGCACGTATGCCCTGTTATTTACCTGATAGCTTGGATGACAAATTGGTTAAGCGCTTGCCTATTGTGGTTCCCCGTTCGGATTGGTCGGTGTGGGTATTGAACCATGTTGATTTACGTAAAACGGCTAGGGTACAAAAACTACGAGAATTTTTATTAAAAGCCTTTGAGAATAAACAAAGCTTATTTGAGGGTGAGCGCGTTGAAACTTAATGAGCTTTAAGTTTTAAGCGCCTGTCTTATTTTAACGACAGGCGGATGATTTAAGCGGCGATTAATGAGCCATCTTGAGAAACGATTAGCCCGGTTCTAATGTGGTCATCTAATCCTTTGGTGAGCCCCTTTAATGCTTTATTTAACATGGGCTTCATAAGCAGTTTCCCCATTAGCCAGCCCAGTGGGCCAAATTTTGGAATGAAGGATAGCGTCACTGTCACGGTACAGGCACTTTCACCCAAAGGAGAAATAGAGAATTCTGTAGACGCTGTTTTTAGCGGCAGACTGAAATCACTTAGTTTAAAGGCGTAGCCTTGCTTGTCTTGGTAGTGGGTAATGGTTTCTTTTAAGCTAGTGCCATCATAAAAGTGGCAAATTCTCTGAGCGCCTATACCTGTGTTTTGTGAACTTAGAATATCTGACGATTTCACTCCTGGGTTGTATTTGTAGATGCCTGCAAAATCGTTCAGCACTGCCCACACAGCAGTTCTATGGGCCTGCATTTCTCTTTTTACAATGACTTTATGCATGATATTTTCCAGTTTTCATAAGGGGAGCGAGCTAATGTGGGCTCACTCATACATTTCATAACGAATGTTATTATCACCCTTTGAAAATAAGCGGGAACTGGCGGTAATCGCAACAGCCCTATGCGCTTTTGCATATGTTGAAAAAATGAATTATTTACCCTGCAATGAATCGTGCGGTTCTAATATAAATTGCCCTCGATTAGATCTTTCTTTTGCTCAAATGCTTCTCGCATAAAATCTAAAAACATTCTCACCCTAGGGGTGTTTTTCAAATCGATGTGGGTGAGGATCCAAATCTCTCTGCCTACTAGTGTTTTACCTGGCGGGACACGAGTTAGGGTATGTTGGGGGTCGGCTAAACAGCAGGGTAAAATCGCCATGCCCATACCGGCCTTGGTGGCTTCAATTTGAGAAATTAGTTCATCGGCTGAATGTCCTATTGGAGTTTCAGGAAAGTCGCTGTCCTTAAGCCATTGAGGGTGTACTTCAGTGTCGTTTAAACCGATCCACGGGTTTATTTTGTTCATTTGTGACTTGGCCACATAGGTGGCTGTGGCATAGGTTCCGAGTTTCCTTCCCACTAGATAAGGAGGTGGTGTATCACCCACTTTTACAATTCGAATGGCCACGTCCGCTTCTCGTTTTGAAAGGTTGGTATTACCCGAGGAAATGGCTAAATCTAGGCGAATACCTGGATGGCTTTGGCAAAACCGTGAGATATCGGGCATGAGCATATTAGTAGCAAGCGGTACCGGCAGGGCAATTTTAAGGGCGCCGTTTAATTCAGGCTGGCGCTGAAATAAGTGGCGATCAATAGATGACACTTCCGACTCAATACGCTCGACATTGGCTAAAATTTCTTTTCCAGCCGGGGTGATAATGTAACCGGTTGGGTGTTTTTCAAACAGGGCTGCATCGATGGATTTTTCAAAAGCGGCGATGCGCCTTGATACAGTAGATTGATTTACATTCAAATCATTGGCAGCCCCTCGAACAGAGCCCACTCTGGCCACGGCCAGAAATATTTTAAGGTCATCCCAATCCATTAATACCCCTATAACACGGCTAGTAATATTCAGTTTTCAATAATCTGATGCAATATTGCAACGGTCCCTTGCGTTATTCAAGAGTTATGATGCGCAAAAACAACCCCTAAACTGCAGCTCATTGATTAATTCATTAATTAACAGCAGCTAAATAGGGTGACAAATATGAGATATAAAAAATTTTTATTGACCAGCATGATAGTGGTTTCTGGCATGACAGGGTTAGTGAGCGCAGCCGTTCAAGCTGAGCCGACCAGTGAACAATCTATATTGAAGCAGGCCAAAATCCATTTTAGTAAAGATAAAGTCTATGAAATGGCTTATGTCTCCATCATCCCAGGCAAAGAACAGCAGGTTTTTGCTAACTATTTTCCTAAGGCGTTACCCCTAGCGGCCAAATACGGTGGAAAATCCATGGGTATGCTGGCGGTACCCGGTGTAAAGGATGGTCGTGAGCAGGCGCAAATGGTCGCTATTTTCGAATGGCCATCAGTTGGTGCTTGGTTTGAACTGCACAAAGACCCTGATTTTTTAAAGATAGTGTCCATCAGGGATGATGCTATGGCATTTGGTAATCCGGGTAATTTTTACACGGTTAATGAGGACCTTGATGCCACCTTCACCGAAGGAAAAATGTACGAACTGGCTAACTATACCTTGAAGCAAGATGACGATGGTTGGTCCAGTAAAAAATCAATTTTTGATCAATATATTGAACAGGAAAAAGGCGTGTCTCAATCGTTTGGCTCACAGCAAAATTTAACGTTTGTTCCTGTGCCCATGTCGAATTATATGCAAGAGAAAATAAAAATTACTTGTGGTCATCACAATGGGTTTGCTTCAGATGACCAAGGCTTGATGCCACAGATGATGCGCATTCGTGAATGGTCAAGTTTCAAGGCGTTTGATCATTATCAAATGGATGGCTCTTCTGCCTCTATTAAAAAGCTTAAAAATGACGCCGTACAATTTGAATTAACGCTAAAAACAGTATTTGGTTTCCCTGCCGGTTAAATAAGAACCCTAAAACCCAGAGCTAGAATAAGGCGATGCAGTGAACTCTTCACCTGTACCGCCTTGATTTAATATTATTAATTTAGGTTTGAACGGAAGAATAATGAAAATTCTTATACTTATTTTTTCCATCTGCTTTTCTACCTGTTTTTCAATAAATAGCCATGCAATTGATGTGGGAGATCAGGCGCCAGATTTTGAACTAAAAACCTTAAAAGGGGATACATTTAAGCTGGCGTCTTACCGAGGGCGTAAGCCGGTTTATTTGGTTTTTTGGGCTACCTGGTGCCCGATTTGTAGAAGGGAAATTCCTAATCTAAAAACCATATATCAAGAGCTAGGGCAAGATATTGAAATGCTGGCGATTAATGTGGCCATGGACGAAGCGCTTTCAGATGTAATGACATATCGAGAGTCGCACCAAATCCCTTATCCACTGGCATTTGATGAGGGCTCTGTCATCTCGCGTATGTACGGTGTGATAGGGACTCCATGGCAAGTCATGATAGATATTAATGGTGTAGTGCGTTTTCGAAGCAATAAAACACCAGAGAATTTGTCACAACACATTCAACGCCTCTCCACTTTAAACCGTAAAAATTGAGAAGTGAATATGCGGTTTATACCCATTATGTTTATTGGTTTAGCCGCAGCTCTGTGGTGGTTGGATGCTGAAGGCTTGGTTTCCAATTTGAACACTGATAACTCTCATGCCGATCTTTATGTACTTGCTCTTGCTTGTCTTTGTTATGCTTTATTGGTGATGCTGCCTTTTGTACCCGGTGTGGAACTGGGTTATGTGATCATGATGGCCTTTGGTTTAGAGGGAATTGTGGCTGTTTATTTTTCTACTGCACTTTCTTTATTTTTGTCTTTTTTAATGGGGTATTTTTTTCGTGGTCATTCAACGTTTACAGTTTTTAAAAATAAATTAATGAACAAAAATCGTTGTGTTTATAACAAGAGGGCAAAGATAATTGTTTATATGTTGAAGGTTTTTAAAAGACAGCCTTATTTGGCAGTGGCTTTGTTACTTAACTTGCCGGGCAATGCTCTTATTGGCGGCGGCGGTGGAATTGCTCTGATGGCTGGTTCTAGCGGGCAATTACAGCCATATAAATACCTGTTTACGGTACTGCTAGCCACTTCAATAATTCCGTTTTTATTAATACTGGGTTTGAGCGGTTAGTAATAAGCCCTAGTAAAACGTGAACGCTTGTCATGACGATTTTTTGTTACGTTTTTTCAAACAGAGAAATTATTTTGAAAAATTATGGGTGTATCAACCTATGTAAAGGCTTTCCCCATAAGGCTTTGTAAACTATGTACTTTATGAGGTTCGATAACCAATGGGAATAGTGCATATGAAAGCTCTACAGCTGATAAGCAGTAAAACAAAGTACATTATGCTAATAAGCGGAGTGCTGACCTGCACCATGTTGTATGCACTGATATTCCCGCAGGCGGCTCTAATGTCTATGTTTGGTCAGTCTTTATCAACAGGGGTGTTGGCTGGAATTGTAGTGCGCAGCTGGGGAGCATTGATCACGCTAATAGGGGCCATGTTGATTTATGGTGCGTTCCACCCGGTACATAGGGCGCTAATTTTATGGGTGGCAGGGAGCAGCAAGCTATGTTTTGTGATTTTATTGGTCTTATTTGGAGGCCAATTTTTACCCAATACTATCATGCCAATTGTGATCGACAGTCTGACGGTTGTGCTCTTTATTATCTGTTACCTGAGTTTGCATATAGAAAGGTGGCAGAACTGAATTCACAGGGAGCTCAATTTAGAACGTATTTTAATCAATAACGCCCAGTTAAACGGCAATTTCATAAAATCGTTATGAAAATGAAAGATTGTAACAAAAGTGTCATATTGTCTTTGTAATATTTAAGTCACTTAACTAACACTTAACAAAGACAAGCAATTGGTGATAAAAATGAATAAGTCCTTACTAGTATTAGCCTCTTCCATGGTATTAGCAGCATCAGCTCAAGCTGATAGCAAATTTTACGGAAAAATGAATGTATCTCTTAGCTATCAAGATGAAGCTGAAACCTTCAAGTTGAACAGCAATGCTAGTCGGGTAGGTGTGAAAGGTTTTGAAGAGTTAGGTTCTACTAAAGTCATTTATAAAGCGGAATACGAAGTGGCCATTGATGATGGCTATACTACTGACAAAAATGGTGATGGCGATACTAATACCATTAAGCCTCGTGATGCATATATCGGTTTGACTTATAGCGGTATGGGTACCATTAAAATGGGTAATATGGATACACCGCTTAAAAAGTCTCAAGGTAAGTTCGACTTGTTTAACGACGTGGTCGACATTAAAAATGTGCTGATTGGCGAAAACCGCATGGCTAACTCCATTAATTACACTACTGAAAAAATGGGTGCTTTGCAAAGCTCAGTGGCGGTGATTTTGTCTGAAGATGATAGCAGTGAAGGTATTTCTGCCAATGTTACATACAATGAAGGCGCTTTATATGTTGCAGCTGCCTTTGACAACAAAGTTAAGAATGAAGCAACTCAACGACTTACTGCCATTTACACTATGGGTGATTTAAAAATTGGTGGGTTAATTAATAACGTTGACTCAGCTGACTCTGCTGAGGTCGCAGCTAATGCAGAGGAGTTAGGTTACGCGGTGAACGCCTCTATGAAAATGGGCATGAACACGCTTAAGGCGCAGTATGAGGCGGGCGATCAAAAAACGGTAGGTGCCACCAGTGCTACGGTAGGTGTTGATCATAAGTTGGGTAAAGCCACAAAAGCATTTGTATATTTAAACCAAATGACAGCTGATGTGGGTGAAGATGTAATATCCTTGGCTTTAGGTCTTGAACATAAGTTCTAGTTAAAGCCTCGGTTTGAACTAAAAGCCCCTTTTTAGGGGCTTTTTTATGCTTGAGGTATTTCGCTTATTGCCTGTATTTGCTAATGGTTGTCTTTGGTAGTGCCTAATGCTGTGGGATTAATTCTATTTGCTATGCTATGTATATTGAGTTTCTAACACCTGCTTGTTTTAATGTGCCCTCAATTTAGGGAAGCAGCTAAATGCGTTTAATGTCTTTATTGCTCTGTATGAGCCTTTCATGGTGTGTTCAAGCCAATGAGCAAGACCCTTGGGAGTCTTGGAATCGTAGTGTTTTTGAATTTAACGACACTATGGATCGTTACGCTTTAAAACCCGTCGCACAGGCTTATCGCAATATCACTCCTCAGCCGGTTGATGATGCTATTAGCAATGTATTTAGTAACCTTGGCGAACCAGTTGTGATCATCAGTGACCTCGCCCAGGGGAAGTTTTTACAATCCTTGTCGGATACCGGCCGTTTTTTAGTCAATACCACTCTGGGAATTTTCGGAATATTTGATGTGGCTCGCCACATGGGGATGGAAAAGCATTCAGAAGATATTGGTCAGGCCATGGCTTTTTGGGGGGTTTCATCGGGCCCTTATTTAGTCTTACCTCTTTTAGGTCCAAGCACAGTGCGAGATGCTACCGGTCTGTCTGTTGAAACATTTGCATTAACACCGGTAGATGTACGGAAACAGAGCATTGAGAGTACTGAGTTGTATTACAGCACGGTATTTGCTCAATATTTGGATGTACGTGCCGACCTCATTTCCAGTGAAGGCCTCATCAGTGGTGATCGCTATTCTTTCATTCGTAGTTTTTATTTGCAGCGTCGGGAATATTTAATTAACGATGGTGAAGTAGAAGATGACTTTAGTGAAGAGTTTGATGATGACTTTGAAGAGGATTTCTAGTCGGTAGTTTGGTACAAACCCGCCAATGTAAGTGTTGGCGGATTTGTATTATAAAATATTCAGTTTATCCAAGTATTTCAATAATCTCGGCGCCATAGCAATAAACATCACCGTCCTCCATAGCCCTGCGAATTTTAATACAGGCATTAAGAGGCTCAAATTTATTTTGATCCGATGGAATATAAACTACGGCTTCGTCACCAATATTTATCTTTTCTTCCATCTCTATGCACATGCCCGTGCCGCTTAAATCCAAGCAGACACACTTTAAAGTACGATCACCTAAAGTGAGCGTGACTGGCGTTTCCACACGCATGCGAATGAAGTCTCGTTTTTCTTCGTAGGCATTGGCTAAGTTCATTATTATTAATCCTTTTCCATTGGGCCGTGGTCAAATTCTAGCTAGCTAACCTTGTCAAAAAGTTGTCTATGATTCAAGTATTTGCAGTTTCACAATAAAAACCTGCAAGTTACATGACAAAAAATAAGGTTTTTTAGACAGATATAATCATTATAATGAATGTTATAGCTGGCGCTTTCTTGCATCTTGCGCCGTGTGTGAGGGCCATGTAAGGTGGCCCAGCTAAAAATAACAAGACAATGAAGGCATCTGATGGAAGCAGCAACCGGGCGTATTCTGGTCATCGATGATGAAGCTATCGTGCGTAATAGCATAGTGGCTTATTTAGAAGACAGCGGATTTGACGTTATTGAAGCTGAGAATGGACGAGAAGGTGTGGCTTGTTTTAATAGCCAGCGTCCCGACGTCGTTTTATGTGACCTGCGCATGCCTCATATGGATGGCTTGGCAGTCTTAAAAGAAATTAACCAAACTCGACCAAATACTCCCTTTATTGTGGTGTCTGGTGCCGGTGTTATGGCGGATGTGGTGGAGGCGCTTCGACTGGGTGCCAGCGATTACCTTATTAAACCAATTATAGATCTTGAAGTACTTGAACACAGTGTGAGGCGCAACCTGCTTCAGCAGCGTTTACTTGAAGAAAATGCGGTTTACCGCTGTCAGTTGGAAAGTAAAAATAAAGAGCTTGAACACAGATTACAAGAATTACGTCTTGATCAGCAGGCGGGGCGAGAGGTCCAAAAGCGCATGTTGCCAGATAATCAGTCACAGATTGATGGCATTGAATTCAATTACCATATTATTCCCAGCTTATACCTCAGCGGCGATTTCGTAGATTACTTCCCAATTAGCACCGATAAAGTGGTTTTTTACATTGCCGATGTCAGCGGTCATGGGGCATCGTCGGCCTTCATTACCGTATTACTTAAAAACCTCACCAGCCGCTTAAGACGCAATTTAAGACGCCAGTCTACTGATGACTTGTTGACCCCAGATAAAGTATTGGATCGCATTAATAAAGAGCTGGTGGATGCCGCATTGGGCAAGCATGTAAGCGTCTTCTGGGGCATGATAGATTTGCCAAGTCGTACGCTTTCTTATAGTGTTGCCGGCCAATATCCCATGCCTATTCTACGAAATAAGGATGGTGTTCAATTTTTGAACGGACGCTCTCAACCCGCCGGGCTTTTTGCCGAAGCTCAGTACAGCACCTATCATATTGAATTAGGGGAAGAGTTTGAGCTTGTGGCGCTATCTGATGGTATATTAGAGGTGATGACACAGGACAATCTCATCGAAAAAGAAGCCTGCCTGCTAGACTGGGTAGAGCAAGGAAAATTAAACATCGAAAACTTGGAAAGAATATTGAACATTCAAGAGGGTAAAGAGATACCTGACGATATCACTTTGCTAACACTTTCTAGGATGAAATAAGTATGGAAGCGGGAAAAATTCTCGTGGCGAAAAGCCAGGGCATTTACATTGTTAAGTTTGTTGGTGATGTACGTCTGAATTTGTGTACGACATTGGATCAATATACCGATCAAATGTTTGCAGATAGTGATTTTAAAACGGTTATCATAGACCTGACTGAAACCAAGTGTATCGATAGCACGTCGCTTGGTCAGCTGGCCAAGATTTCAATTCTATATAAAGAAAAATACGGGCAACTACCCACCATTGTCTCTATTCAGGAAGATGTTAATCGCATCTTGATGAGCATGGGCTTTGACAAATTTTTTTACATCGTTAAAGAATTGGTTTCCCGTGTGGAATATATGGAAGAATTGCCGCTAAAATCGGTAGATGAACAAGAGATGAAACATAGGGTTCTGGAAGCGCATAAGTTATTAATGGATATGAATCAAAATAATCGTGCGGCCTTTCAAGATTTAGTTCAAAGTTTGGAAAATAATTAGTTTGCCTATGACCCCCTCTGAGTTAGAAGAAAAACCTCAATTAGATGTGAAAATAGCAACGGTGTTGGGTGGTGGCAGTTTTGGCACCGCCATCGCTAATATTCTTGCAGCCAATGGTATTCAGGTTCGACAGTGGATGCGCAGCTCTAAAGCCATTGCTGAAATAAATACTCTGCATGAAAATTCTAAGTACTTACCTGGGGTAACACTGCACTCAGGGATCGAAGCCACTGACGATATTGCTTATGCGGTTAAAGGCTCGGATGTATTATTTTATTCAATTCCCAGTAAATCATTTCGCGAAATTGTTGAGAAAACACAAGGCTTTGTAGAGAAAGAACAAATATTAATTAGTACCACTAAGGGCATTGAACCGGAAGGGTTTAATTTAATGAGTGATGTACTGCGTCAGGTCTTTCCCACCAATCCTGTGGGCGTAATAAGCGGTCCAAACTTGGCAAAAGAAATTGCACAGGGTCAGTTAGCGGCCACCGTGATAGCCAGCAAAGATAAGCGTGTACGAGACTTTATTCAGCAAAGCTTAAGTTGTAAATATTTCCGGGTTTACGCCAATGCTGACATGTATGGTGTTGAACTTGGTGGGGCTTTGAAAAATATATATGCCATCATCACAGGCATGGCATCGGCTCTGGGTTATGGCGAGAATACCAAGGCTATGTTAATCACCCGTAGCCTAGCTGAAATGAGCCGCTTTGCGGTTTCTCAAGGGGCTAATCCCATGACATTTCTTGGTTTGGCCGGGGTGGGCGATTTGGTGGCCACTTGTGTTTCTCCATTAAGCCGAAACTATCGAGTAGGCTATGCTTTAGGCAAGGGCGAAACTCTGGAGCAGGCAATCAACTCACTGGGTGAAGTAGCTGAAGGTATTAACACCTTGCGCTATATACGCAATCAGGCCAACGACGATAGTATTTACATGCCGTTAGTAAACGCGTTGTATGCGGTGTTATTCGAGGATGCCAGTGCGGACCAAGTGGCGACAGCCTTGATGACGGGTGATCATAATACCGACGTAGAATTTTCCTTACCTAGAGGGGCGTAATTGTGGCAAAAATTTGGAAAGATAATATTAAGTCGGAGTCTTTTTGGCTGCGCAGTTTGTTTATGATTTTATTTTTTGTAATCTATCGCTTTGTCGATATTTTGGTGGTGTTAGTGGCCATTAGCCAGTGGCTTTATATGTTACTAACCGGTGATGCCAGTGCCAGTTTGAGCCGTTTTGCTGGTGGCTTGGGTGCATATGTGGCACAAATCATAAGCTACTTAAGTTACAACACTGAAGAAAAACCTTTCCCGTTCAATGATTGGCCGCAAGCTCGAACTAACGAAGTTGTGATCGATACTGAAAACACCGACAGCAATACTTAATGCATCATCTGTATATTATGCGTCATGGCATGGCGCAATCGAATGCCCCTAGTGATGAATTAAGAGCCTTAACTCAATCTGGTGCTCACCAAGCATTTAATAGTGCTCAACAGCATTTAGCCTCTATTGAGTTTGATCATATTTTTGTCAGCCCATATTTACGTGCTCAGCAAACCTTTGCCCAGGTTCAGGCAGCATCGATTAAATATGGCAATATGGAAACCGTCTCTTGGGCAACGCCAGATGTACCTACTGACCCAGCATTAACGGCACTTATGGCACTGCCTGGTAAAGAGCTTAAAATACTGGTGGTGTGCCATCAAACATTTGCCGGTAGGCTAGCTACTCGGCTTTGTGATGGTGATGAACGGGGTATGCATCTAGAAACGGCCTCCATTGTAAAAATACAAACAGAGATTTTTGCAAGCCAATGTGGAATATTTCAAGAAATGTTCAACGGTTAATTTTTTGCTGCTGCTTTTTATCTTTGTCTTGCCAAGCTTCGGTTGGACAAGGATTGTTGTGGCGAGTTCACCTTCCCAAGCACCCAGCCAATTTTTTATTTGGCACCATCCACGTGGATGATAAACGGGTTAAAAAACTCAACGATCAAGTCATACGTCGCTTCAACGAATCAAAAACCCTGTGTTTAGAAATTTTGCCTGATAGAGAAATGCAGGTAGGAATTGGCTTAGCTATGTTGCTACCAGAAAAGCAATCTCTGGATACTATTCTGGGGAATCGACTTTTTAGCCGCTTAAGTCTTTCGCTGAATAAACTAGGCATGGATCCATTGCAAGCTACACGTTTAAAGCCCTGGGCCGCTATGGTTGTACTCAGTCGGCCGCGGACTCGGGGTGGTTATGCATTGGATGAGCAACTTTATCATTGGGGCGTGTACCAGTATAAACAATTGTGCGCGCTTGAAACCTTGCAAGAGCAATTGTCCGTTTTTGATGAGCTTAGCCTAAAAGACCAGGTAGCTTTGCTGGAAGACTCTCTAAGGCATCAAGGCATGCTTCATGACATGAATGAAGCATTAATTCAGGCTTATTTGTCTGGCAACCTTGATGAAATTTATCGTCGCAGCCTTGAAGTGGAAACCGGCAATAATAATTTGTCACAAAGATTAAGAGATGCCCTCATTGACCAGCGCAATTTACACATGTTAAATCGGATGATTCCTCAATTAAAAAAAGGCCGTAGCTTTATTGCTGTAGGTGCACTTCATTTACCCGGCAAAAATGGCCTGTTAAATTTACTGCGCCAGCAGGGGTTTGTGGTAACACCACCTAGTGTTTCGGTGAACCCTTGGTATTAAAGCGCTACATTAGTGATCCAATATGAAAAAAGACATTATTCATTTTTCCCATGCAAATGGATTTCCGGCTAAAAGTTATCAGGCTATGTTCGACTCTTTAAGCGAACATTATGAAATTGGTTACATTGAAACCCTTGCTCATAACCCTACTTATCCTGTCAGTCAAAACTGGCCGCACCTAGTTGACGAGCTCATTGAATATCTGCAAACCACTTACGATCAACCGGTTATCGCTGTGGGGCACAGCTTTGGAGCGATATTAAATTATATGGCAGCGCAAAGGCGGCCTGATTTAATTAAACAGGTTATTTTATTAGATGCACCTATTTTAGAAAGGGTCGGATCGTTGGTGGTGCGCTTAGCTAAAGCGCTTGGTTTTATTGATAAAATCACCCCGGCCGGACGAACTCAAGGACGACAGGAAACCTGGCCCAATCAAGCGCAGGCAACTGAGTACTTTAAAGCAAAAAGTTTATTTAGAAACGTCGATGAACGCTGTTTAAACGATTACGTGCAGTATGGAACCGAACCCATAATTGGAGCTGATGCCGATAAAGGCATTCGTTTGCGCTTTAAGGCGGATACTGAAGTAAAAATATATCGTACCATTCCCCATAATTTACATCGTTCTTATGTCGGCTTAAAAGTCCCAGGAGCGATGATTTATGGCCGCCAGAGCAATGTGGTGCGACCTTTTCAGGTTCGTTACATGCGTAAAAATATGGGTTTGTATACCTGCTGGCTCTCAGGCTCCCACCTATTTCCTTTGGAATGCCCTGAGGTAACTGCTGAAACAATACATCAAACCATTAAAAAATTAGCGACTTGGAAAGCACCCGTTGCTTAAACCTGTTGCTTAAAATAAGTACTAAACGTCAAAACGAATACTAAATATCATTGAGAAGCTAAATTTATGCAAAGCTCATTGCGTTTAACCATCAAGGGCATTGATATACATGCGCTGCAATGGGGAAACCCGGACGGTGTACCTGTATTGGCCTTACATGGCTGGCTAGATAATGCCGCCACTTTTACTTACCTTGCCCCTTTGCTAAAAGATTGCCACGTGGTGGCGGTTGATCTACCAGGACACGGATTAAGTGGCCACTGGCCTGATCATACCCACTATCACATGTGGGAGGGTGTGGAAGATGTAGAGCTCATTTTAGATGCTCTAGGATGGGATACCTGTCATCTAATGGGGCATTCCATGGGGGCTGTCATTTCTACCTTATACGCAGGAACTTTTGCGAAAAGACTGGATTCGTTAACACTAATTGAAGCTTTTGGCCCCATGGCAGGCACTTTGGAAGATGCACCTAAACGCATGCGCGAAACCATTGTTAGCATGAAAAACCATAATCCTGAGCAAAAACCTAAGACCAACTTAAATAGTTTTATTCAAACCCGTTTGCAGGGACCCATTAAATTAAAGGAGGATTCTGCCGCTCTGTTAATGGAGCGTAGCGTCATGGAAACTCAAGAGGGCTTGTGTTGGTCAAATGATAAGCGCCTCAAGTATACCTCTATGATGCGCTTGCCTGAATCTATTGTTGTTTCGTTTATAAAGTCTATCGAATGCCCTGTATTGGGTGTTTTTGCAGATGATGGTATGTTTTCTGAAGAAAGGTTAAAGCCTCGTTGGCAGGAATTAAAAGCATCTAAAGAATTGGTGTGGTTCAGTGGAGGACATCACCTTCATTTGGAAGGTGATGTTAATGCGATCGCTAAGAAAATCGATAATTTTATTTTATCTCATTCATAGCGGTACCCACTTGTGCTATCACGCAAAAATATAAGGCCCATGAATCATAAAGCTCAATTATGGTGCTCTTGATAGTGCCAAACCACGGGCGGCAAGGTCTTTTGTGTCACCCAGGAGAACATTCGTGCATTGTCTGTGAACTCTTCCACAGGTTTACATGATGAAGTTGGTATTATTATTCTGGCTCACGTGCAAAAATAATTGTGGGTGTTAGCGGGCACTGATCAAGCACTTGCGCGTTAGAGTTCCCAATTTCATAGCAAATGCTAAGCTTATTTTAGAGATAGATTGGAGTTAAAATTAATATGATTCGTGTTGTTATCGCGGCTGTCCTTTTTTGTTTGTCCACTAGTGTACTGGCGTTATCGGTTGGTGATACAGCGCCTAATTTTAAGTTAAAAAACCTTGCCACAGGCAAAATGGAGAGCCTTAAAAAATACCGTGGCAAGGTGGTCTATTTGGATTTTTGGGCATCTTGGTGTGGTCCTTGTCGCCAATCTTTACCCCTTTTAAATGAGTTGCGTACCGAACTTAAACGCAAGGGTTTTGAGGTGATCGCGGTTAATTTGGATGAAGATACTGATGATGCCAAAACATTTTTAGAGCAATTTCCAGTGGTCTATCCTGTGCTGCTAGACCCAAAAGGGAATGTGCCTCAAAAATATGAACTGCCCGGTATGCCCACCTCATTTTTAATTGATAAGCGCGGCCGCATTCAAAAAATTCATGTGGGTTTTAAGCCAAAGGACATGAAGGGTATTCGCAAAGAGGTTATTTCTTTTTTAAGAAAAAAATAAACTATGCTCAATACTCATAAAATTTTCTTAATTGCTTTAGTTTCCCTATTGCTCGGCGCTTGCAGTACCGTTAAGCCCTGGGAGAGGGCGCACCTAGCGAAACCAAATATGCAGGGGTCACCTATTGCACAAAAGGCGGCTCTGGATCGACATATATATTTTAGTAAGGAAGGGGCATCAGGTGGCGGTGAGGCCGCGGGTGGTGGGTGTGGTTGTAACTAGTAAGCTGCTTTATTCGCCAGCATGTTGGGTCAAGTTGAAGTTGCTTAAGATTAAAAGCATTTAGTGAATGAGAAGGTAAGCCGAACTAACTTTAATAGAGTCATATATGGCTTACCGCAAAAGGTATTTTCCCCAATGAAAAAACAAACGGCACTTTCAGCTTTAACCATGTCGGCACTGGCTATCCCCAATGTGACTGATGCTGCAGTGGCGCCGGATAAAAAAACATTAAGTTTGCGTTATACCCAGTATAAAGAAGCGCCAATGCCCCAAGAACGTGTTCAGGCTGTGTCGGGGAGCAGCACTGGTCGCTATGATATTGATATTTTACAATTTCGCTTTCTCACTCCAATTCAGAATAAATACAGTTTAGATACCAGTGTGAGTTATGAAACCATGAGCGGTGCCAGCGCTTACGGCAGTAGTGTTAACGCTGACGGTCAAACAGAAGTACACATGAGTGGTGCATCCATTGAAGAATCGCGCCTAGATGCCAGCTTGCAGGGGACTCGCTATTTCAAAGAAGGCACGTTGGGATCAAGTGTCGCCATCTCCACTGAAAATGATTACGAATCGATGGCGTTAGGGGTGTCAGGGTCATTGGAGCTGTATCAAAAACACACTACCTTGCTATCTTCCCTGAGTGTTTCCCACGATGAGCTGTCACCTACCGATGCTGATTTATATCAAGGGGCCCGGCTTGAAGCAGATGGAGAAAACAAACGCAGTTTTTCACTTTACCAGGGTCTTTCACAGGTACTGGATAAATTTAGCACGCTACAGATAGGGATGGGTTACACCCATTTATCAGGCTATTTATCTGACCCTTATCGCACACGAGATGATCGCCCAGATAGTCGCGAACAAAGTACTTTGTCATTGCAGTATCGTTATTACTTGCGCTCTTTTGGTGGCATGGCTTTACATTGGGATTACCGTTACTACCAGGATGATTGGGGCATATTAGCCAATACCATTTCCTCTAGCGTATGGAAGGATGTGGAAGTCTCTGGTTTGCATCTCACTTTGGCCCCTAATGTTCGTTATCACTGGCAGCACGCGGCTGATTTTTATTCGGTGGATGCCAGTAGCAATAGTGAGCTTTACAGTAGTGATTATCGTCTTTCAGCTTACGGGGCGGTATCGGTGGGAATAGACCTACAATACCATCACCAAGATACTAGCTTCACCCTGTCATTAAGCCAGTATGTCAGTGATGAAGACTGGGGTGCGACGGGGTCGCAAGATACAGAGACTCCGGCTTTGGTGGACTTCACCACATTTAGTTTGGGTGTGGATTATCACTTTTGATTCGCTGCTAGAAAATAACAATATGCATGCTGGTGTTCATGAATTTAGAGCCATGGGCAGCCCTTGTTCTTTTCATGTTTTTCACGAAAATGAAGAGAAACTGAATAAAGCCATCGCGCTTGCGCAGCAAGAGGTAATACGCCTCGAAAAAAAATATTCCCGATTTTTAAACGACAGCGTTCTTTCAGATATAAATAATCAAGCAGGTATTCAGTCGGTTCAGGTAGACAGCGAAACGGCTGGATTATTAAATTATGCCGCCTTGTGTTTTGAGCAAAGTGATGCCTTGTTTGACATTACATCTGGAGTGTTTCGCCGCGTATGGGACTTCAAATCAACTCGTCTACCGGAGCAATCCGCTGTTAATGAAGTTTTACAATATGTGGGTTATGAGAAAATAAATTGGAACGGGAATTCAATATTCTTGCCCACCCACATGGAGATTGATCTGGGTGGCGTGGTAAAAGAGTATGCTGCCGATTGCGCGAGGCAGGTGTTTTTAGAAAATGAAATTCATCATGGACTTGTCAATTTGGGAGGTGATATAGCCGTGCTGGGAGAGAAACCCGATTTAAGTCCCTGGTATGTTGGAGTGCGAAACCCGCAACAACCCCAGCAAGCGATAGTGGATATCCCCTTAACACAAGGCGCCATTGCTACTAGCGGTTATTATGAGCGTTACATGCTGGTAGATGGAGAGCGCTACTGTCATATCATTAACCCCATGACCGGCTGGCCGGTTAGATATTGCGCCACAGTTTCTGTTGTTTCTCCAAGCTGTTTAGTCAGTGGTAGTCTTGCGACTATTGCCATGTTGAAGCAGAATGAAGCGGTAACATGGCTAGAAGAGCAGGGGGCGGTATTTTTTTTACAAAATCATGAAGCTCAACATTTTGGCAGCTTTTGTTAGCTGTTCTTTCAGGCTTAATTTTACTGCTTTATTCGCTTAAACTTACTCTGCTGTAGATGGTTTTTTTGGTTGTTTAATAATCGGTTTGAAAATAAATCATTGGAAATCATCTGGGCTATGGCTCATGCTGTCTAGCTACTGCTAATTACTTGAAAGGTTTTTCATGTCTCTGGATGAAATCATTGAACAGCGTAAACAGCTGGCACAAACCCGGGTAACCAAAGCAATATTTCCCGACAGAACCAATCACCACCATACCTTGTTTGGTGGCACCGCCTTGCAATGGATGGATGAGATTTCATTTATCGCCGCCACGCGTTTTTCCCGCCAGAATATTGTGACGGTTAGCTCTGACAAAATAGATTTTAAACACCCCGTGCCGGCAGGCTCAGTGGTGGAATTGATAGCCAATGTTGTAGAAGTAGGGCGTACCAGTTTAAAGGTGAAAGTAGATATGTTTGTGGAAAACCTTTATGAAGATGGCAGTATAAAAGCCATTACCGGATCATTCAGCTTTGTCGCCATAGATGAGCATAAAAAGCCAACACCTGTTTTGCCACAAGACTTTATTGATAAGCTGCTAAAAAATCAATAACGGCTCCTGTGCTGCTTATTTAAAACGTTTACTTCTCAACTAGCCAAATTGATTAAAAAGGCGCTTGGCAGGAGAAAGTCATCGCTTGCTGAGTCATTGGGTGATTAATACGCAATGTTTTGGCATGCAGATGCAGACGTTTAGATAAATTTAGCGCTTCATCATGAGCGTAAAAGTAGTCGCCTACCATGGGGAAGCCCATTGCCTTCATATGTACTCTTAGTTGGTGTGAGCGACCTGTATGTGGAATGAGCTCAACGCGGCTGCAGTTGCCCTCAATTGCCATGAGCCGCCAATAGGTAATAGATTGCCTACCCTCACTATGAACTTCCTGGCGAGGACGGTTGGGCCAATCACAGCGCAAAGGAAGGTTCACATTACCCTGTTTGGCAGGTATCCGTCCAAACACTCTGGCCTCATAAACTTTGAATGTTTGCCTGTCTTGAAATTGTTTGGCGATGCTTGATAGCGCAAGCTGAGTTAAAGCCAGTACCATAATCCCTGACGTGGCTTGATCTAGGCGGTGAATGAGTCCAACAAAAGGGAATTGAGCTTGCAGGCGACTGTGAACGCTGTCTTTAATACTGCCCGGCTGTGATAACAAACCAGAAGGTTTGTTAATCACAATTAAGTGTTTATCCTGATATAAAATCTGCATTTGTAGCAATATGCCAAGAAAATTATGTGATCGATGTCAACGCCCGCTCAAAGTGTGTCTTTGTGCACACCTAGTAAAGCTGCAGGCCCCATTTAAGGTGTTGATTCTACAGCACCCATCTGAGCAAAAACAGGCGCTTGCCACTGTACCCTTGCTGCAACTGTGTTTATCTCCATTGCAGGTGCTAGTGGCAGAAACGATTTGCGACAGTGAAGTGGTACAGGCTTTGGTGAAGAATAAACAAAATTGCCGAGTGTTGTTTCCCAGCGAAAATAGCCAAGCCTGGGAGTTAGGTGGAGAAGTAACTGAGTCGAACCTTGAAGAAATAGAAACACTGATTGTGCTAGATGGTACCTGGCGCAAAGCCAAAAAAATGTGGCATTTAAACCCCTGGTTACATGACTTTCCGTGCATTTCCCTGACAAATATTCCTAATAGCCAGTATCAAATTCGTTCATCCTCTGTCGCTGGTGGTGTGTCTACGCTGGAAGCCATTGCTCTGGCTTGTAATTATGTCAGTGGCAGTGATGAGTTTAATGAATTAAATAAGCCGTTTAATGCCATGATTAATATGCAGATTGAAAGTATGGGAGAGGAGCTCTTTAAAGCTCACTATCTTAAAGAGTGAGCTTATTGAGGCTACTTGTTGGCCACCTGACTTGGTTTCTTTGGCCTATTTAAACCCAGTACGCTTTCTTTGAAGTTGCGTCCCACAGGCGTTTTACCAATCCACATGGATAACATGGCTTTAAAGTAGTCCTCACCGGGAATAATGCCTTTTACTACTCCGTTCATGGTGATACGTGTGCCTTTACCTGGAATGTAATCGAAAATGGTTTCTTCGCCTTCGTACACTTTTCCATCGAAGTAGCTGAGCATCTGCGCCAACTCTTTATTGAGATTTTTATGCTCATCTGCAGTTAGATTAACGACTAGGGCCTCTTGCAGTGCGTTGGCAATACGGCGAGCGCTCACTTTTTTTAATAAGGTCGTGTATATCATGCGTTTGTGGGTCTCACTGGCTATTATTGCCTGGGCATCTTCATTAGGTTCTTCCAAATACAGTGCACCTACGTAAGTCTTTACTAGGAAATACATTTCTCTTAAGGCAGCCCCATTTAAAACCAATTCAGGGCGCTCTTCAGTGGCTGGAATTGTCTCATTAAGTGTAACGCCTTCAATCGTATAGGCGTTAACTGGGCTCCAGACTAATAAGGAGGTGATAAAACTTAGGACGAGCGTGAAGGGGAGCGATTTCATTGGTAGGCTCTTATTATAATTGTTGACCACGGCCATCTTATATCACTGGAAGATGACCCCTACAAGCCTTCCACAAGGAAAAGTATTTACTGACAATAATAGGCCTGCAGGCATTGAGTTTCCTGATGTGCTGTTAAGACAGGGTGGTACTTTTGTACCTACCACTTAGTGTGTTTTCAGTTTAATTATTAGTTGCGTCAACTAGGTGGCTGGGCATATTCAAACCGAGTACTTCCTTTTTAAAGCTTCGATCTACTGGCTTTTCCCCTATCCATGTTGCAAGTAAGGCGTTGAAATAGTCATCTCCTTTTATGATGCCTTTTTTTAGGCCTTTTATAGTCACAAGGGTGCCGGTTCCTGGAATGTAATCAAACTCAACGCTTTCGCCTTTGAATAGCTTTCCATCAAAATAACTTAGCATTTGGTCAATGTCGCCTCCTAAGGCTAAATGTTCTTCGTGGCTTATGCTCCCGACTAAGGCTGCTTGCATTTCATTTCCGATCCGTCGGGCGCCAACCTTATTTAACATAACAACAAAAACCATGCGCTTATGTGTTTTGGATTTTATGATTGCTTGAGCATCACGACTTCTTTCTTCTAGGTAGAGCCCGCCCACAAAGGTCTCCACTAGAAAGTACATTTCTCTTAATGCTGCACCGTTTAATAATAGTTTTGGGCGTTCTGAGGTTGCAGCTAGTTCGTCGTCTAGTGACGCGCCTGAAATAGTTAGGCCTTGGCATGAATTCCAAGATAGAACGGAGAAGAAGAGGGCGGGGATTATATATTTCACGTTGATTACTCTTATTATAATTAGAATGCGCGCAACATTTATAGCACTGGGGTGCAATAGTGATCAAGTGTTTGTGCACTTGAGTGTAATTTAGAATCTTTAGGGGGCTAGCTGGTGCGTATTTACCAATTTGGTGTTTTTAGTCAGGTGTTGTGAATTGTCTATAGAGGTTATTAAGGACAAGTATTTAAGGCTATTAACTAGGGCTGTTGGTTCTCTTCAGTATTGGGCATAATGCTCGCTTTTTTGCGGAAATGGGCCCATGCAAGTACGAAATTTTATCTGGTATGTTCTTAATAAGCCCTTACCTGCTGCTGAAAAAGTGTCGGAATTATTGGCTAAAAAAGCCTTTGTGCCTTGTATGTCTCAGCAGCAAATAAGCCAGGGCTGGGTAGCACCCTTGCATCATGGTGAGTGGGTATATGAAGCCCATGGCGCTCAATTATTAATGCTTAAGCAAGAAAGGCGCTTATTACCTGCCTCTGTTGTCAATGAGTACCTTCAGGCCAAAATTGAAGAATTCGAAGCTGCTGAGGGCTATGCGCCTAGTCGTAAGATTCGCCAGCAAATGAAGGAAGACCTCACTCTTGAGCTGCTTCCCAAAGCATTTACCAAAACCTCCAAAATTCCCATTTTAATATTCCCTCGCCAGGGTTGGCTATTTGTGCTGTCTTCAAGTGTTAAAAGCGCTGATGACTCCACGGCTTTATTGCGTGACACCTTGGGCAGCTTGCCTATTTCTCTAGCCAATACTGATGTGAGTCCTAGCCATATGATGACTCGCTGGTTAAGCCACCCAGGTGAGTTGCCTGAGGAATGGAGCTTAGGTGAAGAAGTTGAATTGCAAGAGCCTGAAGCGGGTGTGGTAAAAGTGCGCAATCAGGATTTACTTGCCGAAGAAATTACAGTGCATTTGGACGCCGGTAAGTTTGCCAGTAAATTAGCCTTAGTTTGGCGTGAAGACATCAGCCTGATGCTGGAAGAGGATTTGGGTGTGAAGCGCATTAAGCTACTGCTGGAAGACGATGATGCGCCGAGCTCATCAGACCCACAAGATGCAAAATTTGCACATGAATTTGCCGTCAGTTGTAATTGGTTGGTGCCCATGTGTCAGTCATTGCTGAAAGCGCTGGGCGGCTTGGAAAAAGCGCTGGCAGCGAGTCAGAGCCGTGCCTTTGATGGGGCTGATAATAGCGCGCCTCAATAGACGCGCTTGGCCTTCCTTTAAAATCTCATTGAGATAAATGGAATACCTTAAAAACCTTGCTAGGGTTTTATTAAGACGAGCAAAACAAGATCAGGATGTTCGATAGTCGGTCTTGTTTTGTGTTGTCTTACCTTTTTGAGTTTTGTGATCTGTAGCGTTGGCTGATAGAGTCTTTATTTTTATCATAGATCCAGATCCTCCATGTCTAATTTCTTTTCTCGCTTTCCTATCGCTGTCTGGCCCTTATTTCTCGTGCTTTTTGTTTTACTGCTGTGCTGGGCAGGAACCTCGGTTGTCCAAACTTTGCGCTTTGATCACTCTGCCATTGAGTTAGGAGAGTATTGGCGTTTAATCAGTGCGCATTTTGTTCATTTAGGATGGGTTCACGGGTTACTTAATTCAGGAGGCTTGCTGCTGGTGGCCTGGATGCAACCTATTGGCGCTGCGTGGCGTTGGCTGGTGTTTTACATGTTGAGTGGCCTGTGTATTTCCATTGCCTTATATCTTCAAGGGGAGGTCGTGACTTATGTGGGCGCTTCAGGGGTATTGCATGGGCTTTTGATTCTGGCTGCTTTTTACAGTCAGTGGCTTGAACTTTGGCGGCGCGTATTAATTATCTTGTTAATAGGAGCAAAACTTATTTGGGAGCAAAGCTCCTGGTATGCAGATACTGGGGTAGGGGACATGATTGGTGGCTATGTCGTTGTGGATGCGCATTTTTTAGGGGGGCTGGCCGGACTGCTGATTATCTTGGTGATTTCCACAAAAAACAGAATAAAGCCCCTCGCATGAGGGCATTTGCTTCTACACTTTCAACAGCGGCTGTTTATATGTTGCTTAGAGGAGTGTATGGGGCGCCAGGTGATATATTTTAAACTTATAAAATGGATTTTGTGCGGGGCCTTCCTTTGTTGGGGCGGCGCTGTTAGTGCGGTGCCTGGAGAATGGGAGCACGAATTTGACCCCTATTATACCAATATTGCCTATTTCAAAACTCTAGATGACTCTCCTATTCCAGAATTAGGGGAGCGCTCTGAAAGCGACGTATATAGCGATTTGTTTTATCGCTCCTACCTACCAAGGTTTGTGTTGGTTGAGGCCAGTATTAATCCTATGCCAGTGCTTGGGGTTCTTCTTAAAAGTGATGAAGCTTCTGGTGTTTATGACGATATGACAGTGACACAAGACTTAAACTTGGTGGAAGTGGCAACGGCCGGTTTTGAGGAGCCTTATGCCTTGTCTCTATTTTTGGGGAATATGGTTAAGTATGAGTCGGCCGATGGCTCAGGCATAAAGAGCAAGGGCTTCATGGGGTACCTCGCCAGTTATGGGCATTTGCATATTCGTAAAAATAAGCTGATAGATGACCGCTGGGGCGAATTTGAATGGAAGCTTAAAGGGGATCAAATTTTAAGTGACCGAAAGTTAAGTTGGTCTTTTAGATTGGGCTTTAAGATCCATGATAACCCTCTTATTACGGATGAGTTTTATGTAGCTCTTAAGCGAGAGCGGGTACAGGAAAAAGGGGATATATATTCCTGGATTGAAAACGGTGGTATCGAGTTTAAATATAGAATGGATCGGGAAACGGGTGCCACTATTGGTCAACAGCTAATTGTCGATAAGAAAATTCCTATTGTTAAAAAGGGCTGGGTGGTGTCGCTGGGCATAGGTTTTGTACGGGACACTCCCAGAAAATATAAAGGGGAGCTACTACTGGATGAAACTACTACCTCTTTTGTGTTACGCCCCAGTATTGCCTTCTAACCCCCCTTTAATTTTCGTGCAATCCTTCTTGTGAGTTCGGTATGTGTTTCTAATCCCTTGTATTGGGCCAGCTATCGCTTACCACTAAATATCGTTTTTTTTCGATAAACATAGTTTGCTCTGGAATGACTTTTATCAGCATGAGGGCATGATTAATAAGCCTGTTTAGAAAGTGTTTTTGTACGGTTTTAACAGCCTCACTCCCGCTAAGTAAGTATGCATTGGAGCTATCTTTAGGGATTTGCATTGGGCCAAGCCAATTAGGTTTTTCTATCAAAAGCCAGTGGCAGTCGGGTTGAATTAATTCTGATATGTCTTTTTGATGCAACCATTGCCCCATGAGGCAAGCCGAATTCACTTCACTTGGCAGTGTGAAGTCACTTTGCCACTTAGAAAACAAATACCCTTTCAAAATGAGAGCCTGACTAGCCGGAGGGCTGATGCCTCTTTGAGCAAGTATCGCTTGAGTCTGTGGGTGGTTAATAATTGGAAATTGCTGATTGTTAAGTTTATTCAGTTTTAAGTCGAGCCTGTCTCTGCATTGAGGGCCTAACCAATGCTGGCATAGCCCCCCTGTATGGCTTGGGTGTTGTAAATAAAACTTTACTGCCAGTTCCAAGTGATACCCCTGAGATCCAATATGTTCGGCCAATATGTCCAACTCACCTAGGGTTTTCTTGTCCTGAATGATTTGAATGTTGTGAGCCTTTAATTGCCAGCAAGGGGCGTTTTTAAGAAAGAACTGCCAAAGGCTTTCAAAATAAATACCTAATAATCTGTGTTTCGAAGTGGCCAAATATGTATTTAGTAAACTGGGATTCTGATCCAGACTGATAAACCATTCTCTTAGTGGGCCATCTAGCGAAACATTAAGCGAGGCGATGCTTTTGGCATAGGCCAAATCCGGGCTAAGTACACTCCATAACAGATGGCGTACTCTAGGGGTGCTTAATTGTGTTAGGAGTTGATTCATCTGTCCTATTAATGGGGCATTTGTGGTATAAATAGCCACATATTTTACAAGTTTCTGCGGTAGTTATAATGGATGAATTTCGTAATGTCGGCATTATCGGTCGATTGAACAGTGCCAAGGTTATCGAAACCATAAAACGATTACGACGTTTTTTGGCTGCTGAAGGCATTAATATCATTCTTGAAGAGAAGATTGCCTCGGTGATGATGGGTCATGGATTGCAAGTCTGCAGCCCAAAGATGATGGGAGAGATATGTGACCTAGTGATTGTAGTGGGTGGTGATGGCAGTTTATTGGGTGCCGCCCGAGCTTTGGCAAAATCGAATGTGCCTATACTGGGTGTTAACCGTGGCCGGTTAGGTTTCCTTACCGATATCAGCCCAGCTAATCTTGAAGAAAAAGTGGCCGAGGTATTAGAGGGACAATATATTACCGAGCGCCGTTTCATGCTAGAAGCAGAAGTGAAACGAAATGGTGAACCCATAGGATATGGCGAAGCACTTAACGATGTGATTCTTCACCCTGGTAAATCTGCAAGAATGATTGCCTTTGACTTAAGTATTGAGGGTCAGTTTGTTTATCATCAGCGCAGTGATGGCATGATTGTAAGCACACCAACAGGTTCTACCGCTTATTCTCTTAGTGGCGGCGGCCCAATAATGCACCCCAAGCTGGATGCAGTGGCACTGGTCCCAATGTTTCCCCATACCTTAAGCTCCCGCCCAATCGTGGTGGATGCCAATAGTGAAATTAAAATTACCATTAGCGAAGAAATTGATATTTACCCGCAGATCAGTTGTGACGGTCAAGTGCATATTACCGCTGCGCCTGGAGATACGGTAACCATTCGTAAATTGGCCCATAAAGTTCGCTTAATTCACCCTATAGATCATGATTTTTACGAGACCTGCCGTACTAAATTAGGCTGGGCAGCCCAGAACGGAGAGGGCTAGTATGGCTGCAGTGCAGGGCTATGACCTTATCGGCGATGTGCACGGTTGCGGTAAAACTCTGTGTGCCTTGCTAGAGCAAATGGGATACTCCAAGGTAAACGGAACCTACCAACATAAAAGTCGTAAAGTGGTTTTTATTGGTGACATTGTTGACCGCGGCCCCAATATCCGTTTGGCATTGACGGTAGTGCGCGACATGGTGGAGCATGGTCATGCCCACCTTATTATGGGAAATCACGAATATAATGTATTGGCGTTTTGCACGCCGTCGCGCCCGGGCAGTCCTTTTCCTCACTTGCGTGAACATACGTCTAGAAACAGCTTCATTGTTGATGAAACTCTCAAACAGTTTGCGCCTTACCCACAAGAATGGCGTGATCATTTATCTTGGTTTCTAACGCTGCCCTTATATAAAGAGTTTGAGAATTTCAGGGCGGTACATGCTTGTTGGGATAAAACACTTATTTCTGAAATGGAGGCAACTCAAGGCTGCAGCCATATGAATGAAGAATTCCTGCATGCTTCTATGGATAGGGATTCTTTTGCAGGACGTCTGGTTGACCGCCTTACCCGAGGTACAGCGTTAAAGCTGCCTGATGGTCGCAGTATTACTGCTAAAGACGGCTTTGTACGACATTTCTTTCGCACTAAATTTTGGGAACTGGACCCTCAAGTGTATGACGAGGTGGTATTTCAGCCAGATCCTTTGCCAGAGGACATAGCCGAGCGCTCTATTACCGATGATGATCGTCAGCAGCTTCATTATTACGCACCAGAAGAAAAAGCCTTGTTTATTGGCCATTATTGGATGAAAGGCATTCCAGGCCCCATTACTCCCAATATTGCTTGTCTTGATTACAGCGCGGTGAAATATGGGCGTCTGGCTGCTTACAGAATGGATGGCGAAACACATTTAGACCCGAGCAAGTTTTGTTGGGTTCGTGTGGATCGTAAAGAAGACTAAACATGCAGCTCGCTTTTACCTGTAAACCAAACTTCGCTATTGCCCCTGTTTTATCACAGCTGGATGAACAGAGAATTGTTTATCAATTAAAGCGAGATGATTTGAAAATGGAGTTGTGGGTGGAAGACCCTAGGGTAGTGGTGGGTGTTCAAGAGTATTGTCAAAGTTATAGTTTATCTCAGCAACGTAGTTTAAATATTGAAAATATGAAAGCTGTTCCTGTGACGAGCTTACTGTTGATAGCCACATTACTTGTGGCCTTGTTGACTCAATTGGGAGCGAACTTCACTGAATGGTTCTTTATCGCTAGGATGCAATACGACCCAAGGAGTTGGTTCTATTATGAGGGCATCGCTTCTATTTGGCATGCAATCAGCCCTGTTTTTTTACACTTCAGTGCTGAGCACTTAATCTTCAATGTCCTTTCATTTTGGTATCTCGGCAGTGTATTAGAGCGCGTACTAGGTTTTTTCTTTTACTCTCTCACTATTATCTTATTGGCCTTGCTCAGTAATTTCTCTCAACTTCTTGTTTCCGGCCCGTTATTTGGCGGTTTGTCAGGCGTGGTGTATGGGTTGTTGGCCTTTGCCTGGGTATATCAGTTGTCTATCGCAAATTTGACGATACCAAAAGGGTTATTTTATGTGGCGGGAATTTGGTTGTTGTTAGGGATTAGTGGTGCGTTTGAAAGTATCGGGCTATTTAATATGGCCAATACCGCACATGTAGCTGGGCTGGTGGGTGGACTAATTCTATCCTTGGTGCTGGTTGTGATCACCAAGCTAAAACAGAAAAATTAATTGTAAATAAGAGGTGTTATAAATGAATGTGGAAGACTTAATTGGCTCAATGACGCCTGAAATATATCAAAACATGAAGCAAGCTGTGGAACTTGGACGCTGGGGTGACGGGCGTACTATGAGCAGGAATCAGAAGTCACACTGTGTCGAAGCATTAATTCGCTATGAGCACCTGCGTGATATTGCCGAAACCGAGCGTGTGGGTTATGTAGATATGAGCAATAAAAGAAAAAAGAAAGCTCAAGCCAGCGACACTCAAACCATTAAAATAATAGAGTAATCTCGGTTCTCTTATTCCATCGCTCTCAAATAAATAGAATGCATAATTTATGATATACCAGGGTTACCTTCGAAAAATGCATATTTCCCCTGAAGGGGATGTGGCGCAATATCAATTAAAACTAGACGACCAATTAATATCCCTCAATGAAAAGATCGGGCAGCCGATACGCATAGAGTATAAAGGAGATATTAAATGCCAGGCTTGTGATCGTAAAACCAACAAGAGCTTTGCTCAAGGATATTGCTATCCCTGTTTTAGTAAGCTGGCTCAGTGTGATCGATGCATTATGAGCCCTGAGAAATGTCATTATGATCAGGGCACATGTCGAGATCCTAAATGGGGTGAAGAGTTTTGCATGCAGGACCATATTGTTTATTTGGCCAATTCATCTGGCATTAAAGTGGGAATTACCCGTCATAGTCAGATTCCTACTCGTTGGCTTGACCAGGGTGCCATGCAAGCTATGCCAATTGCTCGAGTGGCCACTCGCCAATTGTCTGGCCTGCTTGAGGTGATATTCAAACAACATGTGGCTGACAAAACCAATTGGCGTACCTTGCTCAAGCAAGATGCCGATGATTTAGATTTATCTTTAAAGCGAGATGAATTATTTGAGCTTTGTCATGAAGAAATCGAAGAGCTTCAATCTGAATATGGTTTGCAAGCAGTTCAACTGGTGTATGACGGATTTCAGGACACCTTTAAATATCCTGTTACTCAATACCCCACCAAGGTTAGCAGTTTCAATATGGATAAAAATCCACTTGTAGAAGGTAAGTTAATGGGGATTAAAGGTCAGTACCTTATCCTTGATACTGGTGTGATCAACTTGCGAAAGTACACTTCTTATAACGTCGCCATTGAGTGTTGATTAAAAGGAAATTTAATAATGAAAGATGCTCAACCCAAAGCCATTTTTTTAAAAGACTATCAAGCACCTGCCTATTTAATTAAGCAAACACAGTTAACTTTTGAGCTGTTTGAAGATCATGCTCTAGTATCTTCTCAGCTGAAGGTAGTGGCAAATGATGGGACTGAATCCAATTCTGATTTGGTGTTGGATGGGCAAGAATTAGAGTTGTTATCTGTTGCAATTGACGGTGTTGCATTGGGTGAAAGTGAATACCTGTTGGGTGCGGATACGCTAACACTAAAGAGCTTGCCTAAAAGTTTTACTTTAAGCATTCAAACTAAGATTAAGCCGCAAGAAAATACAGCATTAGAAGGATTGTACAAATCTAGCAAGATGTTTTGTACTCAATGTGAGGCACAAGGGTTTCGCCGCATTACCTATTACTTGGATCGTCCAGATGTGATGAGTGTATTTGAGACACGAATTATCGCTGATAAAAGTAAATACCCTGTTTTACTGTCCAATGGAAACCTGTCTGAATCTTCCGAATTGAGTGATGGTCGGCATATGACTGTATGGCAAGATCCCCATAAAAAGCCTTGTTACCTCTTTGCTTTGGTGGCGGGGAATTTACAACATATAGAAGATGATTTTACCACTGCGTCTGGTACCGATGTAACTTTGCGAATTTATGTGGAGCCACAAAATATTGATAAATGTGACTACGCCATGGATTCTTTAATTAGGGCTATGAAGTGGGATGAGGAAAATTACGGGCGTGAATACGATTTAAATATCTTCAATATTGTAGCGGTTGATGATTTCAATATGGGGGCAATGGAAAATAAAAGTTTAAACATATTTAATTCCTCTTGTGTTTTGGCTAATCCAAAAACCGCTACCGATAATGCTTACCAAAGAATTGAAGCAGTAGTGGCCCATGAATACTTTCATAACTGGTCTGGTAATAGGGTCACCTGTCGTGATTGGTTTCAGTTAAGCCTTAAGGAAGGTTTTACCGTATTTCGCGATGCCCAATTCTCGGCAGATATGGGCTCTTCTACGGTTAAGCGTATTGAAGATGCAACGGTATTAAGGACTGTTCAATTTGCAGAAGATGCCGGTCCCATGGCCCATGCTATTTTACCGGCGTCTTTTATTGAGATATCCAATTTTTATACTGTCACAATTTATGAGAAAGGCGCTGAAGTGGTGCGTATGATTCACAACCTGCTCGGGGCTGAATTGTTTCGTAAGGGCTCGGATTTGTATTTTGAGCGTCATGATGGTCAAGCAGTGACCACTGAAGACTTTGTATTAGCAATGGAAGATGCCAGTGGCGTAGATCTTAAGCAGTTTCGTACTTGGTATCATCAAGCTGGAACCCCCTCGGTGAAAGTGAGCGACGAATATGACAGTGCAGCTAAGCAATATAAGATAACTTTCGAGCAAAGCTGTCCTGAAACGCCAGAATCAAGTAAGAAACAGCCTTATCATATTCCTGTTGCATTGGGGTTGATATTGGAAGATGGCAGTAGTGCAGAGCTAAATTGCGTTGCCGGTGGTGAATTCAATGTCAAAACCTCTGTGTTGGCCCTCAAAGAAGCTCAGCAAACATTCACATTCTCAGGGGTTACTAGTAAACCAGTACCATCCTTGTTGCGTGGGTTTAGTGCACCAGTAAAGCTTCATTACCCTTATTCTTTTGAGCAGCTTCTGTTTTTAATGGAAAGCGATACGGATGGCTTTAACCAATGGGATGCTGGGCAAACATTGGCTTCAGGTGTGATTCTAGATTTAGCTGATGATGTGCTAACTGGTAAG
This sequence comes from Bermanella sp., assembly GCA_036960565.1. Taxonomy (GTDB): domain Bacteria; phylum Pseudomonadota; class Gammaproteobacteria; order Pseudomonadales; family Oceanobacteraceae; genus Bermanella. The sequence continues at coordinate 116,486 of JBALXQ010000005.1, forward strand.
CCTCTGCAGTTAAATGAAAAATTAGCTGCAGTGTTTGCCAAATTGGTAATGAAAGCTGATGTAGATAAGGCAATGCTGGCGCAAATGTTAACTCTGCCCAGCCTTAGTTTCCTAATTGAACAGCAAAATCCGGCGCAAATTCATGCTTTGTATAGTGCTCGTTCATATGTGAAACAAGCTCTGGCTAAATCACTTCATGAACTTTTCCATCAAAATTATATGCAATTGAATGATTCTGGCGCATATTCACCAGCTTCTGACGCGATGGCACAACGTTCTTTAAAGAATTTGTGTTTACAATACATGTTAGAAAGTGGCGAGCCGCAGTACTTGCCGATTGCTATTGCGCAGTTTGACCAAGCGAACAACATGACAGATCAAAGCGCTGCGTTATCTGCCATTGTAAATAGCCAATTTCAGGATGATGCCAAAACAGTTTTATCTCAGTTTTACGAACAGTGGAAGAGCGAGCCGTTGGTGGTGAATTTGTGGTTAGCAATTCAGGCTGGTAGTGATCGTTTGCAAGGTATTGAAGCGATTGATGTGTTAATGAAACACGAAGCTTTTGATATTAAGAATCCAAATAAAGTTCGTTCGGTAGTAGGGGTCTTTGCTGGCCAGAATTTGCGCCATTTTCATGCTTCAAGTGGCTTAGGGTATCAGTGGTTGGCGGATAGGATTATTGAACTGGATACGCTTAACCCTCAGATAGCATCCAGACTTCTGGGGCCGCTAACCAAGTGGAAGCGACTGGCATCTGAAAATAGCCTTCAGATGAAAGCTGCACTGGAGAAAATTCAAAATAAGGGCAGTTTGTCGAAAGATGTCTATGAAGTTGTCAGTAAAAGTCTAGTAAACTGAGTTATTCTAGTTTTGTTTATGGAATAGACGTACCAGTGGCGTATTTGGTTGTATGACACTGGTTTATTTTATATGCTAGAGCAATAATAATAAATTACATGCCAAAGTTGAAACTTCTGTACTAATTTCTAGCTGCAGCTGTAGTCATTCTGAGTCGTGGCTGGAGGTATAATAAAAATGAGAAAGACAAGTATATTGTTGACCAGTTTGTGCCTTACCCTGGGTTTGAACTCATTAGTTCAGGCAAAGGTAAGTGAGCAACAAGCCGAAGCACTGGGAACAACATTGACCCCATTGGGTGGCCAGCGCGCAGGTAATGCTGACGGCTCCATTCCTGAATGGCGCGGAGGAATTCAATTTCCACCAAATTCTTATAAGCAGCCTGGCCAGCATCATCCCGATCCGTTTCCAAGCGATGTGCCTTTATTTACAATAACTGCTCAAAATATGGACAAGTACTCTAAGTTTTTGAGTGATGGTCAAAAAGCGTTATTTAAAACCTATCCTGACTCTTTCAAAATGCCGATTTATAAATCTCGCCGTACGGCCTCAGCGCCTCAGTGGATTTATGACAAGACCTCTGATAACGCAACAAATGCGACGTTGGCTGAAAATGGCAATGGTATTGTACACGCCGTAGGCGGTACCCCATTCCCTATGCCAAAAAACGGCTTGGAAGTAATTTGGAATCACAATACTCGCTGGCGCGGTGAATACGGTATTCGTAGAGCATCAGAAGTGGCAGTACAAAGAGATGGTAATTACAGCTTGATTACCACTCAAGCTGAAGTGGATCATAACTATAATAAGCGTGGTATGACCGCTGAAACATTGAACAATGTTTTATTCTATTATCTGTCATTTACCAAAGCACCAGCCCGTTTGGCCGGTGGAGCCGTCTTGGCTCATGATACTTTGAATCAGATGGCAGAACCTCGCCGAGCTTGGGGTTACAACGCAGGCCAGCGCCGCGTACGTAAAGCGCCAAACCTAGCTTATGATACGCCGGTAGCAGCAGCAGATGGTCTTCGTACCATTGATGAAACCGACATGTTCAACGGTTCACCAAACCGCTATAACTGGAAACTAGTTGGCAAGAAAGAAATCTTTATTCCATACAATAATTACCGCATTAGTTCTCCTGAAGTATCGTATGCGCAATTGCTTATGCCGGGTCACATAAATTCAGAATATACCCGATATGAAAAACACCGTGTTTGGGTAGTGGAGGCAGTACTTAAGCCTGGGCAGCGTCATATTTATCATAAACGCCGTTTCTATATAGATGAAGATAGCTGGGGTGCTGCGGTTATTGACTTGTACGACGAACGCGATGAATTGTGGCGTGTGAGCATGGCTTATTTGAAGAATTTTTATGAGTTACCAGGAGTTTGGACGGCCATGGATGTTTATCACGACATTCAGGCTCGCCGATATCACGTACAAGGAATGGACAACGAAGAGCGTACTACCATTGACTTTAGTCAGGTGTCACCTGGTGCACGTTACTTCACTCCACAGGAATTACGCCGTCGTGGACGATAATAATAAATAGAGATACTTAGGCAGTGCATTCTTGCACTGCTTCACTATTAAAATAAGAAATTGATTTTGGAGATTTACTGATGCGATCACTGTGTTCAGTGCGCGCCATGTTTGGTGCTGTCACCCGTACTGTGGGGAGCGGTGCTTTAATAGCGACATTAGCAATCACTTCTTTGCAATCCCAAGCCGAATGGCAGGATCCATTGCAAACCCCGGCCATGAAAACTTTAAAAGCCCCTTCTTCATTGTTGCTCGACGTGGTTTCGGCCGGTGATCGGTTAGTGGCTGTAGGTGAACGTGGTCACATCATTTTAAGTGATGACGATGGTTATAGCTGGTCTCAGGCTAACGTCCCAGTGATCACAACTCTAACCGGTATTTATTTTGTAAATCCTACCACTGGCTGGGCTGTTGGACATGATGCTGTTGTTTTAAAAACTGAGGACGCAGGGAAAACCTGGGTTAAGCAGTTTGACGGTTTTGATGCTAACAAGATGGTGCTAGAACAAGCCAAACAAGTGAAATCTCAGTTAGAAGGTGAGCTAAAGAAAGTCAATGTGATGGGTAATAGTTCTCGTATTTCTGATGTTGAAGAAAAACTAGAAAATGCCAGTTACGCTTTGGAAGACGCCGAAATAGATTTTGAAGATAGATCAACCAAGCCTTTATTAGACCTTTGGTTTAAAAATTCTCAAGAAGGTTTTGTTATCGGTGCTTATGGCATGATTTTTAAAACTACCGACGGCGGTAAAAGTTGGGCTGACTGGTCTAGTCATGTGGAAAACCCTGATCGCTTTCATTTAAATAGCATTGCCGATACCGGCAACGGTCGTTTGATGATTGTAGGGGAGGCTGGATTAATGTTGCGAACCCTAAATGGTGGCGACAAATGGGGCACAATGTTTAGTCCATATGAAGGTTCTTTTTTTGGTGTTACGAGCCTAAACAAGCAAGGTGTTCAGTTTGCTTTTGGCTTGCGTGGCAACCTTGCGCGTAGTGAAGATTTTGGTGGTACATGGAAATTAATGGATACCAAGACAGAGCAAAGCCTAATTGGTGCTACCGATCGCCTAGGTCGTGTGGCTTATGTTGTAGGTAACGGTGGTGCATTTGTTAAGGGCATAGATGTAGGTCGTAAGTGGGAAAGTAGAGTTCGTAAGGGTCGTGGCAGTGCAGCAGCCATTATTGAAAGTAAAGCCGGGCACTTTGTTATTGTTGGTGAGAACGGTGTAGAGCTCTTGGATAAACTGGGTCAGCGTTTATCTGTGTCTATTAAGAGCATTGAAGGTTAGGAGATTAATATGAGTAAAGAGCACTTACCTAAAACAGAGCCGGAACATTTTATTATCAGTCCGGGAACAGAACCGTTTGTTGAAAGGGTTTTGTTTGGCGGCCGTGGCATAATTTTATTTGTTCTATTGGCTCTAACAGTATTTTTAGTTTACAACGCAACACAAGTGGGGCTGGACTCTCGTTCATCGAAGTACATTCCTCTTGAACATGAATATATTAAAAACCACATGCGCCATGCCAGTGATTTAAGCAGTGGTTTAAACAATGTGAAAATTGTTGTGGCCAGTACTAATGGTGATATTTTTAACGCTGAATACATGGAAACCTTACGTCAAATTAATGATGAAGTTTTCTTTATTAAAGGTGCTGACCGTTCCAAGCTTAAGTCGTTATGGACCCCTAATGTTCGTTGGACTGAAGTAACTGAAGAAGGTTTTCAGGGTGGGCCGGTTATTCCTGCGACTTATAATGGCAGTGAAGACAGTATTAACCAATTGCGTGAAAATATACTGAAATCAGGTCAGGTGGGACGTTTAGTTTCGAATAATTTTACTTCTACCATGCTAGATGTACCGCTTTATGCGTTAGATCCAGAGACTGGTGAAGCTCTAAAGCCACAAGATTTAGCCCGTGCTCTCGAAGAAAACGTGCGTAATAAATACAGTAGCGATAGTGTTGCTATTCATATCATTGGTTTCCCCAAGAAAATGGCCGACCTAATTGCCGGCGCTGCTAACGTTGCTGTATTTTTCTTAATGGCCATTGGTATTACTACTTTCCTTTTATACATTTATTCTCGTTGCCCTAAAGGCACCATTATTCCTGTAATTTGTTCAGTAACTGCCGTGTTTTGGCAATTGGGTATTCTGAACCTAATTGGTTATGGTATTGACCCTTACTCAATGCTGGTTCCATTTTTGGTTTTTGCCATAGGTATCAGTCACGGTGTACAAATTATTAACGGGATAGCAATTGAAGCGGGTAAAGGCGCCAGTAGAGAAATGGCTGCTCGTTTAGCGTTCCGTGGTTTGTATGTACCAGGTATGTTGGCCTTGCTGTCTGATGCAATCGGCTTTTTAACTCTGTTATTTATCGAAATTGATGTAATTAAAGAATTAGCCATTGCCGCATCTATTGGTGTAGCAGTGATTATCGTTACTAATCTATTGTTGCTTCCGTTGTTGATGTCCTACGTGGGTATTAGCAAGTCGGGAATTAAGCATGCAGAGAAGAGTGAAACATCAGAATTTTTCTTATGGAAACTTATTGCTAAGTTTACTCAACCTAAAATGGCTCTTGTTGCCATTAGCGTTGCGATCGTATTAGCGATTGCAGGTGTTGTTGGCGGTCAAAACCTTAAGATTGGTGATTTGGATCAAGGTGCACCTGAGCTTCGCCAAGACAGCCGATACAACAAGGATAACGCATTTGTAGTGGCTAACTATTCAACTAGTTCAGATGTAATGGTGATCATGGCTGAAACTCCTGAAGAGAAATGTGCCAGCTTTGAAGCGCTTGATGCTATCGATCGCTTAATGTGGACCATGGAAAATGTTGAGGGTGTTCAGTCAGCGGTATCTTTGGTTAGTGTTTCTAAATTGATGTCTAAGGGCATGAACGAAGGCAGCCTGAAATGGTCTGCATTATCTCGAAATCAAAATATCCTTAACTCTAGTGTTCAACGTGCTCCAAGTGGAATGTTAAACCCGTCGTGCTCTATGGTTCCTGTGATCATTTTCTTAAACGATCACAAAGCTGAAACTCTTGATCGAGTGGTAAGTGTTGCCGCTGACTTTGCTACTGGTTACGAAAGTAACGAAGCGATTAAGTTTAAACTTGCTTCAGGTAATGCCGGTGTTGAGAGTGCAACTAACCAGGTAATTGCAAAAGCCCAAACCATGATGTTGATTTTTGTATATTTAGTGGTTGCCACCTTGTGCTTCATTACCTTCCGTTCATTCCGCGCAGTATTATGTGTGGTAACACCATTAGCACTAACCTCTATTTTATGTGAAGCCTTGATGGCACAAATGGGCATTGGTGTAAAAGTAGCAACACTACCCGTAATTGCATTGGGCGTTGGTATTGGTGTGGATTATGGTATTTACATCTACAGCCGTCTTGAAGCCTTATTGATTAGCGGTAACGATTTGCACTCTGCTTTCTTACAAACTTTGAAGACGACAGGTAAGGCTGTTAGCTTTACTGGCCTAACACTGGCTATTGGCGTTGGTACTTGGATTTGGTCTCCTATCAAATTCCAGGCTGATATGGGTATATTGTTAACCTTCATGTTTGTTTGGAACATGGTTGGCGCACTTGTATTGTTACCTGCCTTGGCTCGCTATCTATTGCGTCCAGAAGCGATCATTGCCAAGCATAAAGAGCGTCATGGCAATGCTACTCCTGCTGAAACTTTTTCTAACGTATAGTTAGAGTTTCAGATACTTAAACCGCAGTGGTAACACTGCGGTTTTTTTATGCCTGTTATAATAGTTTTTAATATATTTCCATTAATGATGCTTGAGCGAAAAATTTGAAAAACATTAAAATTGTATATGAGCATGCTGATTGGCTGCTATGTTATAAGCCCGCTGGATTGAACTTTCACAATGAAGATGGCGAGCTAGGCTTGGTTTCTCTTTTGCGTGAACAAAGAGGAACTGAAGATATTTGGCCTGTTCATCGTTTAGATAAACCTACTTCTGGTTTGATTTTATTGGCGAGATCCCAAGAAAGCTGCAGTACATTATCTCAAATGTTTTCTAAGCGTGAGATGGAGAAATACTATCTGGCCATTTGCCCGAAAACCCTAAAAAAGAAACAGGGATGGGTGATTGGTGACATGACCAAAGGGCGGCGCGGAGGATTTAAATTATTAAAAACAAAGGAAAATCCTGCCATTACGCAGTTTTTTTCTTATGGCTTAGGTAATGGATTTCGTTTGTGTTTACTCAAACCTAGTACGGGTAAGACTCATCAATTGAGGGTGGCGTTGAAATCACTAGCCGCGCCTATTGTTGGAGATGAAGCTTATGCTGGAACTGAGGCTGACCGTTTGTACTTACATGCATATGCCTTGAAATTTTGTTACCAAGGGCAGGACTTTTCATTTGTTGAGGCGCCAAATACGGGGGAGCAGTTTCTATTAGAAAGTGCGACGCAACAAATTGAGTCTTTATCTGTTCCATGGGATCTTAAGTGGCCCAGCATTAAGTAGGGCTCTCCCTATGTGTACTGGCATACTTTAGTGAGTATAATTAGCGGGCTAAATTTTCATCTAATTATAATAAGGCGTTTATCATGGCTTTTCCTCGTCCAGTCGCAATTGTTGCCAGTAATAGAATTCCCTTTGCAAAATCGAATACGGCCTATTTTGGCGCTTCTAATCAGCAGATGTTAGGTTCAGCCATTCAGGGACTTGTTGATAAAACAGGGCTTAAAGGAGAAATGGTAGGAGAGTTAGTCGCGGGTGCTGTAATGAAGCACAGCCGAGACTTTAACTTGGCTAGAGAAAGTTTATTAGATACTACTCTAAGTGCTTCTACTCCTTGTATTGATATGCAACAGGCTTGCGGTACAGGGCTTCAGGCGCTTTTTAGCGTAGCTAATAAGATCGCTCTGGGTCAAATTGAATCGGGCATTGCTGCAGGTTCAGATACCACATCCGATGCACCTATTGCGGTTAGTGACCAGTTGCAAAAGCTTTTATTAAATCTAAATCGCAGTAAAAGCACAGGCCAAAAACTAAAAGCTTTATCAAAATTCAGACCTAGTTTCTTGCTGCCTTCATTGCCTCGAAACGGTGAGCCAAGAACGGGTCTATCCATGGGTGGGCATACCGAGATTACGGCAAAAAGATGGGGAATTCCTCGTTTAGAACAGGATGAAATGGCGTATTTGAGTCATCGCAACTTGGCTAAGGCTTACGATGACGGTTTTATGGGTGATTTATTGTCACCCTTTATGGGCTTGAGCAAGGATAATTTATTACGTGCTGGCACGACTCAAGAAAAACTCGCCAGTTTGGCCCCTGCTTTTGATAAGCAGGAAGGGACTTTGTCGGCTGGGAATAGTTCAGCCTTAACCGATGGTGCCTCAGCTGTTTTGTTGGCCAGTGAAGAATGGGCAAAGGAGCGCGGGCTACCTGTATTAGCCTATTTAACCGATTATGAAACCAGTGCCGTTGACTTTACCGGCAAAGACAGCGGTTACACCGAAGGCTTATTGTTGGCACCAGCTTATGCAGTTCCAAAAATGCTTGCTCGAAATAATTTAGTACTTCAGGATTTTGATTTTTATGAAATTCATGAAGCGTTTGCAGCTCAGGTTTTGGCTACGCTGAAAGCTTGGAATACTCCATCTTTTTGCAAAGAACGCCTAGGGCTAAGTGATGCCCTAGGGGAAATTGATAAAAATAAGCTGAATGTAAATGGCAGTTCTCTAGCAACAGGGCATCCATTTGCTGCTACTGGCGGTCGTATTGTCGGAACCTTGGCAAAACTGCTTGAACAAAAAGGATCAGGCCGTGGCTTGATATCTATTTGTGCGGCTGGTGGCCAGGGGGTAGTGGCCATGTTAGAGCGATAATATTAGATAACAAAAAAAACCTGGATAACTGGATTATCTAGGGTTTTTTTATGCATAGATGAAGGATTCCGGAGTTACTTATGTTTAGCCGGTTTCTGCCTTAATTCTCCGTGCTTAGGTAGTCTTTTTTTGTTATTGATGAAATGGTAAACGCATAAGTTTAATGATACAAAAATAAGCAAAGATAAAAAGCTTAATAAAAGAGCGATAGCACCAAATAAGTCAGGGGCTTTCATTAATATAGTCATTAAGGATTCTTGATAATAAAAGAACCATTTATGGTTTTCCGGAAATATCCATTCATGGAAAGTATAAAAAATCGTAGTTGGGCCAATTAATAAAATAGATATTCCACACAGGGCCGCAACAGCCAGCATAATTAAGCTTTGCTGTTTAAAGTTGGGAGTAGGCGCTTTATTTTGTTGAAAAAGCACAATATAAAAAAACCAAATAATAGCTGCGCCCAGTGCAATATATTTTAATATATTCAACAGGTTCGCCACGTCTTTCAAATGCAAAACTTCAGCATGCCGCAACAATACACCTAGGTTACGGCCTTTATTGTGCTGGTATTTTATATCCTTTAAACCACTTCCCTGATGATGTACTGCTGTATTAATAGCAGAAAAAAGTCGTATATGTTCTTGTTTATCGGTGTATTGAAATCCATTTCGATAGCGGTTTTGTGGGCCGTACTTTTCAGCATGCTGTTGAATGTTCATGGCGTCATGTAGCCAGGCATAGCCAAAATTGACCTTTGCCAATATCAGCCAGCCAATGAAAAAGGCAAAAATGAGTCCGCTCAGGCTGTAAAGTAACCAGTTTAAAGGCGTGCTACAGCTTTTTAATATGTTCATGAATAGGTTGTTATAGTTTATGAAATTCCCTGTAGCTTTGCGGCTTTATAGGTGCTGGTCAAGCTCAAAATATTATACCGTTATCAATTGTTCGATGTCGTTTTCTGCACTAGTCTTCTTACAGGGCCAGCTTAATATTTTAAATAGGGCGGCTTGTTATGGTGGGGCGAGCCATGTAGGGTGTGCGCATATTTTTGCTCATATTCAGCTTACCAAAAAGAAGTCATTATCATGGAACAAAAGAAGTTTACTGCCACCGGATTTTTGCGAATTTTCAACGCCACGGGTTATTCTTTTAAGGGTATAAAACGGGCTTGGAAAACTGAAGCGGCAGTACGTCAGGAGTTCATGTTAGCTGCACTGTTGTTACCACTGGCTTTTGTATTGGCGCAGAGTTTGGTCCAGGTTGTGGTAATGATCTTGAGCCTTTTTATCGTGGTAATAACAGAGCTGCTGAATACCTCAATTGAATATGCCATTGATCGTATAGGCAGCGAACAGCATGATTTATCTGGGGCGGCTAAGGATATTGCCAGTGCTGCAGTATTTTTTAGTTTGGCACAAGTGGTCGTAATATGGGGCTGCATTGTTGTGTTCAACATGGGGTTGTTTAGTTTCCCATTGGTTAAAATATTTTAATTTTCTATTAAATTAATGCATATTAATTAAGTTATATGAAGCACAAGGATTTGTGCTGGCTTTCACTGAATATAAAGCTTGGTCGGGTAAAATCCCTGGCCCATGGAGTTTATTATGGCTATTTCACACATGATCAAGTTATCCCTGATATTTGGGACAGTATTAACCATTATTCATCAGTGGGCTTCCTTATCCGATGCCAAGGCGGTTGATTGGTTGGCTTTGTTGTTATGCTATGTTGTCTCCTTTCTTTTTACCTACTGGTTATTAAAAGACAAAAAAGATTTATCTTCACATAACGAGCCTGAAATACCTGTCTCAGTGGACCCCAAACACATTGAGGCTTTATATAAACAAGCCAGCTTGGTGGAGCGCAACGCTCATAAAGCCAACGCAGTCTTTACTCATCAATTGCAATACATTAAAAAATTGTTGGCGAATACTCGAAACCTAGATCATGGTACCGATTATGATGTAGCCCATGCTAATCTTGTTAAAGAGTTATCTGTACTCGAGCATCATGTTGAACTCATCGTGTCAGAGATGAATAAGAACGTGAAACTGGGTGAAAAGTTGCAGCAGTCGGTGGCAAACATCGATCCTGAAATTAGACTTTTATAATGGTCATTTCATTGCCTATTTTATTTCGACTATTTTAGTGAGTTAGGGGAACAAGGCTGAAGGAGAGATTAGAGAGAAAGAAAATTCAGGCTCTATCGAGCCTGATTTTTATTATTTTAGCTGGCGTTTGCAGTTGAACCTTCAGCAACTGGGCTGTTAAGTTCGGTTATCACTTCAAGCATGGTTTCATGGCAATGGGCCATAAGTTTGTTCACATCGTCCATAGATAAATCTTTAGTTTCAATTTCAGGTAAAACCCGGATTTTAGCCGTACCGTTGTTTAATTTTCCCATGCTAAAACCATCAAGGTAGGCGCTGGTGCAAACGCGAACAATAGGTACACCGGCATTAATGGCTGTTACAAATGCCCCCTTTTTAAAAGGCAGCATGTTTTTACCACGGTTACGGGTACCTTCAGCAAAAAACCATATGTTTGTATTAGACTCAATTAAGGCACGTTTCGTAATTTCCATGGCTTCCATGGCTTTTTTGGGATTGCCTCTATCTATTAATATATTACCTGCCAGCCAATACAGTTGACCAAATAACGGTGCCCATTTTAAACTTTTTTTACCCAGGCTAACGGTGCGTTCAGGCACAACACTGCCCACTACATATAAGTCCCAGTTACTTTGGTGATTGGCCACTACAATGAAGGGCTTGCCTTTAGGGAAGTTCTCAAGGCCACTGGGTTCAACATCAATACCAATTATAGGTAAGCCTAGGAATCCATAGAAACGGGCGCACCAGCGACTATTAGAAGGATGAAATGGCCGAATTAGGCCTAACAAAATACCCAGCAAGGATGCCAACACGAAGTTAAGGGCTAAAAAAACATATCTGGCTACACGGATCATATAATCCTCCCCTATAAAAAGGCTCTGAGCATACAGGTGTTTACCTAAAATTTCCATTATTGGACGATAAATAGACTAACTCGGCCAGAATGGACATACTTGAATTAAGAATGGCGGGGGCTTGTTACTAATCTAGCAGGTTGTAAGGGGGGGTTGATCCAATGCTGAAAATAGGGGCGAATAGGCTTTGAATGGAGCACTAAAAGCGCTTTCACTGTCGCTGAATTAAGATAGATAAAGACTATATAAATAATTTCATTTTAATTGAACGAACGTACACGAATTTGTGGGTTTTAACTGCTGCGCCTTAACTAACGTGGCATGTCGGTCTTGTTGTCTAATGTTTAAATTGCACTGGAACAGCCAGCAGCATATTCTTAGCCCCTACAAACTCTCACCAATAATAATAAAAGTAATGGAATCCATCGGCATGAGTTGGAACTACAAAAATATTTTTACGGGACTCTTTCTGGTCTTACCTGTTGCGTTTCTGATTGGCTGTGGTGAGGATGATGCGAGTATTGAAGTAACAGAGCAAGAGGCAGTCGTTGTAAAAACGGGTACATTTAAGGATAGTGCAGTCTCTGGAATATCTTTTTTAACGGCCACTCAATCCGGTACGACAAGCTCAAGTGGTACTTTTAATTATGTAGAAGGAGAGGTTATTACCTTCTCCATTGGCGATATTACCTTCCCATCGACAGTTGCCAAATTTGTTTTAACGCCTATAGATCTAGTGGGTAATGGGGCTGATGTTAATAATATCACTGTGACCAATATTTCACGTTTCCTACAAACACTCGATAGCAACAACAATACAAGTGATGGCATCAATATAGATCAAGCCACCATTGACGCCGCAGAAAATGTCTTCATCGATTTTAAAATATCTAATTTTGGTGAAGAAGATTCCTTAGAGGTTAATTTCATCAACACTTTGAATAGAGAAGTAGCCGATGGAGAACCTTTGGTTATAATTGACGATATTACTGCTAGAGCTCATTTAAATGCGACCATAAGTGTGATTGAGCAAGACCAGTTCACTGAGGAATTTTTATCATCAAGGACATTTAGTGTAGCGCATGAGGCAGGTATTATTTCTGAACTGTATTTTCAGTCAATTATAGAAAATACAGTCAATACGGGCACGATTAGGTACGCAGATGACACGATTAAAGAAATAACATCGTGGTCTGTATCGGTGGACGGAGATCTTAACTTTACTGAGGCAGGTGATATTGTCAGTACTGATTGGAAATTTAGTGAGTCAAGCCTAGCTAATAATATTGCTGATTATAAATATGAACAGCCGGGAGTTGAGTACGAGCCTGGCACAGGCAGTATGACCCTAATTGAACATGCTATCCTTTCCAGTTTTTTGTTAGACATACAAACCTTCAATGTAAAACATTTTGATAGTAGTGTTTCGGAGTTCATTTTCAATGAAAGTGAAGAGGGATTAAAAACGGGCTCTATAAAGTACCAAGAAGAGGAAAGCAGCAGAGATTTTACTTGGTCAGTTACTAAAGGTGTTTTAACGTTTACTGAGGATGATAATAGTGCTGGTGAAAGTATTGAGTGGACTATTACCCCCGTATTGGTAAGCACGGAACAAATTCAGTATAGCTATGAAATTAAGCTAGATGGTGTACTACATAGAAAAGATGGTAGAACATTCACTATACCTTGTCAGGATTGTTGAGATCTGAATATACAGTTAAATTCAAATGTTTTCTCTAGTGATATAAGTTGATTCAGGAGCCTTAGGGCTCCTTTTGAAGGGAGTTGTGAAGGAATGGATTTCACCCTCCTAATGTTAAAACTAATTTTAACTTTATTGATTCACCCTGCGAATATCCCGGTCCATCACAAACTCCACCAACCGCGGGAAAAACCGCTTCATATAAACACTAAATTTTCCTGCTATTCCCGGCACAATAATCATCTTGTTTTTAGGTAAGGCTTTAAAAAAGGCCTTAGCCACTTGCTCACTTGTCATTAGGTTAGCCGCTTCAGATATAGCCTGAGTTTCGGCGGGTTTGGTTTTATTCTCTATTTTAAATCCTGGTGTATCGGTATCAGGCGGACATAACACCATCACTTTTATATCGTATTTTTTAAGCTCGCTGCGAAGTGCTTCCGAGTAACCAATAAGCGCGAATTTGGAAGCACAATAATCGGTGTAGCCAAACACACCGATAATCCCGGCAAGGGATGAGGTGTTCACAATTAATCCGCCATTTTTCTTCATATGAGGCAGCAGGGCCGAGACCGTGTTGTGGCATCCGTACAAATTTATTTTTAGTGTTTGATCAAACTGCTGATAGCTTATCTTGTCATGATGTTCGGGAATGGCTCGCCCTGCACAATTTATTAAAGCATCGGGGATTCCAAATGAAATCACCTGTTCATTCAAAACACTCTGGGTTTGTTGGTGTTCGCTCACATCCAAACACTGATAACGAATTTTTTGCTGGCTGTTATTGCGCAGTAACTCAAGCTCTTTAGTGGCTTCTTCTAAGGTACCCTGAGTCCTTGATATTAATAAAATGTGGGCTCCAGCCGTTACCAACTTTTTAGCGATGGCTAAACCAATTCCAGATGAGCCTCCTACTAAGTACACATGCTTGTCATAGAATTTATTTAATTTCATGTTGCTCTTATTTTTATAAAGGTTGTGTTGAGATTGGCAAATTCCTTTTAGGTTGCAAAGGGCAATTCTGGACACTGCTGCCTATGAAGCTGGATAAATAGATCAGGCATAGCTAAAACATGCTATAACCATATAAATAATATATTTTAACTATAATGTATTTTTGGTTAATCTGAATTCTTCAGTTTAGGGATTACCAACATGAAAATATTTACCAATTTTATTCACTCTGCCTTCGCCACTGTATTGCTGCTGGGCGTATTCAGTAGCCAGGCTCTTGCGGCCAATATACCCGCTGGAGTGGGGTTTTCAGTGATAAAAACCGCCAGTACCGGCTTAACACCAGAGGCGGTTATTGTAGAGAGTGGCAGCTGGTTTAAATTGCGCCGCTTAGCGCAAAATGCGGTGCTCATTCGTCATCCCAAAGGGGATGTACTCATTGATACTGGCCTTGGTCAGCAGATAGAGTGGCAGTTTGAAGTAAATGGCTTTATCGACCGTCAGCTATTTAGTTTTGAGGAGCTTAATCCGGCCGTGGAGCAACTTAATAATTCACACTATGCCCCTGATCAGGTCACTAAGATTATTCCCACGCACTTACATTGGGATCATGCCAGTGGCATTAAAGATTTTCCTGGGGCCCAAGTTTGGGTGCAAAAGGCCGAGTATGAGCAGGCGAAGACTGGTCTGGCTCCAGCGCATCTTATTTCGCAAATAAGTGGCAAAGACATTAACTGGAATTTTTTCGAGCTCACCAATACCCCTTTTAACGGTTTTGATCGTAGCCTAGATTTATACGGCGACGGCAGCATTGTTCTGGTAGATCTTAGTGGGCATAGTGCCGCTCAAGTGGGTATATTTTTAACGCTGTCATCCGGTGCCCAGTACTTTTTTATTGGCGATACCACCTGGACGACTAAGGGTATAAAAGATAACTCTCCAAGATCCAGCCTCATTAAATGGTTGGTGGATTTAAACTGGAGTGATGAAAAAAATGAAGAACAAATTGCCCGTTTGCATCAATTGCAACAACAGCACAACGATATAACATTAGTACCAGCCCATGATGAATTAATTATGGCAACACTACCGGTATTTCCACAGGTAAAGTATTAGTGGCTACTTTAAAAAAGAAAGCTCAATAGTTTTAAAAGGATAACAATGGATTTAAAATCTCTGGGGTATTTTGTGGCGGCAGTGGAAACTGGTTCTATCACGGCTGCTGCCGCTCGCTGTTATATCGCGCAGCCTTCCATATCGGCGGCCATTCACAAGCTGGAAGATGAGTTGGGGGTGACCCTATTAATAAGGCAAAAAAGAGGGGTAAGTGTCACAGAAGCTGGTCAGGATCTTTTTGATAAAGCTAAAAACCTGTTGCACCATGCTCAGTCTATTAAAAATGGCTTTGCAGAAAAAAATCAGCAACAGCAAATTTGTATACAAGTAAGCCATGCTATTGCTTTTGAGTATCTAAATCAGTTAATGATGTTACTGCGCGAAGATAACCCGTTATTGCAAATAAAGTTAATACATCCAAAACAAGATACTTTGTCAGAAGATAAAGAAATTGATATTCGTTTAACCATGGAACAGGCCGTAAAAGCCGATGAAGAGTTCATCCCAGGTTGGAGAGATCGTTATTGCCTCATTATCCCCAATAATCATCCCTTGGCGCATTTAGAAAAAATAGCCGTAACCGACTTAAATAATATGCCGTTTATCAATCGGTCTTTTTGTGATCGTAGTCAGGCCATGACAGACTTTCTACAAGAACATAATATTCATTTAAACTACATGGCCCATGTTGAAAATGAAGAATGGGCTTTGTCTCTGGTGGAATCCGGTTTGGGGTTATCCATAGTACCTTTACCGTCAGATATTAATGAAAGCCCGCGCTTTAAAGTGATTCCTATTGGCAATATAGAGGGATTACAGGCTTTTCAACGACGCATAGGCGTGGCCATAAATTATGCCCAATACACTCAACCTTATTATCAGCAGTTAGCGCTAAAGCTTAAGTCTCGCTTTAGCCAATAGCCACTAGGGTTTGTAGGCGCGGTCTATTTTCATCAGGTAAGATATTCTTGCCTGACTCCTTCAAAATCCCGTTTGTTTCGTTTTTTTTAACCTATTAAAATTAGATAAAATCAACGAGCATTCCCATGAAAACCATCGAAGTCACCACAGAAGATGGCACCGCTATTACCGGTTCCTTATATATGCCCGCCATTAATATTAAGGCTGGGGTTATCATTAATTCGGCGACGGCTGTGCCAAGAGGTTATTATCAAGCCTTTGCCGAATATTTATGTGAGCGCGGTTTCTTAGTCATAACCTACGATTATCGCGGCATTGGCGACTCAAAAAAACTGCCCTGGCGAGACGCCTCCCAAACCATGCAAGCCTGGGGCGAGCAAGATTTTAACGGGGTGTTAAATTGGGCCTGTGAGAATTATTCTGTTTTTAAATGGCATTGCATTGGTCACAGTGTTGGCGGGCAATTAGTGGGGCTTGCCAAGGATAATCATAAACTCACCAGTGTTTATAATGTGGCGGCGCAAAGTGGCAATTGGCGAAACTGGGACCGCTCAAGCATGCCCAAATTATTATTGATGTGGTACGTACTTACGCCAGTATTCACCCAAATTTTGGGCTATTTACCTGGCTTTTTAGTGGGTGGGCAAAGACTGCCCAAAAAGGTTGCGCAACAATGGGCTCAATGGTGTCGCCATCCTGAATATATGTGTGATGAAAAAGGCCTCCGGTTCAGACCCTATTTCTCCAGTTTTAATAAACCCATGAAGTTCATTCAAATAGCAGATGATCACGACTTTGCACCCTTAAAATCAGTGCATCAGCTTTTTCAGTTTTATGATCAAGCTCAATCGAGTTTAGAGGTATTGGAGCCCATACATTTTGGACGAAGAAAAGTAGGGCACTTTGGTTTTTTTAAAAAAACAAACAACCAAGGGCTTTGGCAGCATGCGCAAAATTGGTTGGAATCCTGTTAATAACATTACACTTATTAAGGTTACTAATACTTTTTAAAAAATGGTCTAAATATTAATAGTTAGCCCTAAGTGCTCAATAATCATTGGGCATTTCTACTTTATTTCCCAGATACCTCTGTAGTGGTATACCCGAGTGCTGCGCTAGGTTATTGATGTGGGTCAATAACCAAATATCAGCAAAGTTTATTCTTGTCTGGCCGCCATAACTTAAACCTAAATTGGGCTTTTTAGACATGGTGGCATGTAAAAAGTAGCTATATGAAGGGAGAGGATTGAATGAGTGAAACCTTTACCAAGGAGATGGCCAGGAATATTTATTACGGCGGTGGTTTTGTCGCTTTTTTATTATTACTAGGCTTAACCTTTGACACTATGCGGGTATTACCCGAGCGAGATCATCGAGAGAATATTACCCCAAGCGTTGCCCACGGTAAGGGGCTTTGGGAAAAAAATAACTGTGTAGGTTGTCATACCATCATGGGTGAAGGGGCTTACTTTGCGCCTGAATTGGGCAATGTCTACGACCGTTATGGCAATGGCAGCGAAGAAGCGTTTAAGGCTTATTTACGAGGCTGGATGGCAGCTCAACCATTGCCAATAGAAGGGCGCAGAAAAATGCCGCAGTTCAATCTTACCGGTGAAGAGGTGGATAATCTGGCCGATTTTCTCATCTGGACTTCTCGGGTAAATGACAATGACTGGCCGCCTAATAAGCAGGGGTAATCAAAAATTATGATGAAATTCGATTCACAAATGGTAGCTAAACCCTACTTTGTTTTTGCCCTGGCCTTGTTTGCCGGACAAATTCTCTTTGGCCTCATTATGGGGTTGCAATATATTATCGGAGATTTTTTATTCCCTTATATTCCATTTAATGTCGCCAGGATGATTCACACTAACCTGTTACTGGTATGGATTATTTTTGGCTTTATGGGGGCGGCTTATTACCTAGTACCCGAAGAAGCAAACGTTGAATTACACAGTCCGCTATTGGCCAAAATTATGTTTTGGGTCTTTGCTGTGGCAGGTGTTCTAACCATACTAGGTTACTTGTTTGTGCCTTATTCTGAATTGGCAGAGCTCACTCGTAATGAATTATTTCCTACTATGGGTCGTGAATTCCTCGAGCAACCTACCATTACCAAAATAGGCATAGTGGTGGTGTGTTTGGCATTTTGTTACAACATCGGCATGACCATTTTGAAAGGACGCAAAACCGTTATTAATATGGTATTGCTCACTGGGCTTGTGGGTTTAGCCGTATTCTTTTTGTTCTCCTTTTATAACCCTGTAAACCTAATACTGGATAAATACTTTTGGTGGTGGGTAGTGCATATGTGGGTTGAAGGGGTTTGGGAATTAATTCTTGGTGCCATCCTTGCCTTTACTTTAATTAAAGTGACCGGTGTCGACCGCGAAGTCATCGAAAAATGGTTGTACGTGATCATAGGGCTGGCGCTTATTTCCGGATTAGTGGGCATGGGACATCACTATTTCTGGATAGGGCCAAGTGAATACTGGTTATGGATGGGCTCAATATTTTCCGCACTCGAACCTTTACCGTTTTTCATGATGGTGGTGTTTGCCTTTAAAGTGGTACGCGAACGAAAATTTGAACACGCCAATAAAATCGCCGTAACCTGGGCTTTGGGTACAGCAGTAATGGGCTTTTTAGGCGCAGGCGTATGGGGCTTTTTACATACACTGGCACCGGTTAATTACTTTACCCACGGCACACAACTGACGGCGGCGCACGGGCATTTATCTTTCTTTGGTGCCTACGCCATGATCGTTATGACCATTACTTCGTATGCCATGCCTATCATGCGCGGTCGTCCTCAGGGCAATCCTATGTCGGCACAAAAAGTTGAACGCTTTGCATTTTGGGCCATGTGCATTGGTATGCTGGGTATTACCATCATGTTAACCATTGCAGGTGCTTGGCAAGTGGCGTTACAACGTATGCCAGATGATGCCCACGCGCTAAGTTTCATGATGACGCAAGATAAGTTAATTCCAATTTATTGGGGACGCCTAGCTTTTGGTGTGTTGTTTAGTGTGGGCTTAGTGGCTTATTTTGTCAGCTTCTTTGTAGGATCAAAAGAAGAAATCGCCGCACAAAATAACGGCGCAACGCTCGAGCAAGCAGAAGACGCAGCCGAAGTTTGTTGTGGTTCTTGTGACAGTGCCAAAGCGAGTTAGTGTTTTTTCAATACCCAGGTTAGACAAGTTTCTAGCCTGAGTATGAAATGAAATGCATTTAGAGAATCTGTTTTTTTGGGAAATGTATTTCCTGACTAAAAGAAGCAGACTCTCTTAATTACCTATAAATATTTTTTTATTAAATGCTTAAGTGTTTATAGGTAATATTTTGAATGACGCGCCAGATTCACGTGGTGCAATACAGCGGAGATGTAAATGGAAGAGTTTATTGGCGAGGTTTGGCATAAATATATCTCTGCTAAAGTGGCCACGGGATATCCCGAGGCCGCGCTAGAACTTACTCATTTACAGTCACAACTCTCCACTTATTTTCACGGTCTAGGTGGCGCCCCCGGTAAAGTAGTGGAAGCGGCTGAAGCCAGAGCCTTAAATAATCATCGCCCCTTGTTACAACGTATTGCAGGCAGTCAT
The DNA here is from genome assembly GCA_036960565.1 of Bermanella sp. Classification (GTDB taxonomy): domain Bacteria; phylum Pseudomonadota; class Gammaproteobacteria; order Pseudomonadales; family Oceanobacteraceae; genus Bermanella. The sequence goes on from JBALXQ010000005.1 coordinate 136,047, forward strand.
CGCCGCGCGAGTCTTTGCTGGCAAGATCAACGCAGTTTGCGTTTGCCGCCAGTGATAGATTACCTGCCTGAAAAATCATTAAACGAAGCCTTGTATTTCTGGCTGGCAGCGCTGGCTGCTAAGCTGCCAAAAATGTCGCACTGGTTCCTTGATAATCAATTAGCCACCCTAACCATTTTAAAAACGCATCCAGGTTTAAAAACCGGTTATGAAAAACTGGCTAAGGCCGTAGTGGAGCAGCGTCCGTTAATTGAGCACTTGCCGTTAAAATTACAGGCCCGCGAACAGGCTATGCAGCAAGCAATTTTAAAACCGGGCTCGGTAGATAGTTTGCCTATGGCAGCAGGCGACCCCTTATTTGTGCCGCTATGGTTGTATCCTGCGCCGCTGTTTGATGTGGCCAATAATCAAGCCCAAGATGATGAAGAACAAGCGTCGTCTGCTAAAAAAGAAACTAATGAGCCTCCTGAAACCCTCGATACGCCAAGAAAAGAAGCACAACGTTTTGACGATGAAAAACAAACCGATGGCTTATTGGTCTTTAAATTAGACGCCTTGTTTAGTTGGGCCGAACAGGTAGACATGGACAGAAGCCAGCAAGAAGATTTAGACCAAGACTTGCAAGGGGCTGCCGATGATCTAGATGTTATTACCTTGTCGAAAAAACGTAAAGCCGGTTCGGCCAAGGTTAAGTTTGATATGGACTTGCCCGCGCCTTTCACCGACGATTTATATCTAGGCCCGGGCATTAAACTACCTGAGTGGAACTACAAAAAAAGAGCAATGTTAAAAGACTTCTGCTTTTTGCAACCCATGGTAAGTGATGAGGCCACCCCAAAAAAATTGGACAATAATCTAAAAAAAGAAGCCAATGCTCTAAAACGTCAGTTTAACTTATTAAGACCAATAAGCGCGTTACAGCGGCGCCAGCCATTTGGTGATGAGATTGATCTAGATGCCTGGCTCGATATTAAAACTCAGCCCAATGCCACGCTCGATGGTGAAAATTTATATTTGGCTAAAAAACAAAACGAGCGGGACATGTCTACGCTCGTACTGGCCGACCTCTCTATGTCTACCGATTCAGGCGTCACTACCCAGCAAAGAGTAGTGGATGTAATTCGCGATAGCCTAGTGTTATTTTCCGAAGCGCTTTCGGCGTGTGATGACCCCTTTGCCCTTTATGGTTTTTCATCCATTAAAAATAAACAAATACGTTACCAGTTGTTAAAGAATTTCTCCGAAACTTACAGTGATGAAACCCGTGGGAGAATTATGGCCATTGAGCCCGGCTTTTATACCCGCATGGGAGCGGCTATTCGCCAATCGGTAAGTGTGCTTAAACTGCAAAAATCTCAGCAAAAACTGCTGCTTATCATTTCCGATGGCAAGCCCAACGATATTGATCATTACGAAGGGCGGTATGGTATCGAAGATACTCGCCAAGCCATTTTAGAAGCGAAGCGGCAGGGCATTCAGCCTTTTTGCATTACCATAGATTCACAGGCCAATGATTACTTGCCCTACCTATTTGGTGATCAAGGTTTTGCCCTAGTACGAAAAATTCAGCAGCTGCCCAAACTATTACCCAAACTGTATTTGAATTTAACCCAATCAATTTAGCTTAATTAATTAAGTCAAAAACTTAAAAATTTACAAAATATAAGGAATGCCCATGAGCCAAACAAACAACCGTCAGGCCATTCATTACCAGGCACAAGATCGTGAATGTGAAATATTTAACGCCGCGGCCAATAATAAACTGCCGGTATTATTAAAAGGCCCCACCGGCTGTGGCAAAACCCGTTTTGTGGAATACATGGCCCAGCAACTAAAACGCCCATTATTTACAGTGGCCTGCCACGATGATTTAAGCGCTACCGATCTAGTGGGGCGGCACCTTATTGGTGCCAACGGCACTCATTGGCAAGATGGCCCATTAACCCGCGCCGTGCGAGAGGGGGGCATTTGTTATTTAGATGAAGTAGTAGAAGCACGTAAAGATACCACTGTGGTGATTCACCCGCTAACCGACCACAGACGCCTTTTACCTATAGACCGAACGGGCGAGCTAGTAGAGGCCCACCCAGACTTTATGTTGGTGGTGTCTTATAACCCAGGCTATCAAAATTTAATTAAGGGTTTAAAACCCAGCACCCGCCAGCGTTTTATTGCGCTTGAATTTGATTACCCTCAGGCAAAATTGGAAGCCAGTATTATTTGCCAAGAAACCGGTTTAGATACACAGCGTGCAGAGCAACTGGTATTGCTGGGTGAAGAAATACGTCGCCTAAAAGATCATGATCTTGAAGAAGGGGCGTCTACTCGTTTACTTATTTATGCGGCTAAATTAATGCAATCAAGCCTAAGCACTGTTGAGGCTTGCATGGCGGCACTGGCACAACCGCTAAGCGATGACCGTGACACCATCAAAGCCATTGAGCGTTTGGTGAATGCTCATTTTTAACAGTCTTAGCTTGGTCACCGCAAGGAACTAAATCACCATGCCTACATTGAATGCTCCGCTGAAGGCTGAATTTATCTCGCAAGATGAATCCATTTATCATGGCCCAGTGGTACCTCGAAAAAGTGATCAAGCCATACCCGCCAATATGGCAGTATGGATTTTAATTGGTGCAGAGTTAACCGAATTTGCCTTGTTTTTTGTGATTTATTTGGTAGTGCGCTCCCATAACCCAGAGATTTTTTCTCAAGGGCCCGAGCGCTTAAATTTATTAGCGGGTACCTTAAATACGCTGGCACTCATTACCAGCAGCTATTTTGTCGCAAGAGCTATTTCTGCCATTAAAATGAACAAACCCAAACAAACGGTTAAGTGGTTAGGCGCCAGTTTATTAATGGGGGCCAGTTACTTAGGCATTAAAACCTGGGAATACTTTTGGAATGCACAAGCCGGGTTAGATTCTCGCACCGACCTTTTTTATACCCTGTATTACTACCTAACTTTTAATCATTTATTACATGTAATGATGGGCATGTGCACGTTAGCCTGGGTAATGGTGCGCGCCCATTACAATGCCTACAACAAAGATGACTACCAAGGTTTAGAAAGTGCTGCATGTTATTGGCACATGATTGATCTAGCCTGGATTATTATTTTTCCATTACTTTATGTGCTGAGGTGATTGCGATGAATAACAAATCGTTAACCGGTTATTGGCTGGTATTAATTTCCCTAACATTGCTTAGTGCTATTTTTGCCGACGCCATAGCGCCAACCACATGGGTGACGGTGGTTGTGTGTGCCAGCATCATGGTGAAAGGGCAGGTGATTGTGGATGTGTTTATGGGGCTAAGAGATGCGCCAAAAGGCATTCGTTATATGATGCTGTCGTACTTTTATGTATTGCCGCCCATGGTGGCGTTGGCGTTAGTATTTCCCGGTACCGTTGAGAGCATCACCACACTCTAAGTTGTCGGTATGAAAGAGTGATGGTGAAAGGGCAGATATGTAATAATTAGGCGTCAGATAAAAAACTGGCAAGCGCTTCCAATTGAAATTGGTTAAACACCCTAATGCCGTTTTGGCTTAGCAAAGCAGAAGTAACGCCTTGGCCTGCGATAAGCCGGCTATTAAATGAGCCATCGTAAATTTTCTCATTACCACAAGATGGGCTGCGTGCACTTAGCAGGGCATATTGAATATTATGTTTTTTGCAAAGCTCCAGCGCCAATTGTGCGCCTTTTATAAATTCAGAACTCACATCCATTCCGTTTTGAGTTTTTACCTGCGCCCGGGAATTTAATACGTCGCTGCCATCTACGCTCAGGCCATCTTCTTTAGCGCTATCTTTAACAATAATCTCTGCAGCATCTCTGGGGGTGCTTAAGCCACCAGCCACTTCCGGGCAAAAGGCCAGCAACCTGTTTTCCAATTTCCAACGGTCTAGCCAAGCATCTTGTTGCTTAAGGCTTTTGCCGTCGTAACGTACAGGTTCCCCCAGTAGGCAGGCACTTATGAGAATCTTTTCCATTTTAGTCTTCTTTACAATAAGCCCTCATCATAACTCAAATGCCGTGAACGCTTAACTTCCCTAGCACTACCCAAATACAGTTAACTAAAAGCCATGAATTAAAACTCATGCCTTGGGGGTAGTTAAGAGCTTTACCCCTTATAAAGGCTGCTCATTAGGGCGACTTAATCTTGCTTTAAACTCCAATTGAAAACTCTAAAATCGCTCTGAAACCCCCATGTAATCTCGATGTTTTGTACATGGCCCAACAATTGCTCTAATCCTGCCAACTAAATAATAACTAGGTTTCACCCGCTACTACTAAGTAGGTATGCACAAGAATAGGGCGCTTTTAAAAATGCCCCATTTTAATGCACATAAAAAGGGCCGTGAAACGAAGAGAGGGCTGAGTTGATGACTTTCAAGCAAATCGAAAGCAAACAAATGGAAAGCAAACTTCACCGCTGTAATAAACATTTGGCTGGAGGCGTTTAGATCATGGCTATGTTTTTCAAACGAAAAGAAAAGAACCCTATTCGCATCGCCGATAAAAAAGTGCACGAATGGAAATACACCACCTGTGGTTACTGCTCAACCGGTTGCTCCATTGAAGTGGGTCTAGACAAGGACGGTAAAGCCGTGGCCAGCCGTGGTAATGCCAACGCCGATGTTAACCGTGGCAAGTTGTGTATTAAGGGGATTTTTGAACACGAATTATTTGATGCCGCCGGACGTGGTGACAAACCCCTCATGCGTAATGCGCCTTACGAGCCTTGGGTTAAAACCGATTGGGATACCAGCCTCGATCACATGGGCAGCGAAATTAAACGCATTCAAGACACCTATGGTAAAGACAGCTTTGCCATTGTCAGCACCGGTCAATTATTAACCGAAGAATTCTATTCGCTGGGCAAGTTGGCCCGTGGTTGCATTGGCACCAATAACTACGATGGCAATACCACCTTATGCATGGCTTCAGCGGTAAGTGGCTATAAGCGCTCGTTTGGTTCCGACGGCCCTCCTGGTTGTTACGAAGATTTTGAACACACCGATTGCCTAATTGCCTGGGGTTCTAACTTACCCGAGCAACACCCTATTATTTACTGGCGCTTAAAAGAGGCCATGGAGAAACGTAAGTTTCCATTAATAGTGGTAGACCCTCGTGTGACCATGCTGGCCCAGTTTGCAGATATTCATTTACCCATTACGCCAGGCACCGACCTAGTGTTAATGAACAGTCTTATGCATGTCATTCTTAAAGAAGGCTTAGAAGACCGCGACTACATTAATGCCCATACCAACGGCATTGAAGAAGTAGAAAAATGCGTCAAAGATTACGACCCAATTACCGCGTCTAAATTGTGTGGCATAGACGAAGACACCATTCGTCACGTGGCGCGCATTTATGCCAAGGCCGGCGCGGCCATGTCTATCTGGACCATGGGCATTAACCAGTCTACTCACGGCAGCGATGGCGTAGTGGGCATTAACAGCTTAAACCTCATTACCGGCAACATAGGTAAGCCAGGCGGCACCTCGCTTTCCATTACCGGCCAGTGTAATGCCATGGGCACACGTGAATGGTCTAGCTGTTCTGGTTTGCCAGGCTACCGTGCTTTAGAAAAACCCGAGCACAGAAAAGAAATCGCAGACTTCTGGGGAATAGACGAAGAGTTCTTTCCTAAAAAACGTGGCCTTGCACAAACCGATATTTTTCCGGCCATAGAAACCGGCCAAATTAAAGGCCTGTGGTTGGTAGCAACTAACCCTATGACCTCAATGCCAAACACCGCGCGTATTCGTAAGACGTTAGAAAAACTAGACTTTTTAGTGATTCAAGATGCCTACGCCGATGTAGAAACCACTCAGTACGCCCACATGTTTTTACCGGCGGCCGTTTGGGCCGAGAAAGAAGGTTGCTTCACCAACACCGAGCGTCGTTACAATATTGTACGCAAGGTACAAGAACCTATTGGCGATTCAAAAGCCGATTTCTGGATCTTTAAAGAATTAGCCAAGCGTTTTGAAAACGGCAAAAAAATTCATTTCCCTGAAACGCCAGAGGGCGCGTTTGAAGAAATGAAGCAATTATCAAAAGGGGCGGGCCGTACTCTGGATATTTCCGGCATGTCTCATCAAAAGATTGAAGATGCTTGTGGTATTCAATGGCCTTACACAGAAGCCGATGCCCTGATAGATGAAGCGGCCCATGGTGACAGTGGCAAGGTGGGTGTGAAAGGCGTCGTTAAGGGAAGTGCGCGTTTATACACTAATGGTAAATTTCAAACCCCAGATGGCAAAGCCAACCTAGTACCGCTGCCGTTTATTAATAATAACGAAGTGCCTTGTGATGATTATCCGTTCTGGATGAATTCGGGCCGCGTGGTAGAACATTTCCACACTCGTACGCGTACCGGCAAGATGGGTAACATGAATAAATACAGCCCCACCCCGTACATGGAAATGAATCCAGACGCGGCAGCCGAATTAAAGGTAAAACATGGCTCTTATGTGCGCATTGTTTCGCGCCGAGGCGATGCGGTAGTGATGGTGCAAACCACACAACGAGTCGCGCGTAACGCAGTATTTATTCCGTTCCATTTTCACGATTGTGTTAACCGTGTGTGTTTAGGTTTACTCGATCCTCATTCCCGTCAGCCTGCCTTTAAGCAAGGTTCTATTCGCATAGAAGCGGTAGATCAAAAAATGGCTGGTCAGCTAAACGTCGAACGACGCACTTACTAAGGGAGGATTGATAATGAATAAAGCCTATACCGCAAACAATAAAAGCAATACTCAGGCGCCAGCGCCAAGCGTGCCATTTTACGATGCCACTGAAAATACAGTGGGTTTTAACAGCGCTCATAAAGTTATTACTAAAAACCCCGACGCGTTAAAGGCGGCGGGTAATCCAAGCCCAGGCAAGCCTGCTGTAGAAATTGGTTTACGCGAAGACAACATGACCACCTTGCAAAAGGCCATGCGTCGCTACAACCCTTGGTTTGCCGCCCGTAATTATCTCGACACACTGGGCAGCGATAACTCCGATCTAGATCCAACGCCACGTCCCATTTTTGATGAACGTTCGGGCGAGCGCGATTACGCTAAATTAAATGATCCAATCGTATTTGACACCAACCGTTACGGCACCAAGATAGACATGCTTAACATTACCGAAGTAGAGCTGCCCGTGGGCCGCTCTATGGAAATTAACGGTAACCCAAGCGTGGGCACTAACCCTAACCGTAACAAGCAACACGGTTTTCACTTTACCGCCGACAACTGCATTGGTTGTCACGCTTGTGAAGCGGCTTGTAGTGAGAAAAACGATAACCCAGCGCACCTAGCGTTTAGATCGGTGGGTTATGTAGAAGGGGGCTCGTACCCCGACTTCAAACGCATGAACATTTCCATGGCCTGTAACCACTGCGATAACCCAGTATGCATGAAAGGTTGCCCAACCAAAGCGTATACCAAGCACGCCGAATACGGTGCGGTACTGCAAGACCCAGAAACGTGTTTTGGTTGTGGTTACTGCACATGGGTTTGCCCATACAACGCCCCACAACTAGACCCAGTGGAAGGCAAGGTTTCAAAATGTAATATGTGTGTCGACCGTTTAGAAGTAGGCCTAAAGCCTGCGTGTGTTAGTGCCTGCTTGGGTAACGCATTAAACTTTGGCGTCATAGAAAATATGCCAGAAAATCGTGAGCAAATTAAAAGCACTATTCCTGGTTTCCCTGACCCGTCTATTACTAACCCTAATATTCGTTTCCAGCAAACCAAAACCATGCCTAACGAGATGTCTCGTACCGACAGCATGCCGGTTAAATACCACAAGCAAGATGATGGCACCTTCCGCAGTGTTGTAGATGAAAAAGAAGGCAAAGCAAAAAGCTGGAACATTGCGCGCTTAAGCAGCCGTGAAAATCCATTGGTTATTTTTACCTTGTTTACCCAAGCTGCTATGGGTGCCTTTATCCTGTTGTATTTAGGTTCTTTGCTAGGTGTTGAGTCGCTAGTGGCCGTTAAAAACAGCGTGATTTATTTACCGCTATTAATTGTATTGGCGGGTTTACAAGCCGTGGGCTTGTTGTTGTCTACCATGCACTTGGGTAAACCTTTGCGCTTTTACCGTGGCTTTAACAACTTACGTTATTCACCTGTAAGCCGAGAAGCATTAGGCGTGGCGTTGTTCTTTACTGGCCTTGCAGTATTTACTGGCTTAGAAGTGCTGGCGTTTGGTTTCGACTTTTTTGAACTGTTAGCGGCCGATAGCTTTGCAGTTTCAATAGCCGAATTAATTGTACCTGTGCAACACGGTGCGGCTGTTTTTGCCATTACCGCCGGCCTAATTGGTTTGTACTGGATGTACCGTTCTTACCGGATTCCAGCGCGTCCTTACTGGGATCATGGCCAGGTATTCACTAGCTTCTTTGGCACCATGTTTAGCTTTGGCTCATTAGTATTAGCGCTATTGGCTGTTCCTACCTTGCTACTGTCTGGCGAAGGCAACAGCAATGCGGTTAGCCAGTTACTGCAAATCACCTCAGCTTTAGCCGCGTTTGGTTTAGTGGCCGAAGGCTTAGGTTTAATTAAGCACGCTAAATACTTAAATACCGAAAGTGGTGAAGGCGCCGCCGCACATTATGTTCAGCAGACTACCTTTGGTAAAAGCTACGTAATGCGTAACGTATTAATGGCTTTCAGCGCTTTATTGTTTGCAAGTGTTGCCTTGTTCCTAAGCGACAGCGCTTATGGATTGGTAATCGCGGCCTTGGCTGCACCCGCCATGTTGGTAAGCTTATTAGTAGGGCGTTGCTTGTTTTATATTCTGGTCATTCCAACTACTATGCCAGGTGCGTTCTTCTGGAAGAACAAAGGTTTTGAAGAACATGCAAGGGATGTGGGCCTTGCCGACATGCCACAGACAGGCGTAGTACCCGCCTGCCACTAGTTAAAAACTACCGAAGTTGCTAATACTGCGTTAAAAGTTTTGCTAAAAATACTCACTTACAACAGTAAGCTGCGTGTTTTAGCAAAACTTTTGCCTTGTCTAAGCGGCCTCGGATAGCTTTTAAATTAATTGTATTAATACTGCTGCATCGCTCTAACGGCTACATCCCTGTAGCCGTTCGTTTTCCTCAAAGGACTTGTCTTACCTAATAATGCTAGGAGCAATTTTTAGGGGCGCTTATAATGTATGCAGAATTGACGTGCATGAATGCACTAACATCGCGGGTGTAAGAGTGATGACAAAAGAGATGACCCCATGAAGCTACAAGACGTAATCAATAAAACCTGTCTCATCGGCATTACCTATTTAAGCGCCGAAGGGGATACCCTGAAGCAAGCCCAATATGCGGGCACGGTAATAGAAGTAGATGAAGAAGAGGGCATTAAAGTTAAGCTAATGGCGGTAGAGGGCAGTGGCACTCTCGCGAGCAAGACGCCAAACTTCCATTTGCCTGCTGCACTGGATGCTTGGTTTATTGCCCCTAAGGGACATTTTAAAAATGCCGAGCATCATATTGATATTGAAAACCCCGACTACTTTGTCACCTGGGATGTGGTGCGTAAAAAAGACGACACCGCAGAAGGGCAACAAGAGTGGTGGGAATGGCATCCTAGAACGACATCGCCGAGTGTTAATTGATTCGGAATTAAAGGGGCAAAAGATTAAGTTGCCCCTTACGATGATGCTTTAAAATAAGTTATTGAAAGCTTCTTTTATTAACATATCGACAGCCTTATGGCTGGTATATTTTATGAAATATTCCAAGGAGCCAGTATCTTCTTTGGCGTTTTGTGCTTCAAAAGCTAGCCTCTTTTGTTCTAATCGCTCTTTGTAAGGAGTATCAACTCTTTCGCCATGAGAATATGTACATGGTTCAGTTTTTCCTTTAAACATACAGGTGCCATCGCCGTGAGGGCGACTATTCACAATGAAGCCTTTGTACATTAATTCATTTTCTAAATACAACTCCCCTTCTACTCTGGCACCACTTTTAAATTCACCTTTAAAACTTAAACCTTTTCCGTTAGTGGCCGAACCTACGCCATGGGCCATACCTTCCTGGCAGGCGTTAGAAGTATAAAACCAATTTTCTTCGTCTAGATTACATGTCTGTTTTGATTTGAGTTGGGCAATTAAATTAGCTACCTTTTTCAGTTTTTCAATATTACCTATGGCTTGTTGTACATGTTTTCCATGTGGATAGCTGGCCAGATAGTCTTTATAGTTATGTTCTTTTTGCGCTAATTCCCATGTCTTGTTTTCTTCGATATAAACTGTAATTACCTGAACTCTTTCCTGATTTTCAGTGAGTTTAGCTATGTCGAGTGCAGTGCTACCGCTAGGAAATTTTTTGGTTTTTTTATTAGATTCTGGTTCGGTCTTTGCCCCTTCGTCAAGTAAATTCCTAATTGCTTTAGTGTTATATCGTGCAGCGTACATGAGTGCTGTCCAGCCATCGTTTGTCCTTGTATTAACGTCAGCACCTGCTGAGATGAGAAGTGGAATGCTATTAGGGCTGTATTCGGCAGCGTACATTAATGCTGTCCAGCCACTTCGTTTCCTTGTATTAACATTAGCGCCTGCATCAATGAGTGGCTGGACAGCTTTAGCTCTGTATTTTATTGCCAACATCAATGCCGTGCGCCCTTTATTATCTTGTGCGTTTACATCCCCTCCAGCCGCAAGCAGAGATAAGAAGCTTGGATAATAGTCGTAGCCTCTATTGTATCTGCGGTTAGGACGTAGAATGGCCATTAGCGCATTCATCCCTTTTTTGTTTTTATAAAATACATCAGCGCCTGCTTTAAGTAATGGCGCAATGGACTTGTAGTTGTAGGTTGCGGCCTTGATTAGCGTCATAGCGTCACGGGGTCACATAGCGTCACGGGGTCACATAGCGTCACGGGGTCAAGCGTCACGGGGTCAGGTCTTGCCTTTTGCCTTAGCCGCACAAAACAAGACCTGACCCCGTGCCTCTGTTCTCAAAAAATAATCGAATACGAAAACATCACCTATACAAAAAATCTGTATGACAGCCTGTTTAAAAAATAAACTGCAAAGCGGATTTTGGTTAATATTTAGGTGGCTAGCTCTAATTGACCTTCTATTGGGTATTGGGGTTTGGTAGGGTGGGGCGGGTTTTGTAAAACCTGCTCCGTATTATTTGCGTAGCCTTTTATCAGAGCATATCCAAGGATGAATAATGCCAGAATCAGTAATTTACCCATCATCTCCTGATGGAATACCTCCCGATCTAACCAAAGCAAAATCAAGTTATCGCCGCCAAGCATTAATCGCCATGTTAGGGCTTACCTGTTTCATGGCTGTATACATAGGTTTAGCCATTTGCTTTGGGTTAATAACCTTTAATACCGTTACCGAAATAATGGGGCATAAACTGGATTTATTTAAAGTGCTCATTGCAGCAAGCTCGGCTTTATTGACCGTGTTTATGGCGAAATCACTTTTTACAATACAGAGGTCGGGCAATCCAGGTGGCATAGAAGTGAGTGAAAGTGATGAGCCTGAACTGTTTAACTTCTTATACAAGCTATCGGATGAGGTGGGTGCCCCTAGACCCCATAGAGTATTTATTACGCCCGATGTTAATGCGGCGGTCTTTTACGATCTTTCATTATTAAATTTAATCTTCCCAACTAAGAAAAATTTAATTATTGGTTTAGGCCTAGTCAATGTCTTGAATATGGGAGAATTAAAAGCGGTACTGGCTCATGAGTTTGGTCACTTTGCTCAAGGGTCAATGATGGTGGGTCGTTGGGTGTATATTGCCCAGCAAATTATTGGTCATATGGTGGCCACCAGAGACTGGCTAGATAAAGTCGTTCAGTTTATTTCAAAAGTAGACTTAAGAGTGGCTTGGATTGGATGGATTCTAGGGTTAGTTATTTGGTCAATCAGGTCGTTAATGGACACTCTGTTTAGCTTAGTGGTGATTGCCGAGCGAGCATTGAGCCGAGAGATGGAGTTCAACGCCGATCTAGTGTCTGTCTCGGTGACAGGAAGTGATGCCCTAATCAATGCGTTATATAAACTTCAAGCCGCCGATGATGCATGGCAAACGGCGTTAAACGTGGCCACCTCCCAGGTTAAGGCGGGCAATGTTTTAAAAGACCTGTTTGCGGCGCAAAAAACAGCGATTAACGAAGTGGGGCGAATCTTAGGCGATGACGACTATGGGCGAACGCCAAGCTGCCCTGAAGGCATTAAAGTTAGCGAGCATCGAATTTTCACCGAGCAAATGGCTCGTCCTCCGCAAATGTGGTCAACACATCCTCATAATAGAGATCGTGAGATCAATGCAAAAAATACCTATATCGCCGCGAAAATAGATGACCGAGAAGCCTGGTTGATATTTTCAGATGCGCCATCCCTAAGAGAAAAAATTAGTTTAAGTTTTGTACAAACAGACCCGGATACTGAGCTACAAGAAACCTCTTCTAGTGAAGCCGTTATTAATAATTTTGACCATGAAATATATAATTCAAAATACAAGGGCGCGTATTTGAATCGTAACTGGGTTCGTAACTTCGAAAGTATTGACGAGATACTAGCCACAGGGAAGGCAGGCACAGACCTAAAAGAAGCGGTAGCCAATCTTTATCCTCAAGCCATTTCTACCCAGCTAGAAGTGGCCCGTAATCTTGATATGGAAAGACATTCATTAGAAGCCCTAGCGTCAGGCGATTTAAAGCCGTCGGGTGGTGTGATTAGGCACCGAGGCAATGAACTTAAAAAAGCGGATATACCCAGTGCCATAGAAGAAGTAGCACAAGAGCGCAAAGCAATAGGGCAACAGCTAAAAGAGCATGATGCAAGCTGCCGTACCGCGTATATCAATATTGCCAAGACTTGGAATAATAGCGGGAATAACAGCGGGAATAACGGCTGGGATAATCACCTAACCTCCTTAACTCATTTATTGCATTGCGCCTCTCACTTGAGAGCCGTGGTTGAAAATGAAATGGCCTTTCTTTCAAATACCTGGCAGGTCATCACCGCAGATGGCCAAATTGGCTACTTTGAGAAACGTAGAATGGTGAATGTTTGCCAGAGCGTTCACCAGAAAATCAAGACCCTTGTTGAAGCCGCTCAAGAGCTTGTACTGTCAGAAGGCATATTGGAGAAAACTGGGATAGAGAACTGGGCAAACCAGTGCCCTAATTTTGCATTGCCAGAGGTCACTAAAAGCAATTGGAATGACTGGTGTAATGCCTCGTTTGATGAAATGGGTAGCCTTTCTTATGCATTAGGTATCTTACAAAATACGGCACTTAATGAATTGATTCAAAGCGAAAAACTCGTAGAAGAAAACATGATCGCAGACACCATTCCCGACGCGATTACCAGCTGGACGCAACTACCGGCTAGTTATCCGGTTCTTATTCCCGGCACAGAGCATGTTTTACAGCGAAAGTTAGACCTATGGAATCGCTTTCAGCTAGCCCATGGTTTTGGGCCAACCGTGATGAGGCTACTGGTTGCTTCAGGCATCGTTGGTGGCACTATCGCTGCTGGGTTTGTTGGGGTGTAACGACTTAGATATGGAAAAGATACAAGAGCCGTGTGGAAAGCAGGGCTCTTGTATGGCTGGAACGCCTTAATGAAAACCTGCTATAGATTTGCCCCGTTTTATTGACCCCATTTGTTTTTCTCCCTCACTAGCCACTACCAACCGATCACGCCAAATTCTATTATACGGAATGTTCTGTATGTTTGGTTGTTTAAAAAACGAGCTGTAGGCTGCTTTTGGTCAGTGTTTAGGTGATTAGCTCTAATTGAGCTTCTCTTGGGTATTGGGGTTTGGTAGGGTGGGCGGCTTTTTAGTTGGGGAAAAGGTTAGGTCTTGAATCAATGACTCTGGGGCCTTTGATTCTAATAAGTATTTTGGACAGTGTACTAAACCGACGATTTTCTGGGGCGAAAGCCAGGGCGATATAATCGCTACTCTCATAAATGGAAAGTGATGGGTGACTGTTGACGTTGTTAATTCACGACAACAACTATTGAAGTAACGGGTGCGTACATATTAATTGGCTCAATATATAACGGCACCCGATTCATTGGGAGAATTTTAAACGGTCGCTTGACGGAGAAAACCTAATGGGTGACCCCGCGCCGCACTTAGTATCGCTTGAAAGACTATTTGTATATTATTCAATTAATCGCGTTTTGGCCGCTCTTGCTAGCTATAGCCTGACATTATAAATAAGGTATTTGTACATGATAAAACCAAGCTGGGACGTATTTAGAGCTAAGTTTTCAGATAACCCACAGTTTAATTTCGAATGGTTTTGCTACCTTTTATTTTCTAAAGAATATAACAAACCATATGGAATATTTAGATACAAAAATCAGTCCGCAATAGAAACAAACCCCATTGAAGTAAAGGATCAGATCATAGGGTTTCAGGCAAAGTTTTATGATACGACGCTTTCCAAAAATAAACCTGAATTAATAAGCATGCTAGTTAAAGCTAAGCGTGACTACCCTGGTCTTACAAAACTAATAGTGTATACCAACCAGGAATGGGCACAGGCTTACCCTACAATAAGCAACCCGAGTGGGCAGGCTCAAAAGCCAACCGCTCAAATAGAAATTGAGGATGAAGCAAAGAACAAAAACATAGTGTTAGAGTGGAGAACTCAAAGTTACTTCGAATCAGTTTTCGTGACTCATGACTGCTCTCAAATTAGCAAATACTTTTTTCAGGAAGAAAACTCATTACAAAACCTTGTAAAAAAACAAGATCGCCATACTGAAAGCATTCTCAGAAGCATTAAGGAAGAGATGTTGTTTTCTGGAAATGGGATAGCAATAGAACGCCCTAATATACTAGATTCTCTCACACACAACACTAGCCAGGTTGCTGTAGTATGCGGAAAAGGCGGCATTGGAAAAACAGTTGAAATTAAGAAACTTTACAAAGCCACCAGTAACTCAAAACCTATATATGCCTTTAAGGCTTCAGAATTTGAACTGGATCAACTTGATGACCTAGTAAAACAAGGAGAAGTAGAAGACTTCTTAATGTTTTTCGGAGATAGCAAAGACAAGATAATTATAATTGATTCAGCAGAAAAGCTGTTGGACTTAAAAAACCAAGATCCGGTTAAAGAATTCATATCTTTATCAGTTGAGCATGGTTGGAATATTATATTTACAACTAGAGAGCATTACTTCGATGACCTTAATTATCTTTGTGTCGACATCCTTGGCATTAATCCATTGAAAATATATGTTCCTGAACTTTCAAGTGAAGAATTAACTAATCTATCAAGTATATATAATTTCAAACTCCCTAAAGATGAACGATTGCAACAACTTATTAGAATCCCATTTTATCTAAACGAATACCTTCGTTTTTATGACGATCAAAATTCCGAGCCATTTAATTTTTTCAGCTTCAAAGAACGACTATGGAATAAAAAGATAAAGAATGGCGATATACAAAGGGAGAAGGTATTTACTGAACTGGCTATTGAAAGAGCAAACGTTGGTAAATTTTACTTATCAGTTGAACCCTCTCAATTGGAATCTGCAAAATCTCTTTCACATGATGAGATTCTTGGTACAGACGGCCCATCTTTTTTTATTAGTCATGATATTTATGAAGAATGGGCTTTAGAGAAACATATAAACATTGAATTTATGAATAAAATTTCAACTAATGATTTTTTCGATTCAATTGGTCAATCGCTTTCAATTAGAAGAAGTTTTAGAAACTGGCTGTCAGATAAATTACGCTGTAATGAACCTAGAATAACCAGCTTCATAGAAAAGGCTATTGATGAAAGCTCAATCCATCATATCTGGAAAGATGAATTAATAGTTTCAATTCTACTATCTGACTATTCAACTGTGTTCTTCGAGAATTTTAGAAGCGACCTGTTAAAAAATGAACTAACACTATTAAAGCGTATATGCTTTATATTGCGCATCGCCTGTAAGGAACTAGACAACACACTTTTATCACTAATTGGTTTAGAGCTGAACAAGGAACTAAGTTACAGTTTATTTCTTACCAAGCCTAAAGGTGATGGGTGGAAGTCTTTAATTGATTTTGTATATATCAATGCCGATCAAATAGGTGTAGAAAATCTACGATTATTTACTCCAGTGTTATATGAGTGGAACAGCTCCAATAAGAGTGGAGAAACGACAAAAAAAGCCAGCTTGCTTTGCCTTCAATATTATAAGGAGTTAATTAAAAATGGCTCCCACTTATCAAGTGGA
>JBALXQ010000006.1:0-151538 GCA_036960565.1 Bermanella sp.
ATCAAGAGTGATATGTACTTCATAGTGACCAGACCATTAACGACACATTTGAAGAGCTGTACGCGTTTAGTCTAGCAGTGAAATCACAATTAACCTGAGCCCAGCTTAATAGTGGCCGCATATTACAAAATCATATAAAGCATAAATTCGTTAAATTATTTTTAAATGTTGAATATTTCACTGGCATATCCTGTCTACACTAAACGCAGTAATCCTAAAACCCCGATTCAAGATCTTAACGGTCACGGAGAGCGTTATGTTTGAGAAATTCAAAGAAAGCAGCAAACTAGTTTTAGTGGCAGTTCTATTTATTTTGCAAGCCACATTAAGCGCCTGTGGCTCAAGCTCCAGTTCTGACGACAGTGACCCTCTGGTATCTACTGATGGCAGTAAAGTATATGTCTCTCAGTCTGGGGCGGTGACCGTATCTGGCGTGGTGGTAGATGCGGTAAAACGTACACTCATATCGGGCGTGAGCGTCACCATTCGTGTTGATGGTAACAACTACACAGTTACCTCAGCCCCGGCTAGCCATGCAAGCCCTGGCTCATTTGCTTTTTTGCTTACTCCTGCTGAAAGTGAATATTTTCTTACCATCACAGATGGCACTAGCACTTACGCCCCTTATTTTTACGCCAACACTACACCAGAAATAAGCAACAACAGTGGTGGCATAGGGACTCAGGATATTGGCTCGGCCGAATTGTACGATGCTATCAACACCAGCATTAGCGTAAAAAATATTTCTGGTGGCACCGCCATTAGCGGTTTAACTTTGTATTACGACACCAAAGACATTGCCGAGGCCAACTCTTCTGAAACCGTTTCTATTTCAGGTGTGGATATTGTGGCGACAGAAACCGCTGGAGTTTATAGCTTTCCTTTGCCCAATAATGGCGTCGATTACAATATAAAAATAAAGGAGCTAGTGGATTCGGCTGACGTGGCATACGACCCTTACAATGCCACCATCACAGATAATGTATTAACCAGCTTGCAGGCTAATAACGATAAATCTTATTACATGAAAGCCGATGATCCTCAGCAGTTCACCATTTTTCTACACCTAGTAGATGATGAAGGTCATGCCTTTGATGCGGGTGATGTACTGGTACTGAATGCTGCGGGTTCTACCGTTGCGGTTTATGCAGAGCGTAAAACCGATACCACCAACGAATATGTGCTTACCACTACAGCAGCCAGCTTTGATTTTACCGTACTCAACATAGATATGGATAACGACGGCGTGAATGATACCGCTGCCATTCAGCTAACAACATTAGATGAAACCACCAATATTTTAGATAGCGGCTCGTTTAACTCAAGCCGTGAAGCCACCGTAGTGGTACCGATTACCATGATCACAGCAGACCAAAACATTGCCGCTGAATTATTAAGTACCCCTGATCAATTCCAGGTAAACGGTTTGGCCGAGGTAATTTTTGCATTTGATCGCCCCGTAGAAATTGTGCATGAGATGCGCATGCGTTCATACGCATTGAATAGCATCACCAGTAAAAAATCGGTTGCCAGCCCTGCCAATATTTTTCAACAAGATGGCACCACCGCCGCCACCTTAACTGGGGATTCGGCTGCTACTGTTTCGCTAGATGGTGCCGACAGCTCAATTTATAGTTATCAAAATGACGCCAATTCAGCGGCCGTCACAACGTCATTATCGGATACAAATGGTGAAGTCACCTCTCCTTACGAGGTGGAATATGATAGCGCGCAAACTATTTCGGTAATTGCCGCATCGGCCTACGTTTTCTCGGCAAGCAATACCCTTTTAACCATCACCCTAGATTCCTCCACTATTGCCGCCAATCAGGAATACACCTTTGAATTTGCGGTAAAGGGCACATTATCAGACACCCCTGTGGCCTACATAAGTCAGACACTGCTGGCAAAATCTAATGCCACCATTAGCGCATTAACTGATTTATGGCTGGATGACTTTAACTACATGGACACTCCCACAAGAGACTTACTTAATGCTTTGACCGAAGCAGATTTAACCAACCAAACCGATCACGCCAACCTGTTAACCAATTTATCTGGCGCTACGTATGATGGCACCAACGCCCCCTTGGTGGAGTATTTAATTTATGGCCTAGTTTCGAGTACCGTGTTTGATTCTTTACCAGCACCCACAGGAGTTTACCTAGTATCAAAAGCCAAGTTATCCGGTACCGTAGAAGTGGTATCCCAAACAGAAACTTACGTAGATAGTGGTGCCGTCACGACAGCGACCTTTAGCACTCTAGGTGAATACTATGGCCTAGATTACAGCAGCAATAGTGGCATAGTGACTGGGGATTTAGATCTTTCCAACCTCACCAATATTGCATCCGATGCTAAATATTTACTGGCTGTGCCCAGCAACCATGGTATTGATGAAAGCGGCATGAAAACCGTTTATGGAACCGTGCTGGAGGATACCGCCAACGAAACAGCGGGTACTACCACCGTGGTGTCATCTGGTGCGGACATTACCACTGAGGGTGTTTATTACGTATATGATATTCCAGTGACTTTAATTAATGCAGGGGGATACATTTCCACTGTGGTACTGGACTTTAATATCAGTGTAAATGGCACTAACTTCACAGGTAATCAAAGCTACTTGGTTCAGTAAATAATATTATAAAACCAGGTTCTCAACCGAGCCTGGTTTCTCCTTTCTTTTCTCTTCACATCTCAAGTTGTATTGCCACTAAATTTAGGCGCATTTCTGCGTCCAATTGGTTACCATCCCCTTTTAATTATTAAGTTAAAGGACTCTCCATGATCACCTACCTTTATTGGGCTTTAGTTCTGGGTCTGGCACTAATGGCCCTGGTTTTTCTTGGCTTTAAACAAAAAAGCTGGAAGGCCACTGCCATTATAGTCACAACAATACTCTTTTTTGGCTGGGCCGCTTATTTCTTTCACTTCCAACAAGTATTTGTAAAACGCTGGGGCGGGGTAATGACCGTAAATGTACCCGATGGGCAATTACACATGGGAGCGACATGGAAAGATGATAATTTATGGATTGAAAATTACGAACCAAAGACCAATATCTGCCACTTTAGAGAATATTCAAAAGGCGCGGTACTGGAAGGAAAAGTCTTAATAAAAAACTGTAACCCGCTCATGCCTCAGTAATTTGTTACCTTCACAGTTAAATAATATTAATATCAGAACACAAAAGTAAATTTTACTATCACTCTTGTGTTCGTACTTTTATACAAAGTTTGAATCAATTAAGGCTAAGGCTGCTGCCGAGTAGCGGCCAATACGATTTCGCGAATACACATTTCCTGAGGTTGAGCATAAGCAAACTCCACCGCTCTCGCCACATCGTCCGCCGCTAACACCCCATCCATGGAATCTTTCCAGTTTTCATAACCGTCTTTAATTTCCTGCGATGTGGTATGGGAAAGTAATTCTGTTTCCACTGCCCCTGGCGCTATAGTGATTAAACGGACATTTGAATCGGCCACTTCTTCACGTACATTTTCGGTGATGGCATGTACCGCAAACTTGGTTCCGCAGTAGGCGGCATGATCAGAAAAGGTTTTACGCCCAGCCACAGAACTAATATTAATAATGGTGCCGGTGTTTTTGGCTTTCATGTCTTTCAACACTACTTGCATGCTATTTAAAATGGCCAATACATTTACCTCAAACATCTGCTGCCATTCTACTGGACTCTGATCTTCAATTTGGCCTAGCAACATAACCCCAGCATTATTCACCAAAGCATCTACCGCACCAAATTTGGCTTCAGCTTTAACAACAGCAGCTTCAAAATCGGCTCGGTTGGTTACATCCACCTGTTCACATAGGCAATTAGGTAAATCCAGTGCCTGTAACTGCTCTACTCTTCGTGCCACTAACAATAATGGATGCCCTGCTGCACTTAAGCGTCGAGCAATGGCTGCTCCAATTCCTGAACTTGCTCCGGTTACTACCACTAACTTTTTCATAAACTTTCCTCTCAACGACCACTTATTTAGCCAACTGAGGCGGCCTTAGTACCTGCCTCAATTAACTCGTTAACTTGATTCTTTAACTTGGCTCTTTAACTTGAGAAGGCAGTATATTCGTGCCAGTATTATTGATATATAAGTCACAAAGAACATATCTATTACAATATGAACAACAATCTACCGCTGGCAGATATACGCGCCTTCATCGCTATTGCCGAACAAGAAAGCTTCACCCGGGCGGCTGAAATCCTTGGTTCCTCCCGTGCCCACCTGTCACGCCAACTCAATCAGCTGGAGCAGCAACTGGATGTTCAGTTGCTAATTCGCACGACACGATCGCAACGACTCACCGAGGCCGGGAAATTGTTTTTTGATCAATGCCGAAATTCATTGCAAGGAATCGAGCAAGCCATTGAACTGGCTCAGGATCAAAACCAGCAGATGCAGGGTAAGGTTCGCATTAACTGTGTAGGGGGCATGATTGGCGAAGAGTTATTGAGCCAAATTATCAGTGAGTTCACCCTTGAGCATCCGCGTATCCAGGTGGAGATAGATTTTAGCAGCGAGCGAGTAGATCTCATTGCTGACGAGTTTGATCTGGTAATACGCATGGGTGATTTAGAAGATTCGGGCTTAATAGCCCGTAAATTAACCGACCTAGCCATTGGAACTTGGGCCAGCCCGAACTACTTGTCTAAGCACGAGAAAATCAGCGAGCCGGCAAATCTCATTAATCACAACTGCCTTACCGGTAGCGTCAAACGTTGGCAATTTACAAAAGTTACGGATTCCACTGTTACCAGCGAAGTTAAAGTTTTTGGCAACTTCACCTGTAAAAATGGCCGCGCTTTATTAAAAGCGAGCCTAAATGGTCAGGGCATCGTGCGCTTACCGCAACTTTACTGCCAACAAGCAATCGCACAAAAGCAGCTAATAGGTGTCTTCAAAAATTGGCAGTGCCAAAGCGTGCCCTTGTATCTTCTTTATCATAAAAACCCCTTCATGCCAGAGCGCCTCAGCCAGCTTATTGAGCATATTTATCTGAAGCTTAAGATAATTTTTGCTAATGAACAAAGCTGACTATTCTGTTAGGATCGCCGCTTTATTAAGCAAGTCCAAGTAGGATACCTAATGAGCAACTACGAATTAGAGTTCTTTGTTTCATGGGAAGAGTTACACAAGGCGGGACGACGCCTGGCTCATGCCCTGAAAGATGTTAATGAGTGGAAGGGTATCTTAACCGTGACCCGTGGCGGCATGGTGCCCAGCGCTATTCTTGCCCGTGAACTGAATATTCGCATGATCGATACTATTTGCATGACCAGCTACGACGGCCAAGACCGTGGTGAGTTGACCATTAGTAAGGCACCAGACATTAGCGACGACGGTGCTGGCTGGTTAATTGTTGATGACCTAGTAGACACAGGAAAAACCGCAGCTGAAGTACGTTCACGCTATCCTAAAGCCCACTTCGCAACCATCTATGCTAAGCCAGCCGGCCTTGAATACGTAGACAGCTACGTAGAAGAAGTCTCGCAAAAAACATGGATTCGCTTTCCTTGGGATATGAAACTTAGCTACGCCGATCCAATTGTTAAAGGCGGCTAGTGGCTAACGCTCACGAAATCCAATAGACCTAAAGCAAAAACGGGATCGATGATCCCGTTTTATTTTGAATAACTCCCTCTCTTTATTTAACCACCGCAAACTAACACCCTTTCTTTTTCCATATCACTAGCCTATTTTTTCCAAATAATTATTTATTAACACTTGTTTTTAACTGCTTAAGGGCCACACAATAGCGTTTTTATAATGGAGCCAAACATGTCTAACATTGTCTTTATTGCCACCAGCCTAGACGGTTTCATTGCCGACAAAAACGGCAGCCTTGATTGGTTAAATGAGATAAAGCCAATAGAAAGTGGCGACATGGGTTACAGCGATCATCTGGCGCGTATTGATGCCCTCGTAATGGGTCGCAACACCTTGGAGATGGTACTGAGTTTTGATGTTGAATGGCCGTATCATAAGCCTGTATATGTATTGAGCAACACTCTAAGCCAGGTACCACTGGGCTATGAAGACAAGGTCTTTTTAGTGAAAGGCCCTTTAAAAGAAGTGCTAAAACAGCTGCATTTGAAAGGCTTACAAAACCTTTATGTTGATGGTGGCATTACCATTCAAAATTTCTTAAAAGAAGATTTAATTGATGAGATTATCATCACCACCATTCCTATATTATTAGGCGGCGGTGCGTCATTATTTGGCGGAATTGAAAAGCCACTTCACTTTGAACATTTAAAAAGTGAGCGCTTTGATAATGCCATCATTCAGAATCATTATCGGCGTGCTCGTTAACAATCGAGCCGCCGCTATCAAGCAGACTAGTCGAGGGAAAATCCAAACAAATTAATGCCAGTTTTATAAGGCACCTGCTGAGCGTTAATTAATTTACTCTCAATTAAATTAAGATAAGTAGTCATTTGATGGGCATGGAAATTTGTTTCATCCGGGGCCTTATCAATAAATTTACTGGCCCTTAACATGCTTTTAATACCGCTGGTTACTGCATATTGATTGGCGGCCATAAGAATAACCTCCTCTCCCACGTGCCAGTAAATATCTAAGTTTTGTAATTCCAGCGGGCTTAATGCTGGCACTAACGGCACCATGTCTAAAGGCGTGACAATACGGCGAATATTAAGCTGGGAAAATTGCCTAGCGCCCAATACATTGGTCACCTTAGGCTGGCCAAACGTGGTACTGCCCTGCAAGTTATAACCATCTTTTTCCAGATACATGGCCAATATTAACGCCACTGCGCCGCCCAAGCTGTGCCCAGTGGTGTAAATAGGTTGTGACTTACTCAACAACGGCTTGGCATCCATATAGATAGCTTGAGCTGCCGCGGCAAACCCCTGATGCAACTGAATGCCCGTGCGCGCGTCTGCTTTAAGTTGTATGTCTAAATCCAGAAACACATTTTCAAGATTACTGGTGCCGCGCACCACTAAAAATTGCTTACCCTTTATTTCACTTAAAAAATAACTAACTTGGGTGACTGGCAGCTCATTGTAACGCTGTAAGGCGTGCCCCATGTTATCTAACTCCTCGCTAACTTGTGACTGAGGCAGGTAGGCTAAGCTGGAAAGCTTGGCATTTTGTTGAATAACATTGAAGTCGGCAGAGGCGAAAACGGACAAGGAAAAACTGGCAAATAACAATATGAAAAGAATGCGCATGAAATACTGCTTCTCAAAAGATGACGTTGCATTTTAATGGTAAATATCCGCTTTGAATACGGCTAAGGCAAACTCTTCGCTGCATTAATCGCTATCACTATTTTTGATAATTAAATAAAAGCCAAAACAAGCACTCAAGCTGCCCAATATTGAACAAGCCGCCCAAACCATATAAAAAAGATTTTCATTAGCGGCCCGATTAATAAAGCCCTGCTCAATGGGCAAATAAACCGTATTGGTAACAAGAGCCAATACAGAAATCACCATTAACAATAAACCCAACAGTATCGACGCATTTTGCAGCTTCTTTCCTATCCTCTTGCTGGCTTGTTGCATAGGTTTACGCATCACGGCATTTTCAGGTGTTATTGGAGCTTGATCTGTATTTAAGCATTGCGCTATCTGTGAGGAGGGCTCAATAGATGAGGATTGTTCAAAGGGAATACCTCTCAAATTCAATTGTTCTTTAATTATTTCAGTCGCAAAGGCGGGTAAACGTTTTATCCATATAGTAAATCTTGCACCATCGGCGTAAAAAAAGGTAATTGAAGTGGGAGACTCACTAAACTTAACCACTCGGGTTAGGTTAAACAATTGACTGGTGATCACCCCATAGCGAGTCTTGATGCAGTCGTTTTTCAACCCCACCTGATATGACCACTTAATCACCAATACAAAACCCATCAGCAGCAACATAAAAAAGTTACCCGCATGCAAGATGTCGCCACTAAAAATTTTCGACACTGCATTCAAAAGAATGATGTAAAAAGCAGCCTTTAAAAAGCTCTTAATGCGATAGCCAATGCTAACCGAGTAATGCCAAATGGAATTCATAAACAACAATATTTGGGTAATTTTACCAGGCGCCATAAAACTACAATATTGTCTGTTTTACAAAGAATATTACTCCATTGAATGGAGCAATATGTATGAACTAAATAAGCTGATTAATACCAGCGCACTTGATTCATGCCACCATCTGCCTGAATTTCACTACCATAAAGGTAAGAAGAATCTTCGGATGCCAGAAACAAAGCGGTCTTGGCCATCTCACTCACGCGCCCTACTCGGCCCGCTGGCAACTTATCAAATAATCCCCAGAATTCTTTCACTTCTTCTTCACCTAAACCACGATTGGCATGAATAGGTGTGTCCACTGGGCCTGGGCTTAGTACATTTACACGGGCGCCAATCTTGGTTAATTCAGGGGTAAATGAACGGGCCAAAGAGCGCACCGCGGCCTTAGTGGCATTATAAATAGAAGCCCCTTCCATGCCCATCTCGCCTAAACAAGAGGAAACCAAAATCACGGAAGCACCCTTATTCAAATGCGGCACAGCATATTGCACGCTGAAAAAG
The DNA here is from genome assembly GCA_036960565.1 of Bermanella sp. Lineage (GTDB taxonomy): Bacteria > Pseudomonadota > Gammaproteobacteria > Pseudomonadales > Oceanobacteraceae > Bermanella. The sequence goes on from JBALXQ010000006.1 coordinate 8,579, forward strand.
GTCCCTTTAAAATTGGTATCTACCAACTGTGAATAAAGCGCCTCATCGGTGTCGTCAATCATAGTGGGCTTAAAGATACCGGCACTGGTAAATAAAATATCAATTTTGCCCACGTCTTTGGCCACGTTTTCATAAAAAGCCTGCAGACTATTAATATCGGTCACATCGCCCACAAATCCCTTGGCACCCAGACCAATCTCTTTAATAGTGGCGTCCACCTTGTCTTGGCTGCGAGCCATCACTACTACCTGCGCACCCTGTTGGGCATACTCTTTGGCGGTGGCCAGGCCAATGCCACTATTAGCTCCTGTGATCACCGCTACTTTATTTTCTAATCGATTGTCCATGGTATTACCCTCTGATTTTACATTGTCAGGCCGTACATGGGCCTGAAATCTCTTGGCTACAGTTTTCTACCTGTAACTGGATTAAATGCAGTATCATTATTCTCAATAAGAAAATAAATATTCAATATAGAATAGACTCCATTCCAAAATGGAATCATGAAGCCAGAGGGGTTTGTAATGGACCACTTTACCTCCATGATAAAAAAAGCCCGTATTATTCAGCTGGGTAGCTTTACTGCGCTGGCCAATGAGATAGGGCTAACCCAATCGGCGGTAAGCAAGAACATGAACGCCCATTAGAAGCATGCAAATCACAGGAGACTGTAATGGACCGCTTTACCTCCATGAAAATATTTACCCGCATTATTCAGCTGGGTAGCTTTACTGCGGTGGCCAATGAGATGGGGCTAACCCAATCGGCGGTAAGCAAAAAAATGGCAGCCCTAGAGGCCAGTCTTGGTGCCACCCTATTAACCCGTAGCAATCGTCAGGTGGTCTTAACCGAGGTGGGCAGCAACTATTACGAGCACTGCCTATCCATATTAAGCGAACTTGAAGAAGCCGAGGCCCAAACCAAGGATTACACCCTAAAACCCAAGGGGCGCTTAAGAATTAACGTACCGGTTTCATTTGGCCGTGAGCACGTCATTAAATACCTGCCTGAGTTCATGAAGAGCTACCCAGATATTGAATTGGAATTAAGCGTGCTAGATAGGCGCATAGACATCATTGGCGAGGGCTATGATCTGGTCATTCGTATTGGTCAGCTGGCCGACTCTAACCTGGTGGCTAGGAAAATAGGCGTTAGCCCCAGAGTACTGGTGGCCAGCGCTCAGTACTTAAAAGACCATGGCACGCCGAGCACTCTTGCTGATTTAAAAGAACATAATTGCCTGGTCTACAGCAATCTTTCCACAGTAAATATTTGGCACTTTATTCAGGGTAAAAAGGATGCTTCCTTGCAAGTTAGTGGCAGCATGCAAGCTAACTCGGGAGATGCTATTCGCGAATGTGTACTGGCAGGACTGGGCATTGGCGTTTTGCCCAACTGGTTGGTGCAAAAGGACCTGGATGATAAAAACATGCAGGTCATACTGCCAGAATATCAACCTGTACCCTTCAATATTTACGGCGTGTACCCGCACAATCATTACACCCCATTAAAAGTGCGTTGCTTCATTGATTTTATTAAGAACATCTATGACAACAAGCCAGTACTGGCACTTACTAATTAGCTATAAATCATGCCCTCATTAACTTTGCATTTAATACTGATAGTCACCTAAATAAGTGCTGTGCATATTTTTTACTAATATTTTTTTGAGGGTTAATCTAAATTTCTTGTAATAAAATAAAGTCACTAAATTACTTTAATTTTATGATTTATTACCGAAGAAAAGGGTTTGAGCCTACTTTTCGGTACGCCTTATTTGTATCTTGCCTTATTTCTATAATTTTTATTGGATGCTCTTATTAAGTTGAATCCAATTAATAGATTACTTTCATAATTTAATAAAATAAATATCACACATAATTTTAATATAAAAATCATTAGTTTAAAAAAATAGAATAGAAAACTGGCAGAACTATATCTAGAAAAATAAAGATTATTGCCCAGAATAATGAAAGTGAGAACAGGCTGGCATGGAGTTCAAAAGGGATTATGAGCCAAGGGGCTCATTTATAACAATATAAAAAACAAGGACACTAGGCTAAAAATAATTGGCGCCCATGGCCCCTGCTTTCACTTATGAAAGCACTATAATATAAAAATTTAATCTAAAAATATTTTCACTAATTAGTGACTGGATACTTTTAAAGTGTGCCTATAACGACTCAATAAAAAACCACCCTGTTCTAGGGTGGCTTATTAGCCATTTATTTTACGGGCTTACAGTATAGAACCCAAGAACTCTAAATTGGTAACTGATTCTTCGCGCATAGATAGCGACTATTTCGTTACCGGTATCCGCCTCAAATGATCCACAGGTTTTCCCTGAAGCCTTATCACCAATGGAGAGAGTACGCCCGAAAGAGGTCCTAAAATCCATATAATAAAACAAAGTCTCCCCTCCTAGATCACTCCAACAGGCATTGCCCGCAATGAGTTTTTCATCTGTATACAACTCTATTTTTACATCCGTATTAAGGCCGATCTTTTCATCGTTCCGCGGACCTGTTTCATCGTCATAACCAAAGAAAATCGCATCAAGCTCCATATCTGTATTCAGTCCTAGCGCAATTGACGACACGTAGGCATCTCCATCTTTCACCGATGCCGCCATGCTCCCACTAGCACTCATATTTGTATAGTCTGTTCTTGTACCGCCAAAATTATCATCTTCATTCTTAGTCTTGAATGTATAAGGGCCAAACGCCTGGACTTGCCCCGTATAAAATCCCACAGACGTAATTTTATAGCCATCGTCCCATACATCTGAACCATACGCGCCTAAGATCGCTTCCGTAGAGGTATCAGGCACGGTATAAGTAGAACAATCTGAACTTTCTGTTCCAGCAAGCCCAGCATCCAGCACGTTTCCAGAACTCGTATTGAATTTCACATAGCGCATTCGGTGCGCGGTACTATTACACGTCTCTACCGAGGTAATGCGCTCTTTGTACCCTAACTCCAAGGTATCGCCGCCCCAGCTAGATGGTGTGCCGAAAGTAAATTCGCTGCCATCGGAATAATAAAAAGTGATACCTTTCACAAAATTCCCTGGGCCATGCAAACGTACTTTTTCTAGCCATAACGTCTGATCATCATCCAATATTTTGGAGACATATTCGCCACCGTCATAGCTCGAATCAGTTGTCCATTCGTCGCCATATTGATCACCCTTGTTTGCAAAATTATAGTTGGCATGCGCATTAATATCGCCAGCAATAAAGTGGGTGGCGATGTCATCTTCCGTGCCCAACATATTAATCATACCGACAAATGTACCTCCAATCCCAGAGACCAGAGGATACTTAAGCTTGTCAGCTAAAGCATTTTTTAGCTGAAATGTATCACCATCTTTCAAACAATCCCCATCATCGTCTTGGATAGATATGACCCACTGTTCCCAAGAGGTTAAAGTCCCTTCAATATAACCCTTATCTACATCCAAGCCTTTGCCCTCAGCTTGCAAGTAGTTATCATGCTCGCTGGCGCCAGCATTTTCATCTTTAGCCAGATACACCGTGTCTCCACTTTCCATACAAACACCGTCATCAACCTTTCCTATCCACCAGGTATCAGCCTCAGTGGATGGCTCCACAAGGTCTGTAGCGTCATCACTGAGGTGGGCCATATAGTAGCCGGGATACATCACGCTTTCGACGATAAATTCTTTCGCAAATCTGTCTGTATTGTCACGCTCAGCATCTGCCCAGCTGTTATAAGCACTGCATTTACTGAGTTTATAAATAGAGTCATGAAGTTTATATTTAGTTCTTAAAGTGATACTCGTCATGCCTTCGAAAAAGCCGTCATCTGTTATATGGCCACCGTGATTGTCATTCATCAGGTGCAGCTTGTCCCAAGCTTTTGTGGATGTACCGTCTACATAAAAACTACCCGAATCATTCCAAGTGCCCGAGTTAGATCCATAGGCTTCTAGACAACCTTTGGAGTCATCATCCCAAGTAAATCTATCCATGGTTTGGTTATCACTACTAAGATGGGCAATGGAGATACCACCATCACTAATACAGGCTTCTGTGACGTTATTGATTGAGAGTGTTAGTCGACTATCGTTATCCTGTTCATGATTGCTATCTATGTCACAACTATAGTCCTGTCCATCATTCACTCTATCACAACTATTATCTACTACAGTTTCATGGGTATCGCCATCATAGTAGCTGGCACTTAAACCACAGTTTGACGAGCCACCACTGGTGGTAACCCAAATTCCCGCCTGACAAAGTGAGCTGGAAAGTAGGTATAAGGCTGAGACACACAAGGCCTTTTTTGATAGGTTTCTTATTTTCATTGGTACATCCTCATTATATATTAGTGTTTGACTAGACACGTTCCATCCATAGTCATTTACTCCCTAGACATTTATATTCTTTTGTTTTTTTGTGAATGAATTTTTAATCAACCCTCCTATCTCAGTAACCTGCATATATTGTAAAATTCTAGCCCGATCTTAAAATTCAAAATAGTGCATTACCGGAACAGTTTAATGTCTTTAAACCTCAGCTATAAACCCATAGATTAAAAACCGCATATCGGGGTATAAGTGTTGTAAAGAATAAAAAACACTTAGCTAAAACGAATTAAATATATGTAATAAAAATTGCAGCTTTTAGATGGGATTAAGTAATAGGAATTCATTACTTGCTATAGTTTAACTTGAGGTTTATATATATTTCGTAGTCTACGGCACTTCGATGTACAGTGTAGTGGCATAGTTAATCAACAAATAGTAGAAGTGAAATATGCTTGAACCTATTTTTCTTTTCAGATCCGCTGCCAATTCATTTGATGTCCCCGCCCCTATTCGATTAAAATGTGAAGAACTTGGCCAATTGCTGGATGCCAATGGCACTTACTCATCAAATTCAAAATTCTTATTTGAATTCTATAATTTATTAATCCCCTACATTACCGATCCAGACTGGTGCTGGCAGTATGGCGAGCAATTAAATGCCAGTGACATAGACTCAATCAATCTTGTCTTAATCACTTGCGAATCTGTTTCTGAGTTAATGAACTTATGCTGCAGTTACTCTCACCTGTACACAACTGTCAGCACCAGTTACGAAATTTCCAACAATAACTGCAAAGTTGAATTTGTTATCCCCAGTATTTTTCAAGGCCAAAGGTGGTTCCACATTCACATTGTAACGGCCTACATGGTAAGTCTTTTAAATAGACAGTTTGGAGTTGATATTAAGGATATAGCAATCAGCATTCCCCTTAGCCAACACAACAAGCTAATAGCAAATAAATTAAGAAGTATCTGTAGAAAGTTTAATCATGATTGTTTTACTATTAATTTTCCAGCTAAATACATAACAAACAAAAACATCAAACACAATCCTATTATCCATAGAAGAGCTGTAGATGAATGTAAAAATAAGGCGGCTTTTTTCAATCAGTCGGATAATATTTCAGAAAAAATACTTACTCTATTATCGGGCGCTTTAGATTCCACACCTTCCATAAATGAAATTGCAAAACTACTCAACACCAGCGAACGAAACATCCGAAAAAAACTTATCAAAGAGAATACTTCTTTCAGAACGCTTGTTCTTGACTACAAATTCATACGTTCGTGTAGTTTATTAAAACACTCAACGTTAAAGATAGATGAAATTGGTATTAAAGTTGGATATTCTAGTCCATCAAGTTTTCGACGCGCCTTCTCCAAAAAGTATGGCATGACACCCAGTTCATATCGAAAGCGTCTACAGGACAACCCTAATAACGACACCGAAATCCCACCCATAAAATCATCAGCCTTGACGGTACCTTAATACCCCCACAGCTGAAGTCTTGCTAAATTTTTACTTACTAGGCTCTCTTGCTTTAACCCAACAGGGCAAAGCCCGCATTATTAATTTTTAATATACTGACTCTGATAAATTCAATAACCGCCTGCCCCTCCACATCAGTTAAAACACTCCCTGAACCCATGAGATTGATATAGATATTAAACTGGAGAAGTGTGCAAGATCATTGCATCACCATTATTGGCGAGGGTTATAATTTGGCCATTCTCATGAACCAGCTGACCGATTTCAACACAGCACTCCTAAAAATAACCACAAAAATGAGATTAGAGAAAAAGCATGGGTTCTGGCCACTCATAATCATATAACCACCATTACTGGCTGCAATGATAGCCCTAGAACGCTCACTCTGGTGAAGAGGGGCTTATTTGGGCTACAATGGCATCTTATTCATCCAGCCTGTTGTACGCCTGTTATATGTCCTCTTTGAAGTATCTTGCCAATTACGCCCCAGAACTGAAAAGCCAAGTTCAAACTCTTATTGATGAAGAGCGGCTGGATCAGTTTTTACTGAAAAAATACCCCAAAGCTCATGGCATCAAAAACGATTCGGCCCTGCGTGACTACACTTTGGCCATTAAGAATCGCTACTTAAAAAAGTCGGGACCATTAAGCAAGGTAGTATACGACAACAAAATCCATGTGATTAACAATGCACTAGGATTACACAAGTTTGTATCTCGCGTTCAGGGTGGCAAAATAAAGAGTAAAAATGAAATTTGCATTGCCAGTGTCTTTAAAAATACTCCAGAAGAATTTTTAAACATGATCGTGGTACATGAACTAGCGCACATAAAAGAAAAAGATCACAACAAGGCTTTTTATCAACTATGTCATCACATGCAGCCCAATTATCATCAGTTGGAATTTGACATGCGTTTGTACCTTACTCAGATGGAAATTTCAGATAAACTCTATGCATAAATTGTTTACTTACACTTTAAATTAATATTGTAAGTACAAAATTTTCCGAGGTGCGATCATGGTGTTAGAGGGTTTAGAAACGCTTTACGTACTCGCCCAAGAAGGCACTATGGGCAAGGCTGGCAGCCGCCTTTATATTAGCCAATCGGCGGTGAGCAAACGCATTGCCAATCTAGAGGCGCGTTTAGGTAAAAAACTCATAGAACCCCATGGACGTCATATTCGCCTTACCCTTGAAGCGTTAGAATTGCTTGAGAATGTCGAGCCAGAATTGGTGAGGTTAAAAGGCCTATTGTTTGATCATCAGCACATAACGGATACCAGCACCCTGCAAATAGCCGCATCGGAAACCGTATTGGCGGCCTACCTAGGCAGCTTTATTCGCGAATATTTGCAAGAAGACCCAGCCTTAAATTTTACCACCCACCATACCCCGCTAATTCTGGAGAAAGTACGCTCGGGAGATGCTGCCCTAGGTATTTGTGCCGGACGCCTGGCCAATGCCTCTGGGCTTATCGTTGATCAATTATTGGAAGAGGAATTATTACTGGTTTTTCCTGAGCCCTTGCCCAGTATCAAAGATTTAAAAATTCTTACCATAGATTTAAATAACCCGGCCAATAGCTACCTGCAAGCTCAATTAATGCAAATTGGGTTAACGCCACTGATGCAAATGGATTCATATTTTGCCGTGGCCCATTTAGGGTTAAGTGGCGTCGCCCCAGCCCTCGTGCCGCGAGGCATCATAGACACTATGCAAATCCCCCCACACTTCACCCATACCCTACCCAAACCACTAACCAGGCCCATTAGCTTGTGTTATCGGGCTAAGACATTACAAAGAACACGAATTAAAAAACTGCATCAACAACTGCTCACTAGTTTTAAATAATTCCAGCTATTAATTGCAACGCCGAATTCAAATCGTATTGATCCATCAGTAATTTGCCCGACATAACCAAGGTTACACAAACAATCATAGGACGAATCAACCGTGTCCCCTTACTAATGACTAAACCCGCTCCCACTCGGCCACCCACAAACTGACCTAACGCCATAAGCAAGCCTACTGTCCAAAGAATGTGACCTCCCATGGCAAAGAATATTAATGCGGCCACATTCGAGGTAAGGTTCAAAACTCGGCTATGGGCGCCAGCCTTAATTAAACTAAAGCCAGCTAATGACACAAATACAATATTGAAAAAGGCCCCTGCACCCGGGCCAAAGAAGCCGTCGTAAAATCCCAGTAAGGTCGTAAAAACAAAAGCCAATACCCCGTCGCTCACTCTCCTGTGACTGTCTTCATCACTGACACGATTCGAGAATAAAAAATACAAGGCAATCAGTACTAGCAATACCGGCATGAAGCGAACCAGTAAACCTGCATTTAGGTATTGCACCATTACTGAACCGGTAGCCGCGCCACAAAATGTGCAGGCAATCATTAATTTCATTTGCTTAAGGTCTACCATTTTTTTACGAATAAAAAAATGTGCTGCCGCCAAACAACCAAAGCTGCCTTGTAATTTATTGGTGGCCAAGGCTTGCACTGGGTTCATTCCAGTGGCCAACAAAACGGGTAAACTAATTAGCCCGCCGCCACCGGCAATGGCATCCACTAAACCTGCCGTAAAACCGGTCAGTATTAAAATTAAGACCAGAGTAAGATCTATTTCCATGTCGCTCCCCTTTAAAGAAGCGCCACAGTAACAGGGGATAAAATAGGGAAATAGCGAAACAAAAGCTGATGACCTAATCCTATTTGGAATAGGTTAAGCGAGACCTATATTAGTCTCACTCAGACTTAAATAAGGTAGGGAAATGAACGTAATTAACACATGCAGCTTAAGTTATTGTTGGCTGTACGATAGGCAATAATTGGGTAGGTTTTATCGGCTAACGCTCTTTTAAAATCCAGCTCGGTTTCACATTTTCTAAAACGGCTATCAAACATCACCACTTGGGAAATGGCCATGCCCAATCCCTTATAAATAAACTTGGAATCACTTACCCAATCACTATAACTGGTAAAACGAAATAGCTCCTGACCAATTTGGCTACGTAAACCGGAGGAGCCCAATTTCTTGCATGATTGAGTGAAGGCATTAATGCATCGTTTAAAAAACTGAAGACTAAAATATTTATTCATGATGTTTTCTTATTGTTAATGACTAACCCATACAGTAATTGGTCTATCCAATTTTGGTGTTAGTAAATGTTTAAATAAAGAGACGGCACAGTTAAATGAAAATGCACTTACCTTGCGCCGCCATCTTGTTAAGTTATTGCTCTGCTGTTGTTCTATTACTAATTATTGTTTATCTATATTAAGTAGAGCTTAAACCTAATAAAAAGTTCAGGGTCACCTCTGACAATGGGGTTAATCCTCTGATTTTCAAGGGTGCCCTCCTACAACAATAAATGGCGAATATCCTGCAATAAACCCGAAATATAGAGGGTGAACCTAGCTGCTTCAGCACCATCGATCACTCTGTGATCATAAGTCAGTGACAACGGCAACATTAACCTAGGCACAAAACTCTGGGAGCCTTCATCAAACACCGGCTTTTTACTGCTCTTGGACAAACCTAAAATCGCTACCTCAGGTGAATTCACTATGGGCGTAAACTGAGTACCACCAATGCCACCCAAGCTAGAAATACTAAAACAGCCGCCTTGCATGGCATCCAATGGCAGCTTTTTATCCCGAGCTTGCTTGGCAAGTGTCGAAGCCGCCTGCGCAATTTCTACTAGGCTCTTGTTATTTACATCCTTAATGACAGGCACCATTAAACCCTGAGGGGTTTCCACGGCAATGCCTATATTAATGTACTTCTTCAAGATAAGTGTCTTGCCTTCAGGGTCCAGTGAGCTGTTAAATTGCGGAAACTTAACCAGAGCATGGGCCACTGCTTTCACCACAAATGCCAACATAGTGACCTTTGTATCTATTTGGTTCGGCAAAATTTCACGGCGATAGTGCTCAAGTTCGGTAATGTCGGTTTCATCAAATTGAGTCACCATAGGGATATGGCGCCAGCTTCGAGTCATATTGCGGGCAGTGGCCTGCTTAATACGGCTTAAGTCCTGCTGCTCTATTTCACCAAACTGGCTGAAATCTATTTTAGGCAACTGCTCTTGTGCTTCTCGAATAACAGGTTGATTAATTTTTTGCTTCACATAAGTTTTAACATCATCTTTACAGATTCTCCCCCTAGGTGCGCTACCTTTTACCTCTTGTAAATTAATGCCCATTTCTCGGGCCAATAGCCGCACCGCTGGGCCGGCATAAATGTTATCGCTTGATGTGGCAGCCACCTCAATGACAGCTTGTTGCGGCATCTCTTTTATGTTTGGCGAAGAAGGTGTTTTGGTTGCAACCGGCGCCTCTATAGGCGCCTCCACTTCTGCTGGCTTGTTTGGCTCAACGGCTTCGGACATTACAAGTTGGGTTTCCATAGACCCCATTAAAGTGCCACTGGTGACGTCATCCCCTTCGCTAATCGCCAGGGATTTTAACACGCCTGAAAACGCAGCTGGAATATCCATGGTGGTTTTATCAGACTCTAATACCATCAGAGTCTGATCCTGCTCTATGGTGTCACCCACTTTTACACTCACTTCAATGACGGCCACGCTGTCGCTGGTACCAATATCGGGAATGAACAGTTGTTGCATCCTCTTATCAATAGTCTGATCAGTTGCCTGACCCGTACCCTTAGAACTCATCATGGCTTCCAACATTTTTTCAGTTGGTTTTTCTGAAGCACCTTCCACAACATTAAGTGGGTTTTCTTCTATATCCTGCGGCGTTGCCGCGGCCGCCTCCAATAACAAATTAAACATGGGTGAACCCGTGGCCACCTTATCTCCCACGTTAAGTAATAACTCCTTTATTTCACCTGCCATGGGAGCAGGGATATCCATAGTGGTTTTATCCGATTCCAGCACCAGCATGGTTTGATCGGTTTCTACCGTTTCACCCACCGCCACACTAATCTCAATCACTTCAACCTCATCCGAGGCACCAATATCCGGTATATGAATGGTTTGTACGCTCATGAAAAACTCCTTAGCGCTGAACTGGATCAAGTTGATCGGGATTAATTCCAAAAGTTTTGATGGCGCCAGCCACCACAGTACTTTCAATTTTTCCCTCATCGGCCAAGGCCTTTAGTGTAGCTACACAAACGTGATAACGATCCACCTCAAAGAAACTGCGCAATTTTTCACGAGTGTCGCTGCGCCCATATCCATCAGTACCGAGTACTCGATAACATTTGTCGCCTAAAAATTCACGAATTTGATCGGCGTAATTTTTCATGTAATCGGTGGCGGCAATAACAGGACCTTGAGTGTTACCCAAACGAGATTCCACATAGGTTTGTTTTGCCGGCTCCAACGGATGTAGCATATTCCAACGCTGCACACTCAAGCCCTCTTTGCGCAATTCATTAAAACTGGTAACGCTCCATATATCGCTACTGATATTAAAATCATATTTTAAGATTTCCGCCGCGGCTATCACCTCGCGTAAAATGGCCCCGGAACCCAACAATTGCACATGCAATTTTTCGGGGTTTTCTGCGGCTATGTCCTCGTTTTCCACCTCTCTATCTATTACGCCTTCCTTAGGCCCTTTCTTAAACCCTTCCTTAAGCCCTTTCTTAAATAAGTACATGCCGCTTATGATGTCTTTTTCAACGTTTTCAGGCATGGCTGGCTGCACGTAATTTTCATTCATAGCCGTAATGTAATAGAAAACATTTTCCTGCTGTTCGATCATGCGTGACATACCATCCTGAATCACCACCGCCATTTCATAACCAAAGGCCGGGTCATAACAGATACAGTTAGGAATAGTGCCAGCCAGTATATGGCTGTGGCCATCCTGATGCTGCAAACCTTCGCCGTTCAAGGTGGTGCGTCCGGCGGTGGCGCCAATTAAAAATCCCCGCGCCTGAGCGTCCCCTGCCGCCCAGGATAAATCCCCCACTCGTTGAAAACCAAACATGGAGTAAAAAGTGTAAAACGGAATGAGCGTGCAGTTATTGGTACTGTACGAAGTGGCGGCAGCCAGCCAGGCAGAAAATGCACCGGCTTCATTAATACCCTCTTCTAACATGCGACCCTTTTTATCTTCCCGATAAAACATGACCTGTTCGGAATCCATGGGCGTGTATTTTTGCCCTTGGGAAGAATAAATACCCAGTTGGCGAAACATGCCTTCCATGCCAAAAGTTCTGGCTTCATCTGGAATAATAGGCACCACGCGTTCGCCAATATTTTTATCTTTGGTCATTAACCCTAGCAAGCGTACAAACGCCATGGTGGTGGAAATCTCACGTTTACCCGAGCCTTTTAATATCACATCAAAGGCAGATAAAGGCGGCACTTTGAGCACTTCACCCTTGGCACGGCGCTGGGGTAAAAACCCTCCAAGATTTTGGCGTTTTTCCAGCATGTATTTCATTTCGGGGCTATCGGCCGCTGGTCGGTAAAATGGTACCTTTTCAATTTCGTCATCGGACAAGGGTATGTCAAAACGATCACGAAACATTCTTAGACTTTGCGTATCCAGTTTCTTAACACTATGAGTAGTGTTCTGTGCTTCCCCTGCGCTGCCAATGCCATAGCCTTTTACAGTATGGGCAAGTATCACCGTGGGCTGGTCTTTGTGGGCAGCGGCAGCGGCATAAGCGGCGTACACTTTATAAGGATCGTGGCCACCGCGGTTTAAGCGGTAAATTTCGTCATCCGATAAGTCTTCCACCAGTTTTAATAATTCTGGGCTAGTACCAAAGAAATGTTCGCGAGTATAAGCACCGCCCTTCACCTTATAATTTTGTACTTCGCCATCTACTACTTCATCCATGCGTTTTTGCAAAAGGCCTTTGGTATCTTTTGCCAATATAGGATCCCAGTGACGACCCCATACCACTTTAATCACGTTCCAACCGGCACCTCGAAATTGCCCTTCCAGTTCCTGAATGATTTTTCCGTTACCACGCACCGGCCCATCTAAGCGCTGTAAATTACAGTTAATTACAAACAATAAATTATCTAGCTGCTCACGACCCGCTAACGAAATAGCGCCCAGAGTTTCTGGCTCATCGGTTTCACCATCACCTAAAAATGCCCATACCTTTCGGTTTTTGCGTTTAACTAATTCACGTTTATCCAAGTAGTTCATTATATGAGCTTGATAAATGGCTTGAATTGGCCCCAAGCCCATAGACACAGTAGGAAACTGCCAGTAGTCGGGCATGAGCCATGGATGCGGATAAGATGACAAGCCCTTGCCATCTACTTCTTGGCGAAAATTATTAAGCTGATCTTCACTAAGACGCCCCTCTAAAAAAGAACGGGCATAAATTCCAGGGGAAATGTGACCCTGGTAATAAATTAAGTCTCCTAGCGGGTTGTCTTGCATTTCTTCATTAGGAGCACGGAAGAAGTAATTAAAACCCACATCATAAAGCGTGGCGCTAGATGAAAAACTGGAAATATGCCCGCCCAAATCCCCTTCACGTGCATTAGCACGCATTACCATGGCCAATGCATTCCAGCGAATAAGTGAACGAATGCGTCGTTCCATAAATAAATTCCCGGGCATGCGGCGCTCTTCATTCACAGGAATAGTATTGCGAAAAGCCGTCACGTAGGCATAAGGCAGTGGCGTAGAATTCTTACTGGCCCTAGCTGCCAATTGTTCAATTAATTTTCCAGCGCGCGCTACGCCTTGTTCTTTAATAATGTAGTCAATGGCTTCCATCCATTCCTGATCTTCTACCTGTTCCTCAAACTCTTTTTCTAAATAGTCCGTACTTTCTAAGCTTTGTCGATTATTCAAGGCAGGTGTTATCCCCATGATTTGTATCCTGTATTTTTATTTTTAATTGTGATCAAAAAGAACGCACCACCTGCCATAAAAAGAACTTTAATGGCAGGTGGTGGTGTAACCCCTTATAAGAAAAGCTCAGCTAATTTAAAAAAATTAGCTGAGCTGAAAGGGTTTAATTAGAAGAGCGAATCATATTTTCTGGTTTTAATACTTCATCTAACTGCTCGTCAGTCATCAAGGCTTCGGCTCTCACCAGTTCAATTACATTTTGATTGGTGGCCAGGGCTTTTTTAGCAATGCGAGACGCATTTTCATAACCGATGTAGGGATTAATTGCAGTGATTACGCCTATGCTGTTATTCACCATGTTGCGGCAATGCTCTTCGTTGGCAGTGATGCCGACGATACAATGGTTTTCCAGCATAATCATGGCCTTAGTTAAGTACTCGATAGAGTCCAATACACAATAGGTAATGAGAGGCTCCATGGCATTCAACTGCAACTGACCGGCTTCCGCTGCCATGGTAATAGACATATCGTGGCCGACAACTCGGTAGGCCACTTGGGATACCGCTTCAGGGATAACTGGGTTTACTTTACCCGGCATGATGGAACTACCTGGCTGGCGTTCAGGTAAATTAATTTCATTGGGTCCAGCATAAGGGCCCATGCTTAATAATCTCAGATCATTACAAATTTTAGAAAGCTTGACTGCTAAACGCTTTAACATGCTTGAAAATAATACAAAGGCGCCCATATCGGAGCTAGCCTCAATCAAATCGCTGGCTTGCACAAAAGGATAACCACTTATTTTTGCCAAGTGGTCGGTGGCCTTCTGGCCAAAGCTTCTATGAGCATTCAAACCTGTGCCCACTGCTGTGCCACCCAAGTTTATTTCGGTAAGCAATTGTGACAACTCACTAATGCGATCAACATCTTCACCAAGCGTGCTGGCAAAGGCTTTAAATTCTTGCCCCAGTGTCATCGGCACTGCATCTTGTAATTGAGTACGGGCCATCTTGATGACGCCTGAAAATTCTTCACTCTTAATCAAGAAGGCATTTTTAAGCGAGGTTAATGCATCTACCAATTTGTGGTGACTTTGCAGTATGGCTAAACGCACCGCGGTAGGATAAGCGTCGTTAGTAGATTGTGAGCGGTTTATGTCATCGTTAGGGTGCAGAAATTTATAATCACCACTCTCATGCCCCATGTGTATTAAACCCAAATTAGCAATGACTTCATTGGCATTCATATTGGTAGAGGTACCGGCACCGCCCTGAATCATTTCCACCACGAAAGCTTCATGGTGTTCGCCGGCGGCAATTTTGTCGGTGACGGTCACGATAGCTTCCAGCTTTTCATTTGAAATTAATCCCAAGTCTTCATTGGCTAATGCACATGCTTGTTTAACCAAAGCCAGGGCTTGAACCAGTTCGGGAAAGTTCGATAACGGTTCGCCGCCCAAATCAAAATTCACTAAGGCACGCTGAGTTTGAATACCATACAAGGCATCTTTAGGCACCATGGCCGTACCTAATAAATCTTTTTCTTCGCGCATGTTTGTGGAGTTAGTCATATTAGCCTCTGTTTATTATTTTTTGGATTTTCTACCCTTTAATATCCTAATAGCAAAAGGCTGGCCAACTTTAACAAACGCAAAAACGCCCTGTATTTAAAGGCTAAAACCTACAAAACAAGAAAAATGGATCATGCAAAAGCTATAACTTTTGGGATATAAAAAAAGTGGAGGGATTGCTTAACTATGACAATAAGGAGTAAAAAATTAGCTATTAATAGGTAAAAGAATGAAGAGCTGGAATACATTGCACATTCTGTGTTCAAAAAGACCTGTTCTCACCATTATAAATAAATAACAGGCCACAATTGTCACTATTGAATCAAATATTAAAGCGTACTCCACATTATAATTTAAGCCATAGTTAGAACCTTGGTTATGAGGGTTCAATAAGGGCGAGGCAATCTGTAAACATACAGCAATGATCGTACTAGAATTTTAAAGGCGGGTTATCAGGATTTAAACCACGGGAGCCTAAGCTATTTCATACCTCATTGAAAAATTGAAAGTTCATCGAGGTACAAATCCACCTCTTCGTAGGCTCTAACCTCTTATATTGAGAGCCCATCAAATAATCCCTTCACCCATTGGTAAACTTCTTCAATGTAGGGAGATGGTTCTTTTTGATTCCCTTGCACAAAATAGAATCCTCTGCCTTCCACCTCAAAGTTTTGATCAAGAATAGGCGCCAGTCGTTTATTTTTAATTCGAGTATGGGTAATAGGCAACATGGCAACAATAAGCCCCACACCCTGCTCAGCTGCCCCGACTGCAGCAAGATAGCTGTCTAAATATATTTGTTTATTCTTTGATAAGTCGACACCTAGCGCATCTGAAACCAATTCCCATTCGTTTATATGAGTACGAGCATGAATAAGCGGCATGTTTTTTAGCGCTTCAAGGCTGGCGACTGGGTGAGTTTCGACGAATTCTGGCGACCCTGCTATGTTTACACTCATTGGTTTTAGAAGTCGACTAACCAACCCAGGCCAATTACCTTCGCCAATTCGAATCGCAGCTGAATATTGCTCTTCATCGAAATCAACAATGCCTTCTGACGTTTCTATCCGTAAATCAAAGGGAGCATCCTTACTGGTAATAGAGTGAAGGGCAGGAATGATGATGTCGTAAGCAATAAACGCCGACGTGCCAATACGCAGAGATGGCGTTCCAATTGAGCGATAAAAACGACCATACTCCCTTTGATAATCGTTCAGAATATTCTGTGCAAGCTCATAAAACTGACGGCCATTATCTGTGAAACTGACATTACGCGTGGTGCGAATAAATAACTGGGTACCGATAATAGATTCCAGTTGTTTTACCTGCTGACTAATTGCAGAGGCCGTGACACAAAGCTCGTCAGCTGCTTTTTTAAAACTAAAATGTCGTGCGGTGGCTTCAAAAGCAGGCAGCAATTGCAGTGGTGGAGTCTTCATTTTTCGCTCTTAATCACACAACCTTCGTTAAATTTAATAAACACTCTTAACAATCCCGATGTGAAAGTTGTTATAAAACAATAGGATAGATAGATCTCAGAAGCTATTAGTAAGCATGATTTAACAATAGCTTAGTTTTTAGCGATTGTCTTCTAGCGTGGTCAGCAATAATCTAATATCAAAGAAAACCACTCTTAATAAACAACCAATGGTGAGGTGCCGATATGGAATACCCCAGTAAAAATACAGCACTTGTTTTAGTCGACCCCTTAAACGACTTTATATCACCCCTAGGAAAAGCATGGCCAATCGCTCGTACGGTTATGAAGAAAGTAAACTTAATTGAACATATGCAAGCTATTACTAAACGCTGTCGGGAAGCAGGCTGGGTAATTGCCTATGCACCTCATCATCGTTACAAAAAAGGAAGCTTTGCTGGTAGAAAGTATCTTCATCCATCACAAATAGTTCAAAAGATGACGCTTGGTTTCAATGCCAAAGGTTTTGGAGGTAAATATCATGCAAAATTTTTACCCCAAGAAGGTGATGTCATTTCTTCAGAGCACGATTGCTCCAGCGGCTTTACGGGAACCAACTTGCACAAACAACTTCAAGAGAAAGGTGTAACACATATTGTGCTGGCTGGCTTTCTCTCAAACACTTGTATTGAGTCAACTGCCCGAAGCGCTATTGATCTTGGGTATCACGTCACCTTACTAGATGATGCGGTAAGTGCATGGACTCCAAAGGATCACGAAGCCGCTGTAGAGGTGAATTATCCTTTGCTGGCGCACCGTTTAACAAACACCCAAAACTTTTTGACCGGTCTTTCTTAATAGGAGTTTCACATGCTAAATAATCTAATGAGCGAGTCCATGAAATTCCTCGCGAATTTAACGCAAAAAACTTATCGCCAATATCCCAAGCATCTCACCGCTTTGGTTTTAGTTGATGTGCAGAAAGAATTTTTACTGCCAGTGGAGAGTGGCTGGCAATCCGTTTCAGACGTTGCTGAAACGGTAAACTTCAAAAAAAACATGAGCTCGTTAATCGCATTTGCACGGGCACAAGGGTACGACATCCTATATGCCCCCTATACAGACACCATTAAGCCTACTTTTGAAACACCCGCTCACCAATTAATGAAAGATCATATTCAAGTGAGAGGCAATGAAGTCAAAGTGGCGCCAAATTTACTTGAGCAATCTATATTGCCTAACGACAAAGATACAATTATTGAAGACCGAACTGGCTTAAGCGCTTTTTCAGGCAGCTCTTTACATCAGAAGTTACAAGATAAGAATATAGAAAATCTTATCTTTGCCGGTCCCTTTATAAACATAGGGTTGGATTCAAGTATTAGAGATGCTGTTGAATATGGATACCATGCGACTTTAGTAACAGATTGTGCCGCTGCAACATCAAATATCGAGTATGAAATGGCTAAAGACACAACCATACCTAGGTTCTGTCAAACGCTATTTTCAAACAGCCTATTTCAAACCAAAGCCGCAAAGTAAACATGTCTAACTAAGCAATAAAAACGTTGTTTTTCTTTACATAATAATACCTAACAAGCTAATAGGCCGTTGATTGAATTAATAATTCAGCCTATTAGCAATCACCTGGATTCGGATACTTTACTCATGCTTAACTTCACCGCCCATAACACCACCAAAATTCATTTTGGAAAAAATCAAATTAGCCGTTTGTCAAAAGAAGTTCCAAAAGATGCCAGAATACTATTGGCTTATGGTGGTGGCTCTATACACAAAAATGGCATATATGAGCAGGTTAAGACTGCGCTGGGTGATCGTTTTGTTATTGAGTTTAGCGGCATCGAACCCAACCCCAAGTACAAAACCGTAATTGAAGCGGTCAGCGTCGTCAAACAAAACAAACTTGATTTTGTTTTAGCGGTAGGCGGCGGATCCGTGATTGACGGCGCTAAATTTATTGCAGCAGCCAGTTTATTCGAAGGGGAAGACCACTGGGATATATTCGCCAAGCAGGCTCGTATTTCACAAGCTTTACCACTGGGTGTGGTACTCACACTGCCTGCCACTGGGTCTGAGACAAACACCACTTCTGTGATCACCCGAGGCAATCACAAGCTGCCCTTTATGAGTCCATTGGTAAGGCCTGCCTTTGCCATACTCGACCCAGAAGTGACCTACAGTTTGTCGAAGCGCCAGCTTGGCAATGGTGTGGTAGATGCCTTTGTTCACACCATCGAGCAATACCTCACCTACCCTGTTAATGCCACCATTACAGACCGCTTCGCAGAAAGCATCCTGACCACATTGATCGAAGAAGGGCCAAAAGTTTTGGAAGGTGAAGCCAACTATGATAATCGTGCCAATATTATGTGGTCTGCTACGCAAGCCCTTAACGGTTTAATTGCCTGTGGCGTGCCCCAGGATTGGTCTACCCATATGATTGGCCATGAGCTAACGGCGCTATACGACATTGATCATGCCAGAACACTATCACTGATCCTTCCTGCCGTTATGCGCGTTTGCCGCGACACCAAACGTGAAAAGCTCATTCAATACGCCCAACGAGTTTGGAACTTACAAGACGATAATGAAGATAACCTAATTGAACAGGCCATCGTTTCAACCGAAGATTTTTTCCGCACTATGGGACTGCCAGTACGACTTTCAGAAGTAAACCTGGGCGCAGAAAACTTTGATGAAATCATCCTCAACCTACAAAAACATGGCATGACCAAACTGGGCGAGCACGGCTCGTTGGATATTGAAAAAATTCGCATGGTGTTATCACAAGCTGCCTAACGTTTCATCCAGAATAGGAAGACACAATATGACAAGTCAAAGCGAAAAAACCGTTATAAAAGGCGTGATCTGTGCCAGTTGCGATATTGCCTGCCCACTGGTTAGCGAAGTAAAAGACGGTAAAGTGGTAAAAATTCGTACCCATGATAAAGGCCCACTGAAAGATTACATCTGCATGAAAGGGGTGAATGCCCCTAATGGTTTTGCCAGTGAACACCGCATTACCAAACCTCTAAAACGGGTTGGTGAGCGTGGCAGTGGCCAATGGCAAGAAATCAGTTGGGAAACTGCGCTGGATGAAATCGCAGAAAAATTAAAAGGCATTGTTAGCGAGCATGGTCCGGAAGCGTTAGCGGTTTCCACCAGCCAATGGAACACCTCTACCGACAACGGCATGGGCCGCCGCTTCATGAATTTACTGGGCTCCCCTAACTGGATTAGCGGCGTAGCGCTATGTGCCGGTAACACCGCTGCCGTGAACCGCATGACCTATGGTTGGTTCCCATGGCCCGATTTTAAAAACACAAAGTGTATTGTTTTATTTGGTCACACCCCAAAGAAACACTCATGGACACCGGTTTATCATCAGATTCGCAAAGCGCAAGAAAATGGCGCAAAGCTGATCGTGTTAGACCCACGCCGCAATGAAAATGTAGATTCATCAGACGTTTGGCTCCCCCTTAAAGCCGGTACCGATGCAGCACTTTGTTTAGGCTGGCTTAATGTCATCATAGAAGAAGAGCTTTACGACAAAACGTTTGTAGAAAAATGGACCACTGGTTTTGACGCACTCAAAGAGCGTGTGGCGCAATACCCGCTAACAAGAGTCACCGAACTTACTGGCCTTGATGAAACGTTAATTCGCGAATCCGCTCGTATGTATGCCACTGCCGATTCCGCCTGTATTCCATGGAGCCCCATTACCGACCAACAAGTTAACAGCACCTCGGCCATACGTTTACAGGCCATATTAAGAGCCGTTACCGGTAATCTAGATGCACAAGGGGGCGATGTTTTACACGGCCTAAACCCTGAAGTCATCAGCGAAGTGGAATTAGAATGGCACGAAATATTGCCACAAGCGCAAAAAGACAAGCAACTGGGCAGTGAGCAACATCCGGTATTCACCTATCGCGGCATGGATGCTCTTAGGGAGCCGACCAAACGGGTGTGGGGCAGAGAATATGTAAACCTCATTACCGGCAGCTTTATGGCAGTGCCTTATCGTACTTTCCAGGCCATGGCCTACGAAAAGCCTTATCCGGTAAAAGCGTTTTTTACTTTGGGCAATAACGCGTTACTGGGTTATGCGAATATGAAACTCATTCGTGATGCCATGATGAACCAAGAATTAGTGGTGGCTCACGAACACGTTATGACCCCCACAGCGCAACTTTCCGATTATGTACTGCCCGGTGATAGCTGGTTGGAGCGCAACCACTTACAGGATTCATTGGCATGGAATGCAAACATACTGGTTTCCAACAAGAGTGTAGAGCCTCCTGGTGAATGCCATGGCGTGTTTGATTTCTGGCGTGGTCTGGCGGTTAGAATGGGGTTTGAAGAACACTTTCCCTGGGAAACCACCGAGCAGCTTTTCGATTATCGCCTTAGTAATCTTGGTGTCGGCTTTGAAGAGTTTGCCAGCAAAAACTTTGGTCATACTCCCAAGGTTAAATTTAAAAAATATGAATCCACCGGTTTTGCCACTCCATCCGGAAAGGTCGAACTTAAATCCAGCATCCTAGAAGACTTAGGATTTGATGCGCTGCCCTATTACCGTGAGAGCCCACAACCCTGTGAAGAGTACCCTCTATTGGTATTCACTGGAGTGCGTGAAGATGAATTTTTTCAAACAGGTCACAGGTTTATTCCTGAATTAAGAAAGCGCCGACCAGAACCAAAATTTTTCCTAAACTCAAAAGACGCCAGTGATTTAAATATTAATAACGGTGAATGGATTGTTATTAAAAACAAGGCAGGAAAAATTAAGGGCGTTTCAGAAATTAGAGATGATATGCCGCAGGGGTTGGTGCGTGCTCCACATGGTTGGTGGAAGCCGGAAACACAGCAGGGCAAAGATTTTCTATCCAGTGCTTGGGAGCTTTCTGATGCCCAACTCACCATTGAAGAAGAAGCTTATATAGACACAGAACAAGGTATCCCACATCTTAGAGGGTTGCCTTGCCGAGTCGAAAAAGCATAATTACATCAATCAAAACCCGCTATTCCTTCATCGGTATAGCGGGTTTTATGTGTTAGGGAAGCTTTTTGATGTGCCTTCTAAGTCTATTGACGTAGCGAACCTTTAATCTAGAAAGCTCTGTTGAATCGCCTCGTCCAAGAGTGGCAGTGAAGTCGGCCATTACCCGATTTAATAAGTCCGAAAATTCCACTAGGGTATGCAGTCCTTAAGAATCAGGTGACAAACTTTGTTTATAAGGACGATTTTGGACTTCCCTTTTATTACCGCAACAAATATTTCTTAAATTAAAACCAAGCTTAAAAATTCCAAATTATGCCAGCCAACACTTTCCGTCCGCAATTTGGGGTGCCTTCGGTTAAGCTCGCACCGGTAGTGGGTGTCAGATAACTTTTATCTAGAATATTTTTCATCAGCAAAAGGCTTGCCAATCCAAGGGGATTGTTGTGACGCAGTTTACCAAATAACAACCTATAATCATCCAACCTAATACGGCGCCCGAAACCCTCCCCCTCTTCAAAACCAATAATAGAGCTAATAATGAGTATCAATAAGTCTCATCCAGCGCTACATAATTCTTAATGAAACGAACGCATGCCTACTAAAAACTAAAGATCTGGAATTGTATTGTTCACATAATTTAATCGTTACAGGTAACTTCAATTTCAACAGCCGCTTTACTGCGGCTGCAGTATTAATAAATACCTAAGCAGTCATTAATGCTCACCTACAAATTGGCCTGTGGAATGAACATTCACTGCTAGCCAACTCTACCCTAGCTGTCAGAATTACAACTCCATAGCATGAAATTTAAGCCAGTCGCGCAGGTTATTCCCACACCACCGCTTTCACTTCACTGTATTTCGTCACCAACGCCTGATAATGCTCAGCTACTTCATTACGCTTTACTTTCAGGGTTGGGGTCATTAAGCCATTTTCGGGCAGCCATTCGTCCTTCACTACCAACAAACCATTAAGCACTTCATGGGATTTCAGTATTTTATTTACACTTAGGTAGGTGGCTTTTAGCTCTTGGGTCACTTCTTCGTTAGGCCTATTTTGCGCCTGCGCGGACAGTACCACTAGCGCCAAGGGCTGTGGCAGTCCCAAACCCAATACACACACCTGTTCAATATTGGTATTTTCACACAACAACTCTTCAATAATTGTTGGTGTGATAAATTCACCCTTACTGGTTTTAAAGGTGTCTTTAATGCGCCCAGTTATGGTTAGGTATCCGTCGCTGCATATTTCACCCTTGTCACCGGTGCAGTAAAAACCATCCTGAAAAACCTCTTGAGTTTTTTCATCATCAAGATAATAGCCCTTCATGTTAGCCGGGCTCTTGAATAAGATTTCCCCCTCATGAGAAATCTTAACCTGTCCTTGGTAAAAACACTTTCCCACCGAGCCAAAGCGAATATCACTCACCGGGTTAAAGGTGCCGTAAGCCAGGTTTTCGCTCATGCCATACCCTTCTTGAATATTAATGCCTAAGCGCCCAAACCATTCTAGTACCGAAACCGCCAAGGGTGCTGCCCCGGAAATAAACATGGTGGCATTATCCAGGCCTAAACCTTGACGGATTTTTCTTTTTACAAGGGAACTCACCAGTGGAATACTAAGCAGTACATTAAGTTTTTTCTGCGGCATCTTTTCCAAAATGCCCATTTGAAACTTGGTCCATAATCGTGGTACCGAGAAAAAACTGGTGGGACTCACCATACGTAAGTCTTCAGCAAAAGTTGCCAGCGACTCGCTAAACGACACAGTAAATCCAGCGTAAATACTCGGCAACTCTACCAGCACTCGTTCGGCAATATGCGCTAACGGTAAATACGACATGCTGTGTTTATCTGCGTCAAAATTAAATGTCTTCACGCCATGAGTAGCCGCAAACGAAGCCCCCGCAAAGTCATGCACTACACCCTTTGGGTAGCCTGTGGTGCCCGAGGTATAAACGATCGTAAATATATCAGCCATGGTGGGATGGTATGGCTTAGTGGTAGGCGCATACTTGGCAATTAAGTCATTCCACATCAACGGCGCCTTTATCCCGTTGTAATTAAAACCCACTTTTTTAATGGTGTTGGGAATGATGTTTTGAATATGCTGCGGGTTATCCAGCTTTCCCACAAACACCAAGCACGCGCCACTATGTTGTAAAACATACGCCATGGAGTCATCCGATTGTGTGGGATACAAGGGTACGCTAATGCCCCCCACCATCATGATGGCCAGGTCGGCGATAATCCACTCGGCGCAATTTTTAGAAATAATGGCTACCCTATCGCCTTTTTTCACCTTTAACGCCTGCATGGCGGCGGCCATTCTGCGCGCCTCATCTGCCACTTGTTGCCAGCTGTATTCTTGCCAAACTCGATTCCGGGGTTGCCTTAGGTATATTTTTTTTGGTGATTTTTTTTCCCATTGATACAAATAATCCAGCGGAGTTAAGTAATTCACTGACATGAAGCAGCCTCTATTTTTCATTAGATTTATTATGCGCAATGGCCTTTACCAAATTAGATTTCACAGTATTTTTTGAAAAAATTCGGCAAGGTTTTTATATTCATCGATAGTAAAAGATTCGTAAGTAAACGCCCATTGCTCATAGCTACAATTAGCATGGCTTGATCCACCAACACGACCAACCTATGAGAAGACGACTATAAAATTATTTCTTTTATTGTAGGGCACGAGGATTTTAGCCAGGGATTAACATGACAGAAAAACACACTAAAGGGCGAGAGGGAAAACGGCAATCCACCTTTTTATAATTAAAGCCAAAAGTAAAAGTTAAGTAGCCATTAGCTAAGACCTACTACCGTTTGATTTATGTGGCCGTTTATTATTGCAAAACAATAATCAGTTCGTTGCATAGTTTTGAACCTCATTAAACGTTTCAAATAGATATTTATTAATCCAACTGTAACAAATCGTGGAATTGATTCTTTCAACATAAGTGTTTTATTGTGAATTCCTCGGCTGAATATATTCAATGCGAATGTCATGATTTTCAGCCCAATCAAGTAATAAATAGCTTATAAATTCAGGCCCATTATCACAACGCATTACAGTGGGTTTTGAACTTCAGTCTAAGAGTTGATCCTGCACTCGAATCACCCTCGCGGCGTAATTATTAATAACGTTAAATAAACGAAACTTTTCGACCATCAGCTAACTGATCATGCATAAAATTTATGGACCAAATCTGATTGATCTTAGTGGGCTCTTTTAACAGCTCGGGATTGTTACATATTAATCGCCTTCAAGGCTTGATACCTAAATTCAATAAACCCGATTATGATTTTATTTAAAGCCTTTCACGTTAGGTAAATAATCAAAGTAAAGACCAAAATCCCAATCTGATTATTTTTCTGTTAAATAGACAAACCAGTTAGCAATTTCTTCATTTTTCAGAACTTAACAAAGTCTGATACCGATAACAGGTTTCGCCAATGTAAAATGGCTTGGTAGGAATACGAGATTATCAAGACACTATTAAACAGGGCAGTCAGATGGCTCTGACTGCCCAAGATATGACTAGCGTTTACCACTACGGCGAATGGCCGCCGTGGTAAAGTCTTTACGTTTTAACAGTGAATCAAATTTAAAAGAATCACGCTCTTCATTGTTAAGTTGCGCCATGTAACGACCCGAGATCAAATCATAGTTTGTGATAGAGCTGTACCAAGTGGTATTCACATTGACAAACTGCATGGCATGACCTTCAGCTACACGCCACAAATTACCTCGAGTGTCGTAATGATCGGCCACCGCAATCTGCCAGCTGTCTTCATCCAAGTATAAAGAACGCTTGCCATAAACATGACGGGCATCGTCTTTAAGGGTGGCTTCTAGGTGCCAAACACGGTGCAACTCATAGCGAGCGTAATCCTGATTGATATGACCTGCGCGTATAATGTCAGTGTACTTGGCATCTTTATCTATCATCTTATAAGAGTTATATGGGATATAGATTTCTTTTTTACCCACGATCTTCCAGTTGTAGCGATCAGGCGCACCGTTGTACATGTCAACCTGATCCGTAGTTCGCAACCCGTTAGTATTAGGGGCATCATACGCTACCTGAGGGGCGCGACGCACACGTCGTTGGCCAGCATTATACTGCCAGGCTTTACGGGGCTCAGAAATCTGATCAATGGTTTCATGCACCAACAAAACATTACCGGTTAAACGCGCCGGCGACTTTGTTAAGTTAGTGTAATAAAACAGGACATTTTTATCTGCTTTGGCGTCATAGCCTCCTTCTAAGTATTGTGGAAATGCAAGTTGCGAGCGAACTTTAATGGCCTGGAAGGTGCCGTTGCGTTGCACAGGTATATTTGCCCGATTTTGTTGGGAGTTCCCACCCTTGAAACGGGTAACGTGATTCCAAATCACTTCCAAGCCATTTTGTGGAATGGCAAAGGGTACCGTCTCATCAAAGTGGGTCAAACCATTGCCAGCGTCTAACAGTTCAGCAGAGGTGGCGTTCTTCTTGGCTTTGGCCAAGATATTTTTCGGGTAGTTGGCCGTCCTATGGGTTGGGTAGATGGGCATCTTGTAAGTATCAGGATACTTTTCGAACATGGCCACCTGGCCAGGGGTTAGATTATTTTTATAGTGGTTAAGATTGCTTTTGTTAATTACAAATAAAGGTTTCTCATGGGCATAAATATTTGTGTAAGGGTCGACACCGGTGTCTTTCGCCAAGCCGCCGCTATACGCAGGTATGGTGCCGTTCGCACTGGCCGCCACTTCTGCACCCACGGCCGTTAATTGCTTGCCTAATTTATTTGCTTCCTGGTTACTTACTTTTGCATAAGCCGAGCCCGCTGCCAATGCCAATGCCAATGCCAATGTAGTGGCTGTAAACCTAATAATTTTCATATCAATATTATCCTGTAATCATTCGCCATATTTGGCGGCTTTTTATTCTTGTTATCAACGAATTAAAATTGCATGCCAAGGCTAACCGAAGCGAAGTCACGGTCTGATAGGCTATTGGTTATGCCCCCGGAATACTGGGTGTACGAAATGGCTGCGCTATAGGTATTTTGATATTCAGCATTCAAGCCAAAACCCAGTGTTTTTTCACCTTCGATGAAGTTACCACCCGGAGAAGGTGAAACACCGTCAACATCGTAGCTAAAGGAGAAAACAGGGGACAAGTTTACACCTGCAAAGGCATCATTATACTGACCTACAATACGGCCACGGTATCCCCATGAGCTTTGGGTTACCGTATCCTCTACCGCAACACTGCCACCAAACTTGATGGCATTGGGGGCACTGTCATCAAAACCATGAGCATAGGTGTAACCCGCTTCGGCAATAACGGCAAAGTTGCTGGCACCAAGAACTTGATCAAATAATTGAACACCTGTCATCTGGAGCTGAGTGACATCAAATGCTTTATAGACTGACGCTTTTTTTCCGGCAGGAAGTACCGCCACTTCCTGTGTAAACAGATTTGAGAAGGCCAGGTTTTCGCTCCCCGTTAACAAGTCACCTGCCGCTATTACCGGACCCGTCAAAGCACCGTTTAACAGCAAGGTTCTGTTAATTTGAAACGGCATATCAAATTTATGGGTAACCTCGCCCGAGAGGGCGATAGAGCCGATGTTAGTGGCAAAACTGACACCGGCTAACTTTTGATCTTCAGGGAATTCAATAAAATATGTCAAGGGAACAGAATCGGCCCCCACCACACCGGCACCATAATTCAACTCACCACCAGTCGACACCAAGGCAACCAAAGTTGGTGCACCACCCGGCACCATGGCGGCAGTCAAAGCTTCAGCTGAATCAGGGTCTGTGGCAGCGGCTAATAATATTCCCACTTCATCAACATCTTGTTTTATGGCACCGATATATGGCAAACGACTATGAACGTTCATGGCATAAAAACCAAACTCAGTATCTAAGGCTTCTGAGAAATAACGGAACGCGATACCAAATTGTCCATCAGAATTTGGACGTATATCGGCGGAACGTTCAACATTACCAACCGCAGTCTCCACCGGGTTACAACCTTCAGCCACGTAGTCAACATTCGAAAAATAGGTGCCACAACTTGAAATTACGGTTTCTTGAAAATCTAATTGATAAAAAGCCTCTGCACTTAGGTTATCGGTCAGTCCGATACTAGCAAAAGCCATATTAACAGGGATCAAACCTTCCTTGATTTCGGCGCCAGGACGACGAAAAGACGATACATCAATGGGATTAATTTGGTTCACACCGCCCAGAATAAATGTAGACTCGCCCCAACTAACTACCTGCTTACCTAGACGCACATCCAAAGGCATGTTTAATACTTCAAACTCACCATACACAAAGGCATCCAGAACTTGGGCACCGGAGAATTTGGCCAACTCATGTTTATTTGAATCATCTAGAGAATTGTCATCTTCCAAGCTCGCATCGTGCCAATATTTTCCGCGCACAAATGCGCCCAGATTTTGATAACTTACCTGTAAATCATGACTGCCTTTAACAATTTGAGAAAAGGCATCGCCATTATCGTAATTGAGGTCGCCGTTATTTTCGTTTTGCGCATTGGGCAAGCCCGTTACCGGATCGGCTTCTTTAATAAGATTTTCATCTTGCGCTTCCATGCGCCAGCTTGAACCTATTGATATTTGGCTATCCAAACTACCTTCTAATTCACCCATAAAAAATTCGAAGCCTTGAGCTTGTGCCGCCATCATTAAGGGTATGGCTGCTGCCAGGTATTTTTTACGGCCCAAGGCCTTGGACATTTTTTTAGAGATCATATTTCCGCTCAATTCATTATTATTTTGACACTACCGCGCTAAGCCGATAGGACTAACAATGTATGATTTCTGCCTTTTCTCA
This sequence comes from Bermanella sp., assembly GCA_036960565.1. Taxonomy (GTDB): domain Bacteria; phylum Pseudomonadota; class Gammaproteobacteria; order Pseudomonadales; family Oceanobacteraceae; genus Bermanella. The sequence goes on from JBALXQ010000006.1 coordinate 37,091, forward strand.
TATAGTCCTTATGGGAATATTTTTTACCCCAATTGAAATTATTTAAGACACACCCAAGCTGAGTGTGGCTACTTTTAACACTCCATAAATATTTAAATGTGGAAGGAATTATCGTTAACAGGCTGCTGAAGAACTAAAGACAGGAGAAAATTCAATACTGAATTAGATATATCTAATAATGGTTTACTGTCCCTGACTTTAAACAAATATGGGAATAAGAAACCAGTGTGATACTAGGTTTTAATAAGTAAACATTGCCATTCAGCAGACCTGCCCTGATACGGGCGCGATTAATTTAGACAGCCCCAGGTAAGATGCAACAGCCAATCATTTTCTGCACTTCAGTTTATTATTTCTGTATTGAAGGGGTGTAGAGCCGCTCCAGCGTTTGAATGCACGGGAGAAGTTACTTTGATCGCAAAAGCCTAAAACTGAAGACAACCTGGATAACGAAATACTTGAATCTGAAATTAAGTTGAATGCCAACTTTTGACGGCATGCATCAAGTAACTCAGTATAACTAACCCCTTCCTCTGTAAGCTTTCGCCGTAAAATTCGCGGGCTTATCTTTAGATAATCCGCCACATTTGTTTGGTCAATATCATTAAAAGCCAAGTGTTTTAACAGATAATCTTGTATTTTGTATGATATTAGCTCGACATTAAATTTAGACAAGTATTCTTCTATCCAGTGATCTAAGGTGCTTGTTAATACCGAATTTGAAAAATCTACTTCATCATACAGGCCTTGTTTTTCAAATACTATTTGGTCGAATTCGGATGAGAAATAGACCGCGCATTTGAAAAAATCTTCAAACGGTTTTTTGTCATGGAAAAATTCATGTTGAAAGTAAACCCCTTTAACCTTAAACCTATCCCCTGCCATGGATCTCAACAGGTAAAACATTGAGCTCATCAGCGTTTCAATGTTAACACCGCTGATCTCGCAAACATCCTCCGGACTCCGTTGGACTTGTACTACTACCTCTTCCTCACAGCCTTTTATGATGACTTCCCGACCGCTATTTATGTATTTTGCAAAACGCTCTAAGCGCTTTAATGCATCGTACACATGCTGACTAACGGATAATGAAATGCCAAGAGTATCAAGAACGCTAGGTTTTATGGTTTTTGCAAGCCTTAGGCTGATGTAAGGGTCTTTAATGAGGGCCTGTGCCTTCAACCATATTTCATTTAACTTTGGATTGGCAATGCGTGCATTGTTTCTCCGCAGGTCATCAAGACTAACACCCGCGCTGGTGAAAATGGCCTGACTGTTGCCACCATAACTTTCAATAATATTGGCGACCATAATCGCCCAACTGCCTATGGTACTAGAGGTATGTCGATTGCTATCGTTCATTTTCACCATTGGATCTGCCTTTGAAAGTCTATCAATGATAAGTCACCATCTGTGCACCTGAAACTAATTCCTATTTGTTTATATAAGTGCGAGCATGGATGAACGGCATATTTATAGCTCTTCAAGGCAAGATATCGGGTTACCTTCCATGAATTCAGGAAAACCTTCGTATGGAAAATCCTAACGTTTCTGGCTGGCCCTGCTAGGCATTTTTGGGGTACAGGATCATTTGCGTACAACGAAATAATGCAACTTTTTTACCTGTCTCTTTATTCTGGACGACGGCATCCCAAACTTGTGTAGTACGCCCCAGATGAAGAGGTGTTGCAATGCACTCAACAGTCCCATCTCGCACTGTTCCTAAATGATTAGACTTAAGCTCTATCGTTGTAAAACTCGAAGCGCCTTCCGGTAGGTTTTCGCCGCACCCATAACCGCATGCAGTATCCGCTAGCGAAACCACACTGCCCGCATGCAAATAGCCATTGGGTGCAATGTGCGACTGGGTAACTTTCATTTCTGCTCGAACTTCCGAGTTATCAACAATCGTTATTTTAATGCCTATAAGTTCATGAAACATATCTTCACCAATATTTATAGATACTTCGGATCTTTCATTTTTCCCCTTGATGCTTGCCCTACATATTTACAAAAACATTCTAGCCAACCTATGAGCGTTACCATTATTTTAACGTGTGGCTGCTAAATCATTTTCACAAAATATTAAGGCAGTCACAATCACAATCACAATCACAATGGATAGATTATAGGGTTTCACTGGCAAGAACGGCTTGGTAGTCAAGCCTAAAGGGAAACTCTTTTGTATCAAATCTATATTTTCTGAGACCCTAGTGGTATTGCTCAAGCGTATTGAATGCTAGAGCATGAAACTTTACTCCCGCCTCGGCGAGAGAAAGTATTTTTCTAATTTGCCAATCGATTTCAAATTTAACTAGGATTCCAAATCCTTAGTTAAGTTTTTCAATAAAGTTTACAATGGCGTGTTCCATTTGTTTAAGACCAGAATGCTCTATTGGGTAATGACCTGCATTGTCTAGCATGACAGTATCTTTCTTGACCTTTTTAATGCGCTCCATCACCGGTGTGCTTATTTCTAATGGTGTCCAAGTATCCGCCGCTGGCTGGGTCAGTAATATTGGGCACACGTCAAAGTCTTCAAGCTCCATAGCAGGTTTGTGTGTCATGAGTGTCATCGCAAAATCTATGGTTACCCAGTTGCCCGCAGAGGTTTTGTCCGCGAGACAAGCCTTCAGAGCAGCCTTGTCATTAACTAACGCTGTCATTTTAGACAGTAGAGTCATAGGAACTTTAGTGATTTTTCCCAACAGTTTGGAGTAAAGTACCAACCCTTCAAACGAAAGTTTACTGCCCATCCATTCCCAGCGAACCACCTTCTTTTTGGTGTATTTCATGCGCATGTCCATAAAGCACATACCGACCACACCGGCCACATTTTTATCAATGGCTGCCGCATGATAAGCAAGCATGCCGCCCGCGCTCAACCCATAAAGAATGATAGGTCGTTCATCTCGGCTTCGCTCATAGGCAATAAAGTCCACCACCTGATCAACCCAGTCTTGATAGCTCACCTTATGCCCTGCCGCGACATGGGTCTCGCCGTAATTAAGTAGATCAATTGCCACCGTTTCGTAACCGCGATCCGCCAATGGACGCCCTACAATGGAGGACATCATCCGACCGTTAGTACCCACACCATGAAGTTGGATAATTTTATGTGTAGCAGTCTCATTTCTATAGCGGTCAAGATGAACTGTATGACCACGCCAGTTCCAGTAATCTTCCTCCGGCATGCTCTCGCGGTTAAAACGATACTCTTGTGGTAAGTGGCTTTGAATCTCTCTCCAGCTTTGCTGGGACTCGTACGTTTGCTGCATGTTAACCTCGTCTCACAGGGTGAGTGAATGAGAAATAAGGCTGACTGCCTATCTCAAAATCTATAGGAAAATAGTATTGATTAAGCCCGGACGAGACAAACGAAATCTCCTAATTAAATGATTAGCGGTGCTAACTTATATTAGCTACACCCATGTTATTGCGGAAGAAAATCAACAGCTTAGCGGGCGATGTAGTGGCTTTTTAGTGGCCTAAAAATTTTACTCTGATGGTAGGAGGTACTTAAAATCCCTCCATTCATTACCGTGAAAATATGGAAAAAGGCCTCCCCCTGAATTAAACGTAGAATTTGCTCAACTGGCTTTAGATCAGGGTTTACTCTGCTCTAGATAGTCGCTAAATCGATAGAGGCTGGTAGTTCCACGTTTGACAAGTAGCAGAGCAAGCTAAAGCGTAAACATGATGCTAAATTAACGGCTGGCAATCCTATCAGGGACGAGCAACGAGAAGGAATCAGACATAAGAAACCTCTATCAAAGCGTGCAACCACTTGTTAAGAGCTTCAATATTAAGTCGCAGATTTCCATGAAAGATAGCGCAGACGACCTGAGCATTCAAGCTAGTGAACACCTCACTTCAAACCAATCAGCGCATGCTTAACCTTGAGAAAATTTTGACAATACTTAATAACGTTGACTAAAGTCATCATCAAGCGATGAAGTCACTCACCGCTCACTAAAAAGGAGATTACGCGATCGCTTTTTTGAAAATAAACCTTGTGAGCATATTCGGTAAAAAAGCAATTGTCGCTAGTATATGTACTTCAAGCCCGCCAATGATGCGGTGCACCTTACGGCTATGAGCTGATTTCCAAACACCTTTAGCGATGTCATCAGGGGTTAATGTCACTCCCATTTTATTTATCATCCCAGAGTCGCCTTCTCGCTCCGTTATCATCGGTGTCTTCACATAAATTGGCATAATGTCACAAACCGTGATGCCATACTGCTCAAATTCAATTTGCAAACCTTCTGTCAATGAACGTATCGCAAATTTAGTCGCAGAGTAAGACGCATGTTCTGGCACGCCATGTAATGCCGTAGCGGAAGAGGTATTGATAATGCGAGAGTCTGGCGTGTTCTTCAGCATAGCAATACTCGTATGTATGCAATTAAGAATACCCTCTACATTAACCCGCATCATCGCGTGGTGCTTTGCCAAAGGAATATCTTCAAATCGACCCAAGGCAAAGATCCCTGCGTTATTAAACAAAATATCCATTTTTCCATTGGTTGCCTTAGAAAAATGTTTAACTGCGGGCTCTACACTTTCTGGATCAGATACATCCAATACTTTATAACAACTGCTTTGCGAGCCAATTTCCTGGTGAAGCGCAGACAGTCCCTTTTCATCTATGTCATATAACCCAACAAACCAACCCTTATTAGCAAACAATAATGCCGTTGATTTTCCAATGCCTGACGCAGCTCCTGTAATAAAAATGGTTTTCTTATTCATATACCTTCACCCATTAAATAGTTTGTTTGTTGGCGTTCAATTACAGTTGGATATTTATTTCCTACGCTCGTTAGAGTTAACCTTGTGTAATGGCTGTTCTTTATTACTTGCAATTGAGCGGCCTTCAATTTTTTTAATAACGCGATGGGCGACCTTATCCTTATCTAGCCAGTAATCGGATATCGCACTCATCAAACCTCGCATAATTGAGAGCGGAGCCCAACGTTTGGGCGCATGAATCCGAGCCTTTCGTTTGACAATGTCCTTTGCCACGGCAGCGGCTATAAACTCGGGGGAAACAGCTTTCCCCAAGGGGCCTTTAAAAAACCTTGCCCTCAATTGACTGGCCAATTCATCACCACCAAAAGCGCTTTTAGAAAAAGGAGTAGCCACCCAGCCTGGGTATAAAACGCCGGCACTGGCCCCAGTACCAGCCAACTCTGATCGCAATGCACGGGTGTACGCTTCAACCCCAGCTTTTGCAGCTGCATACGGTGCATTTAGAACGCCATTGCAATAAGCGTAAATGGATGAGGTCACCAATATATGGCCTTGAGAGGCAAGGATATCAGGCAAAAAAGCTTTAACCGTGCGGGTCACACCTAGCAGGTCAACTTCAATCACCCTCTCGAAAATATTGTCGTTCATTTTTGCAATCGTGGTTGGCGGATCGCAAGCGATACCGGCATTAGCAAAAATAAAATCTATATGACCAAAGTCTGAAAGTACCTTTTCTCGAACCTTCATTAAATTATCTACACTCGTCACATCCAGCGCTATACCCATAGCACGTACGGAGCCGAGCTCGATGACCAATTCATCTAGCAGTGATTGCTTGAGATCTGTCGCGATTATTATCGCACCCTGCGAATGCAAATCTTTAGCAACCGCTTTACCTATGCCCCCGGCTGCCCCAGTAATAACGGCAACCTTTCCAGCAATATTAAATTTTTTCATGATTCACCCAGATTAAATATATTATCAATAGTTTGACAAGCATCCGTGCTAGCAAGGAAAGCTATTTACTCATATTAAACTCGTCTCATAGGATGAGTGAATGAGAGATAAGACTGACTGCCATCTTAAAATCTATATAAAAATATTATTAACAAAGCCCGGACGAAACAAACGAATTCTCCTAATCAAATGATTAGTGCTGCTAACTTATGTTAATTAGACCTAGGTTCTTGCAGGAGAAATTCAAAAGTCCGCCAGGGGCGGGGGGCAGGATTTGGGCTTACGCCACTTTTGTATTGATGAGGTCTTGCTTGATTCATTGCGACACCGCTATTTCTGATATTCAGCTAATACAATGAAAATTTGAGTCCGAATAGAACATAACGTTTTTGAGGTTTTCAATTAACGAGAATTATTTAGAAAGTCCAACATAAAGGGAGCCGTCACTTTTTCAAGCAGCGACCCCCGCTATAAAATCAGCCTTCCTCAGAGTCACTTTCCTCGGCGCTTTTCTTCAATCTTTTACTTAACGCCGGTTGTGAAATACCCAGCAAACGTGCCGCAGTGGATTGGTTACCATGGGCCCGCTTCATAGATTCCTTTATTAATAAAATCGAAATTTCTTTCAAGGTAGGCAGAGGTTGATCGGCAATGAAGATTTCACGCTCGCCATTTAACTGAGATTCATCCGGTAGTGCTCCAGCCATGCCATCCATAGACTGCTTAAATACCGACATGGAAAGTGTACGAGATTGATGAACACTCAACGCGTCATAGGTCATGGCGCGCAATTCACGGATATTGCCCGGAAATGCATAATTGCTTAGCAACACCGCCAACTCCCTAGGCACATTGGGTTTTACCTTACCCAGCTCCCGAGCAGCCTCTTCTAAAAAGAAATCAAGTAACAAGCCTACGTCTTCTTTGCGCTGTCTTAGCGGCGGAATGTCCACGTGATGCACTTTTAAACGGTAATACAAGTCATTACGAAAATCTCCAGAGCGCTGTTTTTTATTTAAATCCTGGTGGGTGGCGGCAATGATGCGCGCCTGAATACGCTTGGGTTTATCACTTCCTATGGGGTAGTACTCCCCTTCTTGTAACAGTCGTAATAACTTAACTTGAGAGGCCATGCTGAGATCGCCAATTTCATCTAAAAATAAAGTGCCGCTGCCCGCCTGTTCGATCATGCCCGCACGATTACTGTCGGCACCGGTAAAAGCACCGCGTTTATGACCAAATAAGGTATCGGCAAATAAGTGATCATCAAGCCCTGCCACATTCACACACACTAGGGCATCGCTGCGAGCACTTGAATCGTGAATGGCCTGAGCAATTAATTCTTTACCCACACCACTTTCACCGGTAATTAAAATAGGCTGTTTGCTGCGCGCCACCGACAAAATATATTGAAAAACAGAGCGCATACGCGGATCGTTGGTAATGATATGAGAAAAAGCGTCTTGATCGGGCGAGGTATTTTCCAGCATGTATTCACGCATGGCCTGGTTTTCTATGTTTAACTCTTGAAAACGCACCACCCGCTTAATGCCACCAATCAGTCTTTCTGGCTCATCGGTTTTAACATAATAATCATAGGCTCCGGTTTTAATACACTGCACCGCTCGCTCTATTTGACCAATGCCACTTATGATAATGACCGCAATGTGTGGATGGCTTTCGACTATTTTTTCAAGTAAGTCCTCACCCGATAAGTGTGGCATGTTTAAATCTAATAACACCACCGCATACTGGCCCGTGGCCAATTCATCCATAGCCAAACGACTGTCGGTACAATGTTTAACATTGTCGATACCGGCGTAACGCTCTAACGAAAAACCTAAGCTGCGTAAAAAAACGGCTTCGTCATCCACCATTAAAATTTTAAAAGAAGGGTATAAGGTATTTTTCATGTTACGACCTTTTATTCGACGCGGGCAAGGATAATGTCACTGTGGTGCCAGAGCCTTGCTTAGAGGAAAAATGTAAGATTCCATCGTGATCTCTGACTATGCCAGCCGATACCGACAAACCCAAGCCGGTACCACCGTCTTCACGTTTAGTGGTAAAAAAGGGATCGGTTAATTTTGCCATGTCGGCTTCGCTTATGCCGCACCCCTCATCACTAATTTGTAAATTCACCATGCGCGAATACTTATCGTAATTGGAGGTGATTCGAATTTTACTATCATGATCTTGGGTAGCCTGACAGGCGTTTAAAATTAAATTAACAATAACCTGTTCTATACGCTGGGCATGCCCCATTATTTTAGGCAGGCCCTGGTCGTAACTGGTAACAAAATGCACGGTTGTTTTATTAATGGTATTCACTGTTAAACGATGAGCAGTATCACTTAATTCGTTTAGATCCAGCTCTTCCATGGAGCTTTTGTCATCACCGCTTTGGCTAGAAAAGTGTTTTAAATCTGCAACGATGGCTTTAATGCGTTTACTGCTATCATCCATGTCTTGCAGCATATCACTTAGGGTATTGCGCATTCGCTGGTATTCAATTCCCACCAGGTCAAAGCCCCCCTGCTCTTCATATTTTTCATCTAGTATTTCTAGAATCTCGTCAAATGCTTCCAGTATCACGGGGAAATTAAGAGTGAGAATACCGCAGGGATTATTTATTTCATGGGCCACACCCGACACCAAAATACCAAGAGAAGCCATTTTGTCCACCTGCAACAATTGCTTCTGGCGCTCTTGTAAATCTTGTGTGCGTTCTTCTACCTTTTTTCGGAGGGCCCGGTTCCAGATAGTCACCATGGTAATAATAAGTAACATTAAGACCGAAACCACAGCACCGGTTAAACCCAGCGTTTTCCAAGAGAATCCCGACTCTAATGTGCTAAACCATTTATCATAAATTTTTTGTTGGCGGCCGGTATTTTTTAAGATGGCCAGCCCCTGTGCAAACTGTGCCAGTAACGCATCCTCCCCCTTACGCACCGCATAGCCATAGCGCTGCGCCAAGAAAGGCTGCATCACGGTTCGAATATTGGTAAGTTTTAATTCCCGACTTAAATATAAACCAGGCAAGTTGGCCACCGCAGCATAATCGTGTTTAAGTGTCGCCAATAGTCGCAAAGCGTCGGCATGGGTATCCACCAGTATTAACTTAACATCCACATCCAATGCCAATAAGCGGTCATGCATGATGCCGCCCCTTTGCACGATCACTTCTTTACCCTTAAGTTCTTCAAGTGTATTAATGCTGGCGCTTAACGGGTGGGCAAAAAGAGACTGATGAACCAAAGCATGGGATGGGGTGAAGTCGAAGTTTTTTTTGCGTGGCTCAGAGACAGACATGCCTTGCAGTACATCCATATCCCCTGACAGCACGGCCTGGCGCATATCACTCCAGGACCCCAGGTGAATAACCACATGAATACCCATCACCTCGGCAATGGCCTGGGTAAGCTCCACGTTATAGCCTGTGGGCTGCCCTGCTTCATCGAGGAATTCATAAGGGGGATAGTTATGATCCCCCGCGACCTTGATCAGGTTATGATGGGGCAGCTTGCTGATGTCACCCGAGGCGGCCTCTGCCAAGATGGGCACTAGCAAAAATAGCAAGGCTACTAAAAACGGTTTCTGTCTCTTCATACGCTGGGCCCATTAGATTTTTATAGTTTGAATATGGCTAACGCTGTTCATTTAAATGGCCTAAAAATGCCAGCAACTCAAACCAAAAACAGTTTAAGTTTAGCACATTAGGTAATGACGCCTGCTGTCAATGAATGTACAACAGGACTGCGATTGGCAGCTCGAACCATGGCTTGGGCCAATACCTTAGTGGCATCTATCACAATACTGGTTTCCAGCTGCTCTTCGGTGATGGCCAAAGGAATTTCGGTACAACCCAATATGATAGCTTGGGCACCCTTACGTGATAAAAAACGCGAGGCTAATAATAGGTCGTTGCGGGCACGAACCTGCACTGGGCTGGAGTGAGATTTAATACCATACTCTTTATCATAAATGGCGGGGCTAACAAACAGCGACTGTATATCTTCAGGTGGCTGTATCACGCTTAAACCATAACGATTCATAACTTGGGTATACACTTGGGAATTCACCGTACCCACAGTACCCAACACCCCTACCTGGGTAACACTTGGATATTGCTCTACCATCAGCTTGGCCACTTCTTCAATTAAATGAATTAACTGAACATGTTCGGGGATAGAATTCATCACCTCATCTAAAATTAACGGCGCATGAGCGGTATTGCAGGGAATGCCAACCACAGTGGAGCCAAGATCGGACAGCTGATTAATAATGGTGGAGATACTAATAGCCGGGTTCACTTTAATTTCACCCGATAAAAACTGGCTGCGATCCACGGTTAAATGTGGGGCCGACAACATGGCCACTGGTAAATGCTCTTGGTCACAACTGGCATCGGTGGCATCGTATATTTTTCGAATTAGGTCGATGGCTGCGTAACTGCCCATGCCACCCACTACACCAATTTGCTTATCATTCATAATTTAAACCTTTGAAATGATTTTCAATTTTTGGTCAAAAAAGTATTTAAATAGTGTTTTATTAAAACCAAATAAAAAGTGCCTTCAGCTTTCGCTGAAGACAAAAGGCACGACTAAAACAGATATAATAAATATTGATTTTTTATGCGCGGATTAACGATCAATTAAAATTTAACATCTAGGTTAATCTGGTAACGCATCATAGATTTGATATCGCCATTGTCTTGCACAGAGGCTAGAACAGAATCATCTAGGGTTTCAGAATAAAACAGGCGTGGCGTAAGAGTTACCTTAGGATCCAGCTTGTACTTCAACTGAGCCATGGCCCCTTCAAAGTTTTCTAATGCATGCATATCGGTTTGAGTAAACTCTCCATTGGCCAGAGTACCCAATTGACCGACTCTCCAGTAACTTAGGTTGGCACCCAGTTTGCTGTCTATTTGATAACCAACACCTGCAATTAAGGCCTGGCCCTGACTATCATAGCTTGTATCGGCATCTTCATTGGTCACGTTGGCATCCAGGCTCAAGCTTGCTTTACCCATCTTGGCCTTAATAGTTAGTGTAGACATTTCACTGGATTCAAAATCCCCCAAGCGATCTGAAGTATCATCGCCTAACGCAATATGACCTAAACCTAAAGTAAGATTTTCGCCACCATAAACAAACTGCAAGTGATCCCAAGCTAAATCGGTATTGCCATTTCTTTCTTCGTCAATAATAAAATGTGCAGCATTTAGAGTAAATGCACCCGCCTTATAGGTCGCCGAGGCGCCTTCAGGGATTTGGGTATCTTCCAGATAAAGCTCTGTAGTACGGAAATAGTTGGCAGGGATTTTACCGCCACTTACCTTTAAATTTTCAACACCTGTGTAACTCACATACGCTTGGTCGTAACCAAAATCGGCCGAGTTATCAGCACCCAGGGTATCGTGAGAACTGTCATTGTTTGATGCATTATTACGCAGGCGAAACTTTACACTGATGTCATCGTTAACTTGAATTTTGGCACCAATGCGTAAACGAATTCGAGCGCGATCGCTATCGCTCTTGTAGTTGTAATTAAAGTCTTCGCCGCGTAAGCGAAAATCACCGAATACGGTTACCTTGTCGTCGAAACTAACAGCGGCTTGTGTGCTCAAAGAAGCACTTAACATTGCGATACCGATAGGTGCAATGCAAAATATTTTTTTCATACTTGTCATACCAAGGGTGTTATTTTTTATAATTTTCATGGTAACTCCAGCTTTAAAGGTGATTTGTACATCTTGTTTATCCATCACAATTTAATGCCCTTCATCCTGATTAGACATGTAGGTAAATTAAAAACTCACCTATTACACTTTCACTCATACATTCTAAAAAGGGCCTAGCCATTCACTTCTCCCCGTGAATAACCAGGCATTTTCAAAAACGTTTTATTACTTTTTTAAAAGTTAAATAAAGGAGTGAAAAATTAAACGGCCGAATTAGGCACGGCGTTTTCAATGACAGGGATCTGTTGTTCATCACCCATGTAGACCGCCTCATTTAATTCGTTTTCGCTTTTACCGATCAGCAAGGACACCATTAGATCCCCTGAGACATTCACCGAGGTACGCGCCATATCTAGAATACGGTCGATGCCGGCAATAATGGCCAAGCCTTCCATAGGTAAACCCACAGTGCTTAACACCAAAGACAACATGATAAGACCAGCACCTGGAACACCAGCGGTACCGATAGAAGCTAAAGTAGCGGTTAAAACGATGGTGACGTAATCGGCACCAGATAAATCGATGCCAAAGGCCTGTGCAATAAACAACGCACATACACCCTGGTAAAGTGCAGTACCGTCCATGTTAATGGTGGCACCTAGAGGTAGGGTAAAACTTGAAATACTGCGCGACACACCCAATTTTTCGTGAGCACAACGCATGCTTACTGGCAAAGTACCTGAGCTGCTCGTAGTGGTGAAAGCCACCATTTGCGCGTCACGAATACCCTTGAAATAACGTACAGGGTTAAGTTTTGCCAAAATTCCAACCATTCCGCCACAAACAAATAACACGTGAAGAACACAACCTATGTATACAGCGGCAATGACTTTTACCAAAGGTAGTAGAATATCCAAACCGTATTTACCGGCCACCCAAGCAGATAAAGCAAACACACCAATCGGCGCAAAGCTCATCACTATTTCAGTCAGTTTGTACATGGCTTCGGCAAAACTTTCGAACACACGAACAACCGGCTTACCTTTTTCGCCAATCAAAGTCAGCGCAATACCTAACCCCAGTGCAAACACTATAATTTGTAAAATATTACCAGCAGCCAGTGCTCCAATTGGATTCTTAGGCACCATGGCCAATAGGGTATCCACCAATGATGGCGCTTCTTTTGCAACTGCATCAGCTGTGGCTACCATATTTAAGCCAGCACCTGGCTCCATAATTGTTCCAATTCCCAAACCAATGGAAATAGCGATGGCAGTAGTGAACATATAAATGGCGATGGTTTTAAAACCAATGCGACCCATTTTTTTTGTATCCTGCATGGAGGTCACACCCACCACTAACGAACAAAACACTAGGGGTACAATCAACATTTTTATGGCATTGATAAACAAGGTACCAAGGGGCTTTATGTATTCTGCATCGGCCCCTAAGAAGGCACCCACAGCAACACCCAGCACTAGGCCTATTAGAATTTTTTTCCATAACGCAATTTTTGAAAGAAAAGTTTTGCTCATAATTACTGCCTCTTCGTTTTTATTTTTTTAATTCGTTGCATCAACACGCAAGCCTTGGGCTACACATATCTATCAATAGGTAGAGCAAGGACCGTTCCAATACCTAGAAAGCCTTGTTTTATAGGCCTTACAGAGCATTTTTACGAAAAAAAACAGAAGAATTCAGTTATAACTTTTCAAATACATTCGTAACATTAATTTACATAATACGGAAAAAGCCTGACAACTAGCGGGATTACACAGGGTTATAACTAAAGTTATTGGCATACAAAAGTTATAGGTGTTTAGAAGGGCCACATTGAAGCGAATAATAAAAACACTCTATAAACAGTGAGGTTACTCTGAAATAAAAAGGAGTTTAAAACACAAAACAAATATAGCTGGCTTGCGTAATTCATTAAGTGGCTCTTTAAGGATCAAGGTAACTCTGTTCAACGAACTATTATTAGAGTTTGGATTGACTAAGATTAGGCACAATAAGTTTTTTTGTAATCACCTAATACCCCAGTGAAACTTGGAATGAAAGTCACCCCCAAATCAACAAGTTGTGGCAACAGTGTTGGAAATATTAAAAATCCATTTATATTTAACAGCAGGACAGCATTAGAAAAGTACACTGCAATATTTAGCAGTTAAAAACAGGTATTGATCAGGCACTTAACTCTGGTCGACGGCCCTTTTAAGATCTATATTTTAAGCAGGCCGTAACACAGAGAATTTTTCAAGCTCAGCCTTCGAACTAGCTTCTTCGAAGCTCATTAATGCTTGCGAGCACGATTTTTTATATAGATTAGTAATGCAGGATATTGCTATGGAACCTGAAATCAGGAAAAAAGGAGATGATATGAAGCGTTTTACAATAGTATTTTTCTTTCTGCTTTCTATTCAAACATTTAGCGAGTCATTAACATTCTCGGCTGGTCTTAAAGTTGAGCCCTATATAATTGAAACCCAAGACGCCGGATTTGAAGTCGATATTGTCAGGGAAGCTTTCGCTCTGGAAGGCTATAATGTTCAATTCGATTATCAGCCATTACTGCGGACAAAATACTCATTCAAAATTGGACATGTTGATGGAGTAATGACGATAAAAAAACACTACCCAGAAGTCCAAGGTGCCTTCTTTTCCGAACAATATATAACATATCATAATTTTGCCATTTCACTTCGATCCAATAATTACAAAATCAATACCGCTTCTGACTTGGCAGGTGTAGCTGTTGCAGGGTTTCAACAAGCTAAATTTGCCTTGGGCCAGGAATTTGAATTAATGGCAAAAAATAATTCTAGCTATCGAGAGATGGCGCATCAAAACGGTCAGATATCCATGTTATTTTCGAAACATACCGATATTATTATATTAGACCACCTGATATTTAACTATTACAGGAACCGATTAACAAATCACTCAAGTCGACAACCTGTTACTCTCCATGACTTATTTGAGCCTAGCGTCTATCGTATGGCATTTAAAGATGACAAAATCCGAGATACTTTTAATATGGGTCTTAAAAAGCTTAAATCTCTAGGTCATTACAATAAAATAATTAATCGTTATATAAAAAATAAGTAAATATTTCTGGCTAAGAATTTTCCAGAGGTTTTATCAGATTCACCACACACATTAATTTTCAGTATTGGGGCTGTAGGTTGTGGCTCATATCGGTAGCATCAATAATAAGATCGAATAAAGGAATATAGATAAGTCACTTAGTAATCCTGCTTGGCTGTATAAATTATCAGCACTGACAGTCTAGATCATTCAACTATTCGCGCCTTTTTGACTGCGAAGCATATTCAGCAAATCCAACCTTTCCTTATTACTCAATGTTGTAACCATATGTTCAAATAGATCCCTTAATGCCCTTTGGTACCCAGCTTTATCGGTGCCCTCCAATACCCAATCATAATAAGTCTGAAAAAACTCCTTGATAGAGATGATTTCGTGATCGTACAGCACTTCATCATGGCGGATGATGCGAGACCATCTCGATTTTTCAATGCCCAAAGCCCGCCCCACTTCGCCTCTGTTTTCCCAGCCAGGAATGGCTGCGATTAAATACAGCAGCCTCTGATTGATACTTTCTCGTTTGTTGAGCATCTCATTCTCAGTATAAAACCCAGGGTCTTTAGACAGTATAGGACAACATTCAGAGTTGTCTCATATATAAGATCGTGGCGAGACCAATGAGTACGATAGTGATATTTTCCAGAAAATACAGATCGATATTTAAATGAACGTAAATTATGAATTTGAAGCATAAGTCAATTTTAAACGCGGCAACCACTCTATTCTCTAAATACGGCTTTCATGCTGTGGGAATTGATAGGATTATAGCGGATTCAAATGTTGCCAAGATGACGTTCTACAAATATTACCCGTCTAAAGAATTATTAATTGAAAGTGTACTGATTAAATATGACGAAGATTTTCGCAACAGTATCAACATCGCTATTGTTAGACATCAGACAGAAAGACAAAAAATAAAAGCCATCTTTGACTGGCATGAAGAAAGGTTTGTAGCAGAGGTATTTTATGGTTGTCTGTTTACTAGGGCTGTGCAAGAATTCCCCGATACAGCAGCTAAAGTTCATGAGATTTCTCAAGATCACAAAACCTGGTTAGCAAGTGTGATCTCATATTGTTTAGAACAATGCCAAGTAGAGTCTTACGCAGAAACATCTGTATATATACTTGTTATATTGGATGGTCTAAGCATGAGGTCAAATATGTTTAAGGGAGATCCTAAGGAATTGGTGGCGTCAGCGTGGCGGCACGTTGAAGCCATGATAAAAGCAGAGCCTGAAGACTTTTTAGCCTAATGCATAATTGCATTACCGATAGAGCTGCGCGGATAAGATTCAAAGCATAAGTTCTATAGTAAGCATTAAGTGGCCGATGCCAAAAATCATTCCCTATTAGAATGTGAATTTAACTCGTTAATGCAGACGCCGCCATTAGCTAGCAGGGGTAGCAATTATTTAGCGACTCTCAGACTACCTCCCAGCCAATAGCGTCCTATAATAAGAAGATACATTACAAAATTCTGGGTAAGCAACTGATGGGGACAGTAAGCAATATTTTTAAGGTTAAATTCTCGGTGGGAGAACTGATTCATCATAAACTTTTTAAATATCGTGGTGTGATTGTGGATATAGATGTGAACTTTCAAGGAAGTGAAGACTGGTATGAAACGGTGGCCAAGTCCCGTCCTCCCAAGAACAAACCCTGGTATCATGTGTTAGTCCATGACAGCCAGCATACTACCTATGTGGCACAGAGAAATCTGCAAGCCGATGAGAATGAAGACCCCATTGTGCACCCACTTCTTAATCAGTACTTTTGCAGAATGGAAAACGGTAAATACATTTCTAACAAAGTCAGCCATTAGAAAAAGCACCTCCAGAAACCAATATAAGTAGTAATATTTATACCTCATAAAAAGTAAACGGAAAATGCGGCGCTAATAACTAATTCACCGAGTAACTGAAGAAACCACAGTCAATACAGGGATAGGAACTAAATGAAAAACTAATAATACGGGTAACTAACAACCATTGAATATGATCTATCTGTCTTTTGCATCCAGATAAACCCATAACAACAATAGGATAGAATAATACAAAGACATCCAGTCCCTTACACCACTCCAAACAAGATTGACAAAAGCCAACAGACAAACTAGAAATGGTGCCACCAGTAAGATGGGATTTATGTGGTTAAATTTTTTCCAGGCGTCCTTCATTCTGCTTTCCTATCAATAAGTTAATCCTAACTGCGGACTACTATCATAGAATTTTTTCAACTATTCAAGGTTAAAATCACCCTGTGATATTGAGACCAGGCAGAGATTTTCTAGGCCCTGCCCCTAAAGCCGACAACAAAGCGGGATACAGTATAAAATTAACAGCCATTAACGCCAGTCACCCGGGTTGCCCACACAGGTATTAAAATTACCAGTGTGAACAATCGGGTAGCCAGATCAACTCCTCTTAAGCTTACCGCTATAGCTGTACGCTATTACCAAGTTTGCTTAACAGACTTCTTATCAAAGCCCTTCACTTTTAACTTAGTAGCGGAGTACAAAGCCTTAGCGCCACTCTTTAAAAAACTGGCATTAATTTGAGATTCAACGCCCTTACTTCTTTCCATACGCTCGGATTCGATATGGCTTGGCAATATGCGTGGAAACAAAGGCCCTGCAAACTGGCTACCATCTACATTTTTGCACTTATAGGGTATGGGCATAGGAGAGCTATCGGGGGAATGGGTCACATCATCACCAACCCAACGTAGTGCCAAAGCACGACGTTTTTGCTTACGGGTTTTGTTACCCGATGAACCATGCAGGGTCAACGGATGAAACATGAGTACATCACCCGGCTCCATATTCCAGTCCACCACATCATACTTATCCGGCTGAGCGTGAATATCAGGTGCCAACTCCCAATCCACTCCCAAGCCTATGGCAGCATGATCCGGTGAATCAGGGCGGAAGATTTTTGACCATTTATGTGAACCTTTCACGTATTGTAAACCACTGCTTTCTCGGTTAACTGGGTCCAGCGGAATCCAAAACGAGCAAATTTGATTACCTTTCATGGGCCAAAAAGCCAGGTCCTGATGCCAAGGAGTGGGTGCCTCCACACCCGGTTCCTTAACAAACATTTGATCATAGAAAAATCGCACTTCTTTGGAAGCCATTAGCTGTTGTGCCCAATAGGCAAACGGTGAGTAATAAACCAGATCTCTAAGTACATCGATGCGTTTCCATAAATAAGCATCCATGTTGTAACCAGGGGTCTTGCGTGAACTGAATTTGCCAAATATAGATAATTTATCTAAGGCCTGCTCAACTCCCTGTTCAATCATATTCAACCAATTTTTATCGAGCAACCCCTTAACCATAACCACTCCATCACGATCATAGGCTTCAAGTTCTTCAGCGGTTAGTTTGCGAATGGGAACAGCGGCTAACGACATATTAATACTCTCATATTTTTATTCTTATTGAGACCTGGCTGGTTCTTGATTCAGCCAGGGTAAAACTTGTTAAACAAAATATTTGATAAATTAAACCAAGCCGTCGTACGAGCCGCCATCTAGCTGAACATTTTGCCCAGACATGTAACTGGCTTGTTGGCTGCACAAAAATGCACAGGTATCACCAAATTCTTTAGGTGTCCCCATACGCCCAGCGGTAATCCTGGACACCAACCGTTTGCGCGCCTCTTCATAGCTCACCTTGGTAAAACGCATGATTTTTTCAGCGTTCTGTTGCTGGCGCCCGGTATCGAACATTTCAGGCAAAATATTATTAATGGTCACATTACTCATTACGGATTCTTTTGAAACAGCTTTAGAAAGCGCGGTCACCGCGCTGCGAGTGGCGCTGGATACACACATAATAGGCGATGGCGACTTCACCATAGCAGACGTAATGTTAATGATACGGCCGAATTTACGTTTACGCATTCCAGACAAAACTGACTGAATCATAAAGATAGGCGCCATCATATTTGCGGCAATGGCTTCATTCCAATCTTCTTCCTTGCTCTGCATGAACCCTACAGGATTAGGGCCGGCGTTATTATTAACTAAAATATCCGGGTCAGGGCACGCTTCAATTAGAGACTTTCGCCCCTCTATTGTGGAAATATCAGCCTGCACAATAGTTACCTGGCCACCGGCTTCAGTGATTTCAGCCGCTGTTTTTTGCAGTGTCTCCAAGGTTCGACCATTAATGAAAACGTGCACCCCTTCTTGGCTCAATGACATAGCACAAGCTTTGCCTAAACCCTCACTTGATGCACATATTAAGGCTTTTTTACCCGCAATACCCAGATCCATAATCAATACCCCTACTTCTTATAATTAATAATGTGAAAAGTCATACCTATTTTAAGGATCTGCTCAGGCTTCTAATGAAAAGACCTACAAAACCGGTAGATATTTACCTAACTTAGAAACACCATAAATCACTTTTATTAAACTTGCAACGCGTTGCATATATATAATTTGAGGTATATGATCCAAATCAACAATCAAACCTATAGGCCAACCGATCGGGTTGCCGTAGATCACATAAAATAAAAATAGGAACTAGGTCATGGGTATTTCTGTTGTTCGCTTTCAAAAAAGCAGTGAAGACCTTCCCTGCTGGGGTATTTTAGAGGCGGAGATAGTTTATGAACTACCTTGGCAAGAGTCAGAACTTGAGCAAGTCATTGAAAAACTAGTCCCTCCTTTTATTAGCATTATTAACAGTGCTAAAAATACCGGCCTCACCATGGCGCAAGTACGATTACTTAGCCCACTTACGCCTAATTCCCAGTTACTTTGCCAAGGCTTGAATTACGCTGACCACGTAGCAGAAGCTGGTATTAAATCCCGTCGCCAAGGTGCTTCAGAAAACTCTCTATTTTTAAAATCAAGTGCTTCACTAACCGGCGCCTATGAAAACATCATTCGCCCAAAAGAGTGTCGGTTATTGGATTATGAAATTGAGCTGGGTCTAGTCATTAAAAAAAATATCACAAATGCTGTGACGATTAATCAAGGCGAACTTAAAAATTACGTGGCTGGCTTTATCATTTGTAATGATGTGTCTTCTAGAGATGTTCAAATGGGCGCTCCAGCCATGCAGTGGTTTCAAGGAAAAAGCTACCGCAGTTTTTGCCCTGCCGGCCCCATCCTGTACATACTGGATGAGAATGAAATAGACCAATTACCTCAATTTCAACTAAAGCTCTGGGTTAATGGAGAGTTGCGTCAAGATGCTTGTAGCAGCCAACTCATTCACAAACCTCACACCACCCTGGAACATGCTTCTCGTTTTAGCAATATGAAAGCGGGCGACTGCCTATTAACCGGCACGCCTGGTGGAGTAGCTTTGGAGATGAATTTGAAGACGGGTTTATCCCTGATACTCAACATGACCAAGGATGCTAAGCGGAAGGAAAAATTTACTAGGGCCCAAGCCAGCAACCCCCACTATCTTAAAGACGGAGATATTGTCGAAAGCCAAATAATTAGCGGTGACGGCAGCATCCACTTGGGCCGACAGAAAAATACAGTCGTGACTGAATCACTGTAACCGCCAAGCCTAAACAATAATAAGAAGCGAGTATGTAATATGTTGCTGGATAATAAAGATATTCAAACCGAAGAAGTGAAACACTGGCAAGGGTTACACCTGCTTTTCTTCCCTTTATCTTCCTGCTCGCAGAAAGTGCGCATTTTATTAAAAGAAAAGCGTATTCCCTTTACGCCACACCCAATAGATTTAAAAAAAGGCGAACAAACTACGCCCTGGTTTTTAGGCATTAACGCCCGCGGCGTCGTGCCTGTACTAATTAATAATGGCCAGGTACATATTGAGAGCAATGACATCCTTTTTCATCTTGATAAAGAGCATCCATCCGATCAACCAACACTACTACCGAGAACCTCAGCCCAACAAGCCTTGGCTGAAACAATGCTTGACATGGAAGACAAGATGCACGATCACATGCGGGTAATCACCATGGAGTATTTGGCGCCGAGTAAAATGATGCGCAAATCAGATCAGCAATTAAAGAACTACAGTGAAAATGGCGTTGCTAACAATTACCGTAAGAAACAAGTAGATTGGTGGAGGCAATTCTCTAGCAAAGGAATTTCCAGCGAACAAATAAATGGCGCTGTTTTAGCATTCAATCAGTCTCTTTCATGGTTAGATCATCAGCTTAAAGATCACAATTATTTGCTAGGAAAGTGTATCTCCATCGTCGATATTTCCTGGTTTATCACATTGCACCGCTTAAGCTTAGCGGGCTACCCTATGCATCTTCACCCTCATTTAAAAAGTTATTATCAAAAATTATTAAAGCGCCCTCACTTCCGAAAAGAAGTGTCTTCTGGCTCTTGGCCGTTGCGCACTTTTGCTTGGTTATTTCGTAAAAGCAAACGTTTAACGGGTCCCTCTTTAACACAATCACATAAGCTTTTAATAACCGATTAATATTAAATCCTACCGCCTTACATCACATCTTTAGAACTTTAAAAACAGCCAAACACCTAAAATGCAACGCGTTGCATTTTAGGTGTTTTCAAGATACGCTCCATCTCGTGATGAACTACTTTCAAGTAAAAATAAATTGAAAATAATACAACACAAAAATAACAATAAATCAGGGGCAAATATGAATTCATTCAAAACACACCCAAATATAACCAAAAAAAAATACCTAGCGGTCATTCTTCCACTCGCGATGGCCGCTCAAGTTCAAGGCTTTGAATTTTTCATGGGTGAGATCGAAGGCAGCCTTGATAGCCAGTTATCTATGGGTTCTAGCTGGCGACTAGAACAACAAGATTCAAGACTCACACAAGGCATAAGCGGTACTCAAACCCTGGCAGAAAATGAAAATGAAGGAGACTTGAATTATGAAAAAAGCGATATTTTTTCAAATATTGTTAAAGGTAGTCACGACCTCCAAGTAAAATACCAAAACTACGGTGCCTTTGTACGCGGTAAATACTGGTACGACCAAGCTTTGGAAAATAACGATGATATGGATGATAGCGGCTATCATGACCTAGCCAAATTCTCTGGGGCCGAAGTACTGGATGCCTTTGTTTACGGTGAGTTTGACGTATTAGATATGCCTTTGGATGTTCGCTTGGGCAAGCAAGTGGTGAGCTGGGGGGAATCGACATTTATTCACGGCGGCGTCAATCAAATTAATCCTGTGGACATATCTTCTTTTCGCCGCCCTGGCGCTGAAATTAAAGAAGGTTTAATTCCCGTTAACATGGCTTTTGCTAGCATTGGAATTTCAGACAACTTGAGCGCTGAGACATTTTATCAATTGGATTTTCAGGAAACCGTCACCGAGGGTTGTGGCACATTTTTTTCAACCAATGATTTTCAACCGGATGGCTGTAACGCTATTTTAACTCCGGCTGGCGAAATTTCCCGTAATATCGATGGCAATCGCCGGTCCGATAGCGATGGTCAGTTTGGTGTAGCCTTCCGCTATTTTTCAGAAACACTGGACACTGAGTTTGGCTTTTATGCCATGAATATTCACAGCCGTTCACCTTTGATAAGTGGCGAAAAATCCACCTTTGATGAATATGCTTTCTTAACTTCAGGTTCGCCAGTCCTTGGCGCCATGCGCAATGAATTAACTTCCGGCAGTGCTGCCGACTCTTCAGTTTACGATCAATTGGTGGCTGCCAATGATGCTTATATCGCGGCCTCCACGGCTGCTCTTATGAATCCTAATGATGCCATTGCAGTTGCCACAGCCGATGCAACCGCAGCCGCCACTGCCGAAGCAAGACAAGCCTTAGCTGAAGTGAACGTAGGTTTGTTAAGTATTCTGTCTACCAATAATGGTGCTGCTATCGGTGTTTCGCCTCAAACTTATTACATTGATTACCCTGAAGACCAACAAATAGCCGGTATCAGTTTCGCCACCAACGTGGGCAGCATTGCTCTGTCGGGTGAATTTAGTCATAAGTTAGATGTGCCACTGCAAATCAACTCCGTGACTCTAATGACCGCCTCCGTTCAATCAGATGCTACTTATGCCTACGTTTACAATGCCATGGGCGGCGCGGCAAATCAGGTAGCGGCAAATGAAGCAGCTCGTGCTGCTGTTTTTGGTGCATACGGTTCCCTAGGCATCGACATCTTAGACATCGAAGACGGAACTGGCGCTGCCGGTTATCGATCGTTTGACGTGAGCCAAGCGCAATTTACCGCCATTAAGCTTATCGACCAAATACTTGGGGCCAGCCAGATCGCCATCGTAGGTGAAATGGGTTACACCTACATACACGACTTTGAAAGCGACATTCCTTTTTCAGGCGATGAGTTTTTAAATGATGTGGTTACTGAATCTTCATGGGGATATCGCACCCGTATCATAGCCAAGTACAACGATGCTTTTGCAGGTGTGAACCTGTCTCCTGTGTTGGCTTGGAGCGAAGACGTGAGCGGGATTTCGCCTGCACCGGGCGGTAATTTCATCGAAGGCCAACAGGTTCTCAGCTTTAGCCTAAATGCTGAGTATCAAAACATGTATACCTCTTCCATTTCCTACACCCAATATTCAGGCGGCACCACCAACCAGTTAAGCGATCGTGATTTCGCCTCATTCACTCTTGGCATGCAGTTCTAACCAAAACCTAAATAAAGATAATAAAAATGATCGCCCGTAAAAGGGGCGATCAGGGAGTAAATATGAAAAAGAATATACTAAGCCTCTTGGTGCTAACGCTCTTGGCACAGGGCGCTCATGCTAAAGTGAGCACACAGCAAGCCAGACAGTTAGGTAAAAATTTAACCGCCATTGGTGCGCAGATAGACGCAAATAAAAGTGGCACCATTCCCGCTTATACTGGCGGCCTAGCTCAAGACATTAACACCGATCCCTATTCCAACATTTATGCAGAAGAAGCACCGCTTTTCACCATTACCAAAGCGAACCTTGAACAATATAAAGACAACTTAACACCAGGTCAGATAGCCATGTTTGAGCGGTATCCGGACACCTACAAGATGCCTATTTTTACTACGCATCGCAGTGCCAGCTTACCTAAATCCATCAAAGAAAAAGCCAAGAAAAATGCTACGTCGACTAATTTATTAGCTAACGGTAATGGTTTGACCAACTTTGACGAAAGCATCCCCTTTGCCATCCCCCAAAATGGCCTTGAAGTAATATGGAATCATGTGACACGTTTTCGCGGTGGCAGTGTGCAATTAAACAGGGCCACCATTCCGGTACAGCGTGATGGCAGTTTCACTCCTATAAGGATTAGCGCAAAATTTAGTCCGCCACAATATTTGAAAGAAGGATTCGATTCAAAAGAGGATGAAAATGTCTTATTTTATTATTCTTCTGCGATTAAATCCCCGGCTCGTTTAACCGGTAATGTTTTGCTGGTGCATGAAACCATTGATCAGATTAATGAGCCTAGAAAAGCTTGGCAGTATAATGCTGGCCAGCGCCGTGTACGTCGCGCACCGCAAATTGCTTATGACTCCCCCAATACCGAGGGCTTACGCACATCGGATCAAGTAGATATGTTTAACGGCGCACCTGACCGCTATAACTGGAAGCTGATTGGAAAAAAAGAAATGTACATTCCTTACAACTCCTACAAAATTATGGATAAAAACGCCAAGTATGAAGACATAATCGGTGCTGGTCACATTAATCAAGATTACACTCGCTATGAACTACACCGAGTTTGGCAAGTAGAGGCCACCATCAAAGAAGGCTCTCGCCATATTTACGCCAAACGCTCTTTATATTTAGATGAAGACAGCTGGCAAATTTCAGTGGCCGATCACTACGACCAACGCGGACAGCTATGGCGTGTGGCAGAAGGTCATGCCATGCAATTTATTAACGTCGACACCCCTTGGTATACCTCCATTACCAACTACGACTTAATTTCAGGGCGTTATATGGTTGAATTGAACATAGAAGAACGCAACGCATTTGATTTTAAGCAAGAGCTTAAACGTAAAGATTTCACCACCGCTGCCATTCGCCGCAGCGGAAAACGATAATCGATACCCTGGCAATGAAATAATGCATTGCCAGGCCCCTCACAGGCCCACCAATACAATTAAGGCATGACGTAATTTTATGCCACAAGGTTCTCCCTTTTTTAAACGCCTCCTTATTCCCCCCTACTCACCGGTAGAAATAGCCATACAAAGACAGCCACAGACCTTTACCTATAAGCGATAAGAACACAATTCCAGCTTTAGATTCAGTCTCATTACCTATCACAAATATATTATTGCAACGCGTTGCAATTTATAAAACATCAAGATAATATAAATCATCCTGACAAGCATTGAAGACATGAAGAAAGACACACTCATCACTTAGTTTCTTTCCTCATAAAATAAAAAAATGATGCTATTTGGTAACAATATTTGAATTGAGCCTAAGCACCACAGAGCGCGTCAAATCATTGCATTATCGATATGTGACAGGAATTAAATCAATCTAATCTGCGGAGAGCGATATGGAAAATTTATACGACCTTAACTTACTTTCACGAATTTTAATGACCATCACTGCATTTGGTTTGGCCGTAGGGCCGGCTGTGGCCGATTTCAACAAAACGCATGCGACCAATCCATTGTGGCCACCTCATGCTCGTTTCCACGTGGTATGGCAAGTCATCACTAATAGTTTCCTTTCGCTATTTATGATTTTCATTTTATGGACGCCGCTGGTGGCGCAATATGATTTACAACTTATTTTAGTCGCCATTGTTCAACTCGCCATTCTGGTGCCTATCTACATCACTATCGCCAGCATGGGAATATTTGGCGGCGCCTTAAAAGATGTGAATGGCTTAAAACCTTTCAAATTTAATATTGGCGGCAACATTATTGAGGTGGATACCAACGTATTTAATTTCACCGCCATCATTTTAGTGGTGAGCGTAGCCTTTATAAATATTCAATCGTCAGTAGAAGTTCTTTCATAAAGCTCATTTATAAAACTAAACAATAAGGAATTAACATGTTTGACATAACCAAAACCAATGTTCTTATCGTTGGTAATGGGCCATCGGGAATGACCACGGCCTTAACACTGGCAAAATTTGGTATCGCTAGCACTATAATTGAACGACGCCCAACGCTTTATATGGAACCCAGAGCCCATGCGTTAAATTCCAGAACGCTAGAAATTTTTTCAGCACTGGGCCTTAATATCGACGATTTTAAAGCGCTAGCCACACCGAGTGAAGAAAGTAACTGGGTGCGCTGGGTAGATAAATTAAACGCCAATGAATTTGGAAAACTGCCTTATGAAAGAATGGAGGATAAGGGGGATTTACCCAGTCCATTCCCTCTTTTTAATATTTCACAACCTAATTGTGAAAAAGTGATGCAGAAGTATGTGGACAATGAAAAACTCATCACCACCATTCGTCCATGCAATTGGCTATCTTGCCAACAGGTAGATGAAGGTGTGATATCTATCATTGCCGACGAACAGGGCAAAGAGTCTAAAGTATTAAGCCGTTTCTTAATTGGAGCCGATGGTGCAGGTAGCCCTGTTCGAAATTCTCAAGATATTAAAATGCAAGGCATGGGCATTGTTCATAATTTTATTATGATTAATTTCAAAGCCGATTTAACAGCCTTAGTAAAAGATAAACCCGCCATTTTATACTGGGTGATGGAACAAGAATGTGCTGGTACCTTAATCGCCTATGATATCCGCGATAACTGGGTATTCATGTACCCTTATGACGATACCGAAGTTGAACGATCTTCTTTTACCGAAGAAAAATGCCGTAAATTAGTTTTAAAAGCCATCGGTCAAGATGATATTAATGTGGAAATTTTAAGTAATGGCGGTTGGGGATTGGGTTCTCAAATTGCTGAGACGTATCGCCATAAAAATGTTTTTCTAGTAGGCGACTCTGCCCACCGTTATCCACCTAGTGGTGGTCTAGGGCTCAATACAGGCGTAGGAGATGCGCAAAACATAGCCTGGAAAATGGCCGCTGTTCTTAAGCAATGGGCATGGCCCGGCTTACTAGACAGCTATGATACCGAGCGCAAACAAGTGGCTATAAACAATGCTAACTTTAGTGTTGAAAATGCAGGAAAATTAATGAGCATTATGATTGCCACTGAATCACTCATGCCCACTGGTATGCAATCATCGTTTGGCGAACTAAAAAACAACCCTGAGAAGTGGAGCGAGATTCAACAGGGTATTGAAGATCAACGAGACCATTTTGATGGTATGGCTTTACATATTGGCCAACACTATGGCCGCACCAGCGCACCGGACCTTCGAGCCAAAGATTTCCAGTTTTCAGATGTGGGCGCCCGCTTCCCTCATACCTGGTTAGATATAAAAGGCCATAAAACGTCTTCTCTACAATTATTGTCTGCCCAAGAATTCACGCTTATCACATTAGAGAGTGCCAACATTGGCAGCAATGCCTGCGACGTGCCCTATCAAACTAAAACAGTAAACGTACATTTTAATGCCAGCCAAGAAAGCCTAAAAACAATGGGATTGGAAAACGCCAAAGCCGTACTGGTTCGTCCGGACGGGCATATTTGCGCCCGCTTTGATAAAGACAAAGGGTCTATAGATATTGCCAATGCCTTATTAAGGGCCAGTGCGAAATTTTTAGAATTTGAATAAAATAAGACTTCAGACAGGTACAAATTATGAGATTCAAAATAGTATTGTGGTTTTTAGGCTTAGCACTAGAAAAAGCCGCTAAAAACAATCAAAAATTTCAAAAAAAATTAGAAGGAAAAAATTTAACTCTGGAAATTAGCAGCGAAGACGGAGCTGCCTACCATTATATTTTTAAAGATAAAACGGTCATGAGCTACCCAGGTAGAGCCAGCTGCCCTACATTTTTAAGTGAACCACACCAGCCAGATATCACTATTCGTTTTAAAAATGCGAAAACTGGCTTCAAAACCTTCACTAGCAAGAATAAGCAATTGGCTATGATAGGTGGCATTCAAAATAAAAACATTTGTATTAAAGGCAATCCCTTGTTTTTAAGCTGGTTTCAAGCCTTGGCCAAACTGGCTACCCCTTAACAAGAGGCAATCTGAGATAGGGGGAAATTAGCAGCTAAGAGGCTCACAATTGACCCCTATCTGGTTTTAAGCGCTAAAATCAATTTTTAATTACTTAGCCAAGGTCGCTGGGCTATACTGCGCGCAATTTAAAGTTGCCGAGTGTGATAATGAGCCGCAGAGAAGAAAATAAAGAACTTAAGCGCGAGAAGATCATCGTCGCCGCCATAGAGATTATTTCTTCCCAAGGGCTAGATAAGCTTACCATGCGTTATCTTGCTGAAAAAGCTGGGGTCAGTTCCCGTACTCCTTACAATCTTTTTGAATCCAAAACCGATATCCTAGTGGCCATCATCTTTGATGCGGTAAAACACCTGAAATTACCAGCAATGAATACTGGCAATCAGCTATTTCTTGAGAAACTGGTACAGTTTCCCACTTTAATACATCAGTTTTTAGCCAACGACCATGACTTTTACCGAGATGTGTTATGGGGCATCATGAGTTCGGATACCAAGCTTTCAAGGGATGCTGCTACCTCTTCTATTACCGGCATTATGTCCGTTTTAGTGACTAATGCGGCAAAACAAAAAGAGTGCTCGGACAAAATAAAGGTAGAGGTTCTCAGCGCCCACCTTATTACACAATTTTTAGCTATTCTTGGCATGTGGGGGGGCTCACAATTGGCTTTGGATCAAGCCATTGCCAACATTCAATTTAGCTGGACCAATACTTTACTACCTTATTCCACTCGTAAAAGTAAAACCTGGCTGAGTCAGGCTCAGGAAGCTTATGGGCAGGCATTGGAAAGGTTTTTAACTGAAGAACCTTTATAGATAACTTGATTTAGGCTGGCCGTTATTGGGGATAATGAACTGATAACTGGCAAGAGTTTAATACTATTTTTAGCGCCTAATTATTCATAAAAAGTTTTTCTCAAAAACTACTTCTAGATCAAATCAATCTTCTTTCTTCTCGATACCCTGCAGAAAAAGTGAGTTTTATTGTTGAGCTGCCCAATAAATTCTACTGCTAATTTATCTAGCCATTATGTTTAAACTGAAAATTCATTAATGCCTACTGGTAATTTTTTATGACACTGGTAACGCACCTACCCAGTTATTTGCTATCGTTCTCGGCTATAATTTCTGGATAAAAATAGATATCTAAAAGGAAGCCTCCCGTGCCCATAGATGAAGGTGTCATTAAATTTAATGCAACAGACTTCCAGCAATCCTCTGCACTTGATGAAAAGTTATTGGCCAATATCAACCCCGTACGCCAGCGTCTTTATCAGTTAGGGTTAATTGGCCAATATGAGGATATCAATATTGGTTATGGCAATATCTCCATACGCCTAATGCAATCTAGCCCGTTAACGGGTGCCCTATCAAATATGGATTTAAGCCAGGAACAAATATCCTTTATTATTTCTGGCACGCAAACCGGTCACCTAGCTCAACTCACAGGAGAGCATTACACTTGCGTACGCAGTATTGATATTCAGCGTAATGAAATCTCAACACTAGGCCCCATCATGGCCTCCAGTGAGTCACTGACCCATGGCGCCATTTACCAAAGCCAACCAGAAATTAACGCCGTGATTCACTTTCACAATGCAAATATTTGGCAAGGCATGCTTCATGAAAACCTAACCCATACCTCAAGTAAAATTCCATACGGCACCGTAGAAATGGCCAATGAAGTGAAACAAAAAATTGGCAATAATATTAAAGGGTATCTTGCCATGGCAGGACATGAAGATGGTGTAGTGACCTACGGTGGAAATCTGAATGAGGCTCTGGATATATGCTTGGTTTTGTATCAGCGCTACGTAAAACGCTAGAAAAACCTAGCTTAGCAAACAGATAAGCCTTTAAATTCAGAAACGTTAAACTGTGCCGCAGGTAAGTTTACAACTACACTCTAACGAGGCAACAACCACTGCCATTATGGCCACTTTCCCGAATTGGTGAAAAATAATGTCTATTATAAAAGTGTCCCAGCAAGAAAATAATCTCACCATATCCATACCTAGCCGGTTTGACTCGCACATTATTGATGAATTTCGCGCCAGTTATAGCGAATTGTCCATTCTGGACGACTTAACTTACATCATTGATTTAGCCCAAACCGAATATATAGACAGCTCAGCTCTGGGCATGCTGCTCAACTTTCAGCATCACGTGCAAGCCAATGACGGCATAGTGTGCATAAAAAACTGCAAACCCAAGCTTAAGCATATTTTTGATATGTCGAGCTTTACCAGTAAGTTTAAATTTCTGTAAAAACACAATTTAGCCCACCTTCTTCAATTAGATGAGCTACAGATTCGAATTAACCATTAGTCAAAGCCCCCACCTCTGCGCTTAACCCCTCCCCTTTAAAAAATTATTAGTGTGCTGCTTATATACCCAGTATTATAAGGGCAACTTTCGCCACTAATATTAAAAAGCCCCGAGCACACAATGAATTTTGAGCACTACATAAACTTGGCCAAATCCCAAACCCGCTTTGCCATTGATGATAGCTGGGCACAAGGGCGCAGCATCTTTGGTGGTTTAAGTGCGGCATTAATTTTAAGCCATATTGAAGCGAAAACGGGTCTTGGCGACCGTGATTTAAGAACCATGAATGTACACTTTTGCGGACCTATCAATGCCAATGAAGACTGTGACTTTAGCTATCAGGTACTCTCCAGTGGCAAATCCATATACCAGATACAAGGGCAGCTTTCACAACAAGGGCAGGTAAAAACCCAAGTAATGACCTGCTTTGGAATGCAAAGACCTTCTAAAGCTATCGTAGAAAGTGAGAAGTTTAAGCAAGAGATGCCGTTCGAAAAGGCCATGAAAATGCCCTACCTTAAGGGCATTACCCCTGAATTAGTGCAGAAAGTAGATACTCGCCTGAGCAGCCAAAAGATCCCATTTTCGGGCAGTGAAATCAGTCAGACCAATGGCTGGATGCGCTTTGAAGACGCACCTATCGTCTTTAACGATGCTGCTATTTTGGCCCTAATTGATGCCTGGCCTCCGGCAATATTGCCCATGTTAACCAAGCCTGCTCCAGCCAGCACTATCACTTGGAATATAGAATTCATTCAACCTAGGGCATCATTGCAAGCCGATGATTATCTTTATTACGAATGTGACGTCGTACAAGCTCAATTGGGCTTCGCTCATACAGAAGGTAGAGCTTACCACCCAAACGGCGAACTACTGGCGCTAACTCGGCAACTGGTGGGTGTGTATGACAAGCTTGATTAATATAACGCAACTTTCGCTGCTGCTAGCGGTGTTAATGGTCAGCGCCTGCTCCACTACACCTCACAATCGCCCTGCTGTTCTTAGCCCCTTTGGCGATGGCAGCCAATGGGTAGTATGGCAAGACATGAAGTTTGTTGCCCAATTGGAAGACAAAACAATGGCCAGCATTGAAGTACCCAGAGGGTTTGTCACCGACCTGGCCAGCACCCCTCGAAGGTTCTGGGCCATTTACCCGCCATTTGGTAAGTATCTAAGTGCATCCATATTGCATGACTACCTATACTGGACCCAAATTTGTGAGCGGGATGTAGCCGACAGCATTTTTTATCAAACCATGAAAGCGTCAGGTGTCGATCAAACTACACAAGCCTTGTTTCTAATGGTATTAAGATCTCAAGGTGCCGAGGCCTGGCGGGAGAATAAAATAGACAAACAAAAGGGCCTTGTACGTATCGTGCCCGATGAATACCTAGACCCAAGTAACCAACACTTCAAGCGCAGTACTGATTGGCCAGAGCTGCGCCAAACATTGCTAACAAAACAAGTAGAAGAACAAGCCGCCCCAAACAAAGAAAACATGTTGAGAGCCTGCTCCGCATTAAGTGGCTCAGGCAAAATTAGCATTGAGAAGACGCAAAAAACAGTAAGCCTGTTTAGTGGCTGGTTTTAATTTCTAACTTAAAACGCTCTGACCAAAGATTAGCCCCATACGGGTCAGAGTATTTGCACGCCCCCGCTAAGATAATTTTCAACAATTTCACCCGTTTCTACCCTAGCCACCAGCCTCTTAAACAATACTAAGGTCACGCACTAAAACCGCGCATTGAAAACCCTATATTGCTTATGTTCATGAGCTTTTGCCGCTTCATATATTTTGTTATATCGCCTTGGAAAATCACCTTCATGCATTAGGCTTAAACCATGGATAAAGACATTGAATGGGGATGAGGGGGATGAAAAAAAATCTATTGGATCGCTTTATAGATATGCTGGGCATTCCGCAAAATAGCGAAGAGTGTCGCTGGACAAAGTCTCAGGCATACCAAAAGAGATTGGGATGGGTTAAAAGCTTTTGGATTTTTGGAGGGTTAATCATGCTGGCCGTGGCTCAGCCAGCTTTTATTCTGGTTGGCAGCTTCTTCTTAACGTTCATGAGCTTTGCATTTTTAGAAAAGTAAGCCAGCTACTTGGTTCCGAGCCGATACATGACCGGCTCGGCCAAACAAACTTACGAGTCTATTCGCACTTTGCGCTTACGTTGTTTACTAGTGTCGCCTCCGGCTTTTTGACGCGTTTTTTGACGTCTCACATCGCGCTCATATTGCTTTAACAACTGAGGATCCAGCTTCACCACTGGCTTGCTTCCCAAATTTACCAAACTAGCTAAATCATCAGTATCCTTTTGATTTAGCTCAACCCAGCGGCCCACCGAAACTTTTTTCGGCAAGAAAATACAGCCGTAACGCACACGCTTAAGGCGCGATACTTTAAGGTCCTGACTTTCCCATAAACGGCGCACCTCACGGTTACGACCTTCCATGATGCAAACGTGATACCACTGGTTAAAACCTTCACCATCGAAAAACTGCACATCGGTAAATTTGGCCATGCCGTCTTCAAGCACAACACCTTCTTTTAACTTGGCAATAATCTCCGGTGTCACTTCTCCCGCTACGCGCACCGCATACTCACGGTCTACGGTGTTGGTGCTAGGGTGCATAAGCTTATTGGCTAATTCACCGTCTGTGGTGAACAACAACAAGCCCGCGGTATTAATATCTAGGCGGCCCACGGCGATCCAGCGCTCCCCCTTAATACGAGGCAAGTTATCAAATACAGTAGGGCGACCATCAGGGTCATTTCGAGTACACACTTCCCCTTCAGGTTTGTTGTATACCAGCACCCGGCGCGGGGCTTCGGCAGCATGGTCTACCTTGCGACCATCAGCCTTAATCTCGTCATCGGCACCTGCGCGCTCACCCAGTTTGGCTACTTCGCCATTTAAGTGAATACGGCCTTGCTCAATCCAACGTTCCATCTCACGACGGGAACCTATACCTGCCTGGGCAAGGATTTTTTGTAACTTTTCACTCATTAACCATTCTCCGTTTATGAGTAGATCTTGGATTATTCAAATTTACTGGCCAGGTCAGACAGGGTCTTACTGGCGTTTTCATCATTTGATTCGGTTTGCCCAGTCAGTAGCTGAGCCTGCTCATCCTCTAATTGAGCCATCATCTCGTCTTCCATGGCAGCCATCAGCTCATCTTCGACACTATCATCTTCAGACAAGCTTTCTGGCGCGACAGTTTCAGCAACTAGACTATTTTTGGTTGCTGAGCCCGATCCACCTTGCTGTGCACCGCTGTCATAATTGTCACCTTCAAAGTCATCAAATACCGAATGACTTTTTGCCTGAGGCTTTACCTTAGGGGTCTCAATCACTTCCGTATTAAAGTCATCAAATACAGAGCCAGATGAAACCTGTTTTGTCTCCGAAGCCACTTCAGAATCTTGCGAGGGCTTTGGATTAGAAGCTACGCCATCAGCAGATGCTTTGGCATTTAACAAAGCTTCTTGCTCGGCAATCATTCTCGCGATAGTAGCCTGAGCCAACGCTTCTTCATCTAGCTCCTCTCCTCCTATTTTAGACGCTTCTTCTGCATCTTGCTGGGCGGAAATACTTTCATCTAACTTTGTTATCAGCGCCTCAGCTTCTTCAATAGAGGGAACCTGTTCCGCTGGCACTTCATTTTCAGAAGAGCCACTTCCACCCTCGGATATCGCTGGCTGCGGTAAATCTTCTACAGGCAATTGAGTTTGGCCAACCTCAACACTAGATTGCGCTTCTTCATCTTCTTCAGGTTTATTAAAAACAGCATCTTCAACCGACTGCACTAAGGCATCTGCTGCTTCCAAATCTAGAGCGGCACTTGCTAGAGTGTCCTCCCCACTATCTTCAGATTCTTTTGATGAAAAGTCGAAATTACCTTCTTCAACTTTATCTTCCAGCTCGAGCGCATGATTAGCATCGGTAATTTCTTGAATTTCTTCCAAAGTGGGCAACTGATCCAGACTTGAAAGATTAAAGTAATCCAAGAACATCTTAGTTGTGGCGAAAATGGAAGGTCGCCCAGGCACATCTCTATGCCCCACCACTTGAATCCACTCACGCTCTATCAAAGTTTTGGTAATGTGGGAGCTCACCGCCACACCACGAACATTCTCTATTTCGCCTCGAGTCACCGGTTGGCGATAAGCAATAATAGACAGTGTTTCCAGCAAAGCACGACTATAACGCTGAGGCTTTTCCTCCCACAGACGGCTCACCCATTTACTGCATTCTTGCTTCACCTGGAAACGATAACCTGTCGCCACTTTTTGCAATTCATAACCACGGTTTTGACATTTTTCACTCAAACGCTCAAGCGTGATTAATATGCGCTGGGCACTGGGTTCCATACCGTCTTCAAATAGATTCTGAATACGATCAACACTTAGAGTTTGGCCCGAAGCCAGCAGCGCCCCTTCGACAATTTGTTCTAGGAGAATGTCGTTAATTACCATGAAGCCATCCACGTCATGCTTTTATTGTTAATATTAAACTTCATAATTGGGTCCGTCGGCATAACTGTTTTCTGCCGATTTCATTTTTACGTGAATAGCACCAAACAATTCGGTCTGCACGATTTCTATTAATTGTTCTTTGATCAGTTCCAACATAGCTAAAAATGTCACAACCACGCCAGCCCGCCCTTCTTCAGGACTAAACAGTTTATTAAAAGGTTTAAACTGATCATCGTGAAAGCCTGCCAAAATTTGACTCATGCGCTCACGAGTAGAAAGCTTTTCCCTTTGAACTTCATGCTGAGTAAACATATCGGCACGATGCAAAATATCACCAAAGGCCAAAATTAAATCTTTAAAGTCTACATCAGGATGGTTTTTTTCCACTGTGTATTCAGGCGCTTTAATTTCCACTTCAAAAATATCGCGCCCCAAGCGTGGAAATTCTTCCAACTCTTCGGCTGCTTTTTTAAAGCGTTCGTAATCCTGCAGACGACGTATAAGTTCTGCGCGAGGATCTTCTTCTTCCTCTTCTTCGCTCTCGGTCCTTGGCAGTAAAATACGACTTTTAATTTCAGCCAACATGGCAGCCATTACCAAATATTCACCAGCCAATTCCAAATGCACCGTTTGCATAAGGTCTACGTACTGCATGTACTGAAGGGTAATCTCAGCCACATTCACTTCCAAAATATCTAAATTTTGTTTGCGAATTAAATACAGTAATAAATCCAGCGGCCCTTCAAATTGCTCAAGAATGACTTCCAAAGCATCAGGGGGGATATACAAATCAAGTGGTAACTGAGTGAGGGCTTCACCATGAACCAGTGCAAACGGCATTTCCTGCTGACTCGCACTTTTGCTGGCAGATTTCGATGCTTTTTTAGAGTTTTCTTTACCGGTTTCTTTATTTGAGTTCAAGACTGAATCTGCAACGCCAGTTTCTTCAGATTCTGCTTTTAATTGCGTATCCGGAGCGTGCAAAATTGAGCCGTCGCTCTCTTTCTGCGGCGCCTCAGCATTGCTTTGCTCTTCTACTGGCTTGTCACTTACTTCAGTCATAAATTACCCTTCCGCGTTAGCGGTAAGATAGCCCCATAGCATGACGAACATCTTCCATTGTATGACGAGCAGCTTCTCGCGCTTTTTCACTGCCTTCCTGAACAATAGATTTCACCAGGTCAGGATTATTGTCGTAATGCTTGGCTCGTTCTTGAATGGGCAGTAATTCAGCTTTAACAGCATCAATCACCGGGCCTTTGCAATCTATGCAGCCTATACCCGCTGAACGGCAACCTTTTTGTACCCAATCTTTAACATCATCTTCGCTATACACTTCATGCAACTGCCATACAGGGCAATTTTCCGGATTACCTGGGTCATCACGACGAACGCGAGCCGGATCAGTACGCATGGTGCGAATTTTACGTTCGATTTCCGAAGGCTCTTCACGCAAGGTGATAGTGTTACCGTAAGATTTAGACATTTTCTGTCCATCCAAACCGGGCATTTTTGATTCAGGGGTTAATAATGCCTGGGGCTCGGGCAGAATCACTTTACCGCCTCCTTCCAGGTAACCCATTAAACGCTCTTTATCACCTATAGTGATATTTTGCTGTTCACGTAACAAGGCTTGAGCGGTGGCTAATGCTTCACCATCCCCCCCTTCGGTGTAACGTTTACGCAAAGAGGCATAAAGTTTGGCAGCTTTTTTGCCCATTTTTTTAACGGCTGCTTCGGCATTTTCTTCAAAACCCGGTTCACGCCCAAACATATAGTTGAAGCGACGAGCCACTTCACGGGTGATTTCTACATGAGCCACCTGATCGGCACCTACCGGAACGGAGCCCGCGCGATACAATAAAATATCGGCACTTTGTAACAACGGATAGCCTAGGAAGCCATAGGTAGCCAAGTCTTTTTCTTTTAACTTTTCTTGCTGGTCCTTGTAGGTAGGCACACGTTCAAGCCAACCCAATGGAGTAATCATAGACAACAACAGGTGCAATTCTGCATGCTCAGGTACCTGGCTCTGTACAAATAGAGTGGCTGAGCCTGGGTTCACACCCGCCGCCAGCCAGTCTGTCACCATATCCCAAACACTATTTTGGATAACTTGTGGATCTTCATAATGCGTGGTGAGTGCGTGCCAATCGGCCACAAAGAAAAAGCACTCGTATTCATGCTGAAGCTTGATCCAGTTTTTAAGCACACCATGATAGTGGCCTAAATGTAATTTACCGGTTGGGCGCATGCCAGATAACACGCGTTGTTGAGAGTCAACAGAGCTCAAAGCTCTCTCCTATTAACAAATGAGTTTGTCGGTGCCATGAACTTTACGTTCTTGATTATTTCGACAAGCTTTCACTGGGTTTAACAAGTCGGTGACACAAGCTTATAGGAGACCCATAAAACCTTGCAAAACCAATTCTTATTTCAAAAACTAAAGTCGTGGAGTTTACCGAGACTCGAGGGAATTACTACTCAAATGCATGAAAAGAGAAGGGAATTGATCATCTAAAGAAGAGATTTAAGCGGCAATCGGTCTATCGGTACAAAGCTCGTCTTACGCGCAAAGCAAACACAAGAAAGACCCCATGCAGATAGGGAGTCAAATAGAGAGCTTAAAGCTCGTCTATTTGCCCTAAACCTTGGCGAGTAACCTGGAATTCACCACCGGTCATATCAACCACAGTAGTACTTTCAAGACCGCAATAACCGCCGTCTATCACTACATCAACAGAGTGCTGTAAGGTGTCACGAATATCATAAGGGTCTGACAAAGGCACCTCTTCACCGGGCAATATTAAAGAAGTACTCATAATTGGCTCGCCTAATTCCTCCAGTAAAGCATTGACCACCATATTGTTTGGCACACGGATGCCGATGGTACGACGTTTGGGATGCATTAAGCGACGAGGTACCTCTGAGGTGGCATTTAGGATAAATGTATAGGCACCTGGAGTATGATTCTTTAACAGTCGGTATGCCGTATTATCAACTTTGGCATAGGTACTAATGTCCGCCAAATCGCGACACATGAGGGTGAAGTTATGTTTATCATTAAGCTGTCGCAACTGCTTAATGCGATCCACTGCTTTTTTATCATCCAAATGACATGCTAGAGCATAGGCAGAGTCGGTAGGGATAACAGCCACTCCCCCCTTACGAATAATATCTGCAGCTTGTTTGATAAGGCGTATTTGAGGGTTTTCAGGGTGAATCTGGAAAAATTGGCTCATGCCATTCCTTAATTAGCGCGCTATTAAACACTTTTAACAAGTGTAGCAGGCAAGACAGCGGTTACTGCCAATGAGACCAAACAGGCGTTAAACCTGCAGGCATGGCTGGAAACCTTCCAAGCTCGGTCCAAGGTTTTGGGCCATGGAAGTCACTACCTTGGCTGGCCAACAAATCAAACTCCTCACAAAATTCAGCCATTCGACCAGTAAAGCTAGATTCCATCGTAGAAGTCACCACTTCCACAGCATTACCGCCCGCGTCTTTAAATGCTCTGAGCAATAGCTTGAGTTTTGTGCGTGTTAGCTTGTAAGAGTCAGGGTGTGCTATTACCGCCACACCACCACTTTGCACAATCCAGCCCACTACATCACTAATATCTGGCCATTCAGTTTTAACATCCCCAGGCTTGCCCGCACCAAGATACCTTTTAAAGGCTTGGGCCATGTTATTGACCTTTCCCAAATTAATAAGCGCCTGAGCAAAGTGAGGTCGCCCCAATTGGGCTCCATTGGCAATGGCATTGGCTTCATCCCAAATCCCTTCCACACCCTTTTTTTCAAGGCGCTCCGCTATGGTAACCGCTCTGGACAATCTACGTCGTTCTTGTAGCTCCACCGCTTGAACCATGATTGGATTCAATTCGTCAAAACCAAGGCCAACAACGTGAATTCCCATGCCATTCCAAACACAGGAGAATTCAATGCCGTTTATAATTTCAATCGGCTTATCAAGAGCCTGACGTTTGGCCTCTGGTAAACCATTCAAGGTGTCGTGATCGGTGAGCGCCAGCATGCTTACGCCCATTTCCACCGCCCGGTCTACCAAATCAGCTGGACTAAGCTGACCATCGCTACATAGGCTATGACAATGAAGATCGGCCAACATATTCATTGCTCCACCATAATATCTTCAAGGGTAAGGCCAGTCAGCTTGCGAATATTGCGGAATAAATAAAACAAGGCAATAAACATCACAATCATGGCGGGGACCGAAATAACTGGAAAACTCAATGCTGTCATCTTGCCCAATTCTTCGTTAAAGGCAGCGGTACCAGCAGGGCTAACCACAATCCATTTGGCCAAGACATAGTTTAAAAATGACGACAAGAAAAATGAGGCTGAAAGAATCCACGAAGCCACCACAAGAGTTCGCTCAAAAGCCTCTTCACTGCCATTTTTTTTCAGCGCCTCTGCAATTCGAGCCACCTGTAATATTTTATCGCTGTATAAAAATGTTTTAACAATAGGAAAGCGTGTCTTCAAAGACAATATTGTCACTAAGCCCAGTATGCCTGGAATTGCGGCTTCCTTAATGGCGACATATTTAGGGTCCAGTTCCAACAAACCAATGCCGCCGGTCAACAGAATACTGATAATCCCCAGCACTGAGAATAAATTAACTTTTTTAGTGCCAACAAAAGAGTGAAGACCATAAAGAATAGGAAACATAAGCGCGACAACCAAGGCCCACTTAGTGCCGTTACTCTGATATTCAGTGGCCATCGAGAAACCAAAC
This sequence comes from Bermanella sp., assembly GCA_036960565.1. Classification (GTDB taxonomy): domain Bacteria; phylum Pseudomonadota; class Gammaproteobacteria; order Pseudomonadales; family Oceanobacteraceae; genus Bermanella. The sequence continues at coordinate 76,212 of JBALXQ010000006.1, forward strand.
TGTAGATCAAGCTGCTGCAACTGAGCCAATAGCCAAACACTCTCACTGCCCTTCATAAGGATCAGGGTGGGAATAACAATATTAAGCAGCATATTGGCTAACATGCTTTCGCGTTTTACTGGCAAATCAGCGGAGCCTGAAGAGGTATTACTTGAACTCATATTGCGTTTACTTTGCTTGGTATTTAACCCTATTTTAAGGCTTGGCGGAGGGATGTCGAGTTTTGATTCACCCTCAACACCAAGATGTATAGAGAAAAGTGTCACAAAATCAGCTAAAGCGAGCCGACCCCTGCCCCACAGCTTGGTTATTATGGCCATTCGCGTTAGCATTACTGGCAATCTTTACCCAGACAAGTTGCTCTACTATGTTATATGCCATCATAAGCCAAGACGTTCAAAACAGCCTTGAAAAGCGCTTAGCCGCACGCCCGGCTCACCTTGAACGCTTACAACAGCTAAAACAGCAAGGCAAATTGATACTGGCCGGCCCCCACCCTTGTATCGATAGCGAAGACCCAGGTGAAGCCGGTTTCAGCGGCAGCCTAGTAGTAGCTGAATTTGAATCTCTTACAGATGCTCAAGCTTGGGCCGACAGCGATCCTTACATTGAGGCTGGAGTTTATGAGCGAGTTAATGTAAAACCGTTTAAAAAAGTACTGCCTTAATCTAAAAATTAATTAAACTGGCCAAATAAAAACAATATAAGGACCTTTCCGTGAAGCGTATTACAATTTTCATACTCAGCCTATTGGTTATCTTTCCCGTCTTAGCTGAGAAACGCTACGTCAGCGACAAACTCACTATTACTTTACGCAGCGGCCCTAGCGATGAATTTCGTATTTTAAGAATGCTCAAAAGCGGCACACACCTTCAATTTGTCGAGAACACAGAAGACAACAAATATACTAAGGTTGTAACCGATAAAGGCATTGAAGGTTGGGCACAAACTCGCTTCTTATTAAATGAACCTATTTCATTTGAAAAGTTAATCCTTACTCGTCGCGAATTGGATAAAACCAATGCAGATTTATCTGAACTTAAAAGCAAATATAGCGACACCAAAAAGCAATTAGCTGATGCAAAACGTGATAGCTCAGGCCTATCCAAGGACAAGAAAAAACAAGCGAAGGAACTCGCGCACATTAAAAAAGTTAGCGCCAACGCCATAAGCCTTGATAAAAAGAACAAAGAGCTAATGGAGCAAGGTGTGGAACTTAAATTCACAGTGGACACCCTGAAAGCCGAAAATGAGCGCCTTCAAAGCAGTAAAGATTTCAATTACATATTACTAGGTGGTTTTCTTATTTTACTTGGTTTATTTCTAGGGTGGTTACTGCCTAAGATTTCGGGCAAACGCGGCGATGGCTGGGCTTAATTAAGCAACAAGATTTACACAAGAGGAGCTAGGCTCCTCTTTTTTTATTTACTAATACCTAATATTGTTTTCGCGGAGTTTTCATGCGTCAGTTTCTTCTAGCATTTTTTGTTATTTTCAGCAGTTCATCCAGTATCTTAGCCAATGCTGACGCCATTCCCAAAGCTGATGTAGCAACACCCTACGTCACCATGCAAACCAACTTCGGCGATATTGTATTGGAGCTTAATCCGGAAAAAGCACCCATTACGGTTGCCAACTTCTTGAGCTATATAAAAGATGACTTTTACAAGGACACTATTTTTCATAGAGTAATAAAAGACTTCATGATTCAAGGAGGCGGCTTCACCGAGTCCATGGTACAAAAAGCCACCAAAGGACAAATCAAGAATGAAGCAAAGAATGGTTTATTCAATAACCGCGGCACCATTACCATGGCTCGCACAGCAGTAGTGGACAGCGCCACCAGTCAGTTTTTCATTAACGTGAAAAACAACCACTTTTTAAACCACGGTTTCAGAGATTATGGTTATGCCGTGTTTGGTCAGGTTATTAGCGGCATTGAAGTGGCTGATGCTATTAACTTAACACTCACTGGTAGAGGTGATGTACCCGTTAGCCCTGTTATCATCAAGAATATGACCGTAAGCTATCAAGCACCCACTGCTTTAGCTGAGTAATTTTTACATTAGGCCGTAAAGTACGGCCGGCAGTATCAGCATGGCCAGCAAGGTAGATATCATGACCATGCTGGCTACGGTTTCTACATTACGCTGCGACTTTAGGGCAAACAGATAATTAAAGACCGCCACCGGCATTAACCCCTGCAGAATAACGACTGATCTTGCCACACCCTCAATAGCCAGTAGCTCCACCACTAGACAAGCCACACCTCCTCCCAGCAATAACCTCATCACCGAATATAAAAGCCCCTGACTCCACTGCTGAAACTTAATTTGTGCAAGGGAAACTCCTAATGTCATTAACATCAATGGAATGGTTATTTGCCCAATCAATGTAACACTGTTTGCAAGCCACAAGGGTAAGCGGCTTTGTGTAAAAACCAAAAAACAAGCCAGCAATATTGCCCCTAGTATGGGATTCAATAAAAAGTGCCGCCAGCTTATACCCTCGCCAGTAGCGATTGCCATACCCACACTAAAGTGAGCAATTGAGATAACCATGAAATACGCCACCGCCAAGGCAAGCCCCTGATCACCGAAAGCAAAAAAGGCCAAAGGCAGCCCCATATTACCTACATTTGGGAAAGCCAAACTCACCAATACAGTGGGCACGTCATGCCCTAGTATCCTTAGGAATCCGTAACCCAGCAGTAAAATAATGACCAAAGCCAGACTGGCTGCCAATGCCATCTCCGCGAGCGCTTCGATACTTAATTGCACCGAGCCAATACTGCTCACCACCAAACAAGGGGCTGCCAAGTTAAAAACTAACTTAGATATAAATTCACTAGGGTATTCATGGGAGCTTTTAGCCCAAATAAACCCTGCTAGTGCACAAAAAAGTACCGGGGCCAGAACGGCGAAGATTTCAACAAACAAGGGGCTTCTCTGATAAAATGACGTTTCAAGTTACGCATTATGAAAGCCAAATATGATAAAGCAAGCTCAAATTCAATGGTCCCAAAACACTCCAATCTCCATTGAATTTGATGATTTTTATTTCTCAACAGACAGCGGCCTTGAAGAAACGCGCTATGTCTTTCTTGAAAACAGCCAACTAAGTCAAAGGTGGGCAACCCTCACAAGCAACCATTTTTCAATATGTGAAACCGGTTTTGGCACTGGCTTAAATTTCCTCTGCGCCTGGCAGCTCTGGCTTGAATGCAGCCATAAAGATCAGCATCTGCACTTCATAAGCGTTGAAAAATTCCCAATAAACAAGCAAGATCTTAAAAAAGTATTAGAGCAATGGCCAGAGCTTTCAGATATTAGCCAAGCACTACTAGGACAATACCCTAAACCCGTTCCCGGCTGGCATACCCTGCACTTCAACAACCAATATCAAAGCGGAAGCGTCACCCTTCATTTATTTCTTGGTGATATAAGTGATTGGCTACCCCAAATTAACACCCAAGTAGACGCATGGTTTCTAGACGGTTTTTCACCTGCTAAAAATCCTGACATGTGGAACGATGAATTATTTTTAAATATCGCCCGACTCACCAAACCACAAGGTACCGTGGCAACATTTACCGCCGCTAGCAATATTAAGCGCAGTTTACGAGCTGTCGGCTTTACGGTTAAAAAAACTCGAGGCTATGGTGTAAAACGCGAAATGGGCTATGCCATTCAAACTCTCAGCAATGGCCCACGCCCTCCCTTTTACATCGATAACAAACCTTGGTTTGAAAGCCCAAAATTAAAAACAGCTAAACCACAAAAAGCCATCATTATTGGCGCAGGCATCGCAGGATGCAGTACCGCCGCCGCACTGGCTAAACGAGGCTGGCAAGTTCAGCTATTAGAGAAAGACAACAGCGTTGCAAACGGGGCTTCTGGTAATAGGCAAGGTGTGCTGTATGCAAAATTGGCTACCGAACTAATTCCTCATAGCCAGTTTTATTTGGCCGGTTTTCTATACAGCTTAAACTTGCTCAATGCACAACTTGATAAACAGCATTGGAATGATTGTGGCGTACTGCAATTAGCCATGAACGAAAAAGAGAGAAAGCGCCAACAAACTTTTGAAAAAAGAAATAAACTACAAAGCATAATTAAAAGTGTCACCGCACAGCAAGCCAGTGACATTGCAGGGATAGAAGTAAAGCAGCCCGGATTATACTTTAAAGATGGAGGTTGGGTTCACCCAAAAGCTTGGTGTGAAAAACTAATTGATCATAAAAATATTACTGCCATATTTAATCAAGACATAACAAATATAAGCCAACAAAAGAATGGTTGGCAGGCTTTAAATCGACAAGGCAGTTCATTCCACGCCAACGTCATCATTGTATGCAATGCCGAACAAGGCCGCGGCTTCGAACAATTAAACTTCATCGAAACCAAACCCATTTCAGGCCAGGTAACTCAAGTAGAGGCATCCGACGTTACGCTCAACACCGTATTATGTGGAGGCAGCTACGTCACCCCCACAACTCAAGGGAATTTAAACTTTGGCGCCAGCTATCGGCTTAACAGCTCAAATAAAGAAATTATTGAACAAGAGCACACAGATAACCTAAATACGCTTGCCGAGGAATTCCCTGGTGTTGCCAAACAACTAAAGCACCATGAAAATATATCCGGTCGAGCCTCGGTTCGCTGCACCTCTCCAGATTACACTCCTATTGCAGGTCCTGTTTGTGATGCCACTGAATTTGCCAAGGATTTTTCAGAACTAGGTAAAAGTAAGAAGTGGTGCTTTCATAAAAGCGCAAAATTTTTAGAAGGGCTTTACGTTAATATTGGCCATGGTTCCAGAGGATTAAGTTCTGCGCCTATTTGTGCTGAATTAGTAGCATCTCAAATTACCAATGAGCCTAATCCATTACCAAAAGAGCTATCTAATATGGTTAACCCCAACCGTTTCCTCGTTAAGGCGTTAACAAAATAAAAACGTTCAACTCTATTGCTAAAGCACATGAAAAAAATACAACAAGTATGGATAATAATAAAGGTAGGAAGCTTAAAGCCGCTGAACTGCCCGCACCACAAGATTACTGAGCGGGCACTTAACCACTAAAGGTTGGAATCGTTGGCCGCGTGATCACGTCCATAAGGGCATTTTGGAATCACATGATTTTTCGCGCAGAATCTATTTTGGCGTATGGCAATCATCACCTCTTCAATTTGTTTGCATTGCTCGCGAGTGGCCGCTAACTGAGCCTGCAGTTCATCGGTGCAACTAAATAAGTCTTTTATGACTTTTCTAACCTTATAATCCTGAAAACCTACCATAACACCCCCGCGTTCCATACAATTTCGAGCTGTCTAAGTATCAGATTAGACTCAAAAACGGGTTTCGAGCAAGTAGGAAGAACCAAATGAACTAAAGGGCACTATATAAGTTGATCTTTATGCATTACACCCACACTTTGACTTCCATGATCAAAGACAACCAGAACATCACCTTGTTTAATTTGCGCCAATACCTGATCACACTTCTCACTAAAAGAAGCTTCAATTAAGCCGTAGTCTGTCCCCTCGCGATTAATAAATTCTTCAATCACCCCCTGCAAGGCATCTTTGCTTAATTTATCGTAAGGGATCTTGGTATATTCATCGGCATCAGTCATAGTTTAAAAGGTATTTTTCCGTATTAAGGTTATTTAAAATAAAGAGGGGGGAGGAGCTGCATAGATTACACAACTCAAATAAATTATCAGCCTGCTATTTCAAGAAAGCAGCTTCGCGCTCCCATTCACATTTTACCCGCAATTCCCCTGAATTTGGAACATGACAACCAACAGTTGAAGGCTCCCAATTAAAGGTATGCTTACCACTGAGCTCCGTTTCCAAATGCACAGTGGCACTAACCCAATACATTTGCTTTAAAAGCTCTTCGAATTTCTGCATCCATAACTCCCACTCGTACTCCACTGCACGATAAGAAGCGCCGAAGTGAATGACCTGAGTGTGATACGAGCCACTAAATACATCCATGCCAGGCAAGGTAAACATATCACCACATAAAAAAGGTGAACCAGCATCAAATGTTTGAGGTAAGTCCAACAGACTCGCACTATTCACCATTCGACGGCTTTGAGCATCCGGTTCCGGCGCCATGGCAATGTCTTTTATAATTCCATATACGATTGATTCTTGATCCACCGCACTGCCCTTTTACAAATTACTAATTAATATTCAATGTAAACATGTACTAACCAAAAATAGAGCGCCAAGTTCGATGCTTCTCCAAACCTGCACTGCACTTATTTAATTGCTCTCGGTACATATTGCTTCGCTTTTCAACTTTACGAGCAACCTTCAACAACCAGGGTTTGCCATTATATGTTTTACGCGCAAAACCACCCTGCCCTTCATGGTATGCCAGATACAAACTATATGCATCATGAGGGTTAATTTTATTACGAATCAAACTTTTATGATTATACCAGCCGATAAAATCCACAGCGTCTTCAAATTCATCCCTGTCGGCTCCCCAGTTGTCGGTTTTTCGCTGATACTCCAGCCAAGTACCATCCAATGCCTGAGCATAACCAAAAGCACTCGACGCCCTACCTGTGGGAAATATCCATAAAAACCATTCCCATGGCGGACGTGCATCATCAATAAATTTAGACTCCTGATAAATAAACGCCATAGTAACGTGTTGAGGCACTTTCCAGCGTTCATAAACAGTGTCGGCAGCTAAATACCAATCGTAATACTCATCGTAAATAGAGCAAACATTATTAATGTTTTGAGGTGGATTTGTTGAGCACCCTGCCAATAGCGCAATAAAAAAAAGCCCTAGGACTTTAATTTTCATGATTTATTCCATGCTGAGATAACAGCTCTATAAAAGCACTTTCATCTAAAATTTCAAGCTCTAAATCCTGCGCTTTTTGCAATTTTGAACCAGCTTTCTCCCCCGCCACCAAGGCATGGGTCTTGGCTGATACACTGCCAGCTACCTTTGCACCAAGGTTTTGTAAATAGGCCTTGGCTTGGTCACGCCCCATGCGAAGCAAGGTACCCGTAACAACGTAAGTTTTACCTGCCAATGGCAATTGCTCTTGAGTTTTTTTCTCAATTTCAGGCCAGTTAACGCCTGCTTTCATTAAACCATCGATGACTGATTGATTATGAGGCTCAGCAAAAAAACTTAGTATACGCTTTGCCACAATTGGACCTACATCATCCACTGCAATTAACTCTTCAAAGCTAGCCTTAACCAGCACTCGAATATCCAAAAAATGGTTTTGTAAATTAAGAGCAGTTGCCACACCTACTTCTCGAATGCCAAGTGAATATAAGAACTTGGCCAATGTTGTGATTTTACTACTTACAATGGAGGCCAATAAATTTTTAGCTGACTTTTCACCTAAACGATCTAGCTTTGAAACGTCTTCAAACTTCAATAAATATAAATCGACAAACGATTTAATTAATTTTTCATCTACTAATTGTTCAACTATTTTATCGCCAAGACCATCTATATCCATGGCCTTACGTGAGGCAAAATGCTTAATAGCCTCCTTGCGCTGCGCACCGCAAAACAAACCGCCGGTACAGCGTGTTATCGCCTCGTCTTCAACTCGCTCAACGTGGCTATCACAAACTGGACAGGATTTAGGAAACTGAATATCACAAGTGTTATCAGGGCGCCTTTCCAACACCACCTTAACCACCTTTGGAATCACATCTCCTGCTCGCCTTATAATTACCGTATCACCTACACGAACACCTAAGCGTTTTATCTCATCCATATTATGCAATGTGGCATTGGAAACCGTGACCCCTCCCACAAATACCGGTTTAAGACGTGCCACAGGCGTAATAGCGCCGGTTCGACCCACTTGAAATTCAACATCTTCTAAAATGGTCATTTCTTCTTGAGCAGGAAATTTACGTGCAATAGCCCAGCGTGGTGCTCGACTGATAAAACCCAACTGCTGCTGCCTGCTTATATCATTAACTTTAAAAACAATTCCATCAATTTCATAAGGTAGCTGATTACGCTTTTCGGCAAGGTGATTGTAATAATCCTGGCAACCCAAGGCGCCTATTACTACTTTTGATTCAGTATTTGTTATAAAACCCCACCGACCAAATTGAGCTAGAATTTCACTGTGCTGCTCTGGCAATACCGCGCCTTCAACGCGACCCAGGCTATAACAGCAAAACTCAAGACGTCGACTAGCGGTAACTTTTGAATCCAATTGGCGCAAGCTTCCGGCTGCGGCGTTACGCGGATTCACAAAAGCTTTCTCATCGTTAAGACGGGCTTTTTCATTCAGCGCGTCAAAACTATTTTTCGGCATGTACACCTCCCCGCGCACCTCTAAAATGGGAGGGTGAGCATCACCAAGAAGTTTTAAAGGAATACTGGCAACTGTTCGGATATTTTGCGTAATATTTTCCCCAGTACTACCATCTCCTCGGGTAGCCGCACGAGTTAATATCCCACCTTCATAGAGCAGACTTACAGCAATGCCATCTAACTTGGGCTCACAGGCATATTCAATTTCACTTTCTGCAGCTAAACGCTCACTAACACGGCGATCAAAATCCACCATATCTTCATCCACAAAAGCATTATCCAAGGACAACATAGGGACTTCATGACTTACTTGCTCAAATTTGGCGAGAGGCATTGCCCCCACTCTTTGTGTGGGAGAGTCACGGGTTAACAACACAGGGAATGAAGCTTCTAATTCAGAAAGCTCACGAAACATTCTGTCGTATTCAGCATCAGGGATCGAGGGGTCATCTAGTACGTAGTAAGCGTGATTAGCTTGATTTAAAAGTTCATGGAGCTGCGCAACTCGAATGGTGGCTTGTTTTAAATCTTCAGCCTTTGGTGTCGGTTGCTCATCAAATAACGAAGGCTGATCGTGTGACATACTAAGGCTCTAACGAAAAAAATAATGAGGAGGTGTGACCCATAAAATATACATCGATATTTTATGGGCCATTTAATTAGCTTGTTACTGGAATGTATTTGCGCGCATATTCTCTAATGCGATGACGATAATGCTGTAATGTTTGCGGGGTCAAATCACTATGACTATCATCATACAAAGAGGCATTAAAATTACGGGCAAACACCTGAGCCATCTCAGACATAGCTTCAAATGCCTCCATGGGGTTCTCAGGTCCAGGCAAACTCATAAACAAACTAATGCCAGGGGTTTGTAGGTTATCCATATTATTTAAATCAAATACGCCCGGCTTTAATGTATTTACAACACTAAACTGAATTTTTCCTTGGGCGCCGGCCTTTTCAAATCGATGAAAAGCGCTCATTTCTCCATGTCGTAAATCACATGCCTTAAACACGTTGTATAAGTCAGCGCCATTTAATAACGGCGCAGACTCTTTTTGAACATTAATAACAATAATCTCCTGAGCGGAGTCTCGTTGAGATAAAAGCTCACCAACGGGCTCGGTCGGTAATTGAATGCCTTGTAATATGTCACTACTATTGGCAAATAAAGGATCAATTTCAGCCTCAGGATCGCTTACGGGCTTTTCCTGCAATGTTTGTTGAATGTAATCAGGCAGTACAAGCTCATGCTGTTTAGGCGGATTCGCCTGCACCTGTCCTCCTAATTCAACCGGCTCCATCAACACAGGTACAGCTTCTTGATCATTCATCAAGGTAGTATTTACTTCAATCTGACTTAATTTTTCATTTGACTGCTGCGGCTTATCATATGTAAAAGCATCATTATTATATTCAGGCTCTTGCAGAATCACAGGTGTTATTTTTTCTAAGGGCGCTTCTGGCTGGGAGACATTAGCTGAAATTTTATCCTCTGGATTGGCATGAATACCCGTAAAAGGCACCTCTCCCTCAGGAGCCAAAAGTAAATCATCAGCCTCTTCATCTACGAAAGAGCCTTGCAACAAATCGCCGGCAATTTCCAACTCGTCATAACTTGGCGCAGGCGAAACATACGCCAACGGTTCAGCATCATCCGCATCAAATACAGGGCTTTCATCAAGTCGATTAGCACGGGCTTCACGCACCCTTTTGATGCCATCCCATACAATAAATGAGATGACCACCAAGCCAACCACGAAGATAAAACTGTGTAAACTTATGTCCATAGCGTTTTATTCTTTAATAATTAGTCAATTGAAACCATTTAAAACTGGCCTCTAATGTTCTGTCATTCCTACCGCTTCTTCTACATTAACAGAAACGATACGCGATACACCCGGCTCATGCATGGTTACCCCCATCAATTGATGGGCCATCTCCATGGCTATTTTATTGTGCGATATATAAATAAATTGAACTTGCTCTGACATGGCATTCACCAAACGAGCATAACGCTCTACGTTCGCATCATCCAATGGCGCATCTACTTCATCCAGCATACAAAATGGCGCAGGCCTTAAACGGAAAATAGAGAACACCAAAGCAATGGCTGTTAACGCTTTTTCACCCCCGGATAACAGATGGATAGTACTGTTTTTCTTACCCGGCGGTCTTGCCATAATGGCCACCCCGGTATCAAGTAAATCATCACCCGTAAGCTCTAAATAAGCGTGACCGCCGCCAAATACTTTTGGAAACAACTCTTTAAGACCCATATTAATTTTATCAAAGGTATCTTTAAAGCGAGTCCGAGTTTCTTTATCAATTTTTTGAATGGCATTTTCTAATGTTGCCAATGCCTTCTCTAAGTCACCATTCTGTTTATCTAAGTATTCTTTTCGTTCAGACTGCGTTTTAAATTCTTCAATGGCTGCAAGGTTAATGGCACCCAAGCGCGTAATTCTTTGTTGAATTTGCTCAAGTTCCATTTGGCATGCCTCAATACTGGCATCATCAGACAACTCTTCCAGAACCGCTTGCAACTCAAGTTCTTGCTCAGCCATCTGCTCTTCTATGCCGCCACGACGAGTATGAATGGTTTGATATTGCATACGACTTTGCTCAAGCTTGGTACGAATGCCTTGAGCATGCTGCTCTATATTTGAACGCTTTTGCTCAATTTCTCGAATTTCATTCTCTAACAATTCCTTTTTACTGCGCGCGTCTCTCATAAGCGTTTCCACATCCAAACGCTGCGCCATCATCTCTTCATACTGAAGCTTTAACTCTTCTACCGGGCTGTCGCCTTCATTTTGCTGTTCGAGCAATTGTGCCTCACGCTCTTTCAGCTTTTGCTTTTCTTGCTCGTGGCGTCCCATCGCTTCAACGAGAGACTGCTTCTGATGCATAAGAGTTTGAACCTTAAGCTGCTGCTGATGCGCATGATCTTTTTGATGGCGCGCTTCCTGGCGAGACTGATCAAGAGATTCACGATATTGATCACGCTTTTGCAATAATTCTTCACGCTGCAAGGTAAAGGTTTCCATATCCTGCATGGCATTTTGCCATTGAATGCGGGTTTCCTGTAATGTTTCTTGCTCAACTATTTTTTGTTCTTTTTGCTCGCCAACTTCACCCAGCAACTGATTGCGTCGATTTACTTGCTGCTCAAGTTGAATTTTTTCAGCATGAATAGTCGATTTATGATCGGACAATTGCTGTGAAGCCTGAGTCACTTCACGCTGAGCAGTATCTCTTTGTTGCTCTAGAGTGTTAATGCGCAAAGACACGGCTTCTAAATCAGCATCCAATTCTTCGACTAGCGCATCTAGGTCATCTTCTTTTAGGATAAGCTCTTCAAGCTCTTGCTTACGAGCCAATACGCCAGATTGATCTTCGCCAGCGCGCTTCACCCGAATCCAGTTAACACCAATCCAAATACCTTCAGGCGTAATTATGCTTTGCCCGTCAGACAAACCGCCGCGTTTCTCTAAAGCGTCGGATAAATGATCGGCACACAAGATATTGTTTAACCAAGTGGTATTTAAACCCGTAACCTTGCCAGCCAATGAGCCACTCTCAACACCTGCAGTGTTTGACTCCTCTACCAGAGTCATTTGCCCCTGCTTAAGGTGGGCTAATCGTTCAGCGTACTGATCAATACTAGGCACTACCACAGATTGCAATTGATCAGCCAAAACGGTTTCCACCGCAGTTTCCCAACCACTTTGAACACTTATATTGTCAGCTATGCGTTTATTTTGATGTATTTGGTTTGATTGTAGCCAACGCCCGCTTTCACTGTCGGTACCTAGCGCGGCTTGTTGTAACGCTTCAAGGGAGGCTTTACGCCCCATTACTGACTGCAACTGACTGCGCGATTCGTTAAGGCTTTGACTAAACGTTTGCTGCTTATCGCGAGTTTCTTCAATTTGATTTTGATACAAAGCCACATCTTGAATTTGCTGCTCAAGCTGTAGTTCTTTTTCACCCAATTGCTCGTCCAACATGGCCAGCTGTTCTTGAGCTTCATCACCGATTTGCAAAGATTCCAGCTCACGTTGCAAGCGATCCATTCTTTGCTGAATACGGGTTATGTTTTGTTCGTACTGCTGAATTTGCGACTGACTAACATCCGCTATACGCTGTGGACCCGATGACTTTTCATTAAAATCATCCCAAGACAACTGCCAGCTTTGCATTAACTCTTCGGCAGCCATCAAGTTTTCTTGGCCGGACTCTTCTTGAGCCAGTAACAACTCCGACTCAGGCTCCAGAGCCATCAATTCTTCTTCCAGGGATTCAAGAGTCATGGAATCCTCTTCATGCTGACTCAAAACCCCTTCAAGAGATAAAGCAACCTCTTGAAGATCACTATCTAGCTGTAAAGTACGCTGACTTTGGAACTGAATATTTTGTTCCATACGGCCAAGATTACCACCTAGCTCATAGAACTGAGCCTGCACTTTTTCAAATTCATCTGTGGAATCCACCAGCACAATACGTTTTTCTTCTACCTGGGTATCGTCATGAACCTGACCGGTAACCACCTCTTCTAAAGCTAATTCATGCTCGGCAATGACTTGATTAACTTGACTCAGCTCGCTATCCATACCGCGCCAGCGCATCGCTAGTAACTGCGCTCGGGTTTGGCGTTCATCTTTTTTAAACTGAGTATATTTCTGCGCGGAATCAGCCTGGCGTTGTAAGCGATTAATTTGTCGTCCAAGCTCATCGCGAATATCACTTAAGCGCTCAAGGTTCTCATTGGTACGACGAATCCGATTTTCAGTTTCACGACGACGCTCCTTATATTTAGAGATGCCGGCGGCTTCTTCAATAAAGACTCGCAATTCGTCTGGTTTAGATTCGATTAACTTTGAAATCATACCTTGTTCGATAATGGCATAACTTCTAGGACCTAGGCCGGTCCCTAAAAATAGATCTGTAATATCCCGGCGACGACATTTCACACCATTTAAATAATAGGTGGACTGACCGTCTCGAGTCACTTTACGTTTAAGAGAAATTTCTGCGTACTGAGCGTACTCACCTTGAAGCTTGCCCTCTGTATTATCAAAGACCAGCTCAACGGTGGTTTGACCGACAGGCTTACGACCCACAGAGCCATTAAAAATAACATCTGTCATGGAATCGCCACGCAGGTTTTTAGCTGAACTTTCGCCCATCACCCAGCGCACAGCATCGATGGTATTAGATTTTCCACAGCCGTTCGGCCCAACGATACACGTTAGATTAGTAGGAAATGGAATTCTGGTTGGGTCAACAAAAGATTTGAACCCAGCCATTTTAATGGACTTAAGTCGCACGGTACGCCCCTTTTTATTATTAGTGCTCTAGGGCATTCATCATGATATCTAGTAAGTGCTTGCCATAGTCCTGCATGGACTTCTCTACTTTGGCAATATCGCGTTTCAACACACCTTCTAGCAACTGAGCAAAGAACGTCATGCTATAGCCCATGGCATCCACATCTAACGTTAATGCTTCTTGATAGGCTCGGTGAATAGCAGGCTGAAGATCTTCCAGCATACCTTCTAAATAAGGATTATGGGCCATGGGATAAGCCATGCGCATTAAATCAAAGCCAGCTTTTACCACACGAGTGGGAACATCAGAGCCTGATTCATTGGCGATAGACCTGATTTTTTGTAACTGTTCAACCAGTGGATCTAGCTCACCCGGCTTCCAGTCGGCAGCCACTTTACTGGCTAATACTATCAATAAAATAATATAAATTTCGTATAAGGCTTGGACATTTGCCTTATTCATTTCGGCCACCATCGCACCGCGACGTGGCAAAATATCAATTAGGTGACGACCTTCCAAAATCAACAAGGCCTCGCGAACAGAGCCACGACTTACTTCTAAGTCATTGGCCACTTTCAATTCTTGAATGCGCTCTTTTGACTTTAACTTACCCGTGATGATTTGATCACCAAGGTGCTGAGCAATTTGTTCGGCTAAACTTTCTGGGGCTTTGAAACTCATGCGGCCCTAAATCCTGTACAAAATACCATCAATACCAACCCATATTCCATGGGTACAAGGGCGCTAGTGTATCATATTGTAAACAATTGACTATGGTTGCCACAGATCAAAAAGACCTGCGGCACCGATTAAATCACCGCAAATAATAACACCCGCCCCAATCGTTTAAATATCAAGCAGACACAACATCCACTGTAATTTTCTCGTGCTCTTTAATTAACTCAACCACTACAGATTCGTCTGCTAATGTTGAGATATCACCCAAGGTATCAAACTCATTTGCAGCGATTTTACGTAAAATACGGCGCATGATTTTACCGCTTCGAGTTTTTGGTAGACCTGGTGAAAACTGAATTAAATCCGGCGTAGCAATGGCTCCAATATCAGCTCGAACCCATTTTTTAAGCTCAGCCCTTAACTCTGGCGTCGCATCCACACCGGCATTAAGGGTCACATAAACATAAATCCCCTGCCCTTTGATATCATGCGGATAACCCACCACTGCCGCCTCAGCCACACAATCGTGGGCCACTAAAGCACTTTCAATTTCGGCTGTTCCCATACGATGTCCAGATACGTTTAATACATCATCTACACGACCTGTGATCCAATAATAACCGTCCGCATCTCGACGAACACCGTCCCCAGAAAAGTAGGTTCCGGGAAACGTTTTAAAGTAGGTCTCAATAAAACGCTTGTGATCGCCGTAGACACTGCGCATTTGACCAGGCCAGCTATCTAACATGACCAACGAGCCCTCAGCCTCACCCTCTAAAATATTACCGTCATTATCAACAATGGCTGGTTGTACTCCTGGCATGGGCTTGGAAGCCGATCCAGGCTTAAGATCAGTGGCACCAGGCAATGGGCTAATTAATATGCCACCTGTTTCGGTTTGCCACCAGGTATCAACAATTGGGCAGCGGCTATCACCAATGGTTTTAAAGTACCATTCCCAGGCCTCAGGATTAATCGGCTCACCCACACTGCCCAGTAAACGAAGGCTTTTACGATGAGTCCCCTCAATTGCCTTATCCCCTTGTGCCATTAGTGCTCGAATAGCGGTAGGCGCTGTGTAAAGAATATTAATCTGGTGCTTATCAACCACCTGAGCCATGCGATTTACTGCTGGATAATTTGGCACACCTTCAAATAAAACAGTGGTAGCGCCATTGGCCAGAGGCCCATAAATCATATAACTATGACCTGTAATCCACCCCACATCTGCGGTACACCAGTAAACTTCGCCAGGCTTGTAATCAAACACGTTTTCGTGAGTGTAAGCGGCATACACTAGGTAGCCACCCGTAGTATGCAGCACCCCTTTTGGCTTGCCGGTGCTACCTGATGTATACAAGATAAACAAAGGATCTTCTGCGTTCATTTCTTCACACGGACAATCAGCATCAACTTGCTTAAGCGCTTGCCCGTAATCAACATCACGCCCTTCTTGCCAGCTAACATTGCTACCAGTGCGCTTAACAACCAATACTTTTTCAACACATTCAGTACCGGCTTTTGATAACGCATCATCAACACAAGCTTTCAGAGGGACAACCTTGCCGCCACGAACACCTTCATCTGCGGTAATTACCCATTTACTACTGCAACCCTCAATACGCCCCGCCAAAGCATCAGCGCTAAAACCACCAAAAACCACACTATGAATGGCACCAATACGGGCACAGGCCAGCATTGCCAAGGATGCCTCTACTACCATTGGCATATACAGGGTCACCACATCGCCTTTTTGAACCCCCATATCTTTTAAAACATTAGCAAATTTAGAAACCGCTTCATGTAACTGGGAATACGTTAGAGATTTATCATCTGTTGGCTCGTCACCTTCCCAAATAATAGCCGTGTCATTTGCTTTTTCTGGCAAGTGGCGGTCGACACAGTTATGGCAAATATTAAGTGTGCCATCGTAAAACCACTTAATGTGTAAGTCGTCCTCGTTAAAACTCACGTCCTTAACTTTACTGTAAGGCTTAAACCAATCTAGTCGCTTACCCTGTTCAGCCCAAAACGCCTCAGGATCATCAACCGATTGCTTATAGACTTGCTGGTATTTCTCAGCATTAATATGAGCAGATTGAGCCCACTCAGGACTTACTTTATGAAGAGGATATTCACTCATGGGGTTTCCTACCCTAAACGGGATATTGATTAATAGTTATTTTTATACTTAATATTTTAATCACTGAATTTAACCAGATCAATGGCTTGTTTCAACCATTAGAGTCACAAAATAACTCAGTCACCTGTCACTATTTACTCCTTTAGGTGGCTTCTAACGCCCTAGCGAGCCCTCCTTAAGTTGATACACTGCTATTACCCCCACATTTTACGAGCCTCTTATGGAAAACCTCATTAACCATCAAGGTCAGGTTAAATTCGGCTTATTCGAAAACACACCCAGCACCATCAATCATCATGACTTTGATTTACGCGATCACATGGATAAGCCCATCAAAGGCTTGCGTAAAAAAATGAAATTTAATCAATTTCAATTTATTGGCCTCACTGGCGAGGATTTCATCCTAGGCGTGGCCATTGTTAATTTAAAATGGGTCAGCAACTGTTTTATTTATATATACGAGCCTAAAACGAAAAACTTTAAAGAATATTCCTGGCTTAAACCTCTTGCGATGCAAACACAATCAAGCAACCAACCTAACAATGGAGATTGGTCGTTTAAATCAGGGAAGAATGAAATAAAAATTCAATCAACACCTGGCGCTCGCCAACTATTACTAAAAATTGGCGATGAATTAAATGTGGATATTTGCATTGATGAAAAAACAACCAAACAACAAGACAACTACCAACCATTAGCCGTTTGCTGTCGCGCAGGCTACAGCGGCTGGGTATTCACCCAAAAAGCCACCGCCCTTGAATTCAACGGTGATATCAAATGGCAAAACCGCCATATTGATACCAACAACTTATTGGCCAGCGTCGATTGGTCCTGCGGCTACATGCGTAGAGAAACATTTTGGAACTGGGCAAGTCTAAGCCACAAGACAGAAAACGGTACAAAAGTTGGTTTAAATTTAGCTGTTGGCGTTAATGAAACCAGCCACACTGAAAACGGTTTATGGATAAACAACGAACTAATAAAACTGGACCGAGCCGAATTTATTTTTGAACGCGCAAACCGATTAAACACTTGGCAAGTTAAAACCAGTGACGGGCATATCAACCTAACCTTTGAGCCAGAGGGAGAACGCAAAGAAAAAATAAATGCTGGCTTCATTGCATCCAACTTCACACAACTCTTTGGTCGTTTTTACGGTCAGGTAAAAGATAAAGACGGCAATACAATTGAAATAGATGGCGCCATGGGATTTTGCGAAGATCATTTCGCCAAATGGTAACGCACAGGGACGTGCTAATGTCACGAGAGGCAGGGACGCCGGAAGTGACAAGTACAGGGACGTGCTAATGTCACGGAAGGCAGGCTTGATATGTGCTCCATGCAATATCAAGGTACCTGCCATCCTTGGCAATAATACCGCGAGAGGCAGGCTTGATATTCACGCCCTTTTTAGTTCAATCAAACCCCAAGCTACTTCAACCCCAAGCTACTTCAACCCCAAACGCTTTGCCAAGCGATGCAAGTTCCCAGAATCCAGCCCCAACAACTTAGCCGCTACCGACCAATTACCAAGACCCTTCTCTCGTGCTACATTAATCATATTAATTTGCAGCTCTTTTACCGCTTGATTTAAAAACACCTGACCCACAGCCTTATCTGCTACAGCATTCGCAGCCGAATGCTGCGCAACAGGCATCTTCATCACATCCAAATACCCAGGGCTTAATGTCACTATGCTTTCCCCTGGATGCTGTGCCACCGCCACCAATGCTGCCCGTGAAATAGTATGCTCAAGTTCCCGCACATTACCTGGCCAGCCATATTGCATTAATACCGATTCAGCCGCCGGAGCCACACGCAAACCACGCAACCCCATTTGCGCTCGGCTCCTTTCTATAAAAAAACCTGCTAACAATAAAACATCATTTTCTCGCTCCCTTAACGCCGGCACATGGATAGGGTAAACACTTAATCTATGATACAGGTCGGCTCTAAATTCTTGGCGCTCCACCATCTCAGCTAGGTTACGATTGGTTGCTGCCACAATGCGCACATCAACATGATGGAACTCATCACTGCCCACCCGCTGAATATCACCGCTTTGAATGGCCCTTAATAATTTGGCCTGAATAGCCAAAGGCAACTCACCAACTTCATCTAAAAATAAAGTGCCTTTATGAGCCAGCTCAAACTTCCCTTTGCGCTCACTTACCGCACCTGTAAAAGCCCCCTTCACATGGCCAAACAACTCACTTTCTGCTAACTGCTCAGGCAGGGCCGCACAGTTTACAAATATATAAGCATTGTCTTTACGCTTTGACTGATTATGAATGGCCTTGGCCACCAACTCTTTACCTGTGCCGGTCTCCCCCTGAATAAGCGCGGTCAATTGTGAGCCCGCCACCACAGAAATGGCCTGCTGTAATTGCTGCATACTGGCACTCTCACCAATCATGCTAAAAGAGGTTTCAGGCGCTTCCTGAGAAGACATTAAATAGTTTGCCGATGGCGACTTCTTAAGCAACACATCCTGCTCAATCACCGCGCCTATTAAGGACAACCACTGCCTAATTTCAACCTGCAATGAAGTGGGAAAAGAACCCGCCCTTAATGCATCCAGTGTTAACAACCCCCACGCCTTACCATCCAGATCAATGCGAGCACCCATGCAGTCGTGCACATTCAGCTTTCCCTTGTGATTAGGAATCAAGCCATCAAATGGATCCAAAAGTTCGGCATCGTGAGCAAAGTGAACAGGCTCTCCAGTGGCCATTATGGCTTGCAACCTGGGCTGATGAGTCAGCTCGAAGCGTCGCCCCATAGCATCCTTACTCAACCCCAAGGCAGACACAGGCACCAAAACATCCTGCTTTAATTTCATGATGCACAAGGCATCTACAGGCAATGCATCCCGCATATCATCAAGTATTTGCTCGCACTTACCTTGAAGCCCTCCTGGGCGAATTAAATTCTCCCACCTCTTTATCTCAGACACTGTCATTTCGACACCACTTAAAGTCAATTTGACACCATTAATGTAGTGTCATTATGACACTTATAGGCGACTACCCCAGAAAGATCAAGGGGTCAGGAGTTGGCACAAGTCTTGATATACCTATAAGCAAGAATACACACAGAAATAAGAAACGAGAGAGAACAAGATGAACACCAACAAACTGGGACAAACCGGTATCTACATGATGATCATAGGCCTAACGATCAGCAGCTTATGTTTTGTTGGTGCATTTATTAAAGAAGATTCATTACCCCTAGGGGCGCAGGTAGCTTGCCACATAGGTTTTTTCATTTTCCCACTGGCCATTAAATTAGGCTATGTATTCAAGTTAATCGAGGCCAATCAATCCAATAGGAGGTTAGCCAATGCTTAATTCCAATTCTGCTTTCGCGCCCAAACTTAAGCCTATTTGGCAAAGTCCTTTCCGAGGCTTGTTTTTATTGGGCCCGTTATTCTCATGCAGCGTAATATTACTCTGGAGCTTGCAACTGGCTGGAGTCATTA
The DNA here is from genome assembly GCA_036960565.1 of Bermanella sp. Classification (GTDB taxonomy): domain Bacteria; phylum Pseudomonadota; class Gammaproteobacteria; order Pseudomonadales; family Oceanobacteraceae; genus Bermanella. The sequence continues at coordinate 96,176 of JBALXQ010000006.1, forward strand.
CCCTCAACACCTTTGGTAGCAGCCTTTATTGGCATGCCCACGAGATGCTATTTGGCTTTACTCTGGCCATCGTAGTGGGCTTTTTACTCACCGCAGTAAAAAATTGGACAGGCAACCCCAGCGCCCGAGGGCCCGCCATAAAAATGCTGATTTTCCTTTGGTGTTTGTCACGGTTACTGTGGTTATTTAACGATAGTCCTGTGTGGTTAGTTGCCTTAGTTGATACTGCTTTCCCCTTATATAGCGCTTACTGGTTAGGCAAGCCACTTTTAAAGTCAGGGCAAAAACACAACTGGCCATTTGTAGGCATACTTCTGGGGCTCGGTGCCTTACAGATCATTTACCACCTATTATTGGCCTTCAAGCCGGAATTTATACCCAAGCTACAGCAAGGGGTGGTGTTGGTTATGGCCAATTTGATTTTTTGGGTGGGCGGGCGTATTTTGCCATTTTTCGTACAAGCCAGACTCAATATTTCTCGGCGTATCCTACCCAACTGGTTAACCCCAGCAGCCATGGTAAGTAGCTGGAGCTTGATCCCTTTACTAATATTAGAACAAACAACATTACTATCTGTTTTTGCCATCACTGCAACCGTACTGCACGCAGCTAGGTTAGCCCTGTTTTGGCGTAACGGAGTTTTTAAAGAACCCATGCTGTGGTCGTTATTTTTAGCACCTGGCTGGATTTTATTAGGCTTTTTAGCTCTGGGCTTAAACAACCCAAACTGGCTACACCTTATTACTGTAGGGGGAATAGGCGGCATGATTATAAGCGTTATCAGCCGCGTCAGCTTAGGTCACATTGGAGAGCCTATACGGGCGCTAAACTGGCTACCAATAGCCTTTATTCTCATTAGCCTAGCCAGTACGATTCGATTTTTTGCGACTGACATTCAAATATGGGGCGTGTCTGGTTACAGCCTAAGCGCATTATTTTGGTTAACCGCCTTCAGCTTATTTTTGGCCCAATATACACGGCGCTTATTATCAGCACGCAAAGATGGTTTACCCGGATAACAAAGACAGAAAACTAAGATCACTTAATCATTCAAAAAGGAAACAATCATGAGCAAGCCAGAAAAGATTAAAAATTCGGTATGGAAAGAACACACCACATGGATGAATATTATGAAGGAAGGCTCATTAACAGGGGTCCGCATTAAGCGGGATAAGTCACGTATATCCAGCAAATGAAATGAAAAAGGCTGCTCCACTACTAAGGACGGCCTTTTTGCTATAACACTATTCAGGCGTCTGGGTTTGGCACATCAGACCACACAGCAAACTCATTTCCATTAGGGTCATTAAAATGAAAACGACAACCTCCAGGGAATGAATAAATTTCTTTTATAATATTCCCGCCTGCTTCTGCTACCTTTTTCTGGGTTTGTTTAATATCTTTACTGTAAAAAACCACCAAAGCACTGCCGTTATCGGTGGATACATTTAATCTAGAAACAAAAAAACCACCATTGATACCTGCATGAGAAAACGCAGCATAGGCTGGCCCATAATCCACAAATTCCCAGCCAAATACGCCATTAAAAAACTTTTTAGTAGCCACCATATCCTTAGCAGGAAACTCTAAATAATTAATTTTTTCATGTTGATCCAAAACAGCACCTCATCCCTTTATCGGCAATTAAACCGAATTTGAGCAATTATTAAGTTTAACAGCCTATCCATCACAAAAAGGGCGAGCAAAAACCATCCACCCTAACACTGGTCACGTTAAACCAATGCCAAAAAAGGGCTAATGGTTATAGCGATTAAACCCACCACCAATAACAAGTACAGCACAAACATCATTGGCTGCTGGCGAAAAGTAGACCACAACGTACGCGTCGTTCCTTCCTCACGGGCTTTTTCATATTCACCACGCACTCGCTGCTGCCGTTGCTGCTGATATTGAGACAAAAGCACTTTAACTTCATCCAGCTTAGAGCTATCCCTTAGCCAAAGCCCTTGCAATCCAATCCCCCAAAACCCGGCATTGGTTTCATAATACTCAACCTGGTTTTCATCCAGCAGAGCCAAAATCTCTTCATGCTCGTCTTCGGGCACCTGTTTTAGCTTTAAAAGTAATTCCGGCATGTTGCATTCCACTTTGTCTTTAAGGGGATTTTACCCAAGCCACACCAGAAGCGCATCCGTTCAAGCAGAATATCTTGCCACGGTATAATTCATCCACCCCATCCGACCCCTCATTATAAATGTGATTTTTTCCCACAATCAATTACACTACTCATATGGATACTAATGAAAAACAAAATCAGCTGCTAAAATCGGCCATTAAGCACATGCTTAAGCCCCTGATTCGCTTTTTGATTAAAAAACAAATTACCCTTGCCACTCTGGTTGAAATTCTTAAATCCGCTTATGTGGAAGTGGCAGAAAAAGACTTTGCCATTGAGGGCAAAGCCCCTACCGATAGCCGTATTAACTTACTGACTGGCGTGCACCGCAAAGATGTGAAACGTTTGCGCGACCTAAACGAAGAACACAAAGCCTCCGAGCGACTTTCCATTAGCAGCTTAATGCTAGCAACCTGGATGGCAGAAGAGCCTTATACAAAAAAAGGCATTCCTCAAGCAATCAACATAAACGGTGATGTAAGCTTTGAAGCCTTGGCCAATCAATATAGCCGACAGAATATTCGTGCCACCTCTATCATGGAGAATTGGCTTGAAATGGGCTGGATCAGCAAGACAGAGCAAGGCCTTTTATCTTTAAATCTGGATACGCTTCAAGACAATCAATTAAGCGCCGACCAGTTGTTTTTCTTTGCCGAAAATTTAGCCGACCACCTAGCCACCAGCACGGGAAATTTGGTTAACAAGGAAAAAATGTTTGAGCGCGCGGTGTTTTATAATGCACTTAGCAAGGAATCGATACTGATTCTAAAAAAGGTCGCCAAAGAACAATCTATGACCGTATTAAAAGATTTAAACAAGCAGGCTCTGTCCCTTCAAAAGCAAGATAAAAACAGCGACAAATCACTTTATCGTTTTCGCTTGGGCAGTTATTTTTATACGGATCTAAATAATGAATAAACTATTGATAAAATACTGGATTGGAGCGCTTTTCATTGGTTTATTCAGCAATAACGCTCTATCTCAGCAAGAAGAAATCATTGGCGGCATTGGCGGTACTGGCTCACAAGAAGAGATTATCGGCGGCATTGGCGGCACCGGCATTCGCGATATGGAACGCCCCGAACTTCTGGAAAGACCTGAATTACTGGATAGCCGCGAAGCTTTGGAAGATGCATTAGATGCTGCAAATGATGCAGGAGAAGCGCTTGATAACCCACTGCCCAGCAGCGACGACCTCCCCGACAACGACATGCCCTAGCAAATAACTGACTCAAGACCTAATAAGTAATTTTCCAAATCAGTCCAGACACCCAGTCTGGGCTAGTATTGCTAAGACCCTTACCCAAGGTTGCCGTAACTTTATGGCGGGAACTCAACTTGTGCTGCAGTAAAACACTCACTGTACGGTCCAAATTACCAAGGGCAGTAGGTTTATAATCCAGAAGCAAACCACTCACCCAGCCTTTTTTAACTGGGTAAACCCCACCTAACACATAATAAAAACTGTCCTCACGCTGGCGCACTAAACTTTCCTGAGTGTCACTGTTATCGTCTTGCTGACCACTGTCGTATTGATAGTCTTCCCGCCACCAGTACCCTAATTCCATGAAGGCAACCCCACCCAAGAAGTAACCACTTAGCTCAACACTGGTGCCCGTGTCTTTAACAGGCAGGGTTAAATTGGAATTTGCCGTGGCCAATTTTTGTTTTATATGAAGGTCTAGGTAGAGTTTTTTCCATTGATTTAAATAAGAAAATTTAACACTCGCATTACCCATACCATCGCGCCCATTAAACCCACTAATGTAAGGCAGGCTTAATTTTGCCTTGTAGGTACTGGTTGAATAATACATCCCAACCGGGGTATACCAATAACTGCCATCAGAATCGGCAATGCGGTATTGACCCAACGACAGCTTGAATGACTCTTTGGCTTGTAGCGGCATTGAGAGCACCCAAATACTCACCAAAAACATGACTAAACGCAGCAATTTTTATCCCTAATATCACCTATGAAATCCATCGCCCTAGCATTTGAATTCATCTTTAGAACAGCAAAATATAAAGGCTCAGCCATTGTAACGATTTTAAATAAAGAGTCCCTCACTATTGACGTGGGAAAAAATCCCACTATTATTGTTTTATGATTCAAGGAGGCACTGCCATGAACAAAAACATTTACCACTACGTTGCGCATTCACGCACTAATCGCGCCCTACTAGCGAGTTGCGCAGTGGTGCTAGCCCTTGTGGGTTGCATGGATTTAGGATTAAGATCTAACGATGAAAGTGAGCCAGACAATCAAGTACAGGTGAATTTAAAAAGCGCACAAAGCCAAAACGACTTTAAAGAATATCTAACTGCCCGCTTAACCCAACTGCCCACTGAAAACGATTACCCTATCTACCAGGGAGATGTCATGGCAACGCTTGAATCCAGCAGCGAGCCCGTTGCCGATGCAGCAAATGCCGCGGGCAGTAATGAAGAGTTTAGTGGCACCAATAATCAGGTGAGCGGTGTAGATGAAGCAGACATTTGGAAATACGACGGTACCAATTTTTTTATTTTAAAGCAGGCCGTATGGAACTATCACTACAATGAGTTCACCACCCAGTGTTATGGCAATAATGGACAACCAGAAATTGATGCGGCTTCCAGCGATAGCCAAATTGCACCCTGCCGCCCAGAGCCAACCCTGGACACACCAGCTCAAATTCGTGTAGTTAAAAACGATAAGACTAGCCTTTCCACCTTCGATCTCGACAACACCAATCCCAGCGAACTTTATTTAAAAGACAACTCTCTAGTGGTTTTAGGCAATAAAACCGATTACAACAGTAACTGGGGTAGCTACCAAAATTGGCAAGATGGTCGCACCGACATTCGTGTTTTAGATGTCAGTGATGTATCGCAACCACAACAAACGCTCAAAATTAATGTAGATGGTTACGTGGTGCAAAGCCGGCGCATTGGTAACGAGTTATTTCTCATTACTCGCTTCACACCCAACCTTGAAGGCATCAGCTATTACCCTAATAGCCAGACAGAAATAGAGCAAAATGAAAACATTCTTCAAGATATTCCCCTTGCCGAACTATTGCCTAGCATCACTATCAATGATCAGCAGCAAGCTTTAGTCAGTGGTGAAGATTGTTTGCTAGCCGACACTCCCGAACAACAACAGGGATACCCGGCCATTGCCACCATCACTCGCATCAACATCAGTAACGGTGAATTCAGCAGCCGTTGCATGGCGGCTCAGGTAGACGGTATTTACATGAGCGAAAACAGCCTTTATTTATTCAGCACCAGCTACTGGGATTTCTCTGAAGAAAACAATAGTGATGGAATCATCTGGAATTGGGGCCAGGGCAACACCCATTTACACAAGTTCGAAATACAGTCACTGGAATATCAAGGCTCTGCTATTTTGCCTGGCCGCCTAGGCTGGAATAATCCGAGATATCGCTTGGGCGAATTAAGTGATGGCAACCTTGGTATCGTTACTTCTCAGGATTCTTGGAGAGACCCCAAGCATTACTTAACCGTACTGGGTTCAGTTAATAACCACCTCACTAACATCGCTAGCCTGCCAAACCAAACACAACCCGCTGCCATAGGCAAACCTGGTGAGCGTATTTTCAGCGTACGCTTCATGCAAGATCGCGCCTATATAGTAACCTTTGAAAATACCGACCCACTCTATGTAATAGACCTAACGGATTCATCGCAACCTATCATTGCCGGTGAACTAGAAATACCTGGCTTTAGCGATTACCTGCACCCTGTAGGAGATGATCTATTACTGGGCGTAGGCCAAAGCGCCAACCGGGCGGTTAAAGTATCTCTGTTTAATGTGAGTGATATTCAAAACCCCAGTGAACTTGGCAACATCATTATTGGTGATCATGGCTCCAGCACATTATTAAGTCATCAACCTCATGCATTTGCCGGTATTCAACAAGAGGGCCAATATCGCTTTGCCTTCCCCATAAGCGTTTATGGTGCCACTTACTATGACGAGTGGTCACACTCAGGCCTGTATTTATTCAACATAACCGACAACCAACTCAACCAAGATGGTGCTTTAATTACCAACGCCGACACAGATAACAATGACTACCAGTACTGGAACGATTGGGATAAACGTCGCGGACTTATCCAAGGGGATGATGTTTACTTTTTAAAGGGAAGTGACTTGTATCAGGCCAATTGGCATAACCCAGAACAAATTAGCGAAAAGTTCTAGAGATTTAAACACTTGAGAAAAGTAATTAACAAATAACCAGTTTGTCCCATTGGGCCGCGCCAAGGATTGGCACGGTCATTTTTTATAAAGCGTAAAGTAGCAATATAAGCATTCAAAATTTAAAAACTTAATCAAACCGCCTCTTCCAATTAAGAACAAGACCCGCACCACCTAATCACCCTCCAGTTCAATAACTTCATTTTAACGAGTTTAGAATCTCTTTCGGGTTATATCCTTTTATTACCTGACCATTAATTAACAATAAAGGAACTGCTTCACCTCCCAGCACATTCTGTTGCCGCTTACCCTCCACCGACTCTTCAATGTCATACTCAAAGTAGGCTACTTGGTGCTTTTTCAGAAACTTTCGTGCCTTCTCACAATAGCCACACCAGCTGGTAGCATACAGAATGACTTTACCATTATGTGCAGCAGCAAAATCAGGGTATGGACTAATCGTATCGGCCATGAACTTCCAAATTAGAAGTGCAAAAAAAATCAGCATGAAAATAAGTTTTTTCATTCAAGCCCTCCCACTGCCCAGTAGAAGTTACTGAGTACAACGACGGTAGTTTTCAGGGGTGCAATGCGTTAAAGGGGTATAAAGGGTTTTGGAGTATTTTTTCTGGGTAACAATTTTATGCAAAGTTAAAATAGCCTCTCGCCCCATATCATAAGGATTTTGCCCCACATTATAATGAGACAATCCATCTCTTAGGTGACCAAGTTGACTGGCATTTGTATCAGCAAAGACAACAACAAATTTATGACTGTCCAGATCTTTTTTATTGGCCAGCATGAGCTTTTGATATTGCGCCACTGCATTTTGCGGCCCTCCGCCCACGCCAATTAAAGTATTAGCACTTTTGTCTTTCTCAAATACTAGCTGCATCTGAGAAATAGCTCGATTAAAATCCCCTAAATGAGGCAACGGGCAGCGCGACCATTCAGAATAACCGTTTTCACCCGTGAGCCTTCGCCCAGGTGGGTTTTGGTATTGATTACCCGACAAAACTGAGCGTAAACCCATTATACGTAAATTCAAATTAGGAGAATCCAGCCTCCCGGTGTGAATGCACAATTGCGCGCCCTGGGGCCGTAATTTTTGTACAGCTTCTCCCAGTGCTCTACCTAATTCCAAATTATTAGTGCCAACATAAGCCTTGCGTAAATACTGATGACGCTCGTTAAAATCAGCGTCAAACGCCACCACTGGAATGCCCGCTTCATAAGCCTTACGCATGCTGTTGTCGGCCAGAAATTCAGATTGAGTCACTGCAATGGCAATACCATCTATTCCCTCATCAATGAGCCGTGACAAAATCTTATCCTGTTTGCGCACGTCATTGGTTTTTAAAGAGCCACGAAAAATACATGTCACTCCTTTCAGGGCTTTTGCCGCCGCTTCACAGCCTTCACCGGCCGCCATATAGAAAGGGGAGCTGGCCTTTTTAGGCACCAAGGCAAAGACCCATTCCTTACTATTGGCAAGCTGACTTAAGCCCATTACACATAGCAGCCACAAACACAGCCAACTCTTACCCTTCATTTTTCACCCATTTCCCTGCTACCACCATCAATACTCAGTTAAAACGGCCCTTCCCGCTAAAGCAACACCGTGGGTTCTCATGAGCAGCCCTGTTAACTATAGGCCTGAATTGACCTAACGTCAGTCAATAGGCAGCAGCACCGTACATACCAATATGTCTAAAACCCACAATGCTTATGACTAAAGCGTGAACCTACTGGCTCCATATCAGCAGTACAAAGTTCACAGGCATAAAAAAAGCGCACAATTTTCATTGCACGCTTTTTATAAGTCCTAATCGAATAGGCCGTTAAAAATTAAGCTACTTTAACGGAAGCTTTTTGGCTATCAAGATACTCATCATAAGTACCGTGAAAATCGATTACTTCTTTATCTTTAATTTCCACAACTCTTGTTGCCAACGAAGATACAAATTCGCGGTCATGGCTTACAAAAATTAATGTGCCATCAAAATCTTTTAAAGCATTGTTAAGGGCTTGAATTGATTCCATGTCTAAGTGGTTAGTAGGCTCATCCATTACCAACACGTTAAGATCCATCATCATCAACTTACCAAACAACAAGCGGTTCTTTTCACCACCAGAACAAACATTGGCTTTCTTATTAAAATCATCTTCAGTGAACAATAAACGGCCCAACATGCCACGAACCATTAGGTCGTTATGTTTAGGGGTACGCCACTGACTCATCCAATCAAACAAGGATAAATCACAATCGAAATCTTTGGTGCTGTCCTGAGGACAGTAACCAATGGCTGCATTTTCAGACCATTTTATTTCACCAGCATTGACTTTAAGCTCATCGGTGATACAGCGCAAAAAGGTAGTCTTACCCACACCGTTTGCACCGATAACCGCAAGCTTAGCACCCGCTTCTAATATCATGTTGCCATTTTCAAACAACAAACCTTCTTCTTCAAAGCCATGAGACAACTCTTCAAGAATAAGTACCTGGCGGTGTAATTTCTTGTCTTGTTTAATGCTAATAGACGGCGTTAAACGGCTGGTTTGCTTCACTTCATCCAGCGTAATTTTATCTAACTTCTTAGCGCGCGAACTGGCCTGCTTAGCTTTAGAAGCATTAGCACCAAAGCGTGCAACAAACGCTTTTAGCTCTTCAATTTCTTCGCTCTTCTTAGCGTTCTCACCCAACAACTGATCGCGGATCAAGGCTGACGCTTCTAAGAAATACTCGTAATTACCAGGGTAAATGCGTAACTCGCCGTAATCGATATCGGCCATGTGAGTACATACAGAGTTTAAGAAGTGGCGATCGTGCGAAATAATGATCATGGTGCATTTGCGTTGATTCAATACACCGGCCAACCAGTTAATGGAGTGAATATCCAAGTTGTTGGTAGGTTCATCCAGTAGCAATATATCTGGGTTAGAAAACAAAGCCTGTGCCAATAACACACGCACTTTCCAACCAGGTGATACTTGGCTCATTAAACCAAAGTGAAATTCCTCGGCAATGCCAGCTTCTAGTAAAATATCACCAGCACGAGATTCGGCGGTATAACCATCCATCTCAGCAAATTCCACTTCTAGGTTGGCTACTTTCATGCCTTCTTCTTCTGACATTTCAGGCAGAGAGTAAATACGATCACGCTCTTGCTTGATTTTCCAAAGCTCAACATCACCCATAATCACAGCATCTACTACGCTGTACTCTTCAAAGGCAAACTGGTCCTGACTTAACGTACCGACTTTTTGTCCCGGGGTAATAGATAGGTTGCCGCCGGTAGGCGCCAAGGCACCGCTGAGGATTTTCATGAAGGTGGATTTACCACAACCATTCGCACCAATTAGGCCATAGCGATTGCCATTGCCAAATTGCGCTGAGATGTTTTCAAACAAAGGCTCGGCGCCAAACTGCATGGTGATGTTTGCGGTAGTAATCAAAGAAATATTCCCGGGGTTTAAATGAGGCGTTTACTAGTTGAAATATCGACCAATTACGCCTAACAAATGATGTGCATATTAGGGCGCGCACTATATAGAAATAAGGGGCTTATGTCGAGCCAATTTGTTCACTAAACATACAACAAAGCAAAGCATTCGCTTCATTTTATTTAATATGACCGGTCTTATAACGAATAAACAAGCCTTAACTACTTACCATCCCACCTCCCTAGGAGCCCGAGTTGACTATCGAGCAATTGCTCGATAGTCTAAGCAGCATGAAAAAGACACAGACTGATACCACCACCCAAAACCCTACACTCCCTGCAAAGCCACGCATCGTGGATGCCGCTATCACCCTGTTCAACGAACAAGGCACCTTAGTGGTTAGCACCAACCATATTGCCAAGCACGCAGGGGTAAGCCCCGGCACCTTGTATTACCATTTTCGTACCAAGAACGACATTATCTACGCCATCATGGAAAAGATTCGAGGTTACGACCAACGGCTTTTTTCCAATATCAGCGCGTACCCTAGCCAGGACAAAATGGCCTTTTTTAACTTCGTTTTACAGAACATGAATCAGCACAACTGGCAGTTTCGGTTTATTAAGAGAGATATGACCGCCTTATGTGCCAGCGATAAAGAGCTGGCAGAGCGTTATGCGCAATTTCAGCAATCGCGCATTGAGTATTTAGAAAAATTCATTGAGTTCGCCATTCTCATTGAAATATTCAAGCCACTTAACCCTGGCACCCTGAGTTTTCTAGCCAATCAATTATGGCTAAACATTCACTACTGGAATCTGCATCTAGTAAACAATAATCGCGAGTTAACGCCACAAAGCATTGCTGAATTAGAGAGCGCCATTCGCCACCTTCTCCTACCCTATTTTACCGACCCAATTGCCCTGAAGGTTCAGGAGCAACTCAGTTCTTAAAATCAAATAACCCAACCTAAAATAAAAAACCATAGACAGAGGAAACAACATGGCCGTAATTACCCCCACTAATAAAGAAGTCACCAGCTTTAAAGGCTTACACCTTTACCATCACGGCTTGTCACAATGCTCACAACGAGTAAGGATTTGCTTGGAAGAGAAAGGGGTTCCTTGGAAAAGTCAGTACCTTGATTTAATGAACGGTGAACATCTCACCGAATATTATCGCGGCATTAATCCTAACAACGTGGTGCCCACCCTAGTGCATGATGGCAAGGTCATCATTGAATCAACCGACATCATTGAATACATAGACCAGAATTTCCCAGGGGCGTCTTTTACTCCAGAAAACCAGCAAGAGCGTGAAACCATGGAGATGTGGCTTAAAACCAGCAATACGACCAAATCGGCCATTAAGGTTTTATCTCACGAGTTCTTATTTAAAGCTAAGGCCCAAAAGAGCCCAAAACAAATTGCACAGATGAAAGCCAACATACACAACCAGGAACTCATTAAGTTCTCGGAGGAGTTTTCATCAAAACAAGGGTTATCAAGAGACAAAATCATTCAGTCTATTAAAGACTTTCAAAACGCTTTTGAAAAAATGGATAATCATTTAGCCAAACACACCTGGTTAGCGGGAGAGACTTTTTCCTTGGCCGATATTTCTTGGATGGGCGACGTACATAGAATGATGTTGATGAATTTTCCATTAGAAAAATATGTTCATCTTCAGAGCTGGATAAAACGAGTACAAGCTAGGCCCAGCTTCCAAAAGGCATTGGTGGCGTACGAGCCTAAGGTAATTAAATACTTCTTCAAAGCGTATAGCCTGATACGCCGCCTAAAAGGCACTTCGGTAGCACAATTTGCCAAAGCGGCCTAAGCCAGTATTAGAGGCGCCATAACTTATTTACTTAGGTTATGGGCTGCCAAAATCATTACCTCTAACAAATAAAAGCCCTGTTTAGTGGTGACCCCGCCTATGGATTCTCACGCAGGCCTTGGATATACTCGCTACACTTTTTCTATTAAATATATTCATGATCTCCTCTCCTGCAAAAACAGTACTGAACATGTTTGTGGTGATTGCATTTTTATCCATGCAATTCTCCAGCGCTCATATTCACCTGGCAGAAAATCATCAGCACGATGGCAATCAGCACCAACATGTAAGTCAGGGGCATGCCCATGCCTTAAGCGATCATCATGAAGATGCATTTGAAAATACTCAGGCTTCACCAAATAACCACGTCGTTGAAATTCCTCAGGAACTAACATTACAAAACGGAAATAAAGACTTTAGCAGCACCCTAATGGTTAGCAGCTTTTATCAGTTTTTCCCGCCTTCACCAAAAGTCACTCTGGCTCCTTATTCTAACCCCCTAAATAGTCAGACTAGTTGGTTTAAGTATTCCAACGTACGCCTGCGCGCACCTCCCGCTTTTACCTCTTAATATTCAACACAAGAAATTCTATTTTTTATTTGAGCACAGCTGTGCTTGAAGAAACCCTAATTGAGGTAAATATGTTATCTAAATTAAAAATACACCACTGGTTGTGGCTACTGGCTTCTTGCCTGTCAGCTGGTGAAGCGCTGGGCCATGGTATGTCGGCGGCAGAACAAACTTCTATTATGGAGGGAGGAAACTTTAAATACTTTTCCATCGGGGCCAGCCACATGTTATCCGGCTATGATCACCTACTCTTTATCTTTGGCATTATCTTTTTTCTTACCCGCTTTAAAGACATTCTTAAATACATCACCGCTTTTACATTGGGGCACAGTATTACGTTAATACTGGCCACATTTAACGGCATTCAAGTGAACTATTTTTTAATCGACGCCATCATTGCCCTAAGCCTGTGCTATATCGCTTTTACTAATCTAGACGGTTTTAAAAAACACCTGGATATAAAGGCGCCAAATCTTCTGGTCATGATAGTAGGGCTTGGACTTATTCACGGCCTTGGACTTTCCACCCGTCTGCAAGAGTTACCGTTAAGTGATGATCATTTATTAATGAATATTATTTCATTTAATCTAGGAATCGAACTTGGCCAAATTCTGGCTTTGTCGGTCATGCTGGTTTTATTAACCCTGTGGCGTAAGAGAGATTCATTTACGGCATTTAGTAAGATTTCAAACTACGGACTTATTTTTGCAGGACTAGTGTTGTTTATGATGCAAATACACGGATATAGCCACTCGAGCAACCCGGACGAATTTGGCTTTAGTCGCGACAATCATTTGCATGAGCATCTGCAAATGAACAGCGATGCGGCCAAAAAGCAAGTTGAAGAAACTACTCACGAATCTTTATTTTAACTCTATACCCTGTCCAATATTTGGCCACAAACAGGCCATTAGTTTTAATTAAAAAGGAAATCATTATGTCTAAATTTGTATCTGCCTTGTTAATCAGTTTTGCCTTATTTGCCACACCGGCACTGGCTGGCGCGGGTCACGATCACAGCCATTCCCATGGCCCAGTGAAAAGTGACGTGATTGCTAAAAAAGCCAAAGATAAGATAACGGCTCTGGTGAAAGCCAAAAAACTTGCGGTCAGTTGGGCACTGTTGGAACCCACCACCATTGATCAAAAAAACTATTCAAAGGGGCCTGAATGGCTCGTCACGTTTAATAACCCCAAGGTAGAAGATATTAAAAAGCAAACGCTGTTCATGTTTTACAGCTTAGATGGCCACTATATCGCCGCCAATTACAGCGGCAGCTAGCCATAAACCAACTTCTAAAAATAAAAAAAGGGCATGAAAACATGCCCTTTTTTTATATTAATTTCTCAAACAGTAACGCTAACTATTCAGAAGAGTAGCCCATGATAATGGGCTCTTTGCCATTAGCCACCGCTATAGCCTGCTGCAAACTCAGTTGAAACCAGTATTCAATATCATTCTCGCTATAGTAACTAAAGCAAAAACGATTCTCCTGCTTATCAAAGCCACCGCTAATGTGTTCATATTGAAACATATCCGCACGGGCCAGATCACTCCACTGAGTGACAGAGTAGTTTTTAACTTTAATCTGAAAACAGATCAGTTCCAGTTCTTCGGTAATGGGTATTTCCATGGATACAACTTAATTCCTGCGGGCGCATCTTGGGTAAAAATGTGAATAATTACCTAGCTAGACACTAAACAATATCAGGGCAATTATACACGGTTAATTACCCAAATGGGCCCACTTAAAATCGCTTAAATTACCGCCATTACATTATAAGAAATCCCCACCTTAGTGCGCTGCCCTTGAGAAACTGCCACCAAATCGTTCAGCCACTTGTATTGAGGGGCCGAGGTTTCAAACATCACCAGGTTACGCTGGTAGTATTCACTTTTATCCACCTCGTCACAGGTTTCAGCCGACATGACTTTCTGATGTAAATGCTGCGGAATCACCCAGCGGCCTTTATAGGTCATGTAAATCAAAGCACCGTCCTCTGTCTCTAAGCAAACCCGCACATCCAAAGTGTAGGACCCATCAGGGTGCAGCATTAACCAGTCGCCACCACTTTGCTTGAGCGTGCCTTTGAGTTTTTCTCCTTCGAAAAATCCGCTATCCACATCAAAGATAATTCGATGACCCGCATGGCTAGGCCCAATATTAAGCGGGGCCTTTAAAGTCACGTGCATATCAAATAAGGGACGGGTTTGAATGGTTTGAGTAGTCATGATATTACCTTTTCAATTCTGGGGTGTGGCTAAGCAACAAATTGCTGCATGCATTAACAGGTTTTAAGAGTAAGGCTTTATCGCGAACAGATTAAGAGTCCATTAAGACCCATTAAAGGCTATATTGGACATGTAAAAACCATGGTTATCTCAGCACTATTCCTAGCCCTAATACCCCGGCCACAGCTTGAATTTAGGCAGACTTTGCCTAAGCTTTAATTACCCACTCGCCCTTGCCTACAAGCGCTCTGGCACGCATACGGTACTAAAACAGAGGCTCACTCAGGACAATTTCGAACCATGAAAGCGCCTTACAGTGATCACACCACCCCACTCCCGCCGGCCTTTATAAGCCTTTTTAAAATACTGCCCTATTATCTGTGCCTGCACTTATGCCTAAGCCTGCCAGTGGCAATGAGCGCTGAAGCCTCTTTTTGGGAAGATTGGGAGTTCACAGGGTTTGGTACCCTAGGCTATGCCCAATCCGATAAATACTCCGACCTTATCCTGAAACGCAATGTCATCCAGCGCAGCCAAGAAGTTGAAGAGAAGGGCTGGCTGGTCGATTCACGTTTGGGCTTGCAGCTCAGAAAAGAGTGGCGACATAACTGGGACCTAGTAGGCCAGGTCGTGGCTCAAGAAAAAACTCGCAATACCTTAGAAAACTCAATTGAAATGGCATTTATACGCTATCACGCCCATCAAGCCTGGAGCTTTCAATTAGGGCGTATGGTATTGGACATATTCCAGCTCTCGGATCACCGTAATGTGGGGTATTCCTATCACTGGGTGCGACCGCCCACAGAGTTTTATGGCTGGATTCCTTTTAGCCATTTTGACGGCCTAAAATCCAGCTTCGAAATAAGTAATTTCGACAGTTTATTGCGACTGGAAGCCTATGTAGGCACCACCAAGAGCACACTCAATATAAGCTATAGCCAAGGAGGTTCGTCTTACAATTCCGCAGAAGCGGAACCCACATTAGGCATTGTCGCCTACTGGGAGAAAGGGGATCTCACCCTGCGAGCCAACGTGACCCGCTTTCGTATCACCGAGGACATAGAGGCTGTAGAAGAGCTTAGCGCCTATGTTAGCGACCCGACTATTCAAACCTACTGGCCAGAAGCGAGCCAAATCACACAAGATTATTCATTGGAAGGGGCCAGCTTTAGTTATACCTCCCTGGGCTTCTCATGGAGTCCCAGCAGCTGGGCCATACAAGGGGAAGTCAGTGATATAGACTCAGACAGTTTTGGAACCTACGATGGTCAAAGAGCGTACCTACAGTTAGGCCACCGGTTTGGCACACTGCTTCCCCATATCACCTATTCACGCTCTTGGGATTACCGCGATTATCCTTATGACGCAGCTCCAGCAACACCCACTAATGTACTGCCAGCGGGAACATTGGAAGCCTTGGAGGTCATCCTTAAAGACAACCGCTACTCGGGCATCGTTAATCAATACACTATAAGTCTCGGGGTTAGATGGGACTTTGCCTCACAAAAAGTGCTGAAGTTCCAATGTGACCGCACCACAGTTTATGACGGCTCTTTAGGCATATTCCCCACGCCCGAATCGGCTCCGCGAAATTGGCAAGAAGACGTGCGCACCTGGTGTTCCACCACACTAGACTGGATATTTTAATGATAAAACTTATTAAAATATCCTTACTCATTTTATTGCTCATTCCCATGATCGAGGTGGGCGCCGACAAAAGCCCTGCAAGTCAGGTCATACAGGTCATTGTGAATGACCAGTCGCAAATGAGAACACTTAATCGCCAGCAAGTGATGAGCTTGTTTCTGGGGCGCTCACGCAGTTTTCCTAATGGCAAAGCATCAAAAACATTCGACCATAAAGTGGGTTCACTATTACGCCAAAATTTCTTTGAATGGTTAACCGGAAAATCTATTTCCGACATCGACGCCTATTGGGCGCGCTTACGTTATTCAGGGCGAACCTCACCACCAAAGGTATTAAAAAATCAAAGCGAAACCATCAGGCGAGTGGGCAGCAATCCAGATGCCATTGCTTATGTTAGGGAGCAGGATCCCATGCTGCTGGCCAAGAAAGGCATTGTGGTAGTACACACACTCAGGAGCACCGATGCCAAATAGAATCATACAAGTCGCAGCAATTGCTGGTGTGGGCTGGTACCAAGGCAGCTATCGCCATGGCAAGAAGTCCCATGCGCATTAAACACCTGCAACATTACGTTGCGCTCATAATGGTGGCTAATTCACTGGTGTTATCGACCATCTTTAGTTTTATGGCCTACGAAGTAAACCAACGTCAAGCGGTGGAGGAAAGTGAGCGACAGGTAAGAAGTTTATTGGCGGCGGTTAAAAATACCGCCTCAGCAGCGTTATTTTCAGAAAATAAAGCCGTGGGCCAAGATGCCATCAACGGCTTACTAGGGACTAATGTGGTGTACTCGGCCCAACTGGAAGGCTTCCCCAACGAGCTAAGCCTGGGCATGAACCTTTACAACACGAATCCTGCAGGGGGCAGCCCCCTTACTGAAATTTCAATGGAGCTTGAGTCAATATTTGATCCGGGCCAAATTTTAGGGGTATTAAGGGTCTCGTCTAACAAGGATTGGGTTAGACACCGCACCCGCGTTACCTCAATTCCCACTATTCTGGGAGTGGTATTTGTTATTTTTGTCTCAAGCCTAGTTTCGGCACAGGCACTCAAGGTTAAAATATCCAAGCCTCTGGTAAAGGTCAGCAATAAACTCAAGTCTATTCAAGGAGACAGTCCAGAGCGCCTCACATTACCTAAGCATTTAAAGTTCAACGAAATTGGCATGCTGGTAGATGGTTTTAACGAATTGTTAAATGAAACCAATGCCTCCTTTAAAACCGAGCGCAGCTTACGCAAAGAAATGCAGCTTACTCAAAATAAATTACAAATAGCCAAAGCTCAGGCTGAGAACGCTGCCCAGTCAAAAAGTGATTTCTTAGCCACCATGAGCCATGAAATTCGCACCCCTCTTTCTGGTGTATTGGGCATGCTGGATTTTACCTTGAAAGATCAGGGTTTAAGTAACCGTACGCGAGAATACGTTGATATAGCCGTCAGTAATGCCAATGCCCTGCTGATGATTGTTAACGACATATTGGACCTTTCAAAAATTGAAGCCGGCAAACTTACCATAGAGGAAATTGAGTTTGATTTTAGAAAAGAAGTAAAGGCAGCACTGGCAATTTTCCCACAACTGGCCGCCAATAAAAGTTTAACTTTTGAAATACTTTTTGAGCAGAATGTGCCCGAATCACTATTGGGCGATCCCACTCGTATTCGCCAGGTATTGGTAAACTTTGTCAGTAATGCCATTAAATTTACCCATGAAGGCTCTGTAAAGGTTCACATTAGCCTTGTTCACTCAGATCCTAAAACAACGGATGATAGCCGCATACAGGTTTTATTTAAGGTAACCGACACCGGCATTGGCATAACGACAGAAAATATTTCCAAGCTTTTTCAAAAATTTGAACAAGCCGATGTATCCACTACCCGTAAATTTGGAGGGTCAGGTCTGGGCCTGGCCATAAGTAAACAACTGGTAGAAGCCATGAATGGACAGGTGAGTGTTGAGAGTAAAATAAATAAAGGCTCCAGCTTTAAATTTGAGTTGCCCATGTTAATCGGGACGGGTTCCAATGTGGCTACGGATGAAATCCAACAAGCCCCCCACTCTCACAAACTTAACATTTTATGTGCCGAAGATTTTGTTACCAATCAACTGATCATAAGGACTCTTTTAGAGAATATGGGGCATTATGTGGAGGTGGTGGAAAATGGAAAGTTAGCGTTGGAGACATTAATTGAAAATGAATTTAATTTAATCTTAATGGATGGGCGCATGCCAGAAATGGATGGCATAGAAACCACTCAAGTCATTCGCAAAGGCCAATGGCATAACAAAACCATCAACAATAAAGATGTAAAAATAATCGCCCTCACCGCCAATGTTACTACGGAAGACCGACAACGCTATTTATCGGCCGGCATGAATGACGTCCTACACAAACCCATTAATGAAACGCTATTGCATCAGGTGATATCCAACACCATAGATGAATTATTGGCTCAGGGCACATCACTGAATCCGCTCATTCGCGCCTCCACCAGTGAACTTGATTCTCTGTTTGCCGTACCTGCCTCTGCACAAAAAACATCAAATGCGCTTTCTAACAAAGCGCCACCGCAAAAACTGGATATTGCAGCACTCTCTCAAAAACTGCGAGTAGCCTTTATAAAGTCATTACCTGAACGCATTACAGAAATAAATAATGCTCTACTGACTCATAATATGAATGAATTAGGCAGGCTATTTCACGGTATCAAAGGCAGTGCAGGTTACCTGGAGGATGGTTCATTGGTAGAAGTGGCAGGCAAACTGGAGATTCTGGCCGATACTAATAATATGGATCAGGGGAATGCGTTGTTTAAAGAGTTTTTAAAAAAACTTGAACCTTATCAAACCGGTTAATTAAGAGGATACACTATGTTAGTGATGGTGGTGGATGATGACCTAGTGGCCAGACTGGCTCTAATTGATTTAATGGGGCGGGCTGGGTTTACCGACATCATTGAATTTGAAGATGGTCAGGATGCCTGGAACTATTTGCAAAAAGGCCCCATGCCTGTCATGTGCTGTTGCGATGTGCGTATGCCCAAAATGTCTGGAATTGAAGTTCTGCAAAATGTCAGGCGTAACGACCGCCTCAGCGAACTACCTTTTATATTAATTACTTCAGGCAGTGAACGAGAAGTGGTTAATAAAGCCATTGTCTTAGGCGTAAGTGGCTACGTTGTAAAACCTTTTAATCGAAGCGGCGCCACTGAAAAAATGCTGGAAGTCTTTAACAAAGCCTATAAAAGCATCGCTGAAAAACCCGATGCCACCGCTCTACGTCTGGCCATTCCCCACGACAAACTCATGTCCTATTACCAAGCCTTCAATGTGCAGGTAGAAGACTTAATTAAATATATTAAATCCTCCCCCACCAGTGACTATACAGCCAGCATTAAGGAACAATGTGTCGCCCTCAATCAGGGCTGCCTCACATTGGGATTATGGCATTGCAGTAAGCAACTGGACCACTGGGAAACACTGGAGATAGATTTAGAATTAACCATCGACTACCTTTCACCAATTGTCTCCACCGTTCAGTATCAAATAACACTACTCAGTGAAAGTGAGCCGTAATAGCTCGCTAAATCCCCCCTATATAAACAATGATAACTGGAAGCGATTATGCATAAAAATCTAAGGAGACTGCTTTAGTGTGTGGTATTGCTTGGGGGTCTCTTGCATAAATAATTTAAAGTCTCGGATAAAGTGAGCTTGGTCAAAGTAACCGCTGTCTATGGCCAACTCGGTCAGCGTTGAAAATTCGTTATTGGCAATTTTGGTTTTCAATTGATTAATTTTATTCAAACGCATATAAACATTCGGTGTTACTCCCACATATTGTTTAAACAATCGCTGGATATCACGCACTGACACGCCCAATTGCTCGCTTAATTCCGTTAAGCCAAGCTGGCTATTATTTTCTAGAGTGTAAAATAAAGTCATTAAACGATCTTGGGCAAGCGTTTTATAGTCAGCTAACACAGCCAATAACATCTTTTGTAAATATTGAGAAACCTCTTCAGGGCCTGCTTCCTCTACTAATAATTTTAACTTTTCAAAGCTACTTGAATTAGATTGAAACAGATCATTTACGATAGCCTGTGAATCATCCATAAATCGGTTCGCCAATTGATTCATATCCTGTTTGAAAAACAAATGCCCCGCCATCGGCAAAAAATGAATTCCCACGGCACTTACCGGCCCGCTAAAAGTCATTTTTAAAAGATCCTTACCCGGGCCGACAATCACTGAACGTTCAACGCTTTTTATTATCTCGCCATTACGCTCAAGACCAAAGGATCCGCCAAAATTGAAAATCAAACTGGCACCACAATCACTCAAAATTTTGTAGGTTAAAGCGTCAGTATTGTCACTGTTTTTAGCTACCCAGAAAGCCTGAGCACAATGAGCCAATTCATCACAAGGTGGGTATTTTTTCAGGTTAATGGCGCTCAAATTTTGCATGTTTGTCGCTTTTATACAATTTTCACAATGAATAACACTTTACCATGGCCTCGACATTTTCGCTCTTCACCATTTATATATTGGAAGGTTCCACATGACTCAAAGACTCAACTATTTTCAAGGCTCAGCACAAGCCATGAATACCCTAGTAGACACGGAGAAATACATTACCCACTGCTACAAGGGAAAAAAGACCCTACAAAAAGACCTAATAGAATTAGTTAAAATTAGGGTGTCGCAAATAAATGGCTGCGCCTACTGCATTGATATGCATAGCAAGGATGCGCGGGCTAACCAAGAAACAGAGCAACGCATATATGCGCTTAGTGCCTGGCGCGAAACTGATTTTTACAGCGATCAAGAACGTGCAGCATTGGCTTGGGCAGAAGCCAATACCCTGATTAATGAAAAGGGCATAAGTGATGGATTATATGAAACGGCCACAAAGTGTTTTAGCCCAGAACAATTAGTCGACTTAACCCTGGTCATCACAACCATTAATAGCTGGAATAGAATCGCGCTAAGCTTCAAGCCCGAACCAGGCTCTTACAGTGTGGGGGATTTTGAACTTTAAAGGATTTAATCGATAGAAGGAAAGGATAAAAAGTTGAAGCAGCTGCAAACCACAAAAAGGCGTTCAGCTGCTCTTCATTAACGCTTATTTAGACTCGGCGCGGCCGGTAAATTTGCGATCTTCAACATTAATTTTAATTTTTTCACCGGTAGAAATATGTTCAGGTACCTGAACCGTTAAACCCGTTGATAGAATCGCTGGCTTAGTTCTGGCGGTGGCAGAGCCCCCTTTTAGAGAAGGATCGGTTTCAACAATTTCAAGCTCAACCGTTGAAGGAAGATCCAACGCGACGGGTGCTTCATTAACCATGATCACCTGCAGCCCCTGAGTATCTTCACTGATAAACAGCAGTTCATCTTCAATGGCTCCTTTATTCAAGCTGTATGAAGAGTAATCTTCACTGTCCATGAATACGTATTCTTCACCATCAGAATAAGAAAACGTTACCGAGCGGCGAACCAGATCAGCTGCGGTTAACATGTCAGAATCTTTAAAAGACTCATCAATCTTGTTGTTGGTGACCACGTTGTACATACGCATGCGGTAGATGCTGCCACCGGAACGGCCCTGAGGTACAGAACGTTCGATGTCACGCACGATGTAGGCTTCGCCGTTAATTTCTACCGCTGTATTCTTTTTTACATCACTGGCTTTTGGCATCTTTATTCGCTCTAAAATGGAAATATAAGGACAATATAATCGATTCGTTGGGCATCGATAAATGAAAACCGTCATTTAGGCTGAATTTTGATTAAGTTTACCGCCTTTATCAAGTGCCCAAGGCCAGCTATTGCCATTTATAGAAAGAAATACCCACTCCTACCCCAGCAAAATAGAGTAAATATCATACAGCCTGAGCGCCCATGCCGATTATTTCATATGGCTACAGGCTTGAGCAGATAACAACTCTAAGCTTTATTATCGCTTTTAATGCCTTGGATAGGCTTTTTACGAATTATAAAAACCCACAATAAAGCCAAATACATTAAGCTTCCCCCGCCTGATGACGATTCATCAGTCTCAACAGGATTAGAGATAACAGGGCTATTAATCTCGGGCCAGTTGTCGGCAGCGCCATTGCCATCAGCATCGGCAAATCGTCCCATAGGCAGCACTATTGTAGGGGCTTGGGTATTCGCGCCAAAATCCCACAAGGTTTCACCTTCAGTGTTTAATGCATCAGTAAAGTCATCAAACAACAAGCCGTTGCACGATTGAGTTGGACTCGCACACTGCAAATCAATCAGTGACCAATTCTGCCCCAAGCGGCTATGACTATTGCCATACAGGTAATTTCTTAATGCGAGGTCTTGCGCCCAATAGGCATTATTAATGTCAGTACTACTGGCATCTCCCATTAGCGCCCCAAAAAAATGTCGATCGTTTTCATCTTCAGGTAAGCGCATCAAACTAATAATATGAGAAATAGTACTAGAATCCGACGAGGCAATAAGCGCCCCAGCACGAGCATATCGGCTCACATCAATTGCCGCCTCAATTGTGCCCGATAACAATACATTTTTAATAATGACGTCCTGGGATTCTCCCAATAAGCCACCTACTGCCGTGCCGCCAAATAAATTCGAAAACACTGCCACCGATTCAATTCCCCCCTCACTGAATGTACCGGCTAAAGCACCAATAGAATGTTGCCCAGTTATCTGTGCGTCTATGGCTAGTTCACTGAACTGACTCTTAAAAACAATACCGACTATGCCGCCTAAGCGATCAACACCAGAGAGTTGGATTTTAGCAACGATATGATGAAAACTGAGCTCATCACCACTGCCAACTAACCCGCCTAAAATTTCAGCTTTGCATTTTACTGTGCAATCATCTCCAGCAGGCTCCCCTTTTAGGGTCACGTTGGCATTTATATTATCCAGCGTTGTTTTCCAGCCATAACCCAAAATTGCACCTGACTCGCCACCAGTGACAAGATTCGCGCTTAATGAAAAGTGATATATATGCGCAAATTCGGCATAGCCAAACAATCCTAAAAAACGTTCACCCGGACGACGCATGATTAAATTATAAATACTGTAACCATTGCCGTTAAATTCGCTGTTAAATTGTAAATCAAAGTTTCCAATACTTTGCCAGCCCTTGCCTTCATTCCAGAACCGATCACCTTCATCAAACAAACCATTATTATTGGTATCAAAGTTCAAATCATTTATAAGTTCATACCCATTGCAGCCATCCAGCGGGCAACCATCATTTACTCCATACAAGGTATTACCCAGCAATTCATTCACCACGTAAGAGTCTGAATAATTTACGGCGGTGATGTTATTTCGAATATCGTTAAGATCCTCAAGGTCTTGAATCTCTATAAGGCCATCGTCATCCACATCGTAATCTAACCTGGGTTCAGCCCATGAAGGCAGTACCATGGCCATAAGTAACGCAACCATAAAAAAGTAACCGTGAGTCATCAGCCTTAGTCCTTTAAGTCTTCCATAAGAGGCGTTGGGCCCATATGAAAGAAGAAAATAAAGGCGGCATACTAGCAGTATTTTTTTAGGTTGGAAGGTAATAACCAGTATTAAAATTAGGTTTTTATTGAAAAATAATAAGACGCGAAATGTCGTTTCAAACAAACGAAATATCGCGTATTGGTGACAATATTAAGGTAATTAATGGCAAAAATGCAGAAACTCAATTTAACAAAATATTCCAGAAGATGAAACCCACAAAATAAATTTTCATGCCGGACTGGGCTTAATTTCACACTCAAAATTTTACATTACACTGCCCCACACGATTACCTTGCGCTAACGCAAACAAAAAATTTGGCCACCTCATTTGAGACTAAACGCAATTGAGCATTGTCGTGACATTGTTAACACTCGAAGGCCTGTATAAATAATATAGATACCCCGAAGATCATCAAAATAATTAGAATAGCCTAAAGGGCAAATCATGAAAGACGCAGCATTAACACTAGGCCATACCCACAACATTGAAAATCAGCCCGAAGAACTGAAGGACTATAATGCCTACCTAAGTGACACGGCCTTACAAGAAGCGGTACGTCGGGAAGGTGCCGCTTGGAGCATTGAAGAGCTAACTGAATTTGGTGCCCTAATGGGCAAAGGCGAAATCATAAAGTTAGGCTATCAGGCCAACGAATACCCACCTAGATTAAAAACCCATGACCACCTTGGCCGCCGTATTGATGAGGTGGAATTTCATCCGGCCTACCATCAGTTGCAGACACTTGACCGCCAATACGCTATACACGCAGGCCCGTGGAATAACCCAGGAAAAGGGGCGCATGTAAAACGTGCCGCGCTGGGTTATATGATGAATCAAGTAGAGGCTTCCCATTGCTGCCCCACTACCATGACCTATGCTTCGGTGCCGTTATTACGAGACTATCCCGAGCTTGCCAAAAAATGGCTACCCCTTATCACTAACGAATTTTACGATCCGCGCAACTTACCGGTGCAGCAAAAAAAAGGTGCGTCATTGGGTATGGCGGTTACCGAAAAACAAGGAGGCTCGGATGTATACGCTAATTCCACACAAGCTAAAGCCATTAATAAATCGGGGCCGGGGCGAGAATACCAATTAATTGGTCACAAGTTTTTTGTCTCCGGCTGCATGGCCGACGCTTTTACTGTCCTTGCCCAAACCGAAAAAGGTTTGTCGTGTTTTCTGGTGCCGAGGTTTAAAGACGATGGCAGTAAAAATCCCATGGAAATCCAGCGCCTAAAAAACAAAATGGGCAATATTGCTAATGCCACCGCCGAAGTGGAATTGCGCGGCGCCGTGGGTTGGTTAATTGATGAAGAAGGCATGGGCTTGCAAACTATCATCAAAGCCATTGCTTATAATCGTTTTGATTGCATCAGTGGCTCAGCTGCGGGCATGCGCCAAGCTACCGTACAGGCAATTCATCATTGTCAAAATCGCTTTGCCTTTGGTAAAAAACTATCCGATCAGGTACTCATGCAAAACGTATTGGCCGACTTAACCTTGGAAAGCGAAGCCGCTACCGCATTTTCCTTCAGAATGGCGCGGGCCATGGACGAAGTGGAAAATGATAAGGAACAAAAACATTTTATTCGCTTAGGAACGGCCGTGGGAAAATATTGGATTTGTAAACGAGTGGCCGGCCATACTTATGAAGCCATGGAATGCATTGGCGGCAGCGGTGCCATGGAAGGTCATATGATGCCACGCCTGTATCGCGAAGCGCCTATTAATGCCATTTGGGAAGGTAGCGGTAACGTACAGGCATTAGATGCCATTAACACCCTAGTACGATCAAAAGAAGCCAAAACCATGTTATTAGCAGAACTTAATTTAGCCAAGGGCAAGAATAAAATTTACGACAACTATTTGGAAAAACTATTACCGCTGTTAATACCCAATAGCCAAATGGAATTTAACGCAAGAAAAATTATCGGTAAAGTTGCACTGGCCATGCAAGCCAGTATTTTGTTATGTGCTAAAAATGATTTAATTTCAGATGCTTTTTGCTCATCTCGCCTAACCGAGCAAGAGCACTACCTTTATGGCAGCTTGCCTGAAGGCATAGATTGTCAGGCTATTATTGAGCGGGCAGCGATCAATAATCCCTAATTCACAATCATTAAAGAGAGGTACTAGAATGCATTGCCCGCTCACGGTTTAAACCTAGCCGTGAGAGTCGAATTAAAAACACAATTTAATCAGGTAAAAACAAACACGATTTTAAGTCATTGCAATACGTTGTTTGAAACGGAACTGGGTTTATTTTAAGGGCTTTCAACGTTTCAGCCAAAGGCGAATCACCCAATTCAAGGCACCCTAAATTTGAGTCAGCCTTATTTGGCCTAAATAAAACATTCCAATTAGTGGTGTATTGGCAATCCCCTTTAAAATGTGTTGCGAACTGAATCTGTTTATTATCTTTTATGGAAAATACACGGCTCTTTCTATTTGTTTTTTTAGTTTTCCCTTGTCTCGGAATACGCATTACAAAGTCCTGTTCATCCTCACTTTTAATATTGGTAACACAATGATGCCCGTCCGCCTCAATATCTACCTCATGCATTGCCTTAGGTAACCCCCAAAACTGTTGTCCCCGCAGCATATTTTCTAAACTGGCCATAGGTAAAGCGATTATATAATAACCCGCGCCAGGGTAACCAGGAATCAAGGGCGGTAACAATGGAATACGCAGACCCTTGTGCATCACTGGAATCATCACCAATACTTCATTGTAGCCTTTCATTTGATGAATATTTCTATATTGGTAACTGGCAACAATGAGCATGGCGCGTTTACCTAAGGCCGATACAGGGGTTATGTCGGAACTAGGCATATGTTTAACCGCTTGTTCATAGTCACATAAAAACACACCCGCGCTAAACTGAACCTTGTCAAAATAGGTGGGAAACTGATAGTTTCGGCGACGACCATCAGGTAGGGTTAAATCCTGAGGTGCAGGCCTAAGTGGGTATGATTTAAAAAATACATCCTCAAACAAATGTTTATTACTGATCAGAGAATCGGGAATTTCATTAAGGGGTAACATGCTTGTGGTTTCACTTATTATAATGAGCAATAGCATGACTGTTACAGGCGAGCCTTATTTTAACAATGTTGGATCACGACAAAATAACTGCCGTAAGCGACAAATACCATGATCACTTTTACATTCTTTCGACAATACCTAGCTGTACTGGAGCAAAGAGGAATAGAGGTTAAGAAAGTCCTAACAAGAGCAGGCATTGCCCCAAGCTTATTAGATGACCCTAACGCTCGCATGAATGGAGCGGAGCATGATCACCTTTGGGAAATCTTACTCAACTCACTCACGCCTGCAGATTTAACGCTCAAAACTGGCGACACCTTAGCGCCGGCAAGCCTAAGCAGTTTGGTCTATTTAGCCATGAGTTTTGAAAACGGACTACTCGCACTACGATCGCTTATAGATAATAAAAATAGCGGCAGCGACATTAAGTTAAAATTAGAAACGCAAGGCGACACCGTTAAGTTATCTTTGTCAGACGAATACAAACAGTTAAAATACGCCCACCATTTTTTAGGTTTGGCGGTTCAGCATGTAATTGATTTACTCTTTTGGTTAAGTAAAACCAATATTATCCCTATCAGAATTGAAATAATTGAGGCCAAAAGTAGTTCATTATTTTCTTTTGTAGAGACTCATAACTCGTGCCTGATAGCAGTCAAAGATAGCCCCTGCTTAGTTTTTAAAACACAAGATCTAAACTTTAGCTTGGCAGGTAGCAATGAAAAATTAAGGCAAGTGCTGGCACGAGAGTCTAAAAATGAAATATCGTTATTTAATACGCAAGCCAGTTTTAGTGAGCTAGTGCAATTGCAATTAGCTCGCTGCTTTATCGACTTTCAAGAAAGTAAGCAAACCAGTAATTTAAAACATTCTATTTCACTTAAAGCTACCGCTGCATATTTTTGCATGACCACCCGTACCTTACAGCGAAAACTTAAAACACAAGATACGAATTTTTCAGCCGTACTGGATAATGTTCGCATGAAACAGATAACCTTTCACTTGAGCCAAGGTAAAGGGCTTTTCGATATTGCAGCCCTTGCGGGGTTTTCAGATGGTGTGAGTCTTGGCCGGTTTATGAAGCGCTGCAATAGGTAATTGGCTTACATACAGATTGTCTGAATAACACCCATTTCAACTGAAATAATCAAGCTACAGGGATCTGCCGCCTTCGCAACAGGCAAGTGATTAACCCTCCAAAATTAATAATGAATTTCAGGTACAATCCAGCCATCATTCATATTAAGAGCCACTCCACTTGTCCAACCTAGAAGAAGACACCGACAAACAGCCAGCATCCCAGCCATCCCCTGCACCAAAAGATGAGGCTTCAGCGCCGCATGAATTGCTAAGTTTAATGCTAATGGGCAAACCATTACGCTTAATTACCGACAGCAATTCGGTACAAACTCTTTACTGGGGCGAGCAACTGGTTAGCCGTGTAGAGCTCGCCGGCAAGCGCATCAATGAAATTGCGCACCGCTTTCAGCTGCAAGCACAGGCCGCCGTACAGCCTGCTGCGCCCTTATCTATCAGCTTAAATTTACAAGCCCAAGACAACAGCCTTAGCTACCAGTTGTGGGTGGAGCAACGCCAACAAGAAAGTGGCACTTGTCCGTTGCCGGCTGATGGCCACTTAGTGAAACCCAAAAAAGCCACCAACCTAATGGGTTTAGCGGCACTCGCGTTTAAATTATTAAAAAGCGCCAAGGTCGTAAAAGCCGTGTTGGCGGGGGCCTCTGTTGCGGGTTATGCCTGGTTGTTCTCATTTGAGTTTGCACTGGTGCTAATAGCCTGTTTAGTCGCGCACGAGTACGGCCACGTTAAAGCCATGCAGTATTTTGGCATCAAAACCAAGGGCATTTATTTAATTCCGTTTGTGGGCGGTTTAGCGGTCTCGGACGACAAAATTAATACACGCTGGCAAGATGTGGTGATATCCATCATGGGCCCCTGCTTTGGTTTGTTTATGTCGCTGGGGTGTTGGTTGTTATATGTCATCACCGACCTTGAATTATTTGCCGGTGCTGCCGTGCTGAGCTCCTTGTTAAATCTATTTAACCTATTGCCTATTTTGCCGCTTGATGGCGGCCATGTATTAAAAAGCATCAGTTTCTCTATGCGCTCATGGATAGGTTTAGGTGCGTGCATGGCAGGCATAGGTTTGGGCCTATGGGTGTCTTACACCTTTGGATTAGCTCTGTTGGTATTCTTTTTAGCCGTGGGTGCACTAGAAATAGTCTTTGAATGGCGTCAACGGCAGCATTCACATTTGGTGCCGCTCGATACCTATGGGCAACTATTTTCGGCTGCTTGGTACTGTTTGGTGGCTGCAGGACACATACTCGTGATCATCAGCTTTGCCGATTCACAAAGCCCCATTCTTAGTTTGCCCATGAAAATATTGGGCAGTTAGCTTTTTGAAATAGGCAGTTGGGTCTTGTGTTGTGCACTAATGCAAAGACAAGATCCAATCTTACTAAATTGATAGTGCTATAAATTGATAGCGCCATAGATTCCTAATGAAAGTCTCCACCTTATAACAAATGAATTAACCACAATGCCAACTCAAACACGCACCTTTTTAGTCACCCAGTCTGATGCCAGCCTTAAAGATAAAGACGGCAAGGTTTTTATCACTCCGAGTGATTGGGCTAATTTACCCGCCGGAGATGCTTCGGTGACGCGCAAGCTGAAATCCCTAGGCCCCACCTGGACAGTACAAGAAAAGAAAGGCCGCAAGACGTTTTCTCACGGTGTTTGGGCGGCAAAAGAACATATTCAAGAAGCAAAATCCCTTGTGGAAGCTCAACGATCCGACCCTAAACATCAGAAAAAGTTGGCTCAGGCAAAAGTTCGCCGCGAAGAAAAAGAAGAAGTCTTTGGTGAAGACTTTCAGCAGGCGATTATTACCTTCCTTAACTTCGATAAAAAATATCAAACCTTGGTTGAAGAATTAGCAGTATTGGTAAAAGAACATGCCGTTCCCGTGGGCAGCGGTACCGTCGCACGTAGCTCATCGGTAACACTGCAGGACAAGGCCGCTTTGGCAGTCATGGCGTGGATGCGACATCAAACCAGTCACTACGATTCCACTTCAGTACCGCGCATTAAGGGCGCAAGACGCGAATTAAGACGAAAAATAGCACGTCAATCTGAAGGTATCTTGGAAAAGTACCGAAATGGGATAGATGCTGACTTAAGCCTTTGTCCGCTTTATAAAGCGTTGAAGAAAGCGAGTAATTAAAAGCCGTTGTTTTGATAGGCTCAGACACCTTTTAAAATCGATTTAAGATTGAAATATTCATAAAACTGCACATTTCATGGCTATTTCAACATATTTTACTACACTTATAGCCACTCTCTATGACTGGAGAAAAGACTTAATATGTTTGACGAACATGGTGATTATAAGATTAGTGTCATTGGCAATGTCTATTTAGCAAAGTTTACCGGTTCCTGGAACCTATCTTTGACCACCCACTACATACAAGACGTCAAAAAAATCCTCGAGAGTAATGATTTCAAGCATTGGGGGCTTTTGTTGGATTTAACGCATTGGGGCTTAGCTTCCCCTGAATCAATTGAGCTAGGCAGCCAGCTTGAGTTGTTTGGGCTGCAACACGGCATGAGGCACTACGCCTGTGTATTTGAAGCATCGGTGCAACAACATCAAGTAGAAAAAAATATAAGCTCCCTATCTGAAATAATCTACTTTAAAACCAAGAGTGCAAAAGAAGCCATGGAGTTCTTAACCCAGTCAGGTTATGAAATCACATTGGAAGAAGTACAAGAAAAGGGCTTTTTAACCTAGTCAGTTAAGGTTAAAAAGCGATGCCTTTTCTAGATATCATATCTTCTCACTTATACTCAGTCCCATTCAGCCGTGTTTAATTCAGTAAAAAATTTAACATTTTGGTTTCTCCATGCTGCATTACAAAAAACTCATTTTCTGAAATATTAGCTTTTTTAAGCGCCTGTTTTAAATACCGAGGCGGTTCATCCATATCTTCAGTGGTTAACGAAAACGTTCCCCAGTGCATACCAATTGAATATCGAGAGCTAACATCCTGATGGATTTTAACTGCTTCCTTCGGATTTACATGTATTGGCTTCATAAATCGACGAGGCTCATAAGCGCCAATGGGAAGCAAGGACAAATCAATCGGACCAAAGCGTTTTCCAATTTCCTTAAAATCATTCGAGTAACCCGTGTCACCTACAAACAAAATCGAACGTTGATGATACTCAATCACCCAGCCAGTCCAGAGGGATTCATTGCGATCCCACGGAGTGCGGTTACTGTAATGCTGAATGGGCACAGAATGCAGAGTGAAGCCTTTAAAGGTATCTTGATCCCACCAGTCCATTTCTTTAACATTCTCAATCTCTATATCCTTAAACCACGATTTCAAACCCAATGGCACAAAAAACAAAGGTGGATTTTCACTTTGCTTTTTTTGCAGTGTTTGAATCGTCGCCAAATCCAAATGATCATAATGGTTATGAGAAATAATCACAAAATCAATAACAGGAAGCTCTTCTAGCGATAATCCAGGAGGGGTATACCGTTTTGGCCCTACCCACGAAATAGGGGACGCCCTTTCACTAAACTGGGGATCGGTTAGAATATTTACCCCACCTAATTGAATCAAAAAAGTAGTATGTCCAACCCAAGTAATCGTGGGCTTAGTTATATTGTTTTGCAGGAATATTGGGTCATTCTGAGCAATTGGATATTCAAGTGATTTTGAATCACTCGTCATACTTTCCCATCCAAAATCTAACATATCAGCAATGCCAGGACTCTCTTGAGGGGTGTTATTCACATATCCATCAGCCCTATGATGTTTTTTAAGAGAAGCAGTTTGTGCCGTTGAACATGCACTTATTAAAAAAAGGATCATTCCCCCTATGAGGGCATCACGTAGTTTATTTAATGTGATCATTTGTTTTCATAAACCTTATTTAAAATGAACACTAAAACCCAAAGAATAGTTGGTATCTGGGATAAACATTAATAAGATACCCCAGTCATTTCTTCAGAAACCTTCCACAATTTTTCGGCAACATCCTCTTTCTTTGCATGCGCAGCAGGTTCTACTTTTTTGGGATAACCTTTGAACTCTTGAAATCCACCCGGACCAATATAATCATTGCCTTGCACATCGGGGGCAACCGCTGCATAGAGAGTAGGCAGTGCACCCATTTTACTGTCTTGCGCAATTAAATTTAGTGCCGTGTAAAAAAGGCTATGCCTAGCGAGCTCTGTAGCAGTTCCACCTGGATGAGCTGAAGCGACAATAACGCCTGAAGATTGACTCTTTAACCGTTTTTGAAGTCCCTTAGTAAAGTAGAGATTCGCTAGTTTACTATCTGCATAGGATCGCGTTTTTTTATAAGGTCTGGTTTTCCAATTGAGATCCTCAAAGTTCAGTTTTCCAATTTTATGGGCCATACTGCTAACATTCACAATACGACTGTTAGCCGTTTTTTTAATCAAATCAATTAATAACCCTGTTAACGCGAAATGGCCTAAATGGTTGGTGCCAAATTGCAATTCAAACTCGTCTTTGGTTTTGGAGTAAGGAGGTGTCATTACGCCAGCATTGTTAATGAGTAAATCTAATTGATTAAATTTTTTATTGAATTTTTTGGCAAATTTATGAATCGACGCCAGATCGGCTAAATCCACTAACATCACTTGTATATCTGCATGTGGGCATTCTGTTTTTATCTTTTCAACAGCGCGATTACCCTTCTCTTCATTACGTACAGCCACAATGACCGTCGCATTTTTATTTGCCAGCACCCTAGCTGTTTCAAATCCTAAACCACTGCTGGAGCCTGTAACAATAACCACCCTTCCTTTCTGATCGGGTATGTTTTTACTTTCCCATTTTTGCTGTCTCATGTTCTCTCCTAAATAACAAATTAATATTAAATTAAGTATCTATTGGAAAAATTTTTATATTCTTTCAACGCCACAATCAATTCATTTCTTGGGGTTTATAACAAACTCACCCTAATGAATATCCGTTTTCTTAGGCTTAGCTTCTAATAAGAATGGTAATAGCCACCTAGTTGCACACCTGATGCGAAACAGTATAGAGCCACGACCAGACACATGGTGAGATTCTGAATGGACATAAGGGGGTTATTTATTGCCAAATCAAAGCAAATGGAAGACACTAACTCCACCTTTTTGAATGAGATCTGGCTTTAAAATGGATGAAAATAAATTATTATTACCCACCCATTATATTCGCCAAATCGCGGAAGAACTTGAAACGCAAGGCATCAATAGCAACGATTGGCTTAACAAATATGGGCTCAACAAGGAGCAGCTCTCCGATCCAAACCAGACGATTTCGCTATATGCTTATAAATCGCTGGTTCTTGATGCTATATCCCTTACAAAACAACCATCGCTGGCTCTGTTAGTTAGCAAACGTATTGGTGTAACCGCCCATGGCATGCTTGGTTACGCGGTTATCGCTAGCAGTTGTTTACGTGAAACTGTCAACATTATCAGCCGCTATCTAGATACTCGCCAACCCTTGATCAGAATAGAATTAATTGGCGGGCCTACAGAATTAGAAGTGCATTTACATCCATGTTATTCATTAGACAAAATTGAGAATCCTTTTTTAGAATCCTCTATATTAGTTTTGTATAATATGCTAATGCAAGTTACCCAAAACGATGCCCCAATTACAAAGATTTATTTACCTTTTCCAGAGCCCAAGTACACCGACCTATATGCTGAAATATTTGATTTTGAGATAATATTCAATGCCAAAACCGCTTGTATTGGCCTAATAAATTCTAAGTTAGATACACCGTTGGCCATGGCTAATAAAAATTCTTTGCAGCAGGCAAAACAAATATGCGAACAGGAATTAGAAAAGCTACAGCTAGCACAGTTACTGCAAACGAGAATAAGGAAACATTTACTCTCTTTTAAAGATGGCTTTCCTTCGTTAATAGACGTTTCCCAATATTTTAATATGTCATCAAGAAATCTACATCGTCAATTACAAAAAGAAGGCACCAGTTTTTCAACAATATTAATGAGCGTTAGAAAATTTGTTGCCATCGAACTTCTGAATAATTCGGCCATGACAGTTCAGGCAATTGCACTAACGCTAGGGTATTCTGATATCGCAAATTTTAGAAAAGCATTTAAACAATGGACAGGAGTTGCACCGAGTAATTTCAGGGCCAAAAACTAATTATCGCTTTAGTAAAATTCAGAATATCGGCAACTGTTTTTGGCTGTCTAGTATTGCCTAGTAACAACAGGACACACTGCTAATAACAAGAAAATAAAGAAGGAATTAGATTATAAAACGACAATATTCAAGTCACTATCATCAATCAATATCGCTATATTGATTAACGATAGCACTCTATAAATTCAACTCCCTTTAGTAGTATTTTCAGCTCTTCGAAAAACCAACGTTTTTCGATTAAGCCAAAATAACTAGTTGTGCATTGCACAAGGACATAGGGATTATGAAACTAAAAACTATTAGATGGATGTTAGCAGCAGTATTAGCTGCTGGAATGATAGGATTAGGGGGGTGTGTAGATGATTCAAGTTCATCTTCCAAAGGGACTGAAGTAGAGCAGGCATTTGATTTCACCTTAACCTCTTATAAAACTCAAAACCTATCATCACAAAGCCGAACCACATCGGGAACCTCCAGCCTACAAGCCTCAGAGCCCAGTATTATGCGAGGCCAATTAACCGCGACAAACACGGGCACCAGTGCGGTGACGACATTCTCATGGTCTGTCTATCTAGATGAAAATGCATGGACCCTGGCATCAAACAACACAGCCATTTTACCATCTGGAAATTATGAATTTAGCCTGCTGTTATCCGAAGGGGATCAACAATATGTGGGTTCAGCGGTTCTGGCCTTGGTCGATGGCACAGCCGACATACCCATGACCATTCGCCCTGTGATTGGAGAAACCTTAACCAGTGTCACTATTGCGGGTGAATTGGCTGATTTTAAATTTTCATATGATCCAGGTGAGTTATCCATTGCCAATATAGGTAACCCTCAAATTGGAATAGAAGTGGATGGTGAGTCCGAACAATTATTTGCCATAAATCCAACCACAGGCATTGCCGATGCCTATATTAATTTAAATGCAGGGCAACATAATATTCATCTCAATTTATACGATGATTCCATTCAAAAAGGCCGAAGTGTGGTGGCCCAAGAAACAGTGATCGTGATTGCAGGAAGCGACATAGAGATGGACCTAATTCCATTACACAGCGAAATTGAATTGGTGTTGACTGAAAATGGAGGAGATGCACTCTTTAAATTTAGCATTCCCCAAGAGGTTGTTCAGGAAGCAGGCGCCATTGAAAACCTACAAGTGTTATTAAGTGTCACTGGCAATAACAACCCAATAGAAGAAACTATTCTAAACCTACAAATGGCCGAGCAAGGAAACTACACGGCTGAAGTCACCCTAAACAATAAACAATATGACGATGTCACTTTGTCTCTTACCTTTACCGATATAGCCTCTTCCCCCACCGAGCTACTAGGCAGTTGTAATCAGTCCACCATATTAGACGCCACCAACCGAGCCATTAGTTGCCCGCTAATACTTAGACGCCGCGCAGTTATTGGTGGCTCATTATTGTCGGTGGTGGGCTTTAATGTATTTGATGAAGAAGGTGCACCCATACCTGGGGCAACCATTACAGAGGGTGGCAATATTTTAGGTGTGACTGGCAGTGGTGTATTTGGTACCCCTGGTTATTTAAAAACATATTTGAATGCCGGTGATTATGACCTTCATGCTGAAGCCAATTCCATGAGCACAAGTATTAACTTAAATGTTTTACCCTTTACAATTTTGAATATTGAATTAATTTTGGATACTCCCTCAGGAGCATGCAACGATGAAGACGCAATTGGCACTGAGTGTGGTGGTGGCATTAAATTTTCACAAGGTTTGGTTGCAGCAGCAGGAGATCAAGAGGGGCCTGGGGATAGTTGGGGGGTGAATCAATTTCAAATGTCGCCCGCTTCTTCAGAGTCAGATGAGCAATGGATTATCCTAGGTACGTCATTTGATAACGGAAAAGAAAATACTGAAAAAATGATTGAAAATGGCCACGTTAAATATGAAGCAGCTATTACATGTAATGCAAAGAATACAGGAGGAACAAAAGATTGGTACCTTCCCGCACGAGATGAATTACACATGCTTATCCGAAATTCTAATATTTGTAATAATTACCAAGGGAATTGCGAAGGGAATGCATGCCCTCAATATGACTCCGGCTGTGAAAATGGTACACCAGAGAACCCTATCGTCGATGGATTTAACGTCGCTTCTGGGAATTACCGTACAAGAGGTTATGCATCTTCTTCAGAAGATGGATTCCAAAACCAATGGGCCTATATGGATAGTCAAGTAGACACAGTTGATAATGACAATCGCCTAAATACCTGGGGCAGGTTTTATACCGTGAGGACCCGCTGTATTCGACAGTATTAATATTTTTTAATTAAATTTTAAACTTTTTATGGTCTAGCAGCGTGTTTATCGCTAGATAACACAGCCCCTCTGACCCAGTCACACGGACGGTTGAAGGGGCCTATTCATACCAGCGAGCGCCCTATAGCGGAAATATGGGGCGAATTTAAACAACCGCAACTAAAAGGATATCTTCTATACTGACACTTAAGTGTCTATTTCTATAGGTTTCATATCAATGAAACTGAGTCTCCACACCTTAATTTTTTTGATGTTATTCACATATTCATTGGCCTCCACCGCCAAGGATACTGTGTTATGGCGTGTTACCGACTGGCCTCCTTTCTACATCCTAAATGGGGAGGATAAGGGAACGGGCTTATATGACAAAATGATTGCGATGTTGTCAGCTGCTATGCCTGAATATCGGCATGAAACTCAACAAATGAACACGCTAAGGTGGACCCATGAAATGGAAAAAGGGACAAAGATTTGCCATCCATCTGTGTTGCCAAATACAAAAGCCATTTTATCGGTTACAAACAGTATATTATTGCCTCACCGCCTGATTGTTCATCAAGACTCGATAGATATTAGAAAATTTGAGCAACCCATTTCGCTGGACAAACTCCTAGGAAACCGAAAATACAAAGGTGGCGTGACACTTCGCTACACAGCAGAACTTAATGAAGTAGTGGAAAAGCACCTGCTAAATAAGCACTTATATAACTCACCCAACTATAAAAATTTAATCTCATTAGTACTGCAAGGAAAGCTTGATTACATTATCGAGTATGACCCCGTCATCTCTTATTCTGCGAAACTACAGGGTATAAATAACTCCACCATTAATTTAGAACTTCTTGAGACGAAAAGCCGCCCTTTTGTATTGGTACATGTTGCTTGTCCCAATACAGACTGGGGGAGAACCGTAATATCTAAGGTGAATGAAATTCTTATTGCTGAAAG
Organism: Bermanella sp.; assembly: GCA_036960565.1. Taxonomy (GTDB): domain Bacteria; phylum Pseudomonadota; class Gammaproteobacteria; order Pseudomonadales; family Oceanobacteraceae; genus Bermanella. The sequence continues at coordinate 133,308 of JBALXQ010000006.1, forward strand.
TAAAGAGCCTGATTTTCTTAATTTTCGTGTGAATTGGTATAATAAAAATACTCAAAAATTATTGGAAGGTTATTACAAGGAACATTACTTTTCTGATAAATAATGCGGATGATTCCTTCATTTTCCTGTGCATTAAACTAATTTTTAGTGGTATATCTCGAAACTGATAAGGGGGTTAGCCTACTCTAATTTTGCACTTAGAGATTAACAAGGCCTCCCCCTTAATTTCGTAGTCGTAATATATCCTAAGCCTATTGCTTTACCCTGCCCTGCGCTCCTTGTAGTAAACGTTCTGTTTTAACAATGGCTCGAGTATGTGTGCCAAAACCGGCCTTGCCGCCATTATCAAACAAGGCTACTTCAAACTTATAGAGCTTGCCTTCCATGCCTTTAAACGTGGCCACACTGCGCACTACTTCTTTGTTCGGTGTGGCGGCAAGGTGGTTAACGTTCACATTGACTCCCACAGACAACTCCCCTTCTTTCAGTAATGGTTTCATTAATCTAGCCGCGGCCAATTCCATTAGCGCCACCATTCTAGAAGTAGCAAACACCTCAGGAAAGTCATCATTAACATCTATCGAAAGTTCTTTTGCTAAATCTTTAGACTGCACTACGTAATCAAACTGGTATTCGCTTTCAATTTCCACGTTCATTCCTTTTTTATAAGTGAGGCCAATAGATAGCTTAATAGGTATTGGCAGCAGCCACTTTTAGGAGGCTGTAAACAGTATGCGCAATAACGCCATAAAGCGTGGATATGTTCACTATAAGCAAAGACAAACTAGGAATGGGCTGAACTATAAAGAAAGAAACATTACCTGCCCCGAATGACCAACGATCTCTTCGGGGTTAAAGCTAGTTTTAGATTAAGGTTATCAATAAGCAGCACGGCATTATTAATGAGCGCGATGAAAGACCTGGCTTTGGGCTTGCTGCTCAATGGCGTCCGTATTCTGCGCGGCGCAAAAATCAATGAGTTCGATCAACTTGGCTTTAATTGAAGGAAAGTGCCTTGTACTAACCGCTTCTTCCAAATGTTCATTTAATCCTATAGCAAAACTGCGATAACCCTTTTTGGTAGGAATAGACATAGATAATGGAACGCCTTGCGCCACACCACCGCCAATTAATTCTATGGCTCGCTCAGTGGTTAACACCTTTTTAGGCACACCAATTGGTTGGAAAATAATGCCGCCTTCGTCTGAACGCAGCAAAACCCCCGACCTATCTGGACGCCACTCTTCACCTAGCTGTGCCATGAAGCGCCATGCACAATGCCAGTCTTGGCATACTGAAGGCCTATTTGCATAAATTTTACAGCCACCTTTTGCCACCATATGTGTGCAGGCTTGGTCACCAGGCTTTATAAAGCTTTTATCTTCAATATGAAGATTCACACAGCACACTGTGCATTCGCCACATTCACGGCCGGAAACTAAATGTGATTCTTCGTTTTTACTCAACCCGTTCACCTAACAATAACTGCAAAATCGCCTTTTTGAGGCGCCTTGACTGGGAGATTTATTAAAAAATGAATATTAACAGAAGCACTATGGGCAAGCACTGCAATTGGCATAATTTTATAGCCTTAAAAGCACTAATGATAAGTGTGTGCTGACCGGCCTATTACACAAAAAATAGGGATCATAGTGTTAAGTGCTTAAAGGAGAATTCCTAATGGGTGACTCCTGCCTTTACCTTCTGCCCCTTGTTAGAGCCCTAGCACTTATAGCTGCAAATCAAAATCTATACGCCCCAGCCCCACACCGTTCACCAGCACCTCAATGCTATGAATACCGGCATAATACCGGCGTGTGGTAATGGGCTTAAATTGCTGGGTTTTACTGAGTGTGACGGTTTCACCAGCTGCCACATTTAAGCTTTTTAACTTAAACACCTTGGCCGTGGTTTTACCATTGGCTTTCACATGGTGTACGGCATAATCAATCACCAGCTTTTGAGTTTTATCGGCCTCTGAGCTAACCACCAGATCAAATTTAATAGACTCACCAAGCTTAATTACCGATTTATTCACGCTCAAGTCATCAAGGCGCAGTTGTGGCTTAGCGGTATATCCCAGCAAAGAAAATACCTCAGGATGCCCAGCTTTTACTAAGGTGCGAGTGGCATGTTTAATAATCCACTGGGTTTGCGGGCTTGCACCCTTGGACCATTTTTGGCAAAGGTTAATCACAAACTCGGGGTTATCCTTGGCGATGTCATTTAAATTATTCGCCACCGAACGCCTCACATATTCACTTGTATCGTTATTCAATTTTTCTAGGATAGGAACAAGCGGCTGTGGGTCTTTGCAAAACTGTTGCAAACGAATGCCCCAGGGTAATCTTGGCCGACACCCTTCTGATGCCAGCCGACGAATATGTTCATCGTCATGCTCTGCCCAGAGCAAAAGTTTTTCATAGCTAATATCATAGTGATGAATAATAAAAAAACGAATAGCAAACTCTGACGAAAATAAATCGGTTAAATACTCCAACACTTGTAATGATTTTTTCGGGTGTTTTAAACCATATTCAGCTACATAATCGGTTACCGCCCAGGCGGCAAAACCCCTCAGTGGATCTTTTGCATCACCATAATCCCAAACCGTCTTTAGTTTTAATAACAAGTCTGCTGTCTGGTTAAAGTCAGCAGGTAAACACTGATGCAGCACGGCGATAATGTGCTGAATACGTTGTTTTAACTCCAGCTTATGCAAACCCTCAAGGCAGTCTTTTTTAAAACGCTGTTCAGGAAAAATAGGATAAATGCTTTTAAATGCCCTACTAATACGGCTTATGGCCTTGGTATTAAGACCGTCTTTCATCAACATTTGGTTGGCCACGGGCCTATCCTTTTTCTATTTCAGTTTATAGCTGTATGTATATAAGTTGGCAGCAGAATAACATGATCTACTGACAGTACTTGTCAGTAGGCTTTACATTCATGGCGCTGCCCTTGCCAACGAAGAAGGATGCCAAGGCCTTGTTAGAAAAGCGGATGAATGGTTATCGCCAGCAGTCGATATTTTAATAGCCGAGATATTGGCGACTAAATTGCTTTAAGAGCACTTTTATTAAAGCGAAAATAAAAAAACCGGGCAATTAGCCCGGCTTTTTGTTTACAGAAATTATGTTGTTCTGGAGTAAGTGGCCCGTTAATAGCGGCTTATGGTTCTTAACTGGCTAGTCGTTGATCTTGAACACCCTGTAGAAAATACTCAAGAGTCTCGTCTCTACACTTTTTATAATGTTTATTCTCAGGCTTGCGAAAAAACGCACTTATTTCATGTTTACTAAAATCCACATCTACCAGCTCAAAAATATTTAAAATATCTTCAGCCTTTAAATTAAGCGCAATGCGTAATTTCTGGAATATCATGTTGTTATTCATATACGTTTCCGGCTTTGGCTGCGGCCCTTCACGTTTACCACGCTTAAGGTTAATAAAACCATTTAAAAACAGCGCTAATTCTGTGCCGGTAAGCTTAACAAAAGCCTCATCCGCGCCATTTTCTAGCCAAGCAGTTACTTGCTCTGGTGTAACGTTAAAATCTGCTAAAGCGAACACTTTAATCACAGTGCTCTCATTTAAATCAAAGGTAGTCAGAATAAGCTGAAAAACATCATTATTGGTCAAAATAGAATCCTAGTCTTAGGTAAACCCAGCACAATCAACACGATCACTGGGTAGCTGAATTTTAGCAGAATTTGGACCTAGTCCCAATTCATTGCGGATAACGATCCAATTAAAAAACATAGCGCACTGCTTTACCATTCTTCCACCAACACAACAAGATGAATACGAATGATAGTAATTCTTATTAAGTTTTGTTACATTGCGCCATCTCATGATAAAAGCTCAATAAGGCAGCTCAATGCTCACTAAACACACACTTCATATTTCCCTGTCATTGGCTGGAATATTATTTTCTAACACGTCTTCAGCTGAAGTAATTGAACTGGATGCGGTTACGGTTACCGCATCGGCCATTGATAACTCCGCGCAACTGGCGCATATGGCTAAGCAAGAAGCGTTAAATGGCCAAACCATTATTTTAGCTGAGCAGCTAAACCAATTTGGCGACCAGCCTTTAGGGGATGCACTACGTCGTGTTTCTGGGGTTTATTTTGATGGCGCTAACCGTGCGCGGGAAATACAACTACGAGGGCTTGGTGCCGAATATACTCAGGTGACCATTAATGGTCGTCGCATCATAGACAGTAGCTCATCACGCTCTGTACAAGTGGACCGAATCCCTAGCTCTATGGTTGAACGCATAGAAATTTCCCACACACCCTTGGCAAATCAAGATGGTCAAGGGGCTGCTGGTTCGGTTAATATTATTTTGAAGCAAGGCGAGCATCTGCCTAATTCAGTGGGCATTGGGTTAGGTTCGCTGCAAGACAATGGAGAAACAGGCGATGTAACCTTTCAATACGGCTTCGCCAATGACACCGTGGCCGTAACATTGGCAGGTGGCATTCAACAGCAACGCCGCAATGAGAGCAAAGATGAACTCGATTTTACCGGAGCAGGTGAAGCGGATGGCGGAGAATTAAAAACCAATGAGCGCCGCTATGAGCAAATTAACCTAGTGCCCACCATCGATATTAAAGTTAACGAGACTAATTCACTGTCTATTGAACCAACCTTCTTACAAACCACTGAATTTAGAGATGATATAAAAAAATCACTGAGCGACGATCAAACAGAAGTTGAAAAACAGTCAAAAGAATTTCGTAAACGCACACGACAAAACATTGGACTTTATACCGAACTAGATACTCAAGTATCAGGCAACATAGAATTTAAAAGCTATATAGATTGGCAAGATGGTTACGAAGATACGTCTCGAGATCAAGATAGTTTTGATGCTGACAATACTTTAACCGACACAAAACAACGGGAACAAAGCGTTGATTTAGATCTTTTCAAAGTTGGATTTAAAACCAAGCACCTAGTGGGACAACACGCCTTAGAATATGGCTTAGGTTTATCGCAAGAAGGTCGAGAAGAAAGTAACAGTGAAGTGAAAAATGGCGAAATTAAAGACCCTAAGGTAGACGGTATTTATGAAATAACGGAATCGATTAATCATTTATATGTGCAAGATTCCTTTTCACTATTTGAAGGCAGTAGCATAACGCTTGGTGTGCGCGCTGAAGACTCAAAAACCGAAACCACCGATTTCTCTAATGACAGTACCACTAAAAACAAAACCTATTTTTTGCCTTCATTTAATGTAAGGCAGGCGATTAATGATAATTCTTATGTACGTTTAGGAATTGCAAAAACATTACGCCGCCCTGACCTAAGAAGCTTATCGCCCACTATTACTGAAGAAGATGGCACCTTCGCCGACCCTGATACCGCAGGTAACCCCAACTCAACTCCCGAAAGCATTGTGGGTATCGATTTGTCTTTTGAGCACTATTTTTATGAAAATAATGGTTTAGTAAGCCTATCTGTTTTTGACCGTAGCTTTACCGATAAATTGGAAACCATTACCACCAATGTAGACGGTCGTTTTGTCGCCACACCACAAAATACCGGCGACGGTAAAATGCAAGGGGCCGAGGTTGAATTTCGCCTACCGCTGAACAGCATAGGGTTAAGCAATGTGACTGGGTGGTTCAATGCGACGGCAGTGGAAACCGAAGTCACCATTACCAGTACTGGAGAAAAAAGACGCTTTCTAGATCAACCCGATCATTTAGGTAACTTGGGTGTTGATTGGTCGTTAGCAGAGTTAAGATCCACCATAGGGTTAAGCATTAATTACGCAGGGGGTTATAATCAAACTCACGAATTGGCAGATGGATCATTTGAAAAAAATACAATTGAATCTATGAGTCGCGTCGATTTAAGCATACAAACTAATTTAACGAAAAATACATCGATCAATCTAACGGCTTTGAATCTTTTTGCAGACGAGTCAAAACGTGAAGACCAATTTTTTACAGCTGACAATACCTTAGACTCGTATACTACAACCGTAGAGCCTACCTATCGTTCGGTATACCTAAAACTTAATCACACCTTTTAGGAAAGAGAACATCGCATTAGCTGCATAAATAGTCTCGTAATTAAGAGTAGTGCTCAATAGTCATACTTAGAAATACCAGCCTGATATTTGTAATTTTTAAATAAAAAATGGCGCTGCATTAAAATACAGCGCCATTTAATATAACCTTACCAATTTCTTTTTAACTATGACTGCCTGATTATTTTGGCAGAGTTAATTCTAAGTTTTCCCTTTAGGCAGATTCAGAATGACCGGCCCAAATATCGGTATATATTTTCGATTTTTTCTCGCGATTTTTCTTAGCCTTTTTTTTGCCCGTGCCCTCTTTCGCCGCCATGGACTTTTCTGCTGAGGTTTCATCAATAAGTGTTTCATCGATTTCAAAACCGACTACTTGCTCACGTTCAAGCCAGACCTTGTTTTTCTTTTCGATGATTTTGAAATGATGATAATCTTCATGATCAATAAGCGATAATGCCAAACCCACTTCACCTGCACGGCCACTTCGACCAATACGGTGCATGTAATCGGTTGGACTTCTTGGCAAGTCAAAATTAATCACCACCGGCAGTTTTTCAATATCTAGGCCGCGAGCCGCAATATCTGTTGCAATTAACACCTCTATTTCACCGGCTTTAAATGCCTCAAGCACACGACTTCGCGCACCCTGCCCTTTATCGCCATGAAATACTTCGGCGGTAATACCACGTTTAGAGAGTTTATCTGCCAAGTGTTCACAGCTGTTTTTGGCATTAACAAAAATAAGGGTTTGTGACCATTGATGCTGCTTAATTAAATGGGCCAAAACAACTGTTTTTTCGCCCTTGTTCACTGTGAATACACGCTGCACCAGAGTGCTGGCATCGCTACTTTGCACTTGTATTTCAACAGGGTTGTTAAGCAGCTCTTGCGTTAACGTTGTTACTTGCTCAGGAAAGGTAGCTGAAAATAATAAGGTTTGCTTGTTCCTTGGCGACGATTTACTAGGCATAAGCGCCAACAGCTTGGATAACTCTTCAGTAAAACCTAAACTTAACATGCGGTCGGCTTCATCCAGCACTAGAGTTTTAACCCTATCAAGCTTAATGGCATTGCTTGAAATTAAATCGAGCAAACGACCCGGGGTGGCCACCAAAATATCGGTGCCGCCACGTAACGCCTGCATTTGAGTATTTACCGAGACACCGCCAAACACCGCCACCGTTTTAATGGCGCCGTTAAAGTGCACCGCATAAGAGCGAATGCTGTCAGCCACTTGCTTGGCTAATTCGCGGGTAGGCACCAAAACCAACCCGGCAACATAGTTACCCCCACTCTTACTTTGAGAGCTACTGGCTGTTTTATCAGCGTGCAGCTGTTGTAGCAAAGGTAAAGCAAAGGTAGCGGTTTTACCCGAACCGGTATTGGCCCCTGCAATGAGGTCACGCCCCGCTAATACACTGGGGATAGCCTGTGCTTGAATATTTGTTGGCTGCTGATATTCAAGCTCGGTTAAGCGAGCTAACAAAGGGGGTATAAGGCCAAGCTGGATAAAGCTAGTGGTAACGTTGGCTGAGAGTGTGGCTTCGGTTACGGCTGTAGTGGTGACAATGCTCATTAATATAAAGGGCTCAAACTAGGATAATTGCCGCCATTTTAGCGTATTTATAGCCTATTAAGTTAGTAGAATTAAGTGAGTGGAATTAGGTCAGTAAAATTAGCGAGTGGGATTGCCCCGCTACAATGGGGTTCAAGCCGCTACCAGCTCCTGTGCAATCAGCCTTAACATAAAGGTCTCCCGTTCGATTGAGAGCCCTTTTTTATCGCTATCAGCAATCACGGCTTCGTTATGCTTAATGGCCTCATGAATATTCATCCACAGTGGTGTCATGCCATTACTCACTTCATGTGACTCAAAAGCGGTATCACCCAGCGCCTCATCAATGTCACACACATAACAATGGGAAATCATATGAATAATGTCGGCGTCATGTTTGTACCACGGGCGGTACTCATCATAGCGTGCAAAAGCGTTTACATTACGTACACCCTGCGCCCCCGTCTCTTCCTTTAGCTCACGTATTAGGCCCGCAATTTCATCCTCACCCTCGTCTATGCCGCCACCTGGCAGGCTGTAGTCGTGATAACGCTGGGTATATAACAGTAAAATTTGATCCCCTCTTACCACAATGCCTCGTGCAGCATGGCGTTCAATAAGCGTAAGCTTACTGGTAGGCAAGATATCTTCAGGAGACACATCTGGATGAAAAGCCGTTTTTAAAAGTCGCATGAAACCATACCTAAGCGTACTACCATTATTTTGTCTTTTAGAGCACAACAAAAAACCAGCCGCCAACATACGCTTGTTAGGCAATTCTTCAACATATTCAGGTCAACCTATTCAGTCCAAGCAATTCAGGCTGCCTGAATTAGCAATCCGAAAGCCTGGTCATAACAGAGTTTGAGTTTGGTTCGGTTTTTGGTAATTGAATCCCGCCATCAGCAATAAGCCACCTAATATGCCCATATTTTTGAAGAAGTTTTGTAATTCATGGGCACCTTCCGTGCCGCTGTAATTCCAAAAATCATGCAGGGAAATATTTATCACCACCACCATCGCTGCCAACACTAATGCTGCCGGAGTAATGAAGCGGTTCGCCAGAATCATTACACTGGCACAAATTTGAATGATGCCAGCCAATGCCAATAAAATTGGCACCAACACCATGCCGTGTTTTTCCATAAGCGCCACATGCATGTCCCATTGCACAAATTTCATTAAGCCAGGTAATAAAAAATACAAAGCCAATAATATGCGGCCGGTGTGTATTGCGTACAAATTCATATTATTTTCTTCTTGTGTGGATGAATGTTTACAGAGTTTGTCCATTTACTTGGGGCGCGAAGATCTGGTCTTGTATTGTGCCTTTAAGACAAAAGACAAGACCCCCGCGCTCTAAAGTCAATTATTAGGCAGGGTTAAATTCTATTTGTTCGGTTTTATACGCCGCCCGAAATTCATCCAGTGCGTGAACCTCTTTTACTAAACGGTTAACATTTTTTCCTACAGTGAAGCTAAGCTCAGGAAAAAATGCCCCCCAACTGGTATAGATAGTTACTAGGTAATCAACAATGCTTACCTTGTTACCCACTATATACTGCTGATCGGCAAGACGTTGGTCAAGAATTTGCCAGGTGCTGGATACTTGATCGGCCATCTGCTGTAGTAACTTCTGTTTTGCCTGCCCTTCGTCCATGGTACTCATAATAGATTTTATTTTACCATACAGAGGATGCAGAGTAGCGTAGTTAAACATTAACCATTTTAAAAACTCCCCGCGTTTACTTGCCTGTGCAGGCAACATCTCGCTACCGTGTTTTTCAAGCAGGTAAAGTACAATTGCCGCGCCCTCAGTGATTATTTGCCCATCTATTTCAAGCGCTGGCACCTGATTGGTAGGCACTATTTTGCTGTAGTCTTCCACATCGTCACGTTGAATCACTTGATATTCAACCCCTAATTTTTCAAGCAATACGGTGATACCTGTAGAGCAAGTGCCTGCCAGTGAATATAATTTATACATGGTGTTTCCTTTTTATTGAGTTCATGCCCACTTGATGGAGCATCCGATACTTGGGTTCTGGGTATTGGGTCCGCGACCCGTTTGCGCTATTTGTGACATGGCATTAACGAGTTCTGGGTGGGCTTGCCCAGCAGCTGAAAATTTCAGATCATCTAAGCGGCCGCGATATTGCAACTCACCTAAATGGTTTAAACCAAAAAAATCCGGTGTGCACACCGCATCAAAATCTTTAGCCACGGTTTGGTCAGAATCAACCAAATACGGAAAGATAAAATCATGCTGCCGGGCGAATTTATCCATCATCTTCGGACTGTCTTCGGGCACATATCTATAATCATTTGAATTAATGGCAACAAAGTTAATACCTTGTGATTGCAACTTTTTAGCGTCATTAACCAAACGCACTATGATGTCTTTAACATAGGGACAATGATTGCAGATAAAGGCGACAACCAAACCTTTTTCACCTTGTAGCTGGCCCAGTGTATAGCGCTTACCAGTGGCATCGGCCAAGCTAAAATCTGGTGCTTGCCATCCCAACTCTACTTTGTGGCTATTGAGTAACATAAGTAAAACTCTCCTCTGAATGAATCCCTAATTAAAATGATCCGGCTTATTCCCACCCCACCAGTAAGAGGTATTCTCCATGAATCATTTAAACTGATCGTTTTAAACAATAGTTTGTTTAAACCGATCGGTCAACAGATTTCATATAGGAATTATCTTGGCAACTAAAAATTCAAGAAATGTTGTTTAAATAGTCTTATTCTGTAAAAGTTAGTTTGAAATGACTGATTTAAACCATTACCATTACAGGTAGTTTAAGAATGTAGGAGTGCATATCATGCCTTGGGAAAAATCGTTTGATGAAACACAAGCTATTGATAAAGCCATAAACGTATTTTGGAAAAAAGGTTATGAAGCCACATCAATAACCAACCTGGTTGACGGCATTGGCATTAATAAAGGCAGTCTTTACAATGCTTTTAAGGGCAAGCGCCAGCTTTTTCTGATTGCGCTGGCCCAGTATGATAATGCCATTCGCCGCGACATGCTGACCGACCTGGAAAACCTTGATGATCCGGTACTGGCATTCAGAACCTTGTTCGACACCCTAGTGACTCAGGCCGTTAAAGATGACAGGGGCTGCTTTTTTGTAAATACGTTTATTGAATTTGATTCCCACGGACCTGAAGTTCAGGCTTTACTAAAAAAAAGTGTTAGTGAATTTGAGGCCTTTTTTAAACGGGGAATTGAAGTTGCCCAAGCGCGAGGTGACCTGCCTAAGGAAATTAATCCAGTTTCTACGGCTAAGGGGTTATATTCTATGGTGGTCGCGATCAGGGTACTGGCCAGAGGAGTGTCGGATGAATCCGCTTTACGCATGGTGGCTGCGCAGGCATTAAGTTTAGTCAGGCTATGAGACTTAGGTGATAGAGGCAGGTCTAATGGGATAACCCGCCTCTAGATTTCCCAAAGACAAAACCCCCTTGATTACAGTGACAAAGGAACTTGAATGAAAAAACAACTTCCTTTATTAATCTCACTTGTCGCTTTAATTTTTCCACCCATCTTCTCAATGAGGGTTTTAGTAATACTTAAACCCAAGCCGGTTCCTTCAATGTTAGAACTTTCTGCTCCAGCCCTATTAAAAGGCAAAAAGATATCCTGTAATTGTTGAGCGGTTAATCCTTTACCAAAATCCATAATAGACAGACTGATCATATTTTTATCATTAGTTGAACAATCAATGATGACACTTCCCTCATCTTTATTATATTTTATAGCGTTAGATAATATGTTTAATAAAACCTGCTTAAATTGCCTTTCATCCACATTGACCTCAACATCATTATTTTGAGCGGTGTTATTTACAATGCTTATACTGTGTTTAGTGGCTATAGGCTGGATTAAAGCCAGTGATTGATTAAGAAGATTATTAAAACAATAATTTTTAACAATCGGTTCAATCACTACCGATTCTATTTGTGCCCACTTAAGAACATCATTAATTAACTCCAATAAATGATACCCGCCATTGAGAATTTCCTGGGCACTCTCTTTTACATTCTCTATATTCGGGCGTATTTGAATAATTTGAGAGAACCCAATGATGGCATTTAAAGGGGTGCGCAGCTCATGACTCATGCTGGAAAGAAACTGAGATTTTGCCTTATTTGCAGATTCTGCGTCTTCTTTGGCTTGCAGCATAGACGCTTCGCTTTCCAGAAGGGCTATTTCTGTTTGTTTGCGCTGGCTAATTTCATGTTGAAGGCGTTTATTCCAGAAGCTCATTAAAATAATAATTAAACCAAGAAAACCAACAGAAACACCCCCAACCCACATCCATACCATGGTCCAATCAACGGTTTTCTCAAAATTAACCTGCAGCCACTTATCTAATATGGCTTCACGCTGATTCACAGGGATAGTCTGTATGACTTTTTCTATGATCTGTACCAGCTCCGGCCAATCCTTACGAACTGCAAAACGCACAAAATCTTCTTGAAACGGCGCCGCACCTGCAACTTTTAGATTATTCATGGCGTTTACTTGAATTTGATAACTTGCCGTTAACATGTCTCCCACATACGCCTCCACAGCACTTGTAGAAACAGCCACTAAAGCCTCTCGAAGACTGTTAAATGGAACCAACACTACATTAGGAAATTTGTTTTTTAATAATTTATGAATCGTCCAGTTATTAACCACGGCCACTTTCTGGCCATTGAGGTTTGAGAAACTTCTAAGGTAAGGGCCGCTAACACGATTTATAACAACGTAAGAGACATCTAAGTACGGACTGGTAAAATTAAGAAATTCATCTCTATCTGGATTTTTTAAACCAGAGAATAGATCAATCTCTCGGCTTTTAGCTTGCGCCATAAGCTCAGGCCAAGGCAGCAATTTGATTTCAAATGTTATACCAGTACGCTCTGAAATAAGACGAAGGTAATCAGCACTTATGCCAGCCATTGAACCAGCATCGTCTAAAAATGTTAGGGGGGGATACTGACTGGTCGCGATGGTTATTTTTTTATGTGATTGCAGCCAAACACGCTCTCGTTCATTAAACTGAGGCAATGTCACCGTATTAACCGCATTGGATTTATCGATGGCGCTAGCCTTAAGAACCTCGCTTTCTGCTTGAGAAACAAAAAAAGTAAAGCCCATCAAAAGGACAAACGTTTTGACGAATCTGGTGGTTTGGTACCCTTGCGTTGTCATAATGAATGCCACCCTTACCAAACCGTAATGTTGTATCTGTTGCACGTTTTATGTTTATTACAGACATTCTTATTACTTCTTGAGCGCCACTAACCACAGTATAGGGTAGTACTGAAAATACACACTGGGGCTCTTTTATATAGCGCATAAGGCCTGACCTTATTGTGTGCGTTTATAGAAAAAAGCACGATGCAAGACCTTACGCCGCGCCTGCTTGCTCTTGATGAGCCTTATTTAAAGAGAAAGGAATATTAATGCGTCTATTGGGGACAATTAAAACCACTTTATCTATATCGTTTAATAACCGCTTCAAACTTACCCGCAGAATTTGCAATGTCATAGGCTTTTTGCATCCTAGCCAGTAATTTTTTGGATACCGATTTTTTACTAAAGCCAAAATAAACAACATCTTGATTCACTAAATAGGAATGTGCCTTTACCCCCTTATATTGTGTTTGGGCTTTCATCTTATAGGCACTGCTATATCTATCTTCAAAAAAGCCTATAATTCGTTTTACCTTAAGCATCTTAATAAGTGTATCTGTATTCACGGCTTGCACAAATAAGTTAGAAAACACAGGATCCGTTTTGTATTTTTTGTCGAATACATTGCCATAAAAAGCTCCATTCTCAATTCCAATTTTATTATTGAATGCCTTAAAATCTTCTAATGAATCTATTTTAAAATCAAAATCATTGTTAACCACCAATACAATTGTTTCATCCCTTTGTGGGCCAATAAACCACAGATATTCTTTACGCTCAGGGGTAATAGACAAGTTCACCATCATGTCTAATTTACCCTCTCGTAATTGAACTAATGAACGCGCCCAAGGAAATTCTATATAAATTGGCTGGCAATGCGCTTCATTCAGTAATACTTCTATTAACTCCACCCCCAAGCCTTTCCAGTTTTTATTTGCATCTTGATAATATTGAGGAATGCTATCGGTTATCCGCACATTAAGACGGCACTGCGAAAATGCTTGTGAAGAGAGAGCAATTAAAATTACCATGCAGACTAACTTCATATCAGGCCATGTCACTCGCTTTAACATCTTCGGCACGAATCAATCACCTCCGGTTTTGCCTCCCCCTTTTACGAAAATGGGGCGATAAAGCGCACCACCAATAATGACAAAAACTAAAAAAAGAATAGCAGGGATCACGTGATGGGGCTCATGTCCTGGAGTATTACATACTGCGCTTAAGGCAAGAACAGAACCATATGGAATGTATAACAGGGGCTTTCAGAGGATTTTAATATTATACAATAGCGCCACCTTGCTATCTGTCTGTATGTTTATCGCTAGATTTACAAAGGCTGCAAACTGACAATAATTTCATTCTGTCGTTGGAGCCCCAAAAACACTGAATTTATCGCTTTGAGTCTATCGCTTAATGCAGTGCCATTCAGACTGACCCTTGCCACTTTAATCACCATCATCACAATTGGCGTAAGGCTCTAAGCATTCAATGTTATTTTATATTTTCTTTTTAGACTGTTTTTACTTGTATGGAGGCCCTAACCATCAGTGATGTATTTTGAAGTTGAATTCAGGGGCAGAAGCACGATGCAAGATCTGACTCTCGCACCTCCTCTCTCTTTTCTTTTGCGGCTAGGCAGTACCCTGCTGTTCCAGCCATTTTAAAATCACTTCGTTTGTTTCTTCCGGCATTTCTTGCTGGATCCAATGGCCGCAATCTAAACTAGCCACTTCTGCGTTGGGCACAAAATCGGTGAGTTTATCAAACTTCGGAATCACATCCCGCTCACCATAGATCATAAGTGTAGGCTGCTGGATGATGGGGTTTACGTCTGCCAATAAGTGCCAGTTACGGTCAAGGTTTCGGTACCAGTTTATACTGCCCGTAAACCCAGATGCTTCAAAGGCAGATACAAAAACGGCAAGCTCGCTTTCACTCATTACCGGCTCACCCAGTGGGTTTTCGGCTAGGGCAAGATTGATCATGGCATTACCTGGTGGTGGTGGTTGCGGGGGCGTTTGAAGGGGTTCATTTTGTGGTTCAAGTGTTCGGTACAGGTTGCGAAGAAACTGGGGGGTATTTTCTTGCAAAATAGCATCTGCGACGCCGGGCTGTTTATTAAAGTGAACAAAATAATAGTCACCACCAAGAAATTGCTCCATTAACTCAAGCCAAGGGATTTCGCCGCGCTCTTGGTAAGGCAAGCTCAGGTTTATCACTTTATTTACGCGGCTAGGATGCAATAAGGCCAAGCCCCAAACCACCATGGCGCCCCAGTCATGCCCCACAAAGATAGCATCTTGGTAGCCGTAGTGATCGAGCAGCGCCACAAGATCACCCGCCAAGTGCGTAATGTCGTAGGCAGTCACGTCCGCCGGACAGGACGAGTTGCCGAAACCCCGCTGGTTGGGGACGATCACATGGTAGCCCGCTGCCACAAGAGCTGGCACCTGATAACGCCAAGAAAAAGCATGTTCTGGCCAGCCATGACAAAGCACAATGGGATTTCCCGCATTTTGTTGGCCCGCTTCAAATACTTCCAGTTCCACGCCGTTTATTGAAATAAGGCTGGGCTTGGGAAAGTCGGTTGCATTAAACATGTCATTTCTCGTTTATCTATTTGGGTGATCGATGATGCCTTCGTACTGACGGAGCCTCCGTGCTGACGGGACAGATAATTTATATGACATAATGGTGACAAATACTGTCACCATTAAATGCTAACCTTACCAAATGAATGTTCGCCTCCGACAAGACGCCATTGTGCGCTGCCTTCGCCGCAACGGTACCTCCACTGTCGCTTACCTCGCGCAGGAAGTTTCTGCATCTAAACGTACAGTGTTACGTGATATTAGCGCGCTGCGCGATGAGGGTTTTGTTATTCATTCTGAACCGGGGCGCGGCGGTGGCCTGCAACTTGATTCGCGATCGGTTCAGACCACCGTGCGGCTCTCGGTGGCCGAGGTGTTTGCGCTGCTTATCAGTGTTGCGTCCATGCGTGCAGCCGGAGGTTTGCCCTTCGCTGGGCTGGCTGATGTTGGGCTGGCCAAAATAGAGAAAGCATTACCACCCGACAAAATAACGGATCTACGCCGTTTTCTTGATTGCTTGTTTGTGGGGAAACTGGCACCACAGGTGAACATATCCGATATGGGCGCCATGGACGCCGCGCTGCTGCCCGCCTTTGAGAAAGCGTTTTTGCACCAGCTACACCTGCGCTTTAAATACCGTGACGCAAAAGGGAAAATAACCAAGCGAACTGTGGAACCACAAGCGATGCTGATCTTGCCACCACTGTGGTATTTGGTGGCCTGGGACCCTGCACGCAAAGACTTTAGACATTTTAGAATGGACCGAATCAGTGCACCTGAATTTGTCGAAGGGTCAACATTTTTACGCCGGCACGTGCCGTTTGAAGATCACGTTTCGCCACTTCGAAATCTGGCTCGCTGAGTTTCTTTAAGGGCCTAGGCGCGGGAGCCAGACTGGGGCAGGTCTTGCCTTGTGCGCTTAGGCAAAAGGCAAGAACTGCCCCTCGGCCCTCTAAAATGCCTCACCCTAGCTATGCCTATACATGCGACTCACACCACAAGCACTGGATAAAATAGCACATAATCAAATTACCCAGCTTTGAGGATACCTAGTGAAAAACCAACCTTTAACCAAATCCTCCCCTAAACACTGACAAATTCCATATATGCGCTATATTGTGTGTATGTGTGTGTAAGACATTGATTCGTGTGTATGCGTGCGTATAATCGCCTCATTCTTTGAATACGGGGCATACATGAATTCAAGAGATTTACGGAAATTACTCACAAAACATGGTTGTGAGTTAGTCCGGCAGGGAAAGGGAGACCACGAAATTTGGTTTTCACCCATAACGGGGAAAAAATTCACAGTTCCACACCCCAAAAAGGAAGTGGCCAAAGGAACGCACAAAGCAATATTAAGGGACGCAGGCATATAGCCCGCACACTTAAGCAAGAAGAAAAATCTAACCCAGCAGTAAAGTTGGTTAGAACATCAAAAAGGGATATAAACAAATGTTATTTATGGTCGGCATAGAAACACCCTCAAATGACAATGAAGCTTGGGGAATGGTTGTTCCAGCTTTTAATGAAGTTGGGTATGGTTGTACTTCTGCATCAGATGAAGAAAAGAACATTGTATCTAATGTTAAAGACGCAATATTAAGCATGGTCGAAGTGATATTGGATGATGGTATTGATATTAAAAAACTAGACCAAGGCTATAAGAACTATACAAAAGAAAAAGAGTATAGAGATTTTGAAACTTGGGTTGCAGTTGATGTTAATTTAGATGAGCTAAAAGGAAAACGCCAGCGGGTTAACATTACAATTAATGATGTACTATTAACTCGCATAGATGGGGTTGTTAAATCAGGAAACTATAAAGATAGAAGCGCATTTTTAGAAAATGCTGCACGTCATGAATTAGAACACGCCTAAAACTCTATTTAGAAAAACAAAAAACGGCTATTAAGCCGTTTTTTTATTCCTTAAATTTTATCCAATGGGTTTTATTTTCAGAAACCCAATATTCTTTTTTCTCATAATTTCCAGGCTTTAACGGTGTGATTAGCATCTTGCAAGTAGTGTAACAACCATTTTTCTCTACCTATTTTGTACACTCACCAACGGGCAAACATTTTACTTTCATTTTTGGGCTACCGTCAGGATCCACTAAAAGTGATACTGGAGATTTTCCGTCCTAGAAGGGCAAAGTCTTCTACAGCCCGTTAGCTTATGTACTAGGTCTTACCTTGTGCGCTTTTCACAATTTGCCATACCTGTGAATAGTGCAACCCAAACTGAAAACCCACTTCTTTCATGCTGAACTGCCCAGTTTGGTTAGCCTGTAAAATACCTGTATTTCGGGCTGGGTATTTATCCATTATTTCTTGTAGTGTAAAAGTAGCCAGCCCCCAGTAACCCTCCTCCTTATCGCCCACATCAACAGCCCTTCCTGTAATAGCTTTTCCCTATCAATCAAATTAATACAATCAATTATACCTATTTACTTATTTCCCCCAAACTACATCTCATGGATTCACAAGAAGCCAGTCGAAACACAAACAGCACCATTATTCATAAGTAGGAATACAAAAATGATCAATACACAAATCAAACCTTTTAACGCCTCAGCTTTTAAACAAGGCGAGTTTGTAGAGATTTCTGAAAAAGACGTACTAGGTAAGTGGGCAGTATTTTTCTTCTACCCAGCCGATTTCACCTTCGTATGCCCGACTGAACTAGGCGACGTGGCTGACCATTACGAAGAGCTGCAAAAACGTGGCGTAGAAGTATTCTCTGTATCGACTGATACACACTTCACTCACAAAGCATGGCACGACAGCTCTGAAACAATCGGCAAGATCAACTACTTCATGGTAGGCGA
>JBALXQ010000058.1:0-35739 GCA_036960565.1 Bermanella sp.
GGTGTTGGATGTTCAAGCGCTTGATGAAAGCAATAAGTCCTCTGGCAATAACAGCGCGGGCTCTTCTATATCAAAAAAATCCGCTAGCCCTTTGGAAAATCTTGCTGCGCTTAATAATATGAAAATGTTCCCACAAGCTTTTGAATTGGCGGGGCGTTTAGTAGAAAAACTGGAAGGCAATACAGAATTTGATTTTCAATTTGGCATGGCGGCGGTGGAAACGCAGCATTATGATCAGGCCCTGTTTGCATTTGAACGCTTGGTATTGAACGAAGGAGATCAACCCAGGTATCGCTTGGAGTTGGCAAGAACTCATTTTTATCTCCGCAACCTTGAGCGCTCCGAAATTGAATTTAATCGTGTCTTAAAGCAAAACCCTCCAAAAGCCGTGAAAGATAATGTATACGCATTTTTATTGCGCATTAACGATTTAAAACAAAGTATTGAACCTAGGTTTTCTGTGTCACTTGATATATCAGCTGGCTTTGATAGCAATATAAACAGTGCTACCAATGAAAACTTTTTACCCAATGAAGAGTTAGTGTTTATTAATGATGTACGTTTGGATGATGATAGCCAGGAAACTGAAAGTGGTTACTGGGGAACTCTGTTTAACCTAAATTATCTACGGCCCTTAACCAAGCGCAGCGCAGTGGATTTTAAAATAGCCACATCCAATAAGACCAATGCCGAGCTACAAGATTACGACCTAACCACAGCTTTGACTGAGGCCGGCTATAACTATTATTTTGGCGGCTTCCAAGTTCGTGGTGGTACTCGTTATCAGTTTATTGGTGTAGATGGTGATAAATTTCTAGATGTGGGGTCGATGATTGCAGAGGGATATTTTACTACTAAAAAAGGCTTTAAATACGGTATTAGTGCTTGGGCGGGGTTAAGTGTTTATGAAGATGACGATGATGGCGATATGAATCAGTCAGAAATAAGTTTTTCAATTTCTAGTCCTCAACAAAAACACAGCTGGGCAGTACATTTATTAGCGGGTCTTGATGAGGCGGTTGAAGATGTGAATAATTTTAACGGTAAGGAGTACCAAGGTATTACCTTGCAAAGTACTAACTTGTGGGGGAATCGTATTAGTTATTACGGGGTGCTAAGTGCAGTAGAGACTGAATACGATGAAATAAATCGGGCGCTTTATAGCCGACTTAGAGAAGACACTTCAATTACGTTTATAGCGGGTTGGCGTTATTCCTATAATGCCCGCCTAGGGTTTAGAAATGATTACAGTGTGAATGATGTTGATAGTACGCTTGAAGCAAATACCTATAGACGCTCAAAAGTTGAATTTGGTATGAGCTATAGTTTTTAAAAAATTGTAAAAACGAATCTGGCTATTTTTGGAGATCATATGGATCTTAAGTCCAGCATGAAAGTGCCCATTAATATATTTACTTTATTTGTGCTGTTGTGTTTTTGTGTGACTGTAAGTGCAGCAGAG
This sequence comes from Bermanella sp., assembly GCA_036960565.1. GTDB lineage: Bacteria > Pseudomonadota > Gammaproteobacteria > Pseudomonadales > Oceanobacteraceae > Bermanella. The sequence continues at coordinate 1,463 of JBALXQ010000058.1, forward strand.
ATAGCCGCCCAAGTAATTTTATCTAAGGGCCAGGCCAGTGTGACTTCACCGGCAGGTAAAGTGCGCAGCTTAAAGCGTCGTGCAAAAATTTACAGCGGAGATGTTATTAAGACCGGAGGGAATGGGTCGGTGCAATTGCGATTTATTGATAAAGCCCTTATGACCATAAAGCCAGGTAGTGAATTAAATATTACCAGTTACCTGTATGACGATGGCACGCAACAGACTAGTAAAAAAGAAGTGGTTATGAGTTTGGTTGCAGGCGGTTTTAGAACCATCACCGGTATTATAGGTAAGGGCAATAAGAGCGCTTATAGGGTGCAAACTCCAGCGGCATCGGTGGGCATACGCGGTACCAATTATGAGATACAACAAGAGGTCAGTGGCAGTTTTGTTATGGCGGTTTATGTGGGAGGCATCAGTGTTGAGAACGAAGCCGGTTCTATTGACTTAGGTTTGGGCAGCGATTTTAACTACACTCGGGTGACACCAGGAGAAGCGCCAAAAGGCTTGTTGGTCATTCCCGCATCCTTAAGTGTTAATGCTGCCGATGATCAAGAGGAGGAAGAGCAACAAGAAAAAGAGGCGGCCAGTGAAAGTGAAGAGAGTGATGAAGAAGAAAAAGAGGCGGTAGCGGAAGAAAGTACCACAACGGAAGATGAATCATCACAGACCGAAGCACAGGACGAGCCCAGTGAAACCGTTTTATTGGTAGAAAAAGTGGTGCCAGTGGAAGAAGCGGCACCAGATGTACTGGCCAAGGCGGTGGTACCGGAAGAGGCCGAAGATTTATCCGATTCTTCAGCCACAGTTGAAGATACCCCTGTGGTTTCGAATCCCAGTGTTTTTGAAGATCCCTTTAAAGGCCTAGATATAGAGGAAAGCCCATTGCCTGAAGTGTTAAGTGATGAAGAATGGAGCCTAGCCCATTCGGGTAATATAGGTGCGATTAACATGAATTTGGGTTACACCATTGGCAGCGATGGCTTACCGAATTTTAATAGTCAGTTGGAATCCCCTAATGCCATTAATGTGAATAATTTTATTCCATTTGATTATTCGGCATCGGGTCAATATGCCTATCTAGATTTTAACTACACCACCTTTGACTCCGTTAGCCAGGTTGGCACTAACCATACCGCCATGATGTATATAGATACCGATATTAATACTCCTCAGGATTTAGTGGATAAGCTTAATTTTGAACTGGGTTACAATAGTGTGCCTGTGCAGGTGAGCCTAGTGGATGATCCTTCGGGCCAGCGCTTTGTATTTGAGCCCGTTAATTCAGGTGACGATTTTATTAGCCTTATGTATTTGAGTTTTAATTCCAGTAATACCGTGCCCGATCAACAGCTCATGGCGCAGCTGGGCGGCAGCAGTAGCAGTCCAAATAGCGATTGGTTTTGGAGTACCAATACCTTCTTAAGCTTGGGGAATGGTTCTTGGCGTGAAGATAACGACAGCCCCATTTGGACCTTTATAGCAGGCAGTGTAGATTCCGACGGAGAGTATTATCACTCCTTTATTGAAGTAGCCACTAGAGACACTGAGGATACCGTTGATTCATTTGAAGACTTTAAAGATTGCGCTAACAAGGGAAAAATTTGCGATATTCAGATTAACGACGTGAATGATGCCAATGACGGTAATATCCGTTGGGGCGCGTGGTTGGCCAGTGCTGGAGATGGTGTTGAGGTTACCATTAACTCAGGTGGCTCCGAGTTTAGTTTTCTAGATGAGAGTAATTTAATCTTTGGTGTGTTTGGCGAACGTGCCGATATTAATGACTTAAAAGGTAATATGAGCTTTTCTGGTGGAGGAGATTGCAGTGACTACGGCCAGTGTATTGGTTTTGCTGATGATGGTGTGGTGAGTAATTTTTCGGGCCAGTTTGATGTGAATTTTTCAAATGGCGAGATTAGCAATGGCCAGTTAGATATAGAAACTATGAGCATGGATGATCAGGTTATGTCTGCATGGGATGTGCAGTTTAACGGACAGATGCATTTAGACAGTGATCAAAATTTAATGCAGCCCGAGTTTTATACCCAGGCGGTGTCTGGACATATATACGATAGTTCGGGAGCGACTATAACCAATGAAGTGATCGGCACAGTTGGCGGCATTTTTATAAAGCCGGGTAATGTCTTTGCCGGTGGTTTTAATCTAGGTACTTCAGATAATATTAATAAGCACACTACAGGCGTGTTTACTTTAAAAGAAGATTAATAAAGCCGACGTTATGATAGGTGGTTTTAATCTAGGTACTATAAAGCCGACGTTATGATAGGTGGTTTTAACCTAGGTACTTCAGGCAATGTTAATAAATACACTACAGGGGTGTTTATTCTAAAAGAGGAATAATTAAAAAATAATGCCTCTGCTTAAATCAGAGGCATTTTCTTTTAACTAAATATTTCCTAGCTTAGTTCACTAATTAACTGAGTAATCTCATCTTGCAAAAGCGTATCGTGAACACGCTTCATTTTGGAATTAGCATTCTGCGCACACTCTAAAGCCTTGTCAGTTTGGCCATGGTCTTTAAGCATCACTGCCATGGAATAATTAATGGAGGCAATGAATTCTGCTAACTTTTTTTCTTCAGAGTATTTTAACGCTACCTGGTAATACTCAATGGCTTGATCCAGTTCATCGGTAAAATCAGCAAGGGTTTCCCACTGCTCAGGGTGATTCATAACCGGGTCGTTCTGGTTGTCAAAACATAAGGCTTTCAGCTCGTCATACAATGGATAAAAGCTTTCTTCGTCTTCTCTTTTTGCTGCCTTCATTAAATTAATAGACAAGTCGTTCAATTTTTTGTGGATCTTGGTATTCATAATATTCCGTTTGAAATTTATTTGAGAGTAATAAGCGCTTGCTCAGGTAATGCAGTTATCTCACCTATGATCATACTTTCAGTGTAGCCCTTGTCTTTGAGAGCGTTAAGACAGGCTGTAGCTTGCTCTACGTTAACGCAGGCCAGCAATCCACCGCAGGTTTGTGGGTCAAATAATAAGGGGTAGTGATCATTGTGAAGGTATTCATCTTGATTATTAATGGCACGGCGCAAGCGCACATTGTGAGGCTGCAAAGAACTAAATATGCCAGTCTGCATTATGCCTAAGGTGCCTGCCATTACAGGTATGTCTGCCATATTAATGGTGGCGCCGACATCACTGCCTTTTAACATTTCAACTAGGTGCCCTAATAAACCAAAGCCAGTCACATCGGTACAGGCACTGGCATTGAACTGGTGGAATATTTGGGCTGCGCTTTGGTTGGATTGCAGCATGTTATTAAGGGCGCTTTGAATGTCGTTACCCTTTGCCAAGCCTCGCATGTGTGCGGCAAATAAGGCTCCGGTCCCTAAGGGTTGAGTTAAAATTAAAACTTCACCTGTTTTGGCCCCTTGCTTATGTAGCAGTTCTTTTTCTTCGGCCAAGGCATTAATGCAAAAGCCTAGGTTGAGATGAGTGTCCTCTGAAGTATGTCCACCCACTAACGCACATTCATGCTGGTTAAGCACTTCAAGTGCTCCTTGCATGAGCTGACTCATGTCTCGTTTTTGAATGTTTTCACTGGCCATGGGCAGTTGCACTAAAGCTTGTGCCGATTGTGGTTTAGCATTCATGGCAAAAGCGTCGCTTAGGGCATGTAGGGCGCTTAACTTACCAAACAGATAGGGATCATCTATTAGGGTTTTTAAATGATCTATGGTCTGCACTAATTTTTTATCGCTGGGAATATTTAATACCGCCGCGTCGTCTGAACTACTGAGGCCGATTAAAACGTCTTTATGAGGGTAAGGCTGTAAATTTTGTAATACTTCAGATAACACACTAGCACCTACCTTGCCGCCACAACCACCACAGCGCATGGCAAGTTCATGTATGTCTTTTATGCCCAGCTCTGCTTGTAATTCTGGATCTAAAACATTTTTCCCTGGGAGGTTATTATCCATGGCCGGCAATTGGTGAAATAGATTCATAAATTTCACGTCTATGTGATCTTTTAAAGCCCACGCCCACTTGCCAGAAAACGAGAACGGTTTGCGACTGCCCAAGGCGAACTTACCACCCAGAGCCAATAAACTTAAAAAATCGCTTTGTGGTTTAAATGCTTTTAATGGTTTATTCAGAGCTGAATTAATCAAGTTACTAAATAGCACCGGAGCCATGCGCACAGCATAAACTCCAGCCTTTGGGCGTGGGTGATTTACCTGGTGAGAAATGTCACCGGCGGCAAATACATTTTTATGGCTGGTAGATTGCAGTTGATCATTAATATTAATGAAGCCTTGCTTGTTTAACTCCAAGCCGCTTGATTGCAGCCAGGGCGCGGCGCAGGCCTGGGTGCAATAAAATACCTTGTGATATTCAATGGCTTCTCTATTTCCCAACACTTGGTTTTCACTAACAGTCTGACATTCAAAACCTAATTTATAACCTATGTTGTTACGTAAAAGATGACTCATTAGCTTTTTTTGTATGCCCTTGGGGGCATCTGCCAATAATGTTTTTCCTCGGCTTAAAAGCGTGAATTGAGCATTGCAATTATTTTCATGGCTCCAGTGCTGCATGGCGGTGATTAACTCTATGCCGCCAGCACCACCTCCGATAATCACGACTTTAAAGGGATCTTTGTCCGTACTGTTTGCAGATTGTTTATGTTGCAATAACTGGTTTTGTAAGTCCTGCCAATGGCTATAAAAGCGACTAATGGGTTTGACCCCCACCGCAAATTCATCAAAGCCGCTGATGCTATTATTTGGAGTGCTGCCAATATCAATGGAACAAATATCGTATTCAATATTGGGCCGAGCATCTAACGTTATGGTTTTATTATCGGCATTAATTTTAGTGGCACTGGCCTTAATGAAGCGCACGCCTGCCCAAGCACAAACCTTTTGTAAGTCGATATGTGTTTGTTCGAAATTGTAGTGGCCCGCGACTAAGCCTGGCAGCATGCCAGAGTAGGGCGTATGTACCTGGGGGGAAATAAGGGTTAAACGTATCCCAGGAATCGGGTTCATTGCCCACATTCTAATGACTAGAGCGTGTGAATGACCGCCGCCAACCAAAATAATGTCTTTCACATCTGGAAACTGCTGCACGCTAGACCCTCTTAACTAAAAAAGGTGTGACTAAAAATATCATAAAGACTCGGGTAAATGCTTGAGGTGCAATTGTCGACGGAAATATCGTGCCACATTATCTACAATTATGTTTAATAAAGCGGTGACTAATATCAGCAGTATAGCGCGGTCAAACCGAATTTCTTCAAAAGCCGAATCTATATAAAAGCCCAGGGTCGGGATGCCTAGCATACCTAGGATAGCGGTTTCTCTTAAGATAACCTCCCAGCGGTACAATAATAGCGCCACGAAGCTGCCGTATAATCTGGGCAGGGTTTCATAAAAGTAGAGGTTAATACCTGAACTAGCGTCTTCTCTAAATTTTAAAGTTTGGCTTTGCAGTGCCAGTAAATGTGCAATGACCGCGCTGTTGTGTAGGGTAAGGGCAATGATAGCCGGCAACATGGATGGGCCCAGTATCAGTAACCCCATAAATGCCAATAGGTATTCTGGGCAAGAACGTATGATAATTAGCAGGCTTTGCCCCAGTGCCCTAGGTAACTTGGAAAAGAAAACAGCGCTGCTAAATGGAAACAGAAATAGCGCAAAGATTGCCGTACACACCAGCGCTATTTGGCTGAGTATTAAGCTGTTGACGATGCCTTCAAAAATTTGGGTTTGCCACATCATTTTTAGCCATAGATAAAATTCCAATGAATCCCCCTGTTGCAAGGAGAGAGGAATCACTTCCTGGCTAAAAAAGGTTTTCACCAATGGCCATTGAATATTGGCCACAGGAGGCAGATATATAAATGCCAACAACGTATAAACAGGAAGCAGTATTGGTTTAATCCAATATTTTAAACTGGCAATTAATATGAAGAAAACATACAGCAAGGCAGCCGCCTGAGAATACTCTCCTTGTTTGAAAAAGCTCTCTAGTTCAAATCCCAAAGTCGGCAGGCCCACGAATCCCAGAATGGCACTGGAACGAATGGCGCATTCCAAACGGTATTGGGTATATGAGCGCAGCTGGGGCCAGGCAATAATAATACGGCTGTAGAATAATTTACTGAGGAAAGAGGCCGCCGGGTTGAGGCTGTGTTCAGGGCTTTTATCGGTTTCATCTAGTATTTCGGCAAAGACCTTGGCAAAAATACCGGTGAAAGGAATCAGTATTGCCAGAAAACCCGTGAGCGAGGAGAGTCCTGAAATTTGGATAAACAACAGCGCCCAAAATAGTTCATGTATGGCTCTGATGAAAGCGGCTGTGGAGCGTACCCAAAAGTAGCGAAAACCCAATGCCATTAAAAACCCCAGAATTGCCGCGACAAAAACGGCCTGAAAAGCAAAGGCCAGAGTGGTCAATAGGGCGGTTAACAGGGTGGATAAATCTAAGAACTTGGGCTCAGCGAAGCCCTGTACCATTAGGTTTAGTTCAAACAAGGGGTTGGCGGTGTTGATTTGTAAGTCAGAAAACAGCCATGCAATAAGGGCCAGTATCGCCATTACAAAACTGATGCGACGCAAGGCTTGCGCTTGACTGCTATCGGCCTTGCTCGCAAACAACATGTTACTTATAAACCCCAGTGAGTTCTTTTTGGGTGAGCTGATCACTGGCTTTATCGAATAATATTTTGCCATCTTTAAGCGCGATAATGCGCTGGCAATGTGCCTGAGCAAGTTTTATGTCGTGCAGGGTAATGATGAGAGTTTGGAAGGTATCACATAGGTGGGTCAGGATATGTTGCGCTTGAAATTTATCTAGGGCACTCACAGGTTCGTCTCCTAGAAATATATTTTTACCCGAGTAAATGGCGCGAGCAATGCCCGTTCTTTGTTGTTGGCCGCCAGAGAGTTGTTGGCAAGCTTTATGAAGTTGATCTTCAATGGCGAGCTGCTGGGCAATAATGTGAATTTCTTTGTTAATTTTGGCGCCAGGATAGATCAGCCTTTTAAGGTTAACCAAAAAGTGATGTTGCTGAAGTTGCCCCATATAAATGTTGTGAAGGCAATTGAGCATGGGCACTAAGCCGGGTTGTTGCGGGCACCAGGCAATGTCCTGCGGGCGATATTCACGCAGGGCATTAAGCAGGGTGGATTTACCTGAACCGCTTTCGCCGATGATGGCAATCTTTTCTCCGGCCTTAATATTTAAATTCAGTTTTTTTAAAACCGAATTCTGACCGTAAAAGAGATCTATATTGGCTAAACTAAATGCCATCTTAATCCATTAAACCAATGGCTTTGGCAGTGTCTTTAATGGGCAGATAATCACTGTTTTTAGCACTAATAAAGCCTTGGCGAGGAAAGCTTTTTAGTAACTCAGGGTCTTTCATATTTAGCAGTGCTTGTTGCACACGCTGTTTAATGCCTTGACCATATGTCTGATTCACATCGCCGCGAATACTCCATTGATAATCTGGGTAGTTGGGGGTTTTCCAAATAATTGAAACTGCCTTTTCATTGATTTTTCCCGCCGCCAACATGCGGTCCCACACTTTGAAGTTTACTGCTCCAATTTGATAACTGCCTGCCTGCACCAGAGCAATAGTACGACTGTGGTCACCACTGAAACCTACTTTTTTAAAGGCATCTTTTGGTGCGCCTAGGTTTTTACGGACATAAAATTCAGGCATGAGTCTGCCAGAAGTGGAGCCTTTTGATCCAAAGGTAAAAGTTTTGTCTTTAATGTCAGTGGGGAATTCTTTTGTGGCTGCTAAACCGGTTGATGCATGGGCAATAAAGTAAGTAACAAAGGCCTGGTCTTCAACGCCTTGAGCAATGGCTTCACTGTTGGGCACCCGTTGACGAGCTTTCACACCAGATAATCCACCAAACCAAGCCAGTTGCACTTGGTTATTGCGAAAGGCGGTAATGGCAGCGGCATAACTTTTAACGGGCACATAGGTGACTTGGAAACCCAGTTCTTGGCTTAAGTATTTGGCGACTTTATCGAAACGCTTTTTAAGCTGTGTGGCATCTTGGTCGGGAATGGCCGTGAAGCTAAACGTTGTTTGATTTGCCTGTGTGAAGGCGCTGGTCATAATCAAGGCAATAATGAATAAGCCTTGCAGGAGGCGTTGTTGAATTGTATTTAGTTTCATGTCGATTTTACTTAGTCGGTTTATGTAAAGTTTTTGCGTTTTTAGTGCCTGAAAATTTAGGGACGGTACTGCTCGGCCCAATGAATCAGTTCTTCCTCACTGCCACGCATGATAATTCGACCTTCGCGTTTCTTTAATTGGTAATCGTACATGGGATCGTAGTACTGGCTTAATAGAGTTTCTATAGGCAAGGCAAAGCCACTTTCATCGCCTTTTTCTAATCCACTTAGGGCATCTGAAAGTTGTCCGTTCAGAGTTTTGTATAGCTCTCCGCCTAAGCGCTTTTGAATGCGAGACAAGTTAAATAATATTTTTTCACGGAAAATTTCGTGGGCTTGATCACCGTGCTCACTTTGATAATAAGGGAATAGGTCGGTTATATAATCTTTAACACCTATGATCACACGCTCTTCCATGGGGGTTTGCAACACGGCAATAGGGTATTGCTCGGTCATGGCATTGCGCATATCTGGGGTTATGGCTAATTGGCCAATGAGTCGACCTTCATCTTCCATAAAAACAGGTAGGTCATGCTGGTGTCTTTGTTTTAGCAGGTTGATGGAGATTGTGTTCTCAAAATCTATCTGACTAGGTTGAGGGGATACCATGGCACCAAAACTTGAGCCTCTGTGATTGGCGATGCCTTCTAGGTCAATGGAACGGCTTAATTTGTGTAACAGGTGCGTCTTACCACTGGCGGTCTTGCCGCTAATGAGCACCAGCGGGATGGTTTCCAAGCTGGTTTGCAATTCTTCAATGAGAAAGGTGCGCATGGCTTTGTAGCCACCTTCAATGAATGGGTAGTTTACGCCACTGTCTTTTAGCCATTGTTGCGTCACGCGGGAACGCAGGCCACCGCGGAAGCAGTATAAAAACCCTTCAGGATGTTGTTGGGTGAAGGCTTGCCAGTCGCTAATGTGTTGTTGCCTAACCTCTGGCGTGGCCAGCTTGTTACCCAGGGCAATGGCCTTATCTTGCCCTTGTTCTTTGTAACGCGTGCCAATAAGGGCTCGTTGTTCATCATTTAATAGGGGGATATTTTGGCTATTTGGAAAGGCCCCCTTGGTGAATTCCACAGGTGCACGTACATCCATCATGGGGATGTCTTGTAAAAATACTTGTAAGAAATCTTTACTGTTGGCTCGAACGTTCATGGATGCTCCTGTTTAGGCGCGCGTATTATGCCACAGGGAGCGGCAATATGGCTGCTTTTGCTCAGGTTTAGAAAATTCAATAGGGTGTGTGGTTTATCTGTCTGTAGCGTAATGCGCTTTGGCATTGGATAGGGCATTAAGGTCAGTGTATTGGCTTGGCTTTCAAATGGTTTTATATAGGGGATAAATATTCACTTAGGGGTTGAGATTTGCTATTTTCCTTGGCGCTACTTTTCAGCTAAAAAATAAATAAAAATAAGGAATTAATCATGACATTAGCCTATTGGTGTGTGTTGGTGGCGATACTACTGCCTGTGATGTTTACCGGCATTGCCAAGTTTTCAGGGCCGGGCTACAAGCCTAGGCATAACTTGGCCCCCCGTGAATTCTTAAATGAATTGCAGGGTTATCGTAAGCGAGCCAACTGGGTTCAAATGAATACATTTGAGTCTATACCAGCCTTTATGGCGGCAGTGATTATTGCCCATCAAATTCAGGGTGATCAAACCATGATTGATGCGCTTGCGGTGAGTTATATCGTATTAAGATTGATATATGGCGTTTTATACTTGGCCGATAAAGGCATGCCCAGAACCGTGGTCTGGACATTGGCGGTGGGCTGCATTATGGGTTTGTTTTTTACTTAACAGCCAAAAAATATGCGGTAGACTCTCTGGTTTTAGCCTTGGTTAAAGGGCTCGAAATTCCAGAGAGTTAACGTCAAAGCCATCGCTGGATGGACTGTTTTTGGGTGTTTTGTCTTCTATCTCCAACTTTTTCAAACGGCAGCCTGCGTAGCTAATGCCATCTTCATTACTGGTGAAGTCATAACTGAACTCTTCACCGGTATTGACTAAACCTAGGTGGTTTTTACCATTCACCTTGTCTTCATCACAATGGCTTAAGTGCACCGAAATTCGAGCTTGTTCTGGGTAGTTGTCGGCAGTCTCGTCATTCCAGGCAATTTCCCTTAAGAAAAGCTGTTGGTTGTAAATAGGGAAGGCCGCCAAATAATCTTCTATGTAACAGCTGCTGGTTACCTTGCCTTTTTTACCAAGAGATAAGAAATTTACGGTGCCATCAGTGGCGTCTTCTTGAATGAGAATATTACTCGGTTCAGTGCGTTCGTTGTCAATTGCACCTTTAGGGCGGTAATCGAATACAAAGTTATCCATAGTACAGGTTTGGTCTGTATTCACTTCTCCATTGAGGCACTGGCGGAAGCCAGTAGAGTTTTGTGCAAATAGTGCCAGACAGGCTTCGTAATTGTCATCTTTATCCAGCTGTATTACCTCTACTTCATCAATCAATATTCCGTAGCCATCGGGTAGGCCATCATCTTCTAATTCCAACTTGCTGAACTCATGGTTAGCAAGAATATCTATGGTGGCGGTATGGAATTCACCAAATACAGGTTCAAAGTGCTGAGCGTTATCACCAAATTTCATTACCAAATGGCGGTAGGCGTTATGGGGCATGTTGTAAGAGCGCATCTGATATCTCACTGTGGCGCGGTAATGGAAGCCCACAGTAGTAGGAATGAATGAGCGAATACGCAAAGTAGCAGGCTCGACGCCACTGACACCGCAGTGGTAGAGGTCACTGTCTAGTTCGGCAATCATATTAAATGAGTCGCCTGCACTATAAACACTGGCTTTGCCTACTTCTATACGAGGAGGACATAAGGCATTGGCTAGGTCATTGGTCATGTCTTTGCGAGCGATACCAAATATGTCGGCCAACTGGTGACGAGTACGCTTGGTCCAGCTTAGATCAAATTGAATCTGACCATCCACCACATAATCATAACGTTGACTGTCTAAGATAAGGTCGAAGTCGGTGAGGTACCAGCTTTGCCCTGTATAGAAGCCCTGCCAATCTTGTGAAGCTAAGACGTTAGCCGCTGGTGGATTGTTTGGATCGTCATCATCCTCGTCGGGAATGCCATCGTTATCATCATCGGGGTCGGCGTTATTGCCGATGCCGTCACCGTCGGTATCCACTGATTCGGTACTATCTAGTGGGAAAGCATCGTCGACATCTAATACGCCATCGCCATCATCGTCGGTATCTTCGTTATTGCCAATGCCGTCGCCATCGGTATCTACGGATTCACTGCTGTTAAGTGGGAAGGCATCGTTTATATCTAATACGCCGTCGCCGTCATCGTCGGTATCTTCGTTATTGCCAATACCGTCACCGTCGGTATCCACTGATTCGCTGCTATTTAATGGGAAAGCATCGTCGACATCTAATACGCCGTCGCCGTCATCGTCGGTGTCTGCGTTATTACCAATGCCGTCGCCATCGGTGTCTACAGATTCACCGCTATCAAGTGGGAAGGCATCATCGCTATCGAGTACGCCATCACCATCATCGTCGGTGTCTGTGTTGTTGCCACTGCCATCACCATCGGTGTCTACAGATTCACCACTATCAAGTGGGAAGGCATCATCGCTATCGAGTACACCATCGCCATCATCATCGGTATCTGTGTTGTTGCCAGTGCCGTCGCCATCGGTGTCTATGGATTCGTTGTTATCTAATGGGAAGGCGTCGTCTGCATCGAGGACACCATCGCCATCATCATCGGTATCTGTGTTGTTGCCAGTGCCGTCACCATCGGTGTCTACGGATTCGCTGTTATCTAATGGGAAGGCGTCGTCTACATCGAGCACACCATCGCCATCATCGTCGGTGTCTGTGTTGTTGCCAGTGCCGTCACCATCGGTATCGACGGATTCGCCGCTATCCAGTGGGAAGGCATCGTCTGCATCCAGTACACCATCGCCGTCATCATCGGTGTCGGTATTGTTGCCAGTGCCGTCACCATCGGTATCGACGGATTCGCCGCTATCCAGTGGGAAGGCATCGTTGGCATCCAATACACCATCGCCATCGTCGTCGGTGTCGGTGTTATTGCCGGTGCCATCGCCATCGGTATCGAGCCATTCACCAGCATTAAGTGGGAAGGCATCGTCTTCATCTAATACCAAATCACCGTCATCATCGGCATCAAGGTTATTGCCGAGGCCATCGCCATCGGTGTCGAGCCACTCACCGGCGTCTAGTGGGAATACATCGAGAACATCGCTGATGCCATCGTTGTCATCGTCGCTGTCGCTATTGTCGCCGATGCCATCTTGATCGGTGTCTACGGATTCATTGGAATTTAATGGGAAGGCATCATCGCCATCCAATACTCCGTCGTTGTCATCATCCTCATCAAGGAGGTCACAAATATTGTCAACGTCGGTATCTAGTGGAACGGATTGGTTATCTAGGCTATCGCTGCCACAGGCGAGTTCATCGCTGTCGCTCCAAGCATCGTTGTCATCGTCGGTATCGCTGTTGTTACCGGTGCCGTCGTTATCGGTATCTACCGTTTCGGTGGCATCCAGTGGGAAGGCGTCATCATTGTCTAGGGTGCCATCGTTATCGTCATCGCTATCTAATACATCGCAGACCGCATCGCTGTCGGTATCCAGCGGAATGGAGGCATCATCTAGGCCGTCGCTGCCACAGGTCAGTTCGTCACTGTCGCTCCAAGCATCGTTGTCATCATCGGTATCGCTATTGTTACCGGTGCCGTCATTGTCGGTATCCACTGATTCGCGAGCATCCAGTGGGAAGGCATCGTCACTGTCTTGAGTGCCGTCGTTGTCGTCATCGTTATCTAGTACATCACAGGTTGCATCGCTGTCGGTATCCAGTGGAATTGAAGCACCATCCAAACTATCGCTGCCACAGGCTAGCTCGTCGTTATCGCTCCAAGCATCGTTGTCATCATCGGTATCGCTGTTGTTGCCGGTGCCGTCGTTATCTGTATCGGTGGACTCCGTGGCATCCAGTGGGAAGGCATCGTCACTGTCTTGAGTGCCGTCGTTATCGTCATCGCTGTCGCTATTGTTGCCCTGGCCATCGTTGTCGGTATCCACTGATTCGGTAGCATCTAATGGGAAGGCATCATCTGCATCGAGCACGCTGTCGTTGTCATCGTCGGTATCGGTGTTGTTACCTGCGCCGTCGTTATCTGTATCGGTGGTCTCGGAGGCATCTAGTGGGAAGGCATCATCTGCATCGAGCACGCTGTCGTTGTCATCATCGCTGTCGCTATTGTTGCCCTGGCCATCGTTGTCGGTATCCACTGATTCTGTGGCATCTAGTGGGAAGGCATCATCTGCATCGAGCACGCTGTCATTGTCATCGTCGGTGTCGGTGTTGTTACCGCTACCATCGTTGTCAGTATCGGTGGTCTCAGTAGCATCCAGTGGGAAGGCATCGTCTGCATCGAGCACGCTGTCGTTGTCATCATCGCTGTCGCTATTATTACCAGTGCCATCGTTGTCGGTATCTACTGATTCGGTAGCATCTAATGGGAAGGCATCATTTGCATCAAGCACGCTGTCGTTGTCATCGTCGGTATCGGTATTGTTACCGGTACCGTCGTTATCAGTATCGGTGGTCTCAGTGGCATCTAGTGGGAAGGCATCTTCGGCATCGGCCACGCCATCTTGGTCATCATCATTATCTAGGGTGTCACAGATACCATCGCCATCGGTATCCACTGGAACCGAGGTGTCATCTAGGCTATCCGTACCGCAGGCGAGTTCGTCATTATCGCTCCATGTATCGTTATCATCATCGGTATCGCTGTTGTTGCCAGCGCCGTCGCTGTCGGTATCTACCGATTCGCCAGCATCCAGTGGGAAGGCGTCATCTACATCTAATACTGTGTCATTGTCGTCATCGGTATCGCTATTGTTACCGGTTCCATCGTTGTCGGTATCAACCGATTCTGTGGCATCTAATGGGAAGGCATCATCTGCATCGAGCACTGTGTCGTTGTCATCGTCGGTGTCGCTGTTGTTACCAGTGCCGTCGTTATCGGTATCCACTGACTCGGTAGCATCTAGTGGGAAGGCATCTTCATCATCGGCGATGCCATCTTCGTCATCATCATTATCTATCGCGTCACAAACACCGTCATCATCGGTATCCAATGGAATCGAGGTATCATCTAGGCCATCTGTGCCACAGGCTAGTTCGTCACTATCGCTCCAGGCATCGTTATCATCATCGGGATCGCTGTTGTTGCCGGTGCCGTCGTTATCGGTATCTACTGATTCACTGGCATCCAATGGGAATATGTCATTTATATCTAATACGTTGTCGTTGTCGTCATCGGTGTCGCTATTATTGCCGGTGCCATCGTTGTCGGTATCAATGGTTTCAGAGGCATCAAACGGGAAGGCGTCATTGCCATCTATTACGCCATCGTTGTCATCATCGTTATCTAAAAGATCACAGGTATGGTCGTTATCATTATCACTAGGCACTGAACCAGAGTTGAGGCTATTGCTGCCACAGGCCAGTTCGTCGGTATCTGACCAAGTATCGTTATCGTCATCGGTATCACTATTATTGCCGGCACCATCGTTGTCGGTATCGGTTGACTCGGCCGCATCAAATGGGAAAGCATCTTGGTCGTCGGTGACGCCATCGTTGTCATCATCGTTATCGATCAGGTCACAACTGTGGTCGTTGTCATTATCGCTGGGTACTGAACTGGCATTAAGAGAATCGGTGCCACACGTGGCTTCATTCAGATCCGACCAAGTGTCATTGTCGTCGTCGAAGTCACTGGCATCGCCAATGCCATCGTTATCGGTATCGATGGATTCGTTGGCATCGTCAGGGAAGGGATCGTTGTTGTCGCCGACGCCATCACCATCGCTGTCTACCGATTCATTGGCGTCATTAGGGAAGGCGTCACTATTGTCGCCAACACCGTCACCATCGCTATCGACAGATTCATTGGCGTCGTTAGGGAAGGCGTCGCCGTTGTCACCGACACCATCGCCATCGCTGTCTACCGATTCATTAGCATCATTAGGGAAGGCGTCACTATTGTCGCCAACGCCATCGCCATCGCTGTCTACCGATTCATTGGCGTCATTAGGGAAGGCATCGCCGTTGTCACCAATACCATCACCATCGCTGTCGACTGATTCATTGGCATCATTAGGGAAGGCATCACCGTTGTCACCGACGCCATCGCCATCGCTGTCTATAGATTCATTGGCGTCATTAGGGAAGGCATCACCGTTATCACCAACGCCATCACCATCGCTGTCAGCAGATTCGTTGGCATCATTAGGGAAGGC
Source organism: Bermanella sp. (assembly GCA_036960565.1). Classification (GTDB taxonomy): domain Bacteria; phylum Pseudomonadota; class Gammaproteobacteria; order Pseudomonadales; family Oceanobacteraceae; genus Bermanella. The sequence continues at coordinate 16,968 of JBALXQ010000058.1, forward strand.
ATCGCCGTTATCACCAACACCATCGCCATCACTATCGGCCGATTCACTGGCGTCATTAGGGAAAGCGTCACCGTTGTCGCCGACACCATCACCATCACTGTCGGCAGATTCTGCTGCATTAAGAGGGAAGGCATCGTCATCATCGCTCACGCCATCGTTGTCATCGTCGGTGTCGCCATTATCGCCGATGCCGTCGCCATCAAAGTCGCTTGATTCTGCATTATTCAGCGGAAAGGCATCGTCTATATCTAATACGGTGTCACCGTCGTCATCGGTGTCGGTGTTATTGCCGGTGCCGTCATCATCGGTATCCACTGATTCGCTGGCATCAAATGGGAAGGCATCAAATACGTCTAATACAAGGTCGTTGTCATCATCGGTATCACTATTATCGCCTTGGCCATCAAGGTCGGCATCAAAGGCTTCGCTGTTATCCAGTGGAAATGCATCGTGAATATCCAACACGCCGTCGGCATCGTCATCGGTGTCAGCGTTGTTGCCAGTGCCGTCGAAATCGGTATCAAACCATTCGGCAAAATTGAGTGGGAAGGCATCGAAGATATCCAACACCAAATCGCCATCGTCGTCGGCATCAAGGTTATTGCCGAGTCCATCGTTATCTGTGTCTAGCCATTCATCTTCGTCAAGAGGGAATACATCTAATACATCGGAGATACCATCATTGTCATCATCACTATCGCCATTGTTGCCGACGTTGTCGTTATCTGTGTCTTCACTTTCTTCGGGGTCTAATGGGAAGGCGTCTTCTTCATCTAGGACATCATCGTTGTCATCATCTGGGTCACTATTGTTGCCTAGGCTATCAAGATCGGTGTCTATCCATTCGGTAGGGTCATCTGGGAAATCATCCTGGCCATCAGGATAGGTGTCGCCATCTGTGTCTTCTAATCTTGGGTCTGGATTACCAGGGTCAACTGGATCAGGGTCAACATCTTCTTGGCCTTCTTCAGGAGCCAAAGGATTGTCATCCATGCCATCAAAGATCTCTTCAACTTCGTCAAATACCTCTTCAATTTCTTCAGGTGTAAGCTCTTCTTCAATTTGCTCTAGAATTTCTTGAATTTCTTCTTCATCAAATAATTCAATGGGCTCTGGAGGTTCTACGTCGGGTGAGAATTTATTGGGGTCTGTTTCATTTTCCTCGCGACTGAATTCCACTAAGTCCACGTTGTTGTTGATGCGTTGAAAATTTAGCGAGGCTTTGGCATTTTCCATGGTGAGGTAATCCACATCACCACTGCAATCTAAGGTGATTTGGGTGAAGCGATCAAACGTATCGTCGTCATCACATATGGGTAATGATTCATCTTTTACTTGTCCAGGGTAACGATTACGACAGGCTTTTGTAATGGAAAGGTTGCCGATACTGGGGTTGTTAGTGAAGGTAAATAACGAATGCCATTCAAGGGCGTGAATATCTTCGGTGATGCCGTTATCGGTATGCCAAGTACGAATACCTTGGCCTGAATAACGGGTTTGTAAATTGTCTATGTCTTCTGCACTGCTGATATTGGTTTGCCCTGACACCACCATGAAAATACGTTCGGTGGCCACTGGGTATTCATTGCCATTAATTTTTAAATTTCGAGAGACGGCTAACCAACTGCCGTCGAGACAGGCGTGTTCTTCAAGTGTTTTTTGGTCAGTTGAGGCTGGTGGGTCTGTAGGCGCAGTACCTCCACCACCGCTGCCTCCACAGGCGGTTATTAGGGCTACTAATATTAAAAGCAATAAATGCTTCATGCGACAATCCACAAACTCGACCTAGTTAGTCTAAGCGTTAATACTGATTGCAGAAAATATCATTAGGTGATTATACGTAGGCTTTTTGCTACATTTTGTATTTTGAAAATAAAATGGAATAAACAGAATGTTTTAATGAAAAGTGCTAATTAAAAATGGGTTGGAGAAAATAAAGAAGCACTAAGATTAGTAGAGAAATTCAGATATACAAATTTAAAGCGAGTTAACTGCTGGAAGTGTTAACCAGTTCTCGTTTATGGCAAGTAAATCGCAAAAACACCGCCACCATACTTACCACCATTTTTTAAGCTTACATGGCCGCAAAAATCTCCTTTTTTATGCAAATTAGCTACCTTAGAAGCAAAATACAAACCAAGGCTGGTGCTGCCGGTACGAAAGTCGATGGTCTTTAATGGTTTTTCTGGGGAATGTAACATGTTCTCCGGATATCCACGGCCATCATCAGAGACCTCTATGCACATTTGATCGTTTTCAATTCGGGCCGACAAGCAAATATGCTCTTCACAATAACGCACCGCGTTCACCAAAATATTATTAATGACACCGCCAATGAGTTCGTTGTCGAAATACCAAATTTCATCTTCGTCACAATCTAGCTCAAACTTGATGTTGGATTTACTCAGTAGAATTTCATTTCTTAAAAATTGGTGATGTAAAAGATCGTGTACTTCGTGTTCGTCAATGGCAATGGGCAGCTCTTGTTCCTGCATTCGGTAGACACCCAGTAAATGCATTAAATCATTATTAAGGCGGCTGGCTTCATATCTTAGGTGGGCTAGGTGTTGATCGTTTTGATCTGCTGGTAAATCTTCAACACTGAGTTGGTCAACTGAATTTAAAATCATGGCAATTGAGTTTTTCATGTCGTGAATGCTAGATGCCAATAGCATTTCCATCTCTCTTGGTTCCATTTAGCTGGCCTTTTTATTGAGGTGTTGATTAAGCGCTTTAAGTGCGGTCTTAAAAGAAAGGTAGCGTTTATATTGTTTGCTGTTTTCATCCATGCCTTTGATGATGCTTATGTGATTTTCACATAAGGCCAGTTTTTTTTGTGAGGGACCATGTTGTTTCATATCAAATAAAAAAGATTGAATGACATTAAGACGCAGGCCTAAGTGTTTAGGGAATTTTTGTATGGCTTGGGAGAATAACTCGATGGCCTTTTGGTATTCACCTTCACCAAACATGGCAATGCCTTTTTTATTGATTTTAACCACTTCTTTTTTACCTGACTGAGTGACGGGTTCATCGGTAAGGCGATCGAGCATGGCTGAAATTTTATCGTCCATTTTATATTGCTCGGCCAACGATTTAAGCAGCTCATTGGCCTTGTCTTTGTGACCGGTTTGAAAATAACTCTTGGTCAGTTCCAGCTGGGTTCGCAGACTTTTGGAACCGCTGGCCTCCATTTTCTGTTCGGCCTCCATCAGCGCTTGCTGAGCCAGTTTGTCGTGATTAAGACTGGCATGGGTGCGAGATTCTACCAGTTTACTTTGAATGTCTACTTCCGAATTCTTGTATTCTTTTTCGGTTTTTTTTAAGGTGCTCAGGGCTTCATTTGCAAGGTCTTTAGTTTTTTCCTCATCTTGGGATTGCAGTGCCGCCTCGGTGAGATTGTCGGCCAAATCCAAATCGTTATCGGCACTTTTATGGATGCCGTACTCGGCCAGTTTAACCACGCGGCGACTGGCGTCGGCCGCCGCTTCAAAGTCGCCGTTAATTTTGCATACTTCAGAAAGAAGTTTTTGGCGAGTGACTGACCGTGAAGAAATAGTGCTACTTTGTTCCAGTAATCTTTGTGCGGCCCCTGCGTCTCCCAATTTTACTAAAGCACGAGCGGCGCCTTCAAAAGCTTCGAGACTGGCGGGGTTTTCTTCATAGGCTTTTTGAAAGGCTGTGTGTGCTTCTTTATTTAAATCTTGTGCGGCCAACACATGGGCCAAACCCAGTTGCGCCCAGAATAATGGACGCTCTTTCAGAACGCCTTCATATATGTCTTGTGCCTCTTTGAAATGTTCAAGCTTTAATAATAAGTTGCCTTTGGTTTTTAAACAGAAGTTTTTATGGCGGCCACTTTCACTAATGTGTTTATCACATTCTTTAATGGCTTGGTTAAAATCGGAATTATCTAGCGAGCGATAAAGCGGGGCGAGCGCTTGTTTTTGCTTTAACGATTTAACGAGCCGTGACTGCAGCTCACCAGACGAGACCGGCTTACTCATGTAGGCATCGGGTTTGTATTCCATGGCACCCACCACCGCATCTCGGCCCGATTCGGCGGTGACCATAATAAAAACGGAACTGCTTTTTAATAACTCCAGATGCCTGAGTTCCTCCAATACCTGTAGACCATTAATGCCGCGCCCTAGGTCAAAATCACAGAAGATCACATCGTATTTGTTTTGTTGGCAAGACTTAACGGCTTGGGCACCATTTAAGGCGGTGTCTATGTGTTCCGCGCTGAGGCCGTGTAGAAGCCGCTTGAGAATCTTTTGGAAGGTCTCAAAATCATCAACAATTAAAAACTTAAGACTGCGGTAATCGTTTTCGATCACGGTTTCTAACTCATGGCAAAGTCTGTTATTAAGCTTAGAACAGGCTTGAGAGATGGCCAGTTAGGTCGGTGCAAGATCTGAATTGGGCTGGTTATCCCTTTCCTGCCAGCAGGTCCTGTTTACTCTCAAATAACTCCACCACAAATTCCCTAAAACGCCTTAAACGCGTCACTTCGCGGCTATCTGGGTGGGAGAGCAGCCAAATCTCATGGTTAATTGCAGGTTTGGCCTTGGGCACACGTTTAAGGCCTGGGGTTTTATCGCCTAGGAAACAGGGCAGCATGGTCATGCCCATGCCTGCCAAAGCGGCTTGAATTTGGGTGCCGCCATGGTCAAGTTGAAAGCGAGTGGGGATATGAGGATAGGGTGAGGCTTTTACCCACTGAGGAAAACGTTCCTGCTCCCCCCAGCTTAACCAGCGTGCCTGTGTGTTGGGATCGTTCAAGTCATACTTATTTAAGTATTGTGGTGTGGCATAAAAACAACTGGCTACTGAGCCCAGTTTTCGGCCAATTAATGGGTCGGGTGGTGGGCTTGAAAAGCCTAAAAAACGGATGGCGATGTCTACTTCTCTGCGCGTTAGATCGTATAAATTCGTGGAAATACGCAGGTCAATGTCTATGTCGCGGTACTTGTCGGTGAAGTTCACAAGGTGAGGCAGCAACAATTGAGTGGCGATGACATCTGGCGTGGTTAAGCGAATATCACCGCCTAATTCGGTGTCTTTACCTTGTAAATGCCGTTCGGCACTCAGCAATACATCTTCGGCTTGCTCAGCAAACTCCAGCATGGCCTGGCCGCCTTCGGTGAGTCCATAGCCTGATACTCCTCTATCAAATAGGCGAGTACCCAAACTTGACTCTAGTTTCTCAATACGTCTTGAGACCGTGGTGTGGCTGATTTGCAAAGCCAATGCCGTAGCACGGGCACTGCCTGAGCGGGCCACCGATAGAAAAAATTGAACGTCATCCCAACCCATGGTCGATTTATGCACCATAATGGCCTCTTTTTGATAGTTCCGTAACGCTAAGTGTCCACGTAATATTTCCGAGGTCAATAGAAGCACTGTCATTACTCAAAGGCATCATATTATGAAAATCTCTAAAAGCATCATTATTAATCAACCTAGCGAGCTGGTTTGGAAAGTGTTGACAGCAGAATTTGATCAAGCCCATTTATGGATGGGCCCAGTTAAAAAGTCTTACAAATTTGATAAGGGTGATCGCAATACATCAGCACCAGTAGCAGGGCGAGTGTGTGAATTTGGTAATGGCCCTGAGGGACTAAAAGCGGAAGAGCTGATTACGGATTACAGCCAAGAAGGCCAGTATTTAGTATTTGATGTGGTGCCTAAAAACGCCCCGAGGTTGTTACCGTTAAATAAAAACACAGTGAAAATGTCAGTGGTGAAATTAGGTGGAAATCAATCGGAAGTTTTGTGGGAATCTACGCCTGATTTAAAACTGATGGGTAAGATTTTAAGCCCAGTATTAAAGTTGGGATTAGGAAAAGCTTTTTCGGGTATTTTAAAAGACCTTAAAACGTATTGTGAATCCATTAAGTCTGCATCTGCTGCGGCTTAATACTGCAGTGGCTTAGCTTCTAGTTGAAGTCGAAAAATAGGTATAGAATCGAGCATAATGGATTGGAGAATCTCGTGAACAGGTTACTCGTTATTCCACCCTTGCCACACGTTTTGCTTTCTATTCAAAAACTCATGCGTGAGGAATACCCTGATATTCCCGCCATAGCCGAATTGGTTAAACGAGATGTTGCTTTATATACCCTGCTGTTGTCGGCGGCTAATAGTCCGTGGATGGGATTGGTTAAACCGGCAACGTCTATTGAACATGCCATTATGCTGATGGGGTTGAAACGGATATATACGCTTATACAGTCCATGGCGGTGCGCACCAGTTTTAGTGATAGTGATTTAAAGCAAAGTTTTTGGGCGGCAGCCATAGATGTTGCCGGCGTGTGCAGTGACCTGGTTAAGCGATTTAGTGGTTTAGATGACAGTAAAGCCTATAGCATTGGCATGTTACACAATGCTGGCATTGCTATTATGATGGACCAATTCCCCGAATTTAAAGGGTTTATTCGCACACATGAATATATGTCTTGCGACAAGTTGTGTGTTTGTGAACGCAAAGAATTCACCACCGATCACTATTTACAAGGGGCGCTCATGGCCAGCAAGTGGAATATGGGTGAAGAAGTATCCTTGGCCATTCGTTGTCAGCCCATTGCTAAAAAAATATTGGGCGGACATAAACTCATTGATGAAAATACCAGTACTTATCTGTCTATCTTAACCTTGGCTAAACATGTGAGTGCGGAATACCGGCGCTACTGGTTAATTGAAGGCAATGATGATCAACTTACTCAGGATACCGAATTGGCACTTGATTATATGCATATTAACCATGGGGATTTTGTGGAAATTAAGGAGGATTTACTCGAAACTTATATGAATAAATTACCGGCCTAACAATTTTTGAAATAAAGCCTGAGTCTAGTGGCTAATTCTGTAAGAAAATATTACGTTCTGCTTTTTTCTTGGCACTATCCTCATCTTTATAGTCTTGATAATCTTTACCCATTTTTCGGTTTTCAAAAAACTTTTGTGCGATGGGCTCAGGATTATAGGTAAGGAACGAATAGGCCGCCAGAGACATAATGCCAGTGAAAATCAGCAGAAAAATAATAGGCTTTACTAAGTTTCCTGCCTTCTTAGCTTTATCTGTATTTAGGTCTTTTGGATTTCTCATACATTTTACAGTGACCTATGAAATACTATTTAATAGGGTTTTCATCCTGCGATACATAGCTGCTTCATGCCTTTTAGTTAACAGTTTAGCAGATTTCCGTGTGGCCTTAAAATACCGTTGTTTTCGCAGTTTTTCATAGAAGATTATCCAGCCTAACTATTTCACATCAGGCTGGAATCGCTTTTAGAATTTGAACTTAAGGCCTGTCTCCAATATATGGCGCGAGTATTGGTATTGTGATTTATCGGCGTCCACTTTCTCGTACTGGTAAGCCAACAACAGTATGGCATCTAGGGGAAGGTACTTATTTAAATTGAAGCGGCCATTTAATTTTATACGATGTTTTTGATGGCTGCCGTATTCCTCAGTTGTGGTGTCACTGGTTTGGGTGGGCGGGCGTTCATAGGCAAAATCTGTGTATTGATATTGACTACTGAAATACGATTTGGCAGCAAAGCGATATTTAGAAGCAAAAGAAAAGGTAGATTCGTGGCTGTCGTTGTAGCCACTGCCGTTATCCGCTCTTTTCATGTATTCGCTGGTAACGGATATTGTGTGTTTTCGGCTAGCTTGCCACGAATGCTCAAAGCCTAGGGTGGCATCTAGGTACGTTAAATTTGTGCCTGCAATATCATCTCCCTTAATGCTTCTTTGCAATTTGTTTGCGTATTGGCGGTGAGCGAGATTAAGTCGCCATTGTTGATCATGTCGCTTGCTCATAAAACGTTGAAAACGGTTTTCAATATTCATCGCCTGATAATCTAAGTTACTGATATTAAGGCTCGCATAATCTTCATAATTTTTATTTTTATAGCCTAACTCATATTGCCATTGGCTCTTTTTTGTAAGGTTAATATGTTGTTCATATTGCGTGGATATTTGTTGATAATTATATCGGTTGTTCAGTTGGGTGCCAGAGTCACTACTGAGGCCACCACTTAGTCTACTTACGTAAGTCTTATCAAGTTGTTCGTATTTTAAATTAAAAAGGCGTTGATTACGGCCTTGGTATTTCTTTTTTCGTTTCTGACTTTTTTTGAAAAACAGCGAGGTAGACCACTTTTGTTGGTCAGCCCAATCTTGATTTTGTTGGTACTGAGTGTCAGTTAGGGAAAGCTGAGTGCGCCAGTGGGGCAGTAGCCTGAATTTAGCCGTAAGCTGATGCTCGAGAAACTGAGTTTGTTCGCTTTTTGATTTAAACTGGTTTGAGAATCGATAGGGGTTGCTGTCTACCCCTAAAGAACTAGTGAGGCTAACTTGATACTGTTTGTCTTTAGCTTTTGTTGATGATAGGGCAGTTGCCTGTTGGGAGATGAAAGCCCCTAAAAGGCTGACTAGGCATACGTGAAGAAGATGCATGTTAGTTTACCTGTGATAGGAATTTAAGCGCGGGCGGATATTGTTTGTCGAGTTTTAACAATAAATTAATATGCTTTTCGCTTTCGTTAATATCTCCGTTATCCTTAAGTAATAACGCCAATTGAAAGCGTGCATCCAAATGTCGATTATTGCGGGCCAGTAATTCCTTTAAACTATTAATGGCGGCAAGAGGCTGTTGATTGCTTTTTTGCAGTTGGGCTATTTTCAACCGATCTTTTTCGGTGAGATCACTGTCGGAAATATTCTGATAAATAGTGAGTGCTTCGGAGGCTTGATTTTCGCTCATTAAATAATTGGCCAATAAACGTTTTAGGCTACGGCTGTTTGGGTATTGGTTGTTGGCCTGGCGTAATACTGATGTGGCTTGTGAATGTTTACCTTGTTGCCATAAAAGTTGCACATGGAGTTTCTGAGTTTTCTTTGTTTTTTGTTCACTTTCCATGGCGACTTTAATGAATTCCATTGCCTCATTTATGGCCCCTTGTTTATTTGCAAGTTGCGCCGCCAATAAAGCCACATGATCGGTTTGTATATTTAATTTTAGGAAATCTTGTAAGCCCTTATACGGGTGTTTGATGAGTTGGTTCTCGCTTTGATTAAACTGAGAAGTGCCAGCTAGGAATTCATTGTTAACCTTTAGCCAACTAGCTCGGTAATAATAGGCGTCATACTCACTTAGCTTTGAGAGTTGGGTTTGGCTGTGTTTGTACCATTTTTTACCATGATAAATTAACGCCTTAAGTAAGTGGTTGTCGGCATTTGAGTTTTTTAATAATGCCAAATTATCGAGTGCCAGTGATAAGTCATTATCTAAATATGCGCCGAAGGCTTCATTGTAAAGACTTTTTTTGTTTTGCAGTTTTTGCACTTGGTTGGCGTGTTTTTTTGCGTTATTTATTTTACCTAACTCTAGATAATTCCAGGCTAATATTTTATTGGCCTCAGATGAGTTCTTAAGTGATTTGTATTTGGCTTTAATGGTTTTGATGCTTCCGTTGAAATCCAAATGTTTTTGTTGGTAGCGGGCCACTTCAAGACGCAATGGATTATTCTTTTCATTCATGGCCAGTGCTTTTTCAAAGCTCACCAGTACTTGCGGGTAATTTAGTTTGGATTGTTGTTGCAGTCGTGCGCGTTTAAGCCAAGTGCCCGCATGATTGGGGCGAAACTGTAATGATTTATCTAAATGAGTCAGTGCTAGTTTGTATTGTTTGTTTTCGCTTAAACAGCTAGCAAATAAACTGTGAGCCTTGGCTTTGCGTTTGCCGCGGCTGATTTCAATGGTACGCAACATCAAGCTATCAATCTGGTCACAGCCCTGGGTTTTTTTTAATAAAATGACTAGGTTAATAGCCGCCATTTGGTGGTTAGGCTTTTGCACTAATATTTGTTGATAGGCATTGATGGCCTGTTCTGTTTGGCCTTGGCGACTTAGTTTAAGTGCTTGTGCGAACAGCACAGAAGAGCCATTGTTTTTGCTTATTTTTGATTCAGATTCTAATGACTCTTGCGCGTCGCCGTCTTGAAACTGATTTAGGCTAATGACTTGGTGAGTATTGGCTTGAGCCGTTAAACTTTTTTCGTTGAAAAAAACACTAAAAGTAAAAGTTATAACCAAACAGGCATAAATGAAACTGCTATTTTTAATCATTTTCATTAGGCTTGGCCTCCTTCAATGGCGCTAAATAATTCTTTTTTGAAGCCGGTTTGGTGTATGTTTTGAATTTCAAGTCCGGCACGGCCATTCACTTCCAGTACCAATGGTCCTAGGGTCACATCTAGACAGATATCAACGCCTAAATAGTTAAGGGGAATGGCGTCGTAACTGGCTTTGGCCATTTCTCTGATTTGTGGCCAGTAGGGTATTTCAACACCAATTAATGCTGCATGAGTATCTGGGTGGTGTTCAATGACTTTACCAAGATGCAATGCGTTACTGGTTTCCCCCGTTTCTTTATTTATAGCCACGCCTATGGCGCCCTGATGCAGGTTGGCCTTGCCGTTTGAGGCTTTGCTGGGCACACGCAACATGGCACTGATAATTTCTCCCTTGGCCAGTATTACTCGTATATCACTTAAGCCTTGGGAACTGATGAGATTAATGCGTGCGTCTTGTTTGATGAGAGGTTCAATATAGGCGCAGTCTTGCTCGCCGCTTTGGCTGTAACTGCCAATTAAAATTTCTTTTATGTGCTGCTGTAATTGTGCGGTGCTGAAATGTTTGCCGCCAGCACTGATGTAATCTTGCTGTTTATCAACGATCACTAAGATGCCGTTACCCTGGCTGCCATTATTGGGTTTTATAACAAACTCTTTAAGTTCGCCTATTTGCTGGGAAAAACTATTGATGTGATGTTGATGTTTAAATGTGGCCAGGGTTTCAGGGACCACCACCTGTAGTTTTAATAACGCCTTTTTACTGGCCAATTTGTCGGCGGCCAAACGCAGTAAGGGTTTTGAATTGTGCTTGTAAATAATATTTCGGTTGCGGCTATTAATGCCCAGTAGGTTATGGTTTTGATGGTTGTCTACGTGTTTGAAACGAGATAGTTCGCTGATGCGAATACCATCCCACTTGCCAATAAAAATAAGCCCAGCTAATACCAACAAAAAACTCTCTGGAAAAATGCTAAACAGGCTTTGCAGTAGGTAGCTGTCCATATAAAAATAACACAGCAAGATAGTTACTATTGACCCTACCGAACTGTTGAATAAATCACGCCAATGGCCTTCTACCGTTACCTGATGAATGCGCTCGGCCACAAAGCTAATTATGACCACGGGCATTAATGCCAGCATGCCAAATTCCATTTTTTGTTCACTGTCCATTAGATACAGCATAAAAATAAACAACAGGCTGATTAACGAAATAACCGTGGCAAGCCGTGCGGTTTTTAATATGCGCTGTTTCTCTAGCCATATATGAAAAACCAGTGCGATTAATAACACCAGAATAAAACCTACTAACCCGGCCATTAATCCGCTGTACATGCAGGTGGCAGCGATAAGCATGGGCATGAAAATACCAAAGGTTTTGACGCCCACCACATTGCGCAGAAAGGTAATAATAAGCGTGCAAAGTGGAAACAATAAAATGATGGCCACGGTGGTAGCCGATAAATGTAATTCAGTAAGCGCTGGCGCCAGATTAATTCGGGTTGCGTTATCGTTAAGTAATGCAGGATAAAAAGAAGGGCTAACGGTTTGTTTGGAGATGGTAAATAAATAGTCAAACCCTATGTTGCTGGTATGGCGAAATAGGGCTTCGTCACCCTGGTACAATTTTAAGAAGTGACTGGGGCGAGTAGCGAAATATCCGTTGGTGGGGCCAAAGGTAATCCAGTGCCCTTGTACATAAGCTTCCACCCATTGGTGGCTGGTTTTTTTACTGCCGCTATCTAGAATGATGCCTCCTACCAAGCGTGCAGGAATACCGTTTAGCCGTGCCAGCGCCACAAATAACCGGCTTTTCCCATTGCAGCTGGCCACTTTTAAACGCGCGGTAGTGAGGGCATCTGTAGTGCCTTTGAAAGGTACGGTTTCAATTTGCTCGTGGGTGTATTGAAAAATACGTTTTAACACCGAGCGTACATCTTGCGATGGCGGTTTAATGGTTTGCCACAGTGCGTTAATTTCTGGGTGTTGAACCTGTACGTGTTCGCTTGCTTGTAAATAGGCTTTTAACGGCTCAGCCAAGTTGTTTTGAATAGGGGCGTTGGCGGGCAGGGTGTACTGGTTACCTTTGGTGTGCAGTAGTAGCTCATAACTGGCTTGCTGTTGGTTTTCATCGCCCGACCAACTGAGTAATCGCCCTGCGGGTAATAGCTGCTCTTTGCTGCTGAAGTCTTTTTGCGTGTACTTCTCGGCGAGTATTTGTTGCCAAGGGCTTTCTTTAGGCAGGTAAGTATGAATGTTGACTTCCTGGCCTTCACTTGAAAAGTGAGATTGCATTGACAGTTTATAAACAGTTTTAGGAATGAAATGATTCATGTCTACCGGCGACAAAAACAGATGAATAAAAAATAAAATACCGGCACTTATGATGAGTAAACCGTGGGGTTCAAACACAAGCCATTTAAGTTTGGATAGTTGCGACAGCATGACTGCACCTGTTAAAAATATTTTCAGGGGAAGTATGAGTGGCATAGGGCGATATGTATGTCTGAGCAATGTTGGCTATTTGTAGGAATAAGTCGGTCAGTCATTTAAATTTAGACAAAACCATTACCTGCCTACAAAACCCTAACAAAATTAAAAATGGCGAATGAATAGATGTGAACTAGGTGGTGGAATTAGCGTGTTGATTTCTATTGAGTAGAAGCAGGTTATAAAGTTAGTTTGAAAATTTAGTGAAGAAAAATGGTTTTAACTTGTTAGTGTGCGCGACGAAAGGTGAGGTTGTGGCGGTGTTGTAGGTTGGGTTGAAGGGCGTCGGCCTTAATGGCTTTAACGCCATGAAAACACAGTCGAGCAGGGCCATGTATCACCAAGACATCGCCATCTTGCAGCAATATATTTAGGGGCTTACCTGAGCGCTGGTCGCCAAACACTTGAAAAACAGCGTTTAACCCCAGTGATACCGAAACGATGGGCCAGTTAAAATTGGCTTCGTCTTTATCCTGATGGCTCCCTAAGGTATCTCCCATTTGGTACTGATTAATTAAGCAGGCATCGGTTTGAAAATCTTGAATACCCGCCATTTTGGCCGCTTTGCAGGCTAGGCTTTTAAAATCTTCTGGCATGGAGGGCCAAGGCAGACTTGAGATGGGATCACAAGCTTGATAGCCATAACCGTGTTGACTACTAACCCAACCAAAAGGGCCGCAATTGCTCATGGCCACTTTGGTGGGGTAACCCATGGGGGTCATCATATGCCGAAGCGGTGCTTGTGATGTGATGTGTTGGATATGCTGCATTAACGGATAATTTGAGGCCAAACCCTTAATGAGGGTTAGGCCTGGTGCCAGCACTTGGGGAGAGTCTGGCGTGTGATGATGGAGATGCGAAAACAGATCGCTCATTATTTGTGCTGTTGGTTCCAGGCGATGCATTCATTTAAGGTAATGCCACTGCCACCAAATATGTCTAGGGCACTGCCGATGGTAAGGTCTACCTTGCCCTTGGATAGTTCATTTACACGTTGTAGGTCGGCCAATGAACGGGCGCCCCCGGCGTAGGTCATGGGGATGAAGGCATTTTGGCCCAGAAGCGTGACGAGCTCTTCATCTATGCCGCCCTGTAAACCTTCTACATCGGCGGCGTGAATTAAGAATTCGCTGCAATGCTGGCTTAACTCTTTTAGATTTTCGCTGTTAATTTGGGTTTGGGTAACGGTTTGCCAGCGATTGGTGGCAATGTTCCAGCCGTCTTGGGTTTTACGACAACTTAGATCAAGAATGAGTTTGTCGCGCCCGGTGACTTGTTTAATTTTTTCGAGTTTTTCAAAAGAGAACTGGCCGTCTACAAAGAGGGCAGAGGTGACGATGACATGACTGGCACCGGCCTTTAAAAAGCTTTCGGCGTTCTCAGCATTTACACCGCCGCCAAACTGCAAACCTTGAGGCCACTTGGCCAGTGCGGCCAATACAGCTTGCTGATTACCAGGGCCTAGGGCAATGACATGACCCCCTTGTAAATTATGCTGTTGGTATAACTCGGCATAATGGGCGCTGTCGTAATGACTGACGAAGTTGGTTTGAGCCCCTTGATCATTAAGGCTGCCACCCACGATTTGCTTAACCTGACCTTCATGTAAATCGATACATGGACGAAACTGAGTCAAAATTCATATCCAACTTAAACCAAATTCCCTTCATTGTACTTAAATTAAGTCAATTTAGCTGGCCGATTATTAAGCCATATTAGCCATGCTGGTTTGGTTGTTTATTGGCCAGTGATTAATTACACAGTGATGTTGGTAATAAATCTCCTTACTCAAAGTTTTAGCTGAGGTTAAGGTGGCGTAAATAATTAGATAAGACTGTGAACACCATGAACCTGGAACTAACTGAAATTCAAAGCATGATTGAGCAAACGGCGCGCAAGTTTGCCTTAAGTGAGCTGGCTCCGGTGGCGGCCAAGGTTGAGGACCATGTTAACCGGCCGTTATTTTTGGCTAATTTAAAGAAGCTGGCCGAGCTTGGATTTATGGGACTTAATATTGGTGCCCAATACGGTGGTACCGAAGCGGGGTCGGTGGCCTTTAGTTTGGCCATTACCGAAATTGCTAAAGCCTGCGCTTCTAGTGCCGTGACGGTATCTGTAAATAATATGGTGGCTGAGGTTATTCAAGCCATTGGTAATGAGGCCCAAAAACAAAACTACCTGCCTAAAATTTGCAGTGGTGAATATTCGGCAGCGGCTTTTTGTTTAACCGAATCGGGGGCGGGGTCGGATCCTGCTGGCATGCAAACCCGGGCCGTTAAGAAAGGCGATAAATGGGTCATTACCGGCAGTAAGCTTTTTATTACCAGCGGGGCATACGCAGGGGTATTTGTGGTGTGGGCGGTAACGGATAAGGACAAGAAAAAAGGCAAGGGCATTAGCTGTTTCTTAGTAGAGGCCGATAATCCTGGCGTAATAATTGGTAAGGAAGAGGAAAAAATGGGGCAACGTGCCTCGGCCACTAATGAAATAATTTTTAATGAATGCCAAGTGAGTGAAGCGGCGTTATTGGGTGAGCTAAATAACGGATTTCGCATTGCCGTAGGCGAGCTGGCCGGTGGCCGCATTGGTGTAGCCTCTTTGGCGTTGGGCGTGGGCTTGAGTGCGATGGATTTAGCCATTGAACATGTTAAAGAGCGTAAACAGTTTGGCCAAAGCATAAGTGAATTCCAGGGTGTGCAATGGATGTTGGCGGAACAACAAACCCAGTTGCAAGCGGCTAGGTTGTTAATTATGCAGGCTGCTTTTAAAAAAGAGCAAAAACAAAGTTTTGGAACCGATGCCTCTATGGCTAAATTATTTTCCACAGAAAAAGCCAACCAAGCCTGTTATACCGCGCAACAATTAATGGGAGGCTTGGGCTATGTGCAAGAGTGTGAAATAGAGCGGTTGGTGCGAGACGTACGCATTACAACGGTTTATGAAGGGACTAGCGAAATTCAGAAAATTATCATAGCCCGCGATCTTTTGAAATAGCTTGGGTTTATTGATTGATGAAGACCTAGCTATGGAAATTCAGAAAATAATCATAGCCCGCGACCTATTGAAATAGTTTGGGTTTATTGATTGATGAAGACCTAGTCATGGAAATTCAGAAAATAATCATAGCAAGAGAGCTTTTGAAGTAACTTTAAGACTGAATATTAAGGCTGTCGAGTGGGCTGTTTGTGCCGGCGAAATGTTGACCAATGACATGAGTGTAAATTTGGGTGGTGGCCACATCACTGTGGCCTAAAAGTTCTTGTACGGTTCTAATATCACGGCCATTTTGCAAAAGCTGGGTGGCAAAGGAATGCCTAAAAGTATGGCAACTAATTTTTTTACGATTTAAGCCACAATATTGAACAGCCGCCTTTAATGCTTTGCGAGGAACAGAATCATGCAAGTGATGACGGCATAGTTGATTTGTAACCGGGTGTTTGCAGATAGTGGTTGAAGGAAATATAAACATCCAAGCAGGCTGCCTAAAAGCATTCGGGTATTTTTTACCCAGCATATGAGGCAATGAAGGGCCGATACCCTGTAAATTGTCTTTTTGTTGTAATTCTATGGCCTGATCAATTAATCCCTCTAGTGACGTGGTTAGAGAGCTACTTAATATTGTTTGGCGATCTTTCCCTCCTTTACCGTCTCGCACGGTCAAACTTCCTTTGTGAAAGTCGATATCTTGTATGCGTAATCGCAAGCACTCCGTAATTCGTAGCCCTGACCCATAAAGAATGGAAAAAATAATTTTATCGCGACCAGATAACGCCTTTAATATCATTTGAACTTCTTGGGCGTTTAATACAATGGGTATGCGCCGTTGTCGTTTCGCATATTTAAAGCCCAAATCTCCTAAAGGCTGATTAAGAAATTGGTTGTATAGGAAAGCTAGAGCATTTAAAGCGGATTTTTGAGTATTAATGGCCACATCTCGGCTATTGGCTAGGTAGGATAAGTAAGCAACGACATGATTCCCTGTAAGGTCTGTTGGGTGCTGTAGCTTGTGGTAACGAATATAGTCTTTGATCCAGTATAGATAGATCTTCTCAGTTCTCAGGCTGTATCCGCGCATGCGTAAATTTTGGCGTATTTGGTTTAGAAATGGGCTTTTTGCCATAATATTCTCCAAATCGATACACTGTATATCCATCCAGTATATTTTAAATATTAGACCAGATATTGCTCATTTGTACATTAATCTTTTTCAATATTGCGTGTTTGCACTGGAGGTTTTGGCAGTTCTTGTGCAAAATCAGCGGCTTACGATCAAATGGTTGTGACATAACGCGACCTCGTTATTTTGGTAAACGCGCATGCGCGTTTACATGGAGCCTTAAAAATGGATTTTGATCTTTCCAAAGTTAAATTAAATAGTTACGCGGGTTTTCTGCTTGAGGCCGTTCCGTGCAAACGCGCATGCCTACAAATAAGCTGTTAAATTCAAATTTACAATGTAGGAGGTACTTTTCAATTATGACGAAGAATCAATTTAGAGTTCTAGTGATTACTGTTCTGGCAGTTACATTACTTGGTATGTTTATTGATCTATTATGGCCAAACGAAATCACTAAACAAATTACAGCCTATGCAGAACAACTTGAACCTGAATGGAGTGACACTAAGTTTGGTCTTTTTATAATATGGGCATTTGTAGCAATTATTTGCTGGGTCGGAAGTGTAATTGGTTTACTTCTATTTAAGAACTGGGGCCGCTTACTTCTTTTACTAGGTTTTATAATTATTATACCTATCTATGTTCCTATGGGTACCACTGTGTCTAGTCCGCTCTCCCAGATATTCTACGACCTTGGAAGTTATGGAGAGGGTGCAATTTTAGCATTGTGTTATTTTTCTCCCATAGCAAAGTACTTTGAAAAATAAATTTAACAAAACGCTTAAATTCGTTCCGGCCAAAGAGACGGCCTCCACAGGGCGTGCTAGACGCACGCCTTTTAGCTAAGCGTTATACATCAGTGGTGTTATGAAAAAGTACCCTATATCAATAGATGAAAATAAGGTCGGAGAATATCCAGCAAGTACTAAATCTGGTGGTGGATATTTTTACGATGATGTTTTGGAATACCGAGTTTGGTGTAGACCTTGGCAAGGTGCTCCAGACGAATTTGAAGGAGAGATTTACTATTATGCTTTTCCTTCCTACGAGGATGCCTTGGAGTTCTCAAAAAATACAGAGGGCTCAGAAGACCCACTTGTTTTAATTAGACAGCTTGAATGGATCAATGAGCCAGAAACCGGTGAATTCTCTCATGATAAAGGTGAGCGTTTGACCGAGTGGCTAGTAGAATGGCTGGATGGTAGTAAAAGAAAAGCTGGTTCCATTGAGAACTTTATCAAAGCTGGTGGAAATGTATAACAAAGCAAGGCACAACCGCACAGCAAGCTGTGCTGGACTCACTCATTCTTCGCTCGCCTGTGCTTGCGAGCGTTAAGGTACTAATAATGAAATATTCTGCACTAATTATTATAATATTCTGCAGTACAGTTTTCGCTAATGATAATTTCCCTTGTGATTTTAGTGCTACTAAGCCCATTTCTTTTCGAAGTGGTACATCAACAGATTCACTTAAAATCACGATTAAGGGGTACACCTGCAAAACTAGTAAGCTAACTTATTCTATCCTGACTGATAAAGGTGAACTGATATATGAATTTACTGACCCAAAAACAAAGGATGTAAGTGTTTACGGGAAGCCTACTTTTCAGAGTAATGT
Organism: Bermanella sp.; assembly: GCA_036960565.1. Lineage (GTDB taxonomy): Bacteria > Pseudomonadota > Gammaproteobacteria > Pseudomonadales > Oceanobacteraceae > Bermanella. The sequence goes on from JBALXQ010000058.1 coordinate 35,340, forward strand.
ATTTACATTTTTCGAATGGTTTTTGAAATGGCCATTGAAATCAACTAGTGAATTACCGGAAAGGGTCCTGTGCGATAAGGCTAAAGGTTATTGCAATGAATTTAAGGGCGAAGAGAATTACGCCGAAAGCAAATTAACTATTAAAGAATATAATGAATTAAAAGAAAGAAATACTCCTATGTTTACGCATAATTCAGGCCACGAGTCATGGACCACAGTTGCTTATGATAAAGAATCTGGTAAATATATAGTGGTACTCAGTGGTGGCGTTTAAACGCCCCTTAACAAGTCAATGTTGTTCGGTGCTATCGCCCCCGGACTCACTGACGCTCGCCGCAAATTGAGGCGTTATGCATCAAGAGTATCGAGTATGAAGAAATTAACCGAGATAACTGTGTTG
>JBALXQ010000059.1:0-35662 GCA_036960565.1 Bermanella sp.
GCTGTTAAAGCGCTAATCTTAGTTTGCTCCTCTTGCTCTTTCCCAGATTTTTCTAATTCACTCTTAAGCCTAGAAAGCTCAATCTTCTGAATATAAACAGAATAAATAAGCCAGACTACTGCTAGAAAGGCAATTGAAACACCAACAGTCCCACTTATATAACTACCAAACGCTCCCCAGTTGTTTGCATTATTTGAGAAAGCATCGTTTACTGCATTTGTATAAGACGTAGCAGCAAGATAGGTCACTATTAAAAGAAACGTAATTGAGAGCAGTGATAGCCAATTTTTCTGTAACCACATCACACATAATTCCTATCTAGCGCATAACATTAATCTTAGCCAAAATCTTTCCACATAAGAACATATGTTTTCAGTCCATCCTTAGCTCGTCCGATTTTAACACACTATAAATTCGTCGTAATCCCTTGTTTCAGTTAGATTACTCGGCACTCATGAATTCTGGCCCTATTTATTTTAAAGCCAGACTCCTGCAGCGTAATTATTTGTTGTGCAGCACAGTTAATATCAGGAAAGAAGGCCGGAGTACCAGAACAGCAGAGTAACTTACAGATGAATAAACTTATGAAACCCACTCCACCAAAGCAATGTGCGCACTCAATAACTACCCATCTAATCTACATATCCCCTATCAAAGCTTATGTAACTTGCGCGCCACATCCACCGCCGAAGTTCTATTGCTCACCCTTAACTTGCTATACAAGTTTTTAAGGTGCCAGGCGATGGTGTTTTCACTTAACGATAGTTTCTGAGCCAGCTCTTTATTTTTAAGGCCCGCACTTAGGTGACGCAGCAGTTCTTGCTCCCTTAGGGTTAACGGCTCTAGCCCTTCTAGTGATACAGCCTCAGGTGCGGGAGCTTGATCTGTAATATCAAAGCAGCTTTTAAGCTTAAGCACATATGCTTGCCCCACCACTTGGTTTAACTGCCCTAACTGAGCTTCCCAATTGCGCAAACAGTTTAGTAAAATTTGGAGGGCTTCTGGAATGGCATCTAAAAATATACGAATGAGTCCGCCTTTCTCTGCTAAAGCAATGGCTTCGCTCATGTGCTTAAGCCCCTGCTTTTCTTTACCATTGCGGCTCACTAATACCGACTTATGTATTAATAAGTTCACCAATGGAAAGTGCCGCCCCTCACGCCGAGCAATTTCTATGTGGTGTTGAATAAGCGCTGGGGATTTTTCAATTTTGTGGTGATACAACTCCAACGCCACTATGGTGAGATCGCGCAGGTATTCACTGTCTAACCAGAAAGCACCTTCACTTTCCTTCAATCCACCTTCAGCTAATTCACTTTCTTTTAAAGCACTTTCTTTTAATACAGCACCCTGAAACTCACACTCTTTATACAAATCTTGCGCGCTATCCTGAGCACCATCAGCATCATTCATTTTTAATAATAACGTCACCCGTTCTGCCAGCATGCTCACCACACTTAAATGGCAAGACTCACGTTTGGCCATGGCTTCCGCTTCGGCCAAAATTTGCAAGGCCAGTTGTTCGTTGCCATCAAGACACGCCAGCCGCGCCGAAATTATATGGCTGCAAATAATAGGCTCTACTACAGAAGAATCTTTTGCCAGTTCATGCAGGTTGGGCATATTTTCAAGCGCTTTATCCAGATCATTCCACTGGTAATACAACTCCATTTGCAACGCCGCCGGCGCCGGAAATGCCAAGTGTTTATCTGCGTGCATGGCTTTGGCGGCGATGGTGGCTTGTTGGTATTGAAGCAGGGCGTTATTAAAATCGCCAGTTTGCCGATACGCCCAACCACGAAAAATATAGCTGTATACCAGCGCCAAAATATTATTATTTTCGTTTAGGGTTTGCAGTTCTACCGCCAGCCTGTGGGCTTTATCAAAACGGCCAACAAATACATGGGCATAAACTAAGCTAGACAGGTATGCGTTATCAAAAATGGTGTCTTTTTCACTAATGATGTTCTCGCCCTGATTTGACAAAAACAGCAGTTCATTCAAGTTGCCACGGTTAATGGCAATTACCCCTTTTAACGCGGCCATGTCATTTTTTAACTGGGACGGCGCCATATTTTTTAAGGTGCCGTTGCCTGCGGCCAGTACCTGCTCTATTTGTTGCAAATACTGCATGGCCCTAGAAAAGTCGCGATGCATGGCATGGTGCCAGCCTAGGGTAAGCAATAACACCGGCCGCTTATTAAGCATGTCTTTGGGCAGTTGCCCTATCCATTGCTCTAAAGTGGAAATACGATTATTAATCATAAATTCTAAGCGGCACGCTTCTATGGCATCGCAGGCACTGGCGTAATCTTGGCAAGTAATGGCATGGGCCACCGCTTCACCATACATGTGATTTTCAAGGCACCACTTATAAGCACGCTCGTGAATGGCATGCACCACTTGCGCGGGTAACTTGGCCAGCTGCCCCTGTAAAAAATCATTAAACAAATGATGATAGCGATACCATTGGTTATCTTCATCTAGCTGAATAATAAATAAGTTAAGCTGGCGCACTTCATCAATTAATTCACGGCTATTATTTTTTTGGGTAATGGCATCACACAGCTCGGTCGAAAACATTTCCAATACACAGCTATAAGCCAAAAAGGTTTTTATATGTTCGGGCAGTTTTTGATAAATATCTAAATCTATATAAGCAGAAATATCTTGTTGTGAGCCTTTTAACTCTTTGATGTAGGCTTTTTTATTATCACGGCGGGCGAGTGAGAGCGCCGCAATTTGTAAACCGTTCATCCAGCCATCGGTGCGATTCACCAATACTGCTATGTCTTCATCATCTATGTTTAGCGCAAAGCCTTTTTTAAAAAGCAGCTTGGTATCACTGTGTGAAGCGCGAATATCTTCACCGCTAAAACGCCGCGCCTGCCCTCTTGCCAGTAGTTTCACTAAATTAAGCGCAGGCTGAACCCGGCTTCCTATAACTAGCCTTAAGTTTGCTGGGCTGTTTTCTATCATGTCTTGCAGTATTAAGGTGTTTTCGGGCGATTCACACAGTTGCAGGTCATCTAGAAACAGGGTGATGTTTTTTTGGTAGGCGTAAATTTCGTTAAACAAGGTGGTGAGTATGGTGTTAGCAGGAATACCGGCACCGGCCTGTAAAAGGGCCAAACAGGCGCCGCCCACATGGCCGCCCTGCGACTGTAACGCGGTGGCAATGCCGCACAACAAGGATATGGGGTCACGATCGTTAATACCCAACGACAGCCAGGCCAATTGTTCGCCCTTATCCTGAAGTGCGTTATACACCTGCAGCAACAAGGTGCTCTTGCCCGAACCGGCAGCCGCTTCCACCAGAATGAGCTTAACCTGTGGGTTTTTATGGGCCTGAAGTAAACAATCCAGACAATCCCGTTGCACCAAATTATCGGTGTAATGGGGCGGACTGGTTTTTACCAGATTAATAGACAAGTTCACCGGCGCACGCTCTTGTAATGACTCTTATTATTGCTCTTAAAGGGCTGCCTTAAATGGTTACACAGGCCAGCCCCGTCTCATTCTTGCACATTAAATTGCGCATTTATACTGGGCCAAAGTTGGGCAGTGGCCATTGCCAAGCCCCCTTACTGCTTGGGCCCCACCCATTAATGCTGCAATCTCGGCCAATTACGCCACCCGTCTTTTCTGGTGGGTATCAGAACCACCTAAACAGGTGGCGACTGGCCAGCGGGTCTGCGCAATATTAGCGTCTTCAATATCACTAAACCGTCAGTGGATAACATTGAGGAGCACACATATGAATAACAACAGCACCCCATTGCCAGAGCTGAACCATGAGGAGCAGATTAATATGAATAAACACAGCACCCCATTGCCAGAGCTACCTGCGCGTAAGATTCCGTTTGAATTTCCTAACGATATTAACCCCCATTGGAACGAGGCTAAGCCCGAATGGAGCCACATGGTTAACGGCGCGTCCGTGGCCATGCCTTTTCTAGAACCCTACCTCATTCGCACTATGCGCCGTGCCTTGGATAAAATTGAATCTCCCCAGCTTAAAAAAGATGTGAAGGGTTACATAGGCCAAGAAGGGCAGCATTTTCAACAGCACAGAAAATTTAACAATATTCTCATTGCGAACGGCTACCAAGAACTTGTGCCCATTGAAGAGCAGATGAAAAAGGAATTTGATGATTTTGAAAAGAAACGCTCGCTAAAGTTTAACCTGGCCTATGCCGCTGGTTTTGAAACCATGGCTTTGGGCATTGGCCACTGGTTAATTAAAGAGCGTGAAATATTATTTGGTGGCTCCGACACCCGCGTGGCGTCACTGGTACTGTGGCATTTTGTTGAAGAAATTGAGCATAAAAACGTAGCCATAGATGCTTACAATGCAGTATTTGGTCATTATTTTTATCGGGTTTTTGGTATTTTTTACGCGACCTTGCATGTGGTGAAACACAGCCGTAAAGCGTACAAGGCCATGCTGGTAAGAGATGGTTTATGGGGCAGCTTGGCCAGCCGCTGGAAACTGCAAAAAATGATCTTTCGTTTCTTAAAAAATATGGTGCCTGCCATGTTGGAAGGCTGCCTGCCTACCCATCACCCTTCCAAGATAAAAGACCCAAAATGGAGCCTTGATTGGATTGAAAAATACAATAACGAAGATGGTGCGGTGCCGTTAATTAATACCCAGAATCTATCGGCCCCTTCTCCGTAAAGCTTGTTAAAAGTAAACAATAATAAAAAATTCAGAGGACAGAAAATGAACGATCTTAAACGCGCACAACGATTATTACTGGGCCACGGTGCCCTGGTATTGCTGGTGGGATTTGTCGCCGGCTTTGGCTTTTTGTTTTTCCTCATTGGTGAAATAGTGGTTTGGCCTTTGCCTGCCATTCAATATCAATTACCCGGCACGTACGATGCGTGGCGCATGGCCCACATGGAAGGCATTGCCAACGGCATGGTGTTATGGCTATTGGCAGCTATCTTGCCAGCCTTGCAGCACAGCATTAAAAATATCTATCGCCTCGCCATGGGCATGGTATTTGTAGCCTGGCCCATTGTGATTGCCTCACAACTAGACCCTCTGTTTGAAAACGCCCGCGGCCTAGCGTTTACCTCTGAATCTAATTGGATCAGTGATATTGCCTTCTTCCTGTTTTACTTCGGAATTGTAGTAGCCTTTGTGGTGGTAGCTGCCATTGCCGTGAAAACCTTACGCACACCCAAAGCCGAATCTTAAAGGGTGAACTATGAAAAACATAAGTGAATTGGCTGCGTCTGAACGCGGCCGACTGGTATTGCTGGTTAACGGCGCTTTGGTGGCTTTGGTTGGTTTAATTTCTGGTTTTGGTTTTGTCTTTGAAATTCTTAACAGCATTTCGGTGTGGCCAGTATCTTTTGAGATTAACGGAGATTTCCCTGGCAGCGAACGGGGTTGGCGTGTAGCCCATGTGGCTGGGGTTATGAATGGCATGTTAATTATATTGGCGGCGCTTATGTTACCGCATATTCAAGCAAGCTTACGTAGCCAATGCTGGATTGTGCGCGGCCTGATTTACACCGGCTGGGGCAATACCCTATTTTTTCACTTTGCTAATTTTTCTAATAACCGGGGTTTGTCGGCGGGCACCACCCAATACGGTGAAGCCGACTGGTTAGGAGTAGTCGGTTACTTGTTTGGTGGCAGTACTATTCCCTTTACTATTACGGCTTTTGTTTTAATTGCAATATCAGCCTATACCGCTTTAAAAAAGTAGCCCCTAAAAAGTAACCAAAAAAATAGCGCTTTAAAAAGCGCTATTACATTTAAAGTATCAACCTGCCTAGTGACTCACTGTTTAAGTTTCTGAAAAGCCTTAATGGCTCCCAACCTATTTTTCACCCCAAGCTTGGTATAAATGTGTGACAGGTGCCATTTGATGGTGGCCACCGATAAAAACAAAACATCGGCGAGGTTTTGGTTAGACAAACCTTGATCTAAATAACCCAGTAATTCCAGCTCACGTTTAGTGAGCTTCTCCCCAGGCGCGTTGTTCTCTTTACTGGCGCTCTCTTTATTGGCAGCGGCTTCTTTAATTGGAGCTTTAATCTTTAAAATGTGGCTAACTTTTTCTAAGAAGGCTTGCTGCTGGTGATCTTGCATTTCTACGGCACTTTGTTTTTCAATACGGCTTAAAAATTCGGGCAACATCACAGTGAAATGGTCTTGTTCATCACGAAATAGGCCTATATTGCCCTCACTCTGACATGCATTAATAATGTAATTTAATTGCCTGAACGCTTGATTCTTTTTATTTAATTCAAAATAAGTTCGTGCTTCTAATACCTGAAAAATTTGTTGGGCCTGAACAAAGCCGGTTTGCTTGCACCGGCGAATGGCTTCAGAAATTATCTCTAGAGCCTTTACGTTATCACCTTGCGCCAAGGCCATACGCGACTGCACTAACTTAATGGCCATCACTTCACAGGGGCTAATATTAAAATCTTGTTCAGGGTTATTCTCAAGTTCACTCTCTTGGTAAAGCTGCAAGGCTTTGTCAATCTTGCCGGCCAAAAGCATAAAGTGAATACGCTCACCCAAAATTGCCGCTTCAAAATTTAAAAGATCTAAACGTCTTCCAAGGGCTTGAGCATCTAATAAAACGCTATAGGCTTCATTCTGAAGCCCTTGAACCAGTAGTAATTTTGCCTTAATTATAAAAGCCACTTGCAAGGTATCCACTAGGCCGTGTTCATCGACACTTAAAAAGCCTATATCAATATTTTTTTGCGCTAGCTCTATTTCATTGGTTTGATAATACACCTGAGCCATTCCTATTTTTATTAGGTCACTGGCAAGGCTATGTTCGCCCATTTTTTCATTAGAGTTTTTCAGTGCCGCTTGCAGTAGGTGTTTACTCTCTATTAAGTGTCCTTGGCTGTTATGCACCATGGCATAACCAAGGTCTATCCAAGCCACGCCGTAATGGGTGCCACAACTTAAGGCCACTTTTTTAGCCTGCGTTAAAATGCTGCGGGCTTTCTTAAATTCTAAGGTTTGCCAACAGCTGGCACCCAAAACCGACAATATGGCACCGGTTTCAAACTCAGGGGCATGGGGCCAATCTTCCAGCCATTTCTCTGACCGTGCTCGGGCCGCCTGATTTTTGCCTACCATGATATCGCGTATGGATTCCAGCATATCTAGGTTGTATCCCAGCCACACATCTTGCTGGTTTTTTTCACTAACCTTAATTTCTTTATTATTTAGCTCGCACCGTAGCATGTCCAAAACCCCTTCTACCGATTTCAAATCACGGGTAAAAGATAAGGACCAGGCCATGCCAATGGCAATTCTAGGTTCGGCGGCAATAATTTCACGGGGCAAGGCTTCTATCCAGCCCAGCAATACTTCATGGTTACCCTGATACTGCACTAAATTGGATACCTTTTGGGCTATGAGGCTAGCCGCCGTTTCAAACTCCTTGGCCAACAAATAATAATTAATGGCTTGGTTAATATCGTCTTTTTGTTGAAACCAGTTGGCGGCCTTTAAAAATAACTGCCGAGGTTTTTCTGGCTCGAGTATTTCAAGTTGGGAAAATAAAAACTCTTTGCACAAATGGTGATATCTAAACCAAATTTGCTCTCTGTCTAGCTCAAATAAAAATAATCCATCTTGGGCAATGCGTTCAAGAGTGGCGCTAGAATTGGCTAGGCCAGTTACCTCATCACACAGGGGCGCACTTAAATGCGTTAGAACAGAGCTGTATAAAAAGAATTGACGGTTTTCTTGATCTTGCTGGTCTAGCAAGCATTCACCTAGATATTTAACAATATCCCGGTCTGAGCCTGAAAAATTCGTGACAAATTCATCTTGATTATCCTGTGAATGCAGAGCATGCAATGCCAATTGCGTGGCCCCCACCCAACCTTCGGTTCGATGAAAGAGTGATTTTAACGAAGATTCATTCAGATGAATTTTTTTATCATTGGATACAAAAGAGGCTACCTCTTTTAAATTAAAATTAAGCTGATGGACTGGAATTTCAAATAAATCCCCTTGGGCCTTTAACTGGGTAATGCAACTTAACTTGGGCTGCTGACGGCTGGCCAGAATTAAAGACATGTGCTCAGGCATAAATTGAATGATCCAATCAATGCTTTCTAGAATTTTGTCTTTGGTAATTAAATGAAAATCGTCCAATACAAACTGTATGGGTTTTGCGGCGGCCTCGATGGCATTAAATAATACCTGTAACCGTGACTTGGCATTGCCACCTATTGACGCATTAAACTCTGTGGATAAATCGTCAATATTTTCATTGATGGCGACATTTTTAAAAGCGGCCCATAGATAATCAAGAAAGGTATCAAGGTTATTGTCGCTATCATCCAAACCGATCCAGGCAATAGAGTGCTCTTCACGTTTTTTAAGCAACTGAGCCAATAAGGTTGATTTACCATAGCCCGCCGGAGCCACCAACAGCGTTAATTTAGGTTGTTTATTGATTGCAGGGAACTGCTTTATTAATCGAGAACGCGAAACCAGTTGGCTTCGTGTTCTCGGAGGCTGCAGTTTTGTAGAATAAAGCTGAGTATTATTTTTATTATGCACTTTTTATTACCTGCCACCTTTTTCACGGCTTTACTATCTTGTTACATATTATTTCGCGCCGCTTTAAATCCGGCCTGCATTATCATTAAGCTGGCGATCATGGTTAACAACATCACACTGCCTCCAGAAACAAAGGAAATAGCGCCATATATATCACCCTCGCCATAAGGGCTGGCCACTACCGATAAACCTCGGTTCATGGAAAGGTTACCAAACCAGTAAAACAGGGTATTGCCCCAACCGGTTAAAACAAAAGCCCAAAATATAAAGCGTAATTTTCCAGCACTTATGCTTAATTTAGACAAGCACAACGCAATTACTATCAACATAATGCCGTTCATCATACCGCCCACGTGGGCCGCTTTCCAGCCCTGAATTGAGCCGGGAATGTTTGCAGGAATATCCAATACTGGCCAAATTTTAATACCATTAAGCATAGCAAAGGTAAGCATAACCCCAGCTACTAAACCGATAAATAAGACCAGTGCACCATGACCAATTATAGCGCCCTGTATCCGTTTAAGTTGATTAATTTCCCAAGTTTCTAACTGACTCATTTTTATTATTCCTTATGCCTTTGTTTAAAACAGATTGTGAAAAAACGATTGACTGCGCTTCGCTTAAGTTACGGCATTAAACGAATAAGCTTCATCATAAAACGACTAAACCCTGTGTAAGGAGGGTACAACAGCTTAATGCTGGTAAAGTTGCCAATGCCCCTTTGTGTTAACGTAGCCTGTTTACTAGAGAAGGTTTCAAAGCCTTCAATGCCATGGTATTTGCCCATACCACTATTGCCCACGCCGCCAAATGGCAAATCATTTTGAATGTATTGCAATAGGGTATCGTTTACCGCCACATTGCCGGCACGCACATGATGAGTAACGTACTCAACCTCATCCTTAATTGAACTAAATACATATAAAGCCAAGGGATCGCGATGATGATTAATTTGTTGCAAAGCATCATCTAAATTGTCATAGGTAAACACAGGTAATACCGGGCCAAATATTTCCTCATGAAAAATGCGGCAGTTCTCTTTAGGCTCCAGCACAAGTGTTGGCGGAATTTTATTTTGGGTGGTGGGTGTGTCAGTTAACGCCAACACTTCTACGCCCTGCTCTTTGGCATCATCAAGTAAAGACTGTATTCGCTGGCAGTGATGGCTGTTTATGATTGAGCTGTAATCGCCATTATCAACACCATTAGGAAAGTATTGATGAGCCGCGGCACGGGCAGCTCGAGTAAATTCGATAAGTTTGTCTTTGGGCAGTAAGACATAATCGGGGGCCACACAGGTTTGCCCTGCATTAAAAGATTTTCCCCAGATAATGCGCTTAGCGGCTTCCTCTATATTGTAATCTTTGCCTATCACCACAGGGCTCTTACCGCTTAATTCAAGCGTCACTGGCGTGAGATTTTTAGCGGCGGCCTGAGCGATGATTTTTCCTACCGAGGTAGAGCCGGTAAATAGAAGATGATCAAACGGTAGCTTGGAAAACTGCTTTGCCGCTTCCACGCCGCCATCAAAAATAGCCAATGTGTCTTGGCTAAAGGCTTTTTCAATTAACCCTTTAAGCGTGATCGCGGTACAGGGGGTGAGCTCTGACATTTTTGCCATCACCCGGTTACCCGCCGCTAAGCCTGCCGCCATGGGCGCTATGGTTAGGTGCAACGAGTAATTCCAAGGTGCCATCACCCCAATCACACCCAAGGGTTGCAACATTACCTGGCCCTTGGCAGGCATGAACCAAATGGAAGTGCTGCGATTTTTTGGCTTCATGAAACGTTTTAGGTTTTTCATTAAATAGCGAATAGAAGACAGCGAACCGATGATCTCGGCCAGTTCGGTTTCCTGACGGGAGCGGCAACCAAAATCGGTATTGAGTGCTTCGGCTAATTCTTGTGAATGCTCATCCACTAACTTGTATAGCTTTTTTAAGTTGTCCATTCGATCTTGGTAACTGGCAAAGCGCTCTTGATCAAATGCATTTTTTTGCATTTGAAAGACCCCGTCCATTTCATTGTGTGAAATATCGGTGCCTTCAATCATTGCGCCTTGATCCAAGGACTGGGCTTGTTGATGAGGTGACATGGTCGCTCCTAATAAGTTTAGCTCTGGCCCAATGATCTATCCCATTAGGTATATATCTATAGTTCGATTATTGAGCAACCAGCACCAGAGGTGACCCGACCAAAGTATGGTTTTACAAAGCCATCCTTTTCTAAAACCCCACCCTAAAAACCATACTTTTAACTAGTGTATGAAGCCTTGTGTTGGTTTTAACTGTGTATACAAATCAACCAAACATACTTTGCCATTAAGCGTGAACATAAATTCAAGGTATAGCCGCCCCATTTAGAGGTATGAAGATGAACCAAGCCCAGTCCGACACCAGCAACCCGGTTAATCCTATGGATGATATCGTGGTAAGACCCTTACGCTTCGATTACCAAAAAATAGAAGCGCAAGACCCGGTATGGAGCCGTACCCACCCGCTATTCTCCATTTATATTAATGCTCTGGGCGTGCATATTCCCTATTTTGAGCGCTACCTGATGATGGCGTTTCGTTCGGTACGCAATGAGATTGATGATCCTCAATTAAAGAAGGATGTGAGCTCCATTATTGGCCAAGAAGCACACCACGCTTTCAACTTTGTTAATTTCAATAAAATGTTAGGCGAGCGTTATCCAGAAGTGGAAGGACTTGAAAAACGCGCCAAGCATTATTTTGAATCATCTTTAAAAAATGATGATATTAAGAAACAAATTGGCTACATCGCCGGTTATGAAACTTTCACTTATTTGGGCGGCATGATCATTCTGGAAGGTTATGACAAATGGATGAAGGATGCAGACCCAGTTATTCGCTCTATGTGGATATGGCATCAGGTAGAAGAAGTGGAACACGGTGCGGTGGCATTTGATGTGTATAAGTATTTTTATAAAAAGCACGAGTGGTACCGTAAATGGATGGTGCTTAAATCGTTAAACCACATCGTGTTAGAAACCTGGTTGGCGTACAAACCCATGGTTAAAAAAGAAGGCTATTTTAAATCGCCCTTTAAAGCCATGAAAGCCATTGGTTTTTTTGCCAACATATCCCTGCAGTTTGCCATTAAAGCCTTACCGGTTTTCTCCGGTAAATATCATCCACGCCAAATGAGTAAAAGCGACAACAACCCCATAGCCGCGTCTTGGCGTGAGCATTACAAAGAGGGCAATACTGTGTTGGAGATGAGCAACCAACAAATAGAACAGATGACCGAGATCGATCATCTAGTGGGCGCTGGCAAAGCATAAATATTTAAACGAAGAATACATAAAATAAAAATGGTTTTAAAAGGTGGCAGTATGAACAACATGAAAACATGGCAGTGCATCACCTGCGGGTTTGTTTATTCAGAAAAAGACGGCATTCCAGAAGAAGGCATTAAAGCGGGTACCGCTTGGCAAGATGTGCCCGAAGACTGGCTATGCCCAGATTGCAGCATGGGCAAGGATGATTTTCAAATGGAAGAAATCAGCGCCAGTAGCCTAGCTTTTTAAGGGCGCTTTATTCGCGTTTTTATTTAAACAAAGACGTTAGCATTTAAATAAAAAAGTGTGGAAAACTTCATGAATAAAACATGCATAGTAGTAGGAGCCAGTCACGCTGGGGCACAAGTTGCCCTGAGTGTGCGCCAACAAGGCTGGCTGGGTGAAATAATTATAGTGAGTGACGAGGCAGGCCTACCCTATCAGCGCCCGCCTTTATCTAAAACGTTTTTGTCTGGTGAAAAAAGTAGCGAACAAATATTAATTCGCCAACAAGATGTTTATGAGAAAGCCAATGTTCAATTTCGTTTTAATAGCACCGTACAGGATATTGATAGAGCCAACAAAACAGTAACCCTGCAAGACGGCGAGTCCATTCAATATGACAAGTTGGCTCTGTGCACGGGTGCTGGTGCCATAAACATTCCCTTGCCAGGTATTAATAAGACCGGAATGGATAAGCAGGGAGTGTTTTACCTGCGCAATCAGCAAGATGCCCTAAATATTCGAGAACATATTACCCAGGTAAAAAATGTGGTGATCATAGGAGGCGGTTTTATTGGCCTTGAGTGCGCCGCCATTCTTAACCAACAAGGTTTACAAGTTACGGTACTGGAAGCCCAAGAGCGTTTACTGCAACGCGTGGTGTCGCCTGAAGTATCCCAGTTTTATCAAAACCTGCACACAACACAGGGCGTTAGTATTGTTACTAACGCTTTGGCTGCGGCTATTGAAGGAGACGGGCAACAGGTAAGTGCTGTTACCTGTAAAGACAGTAAACAATACCCGGCCCAGATGGTAATTATTGGTGTGGGCGTTAGACCCAATGTTGAGTTGGCCAAAAACTGTGGGCTAGAAATAGACAATGGTATTTGTGTAAATGAATACGCTGAAACCAGTGACCCGGACATAGTGGCGGCAGGAGACTGCACTGCTTTTTATCATGACTTGTATCGACGCTCTATTCGTTTGGAGTCTATTCAAAATGCCATGGAGCAAGCCAAGGCCGCTGCCGCCAGTATTTGTGGAAAACAAGTGCCACACAAGGATTTTGTACCCCGGTTTTGGTCAGACCAATACCATTTAAAATTGCAAATGATTGGTTTACCCGAAGGTTATGACCAAGTAGAGATTCGTGGTGATATGACCTCTCAAGAGAGATTTTGTGTGTTTTATTTAAAGGCGGATAAGCTTATTTCGGTGAGCACAGTGAATATGCCCAAGGTTTTAATGAAGGCGCAGGGTTTTATAAAAACGCAAGAGAGGGTGAGCATTGAGGATATTGATTTGATGGTGGGGTGATAAATAACAAAAATAAAACCAGGGGTGAACTAACACCCCCTGGTTTACAAGTAACTATGTGTCCTGTACTTCTGATGTAATGTTCACTTCTTTTTTCTGCTTGTTTAAAAAATAAATGGCTTGAGTGGCTGCGCCATAAACAATTAGTTGAATACAAACGATGCCACCTGGCAATCCGTCTGTGTCTATATAGGTGATAATAATGTCTGCTAGGATTAATAACACCAAAATAGACGATGCCCAAAGTTTTTCCTTGTATACAAACAGTAAACAAAAAACTGAAAAGGCTGCTGCAGCAAATAAATAGCCTTTATCAGGCATTCTTTCATTAATGGCTATTTGCAATGGCTCAAAAGGTATGAACAAAATGGAGAGTCCCAAGCCTATGGTTATCAATCCAAAAAACGTGGCGAACTTAATGACTTTTTTAGCAGAGTCTGTTTCTTTTGCGCCCATAAAGAGCGCATTAAATAAACCTTGTGACATTACATTTCCCTATATTTACAACTAAATTCTAGCCATTACCTTTTCAAGTAATGTTTTTACTACGTTTATTGAATATTCAAGTTTGATTTAATGGTCCCTTTAGATAAGAGGCGGAAGTAACCAAATTCAAATATCAAGGCTAACACTAACAATCCGCCTATTTTAATCATGCCGCCGTTGGCCCCTAAATTTAGCTCCAAGGTCCACAACGGAATCACAATAATAGCGAACAGAATCACACCCAATATCAGAGTGACATAGCTAGATTTAACCCGCTCCGAACAGCCACCACATTTTATACTTGCTGGGTTAGTGCCTTTTAAAACATCACCAAATTTAAATTCAGTACCACAGCTTTGACAATTGCTCATTACCTTTCCCTGTATATATAGTTAAGTCATTACGATTGGGTCGTGTGCATTCTATACACTCATATTTATTCAATGAGAATACAGATAGTATTACGCAGCACATATAGTGGATAGCCACCGGATTTTGCACGACAACTACAAATTTCGCCAGTGTGAACGCACATTAAATAGATTATAACGGATACCAATATTCCAGTGGTTCAGGTAGAGGCACTCAAATATCAGTATTTTAAACAACCACACTACAAACGTTTATTAAACTGCACTAAGGCCTCGGTGCGACTGCCCACCTGCAACTTGCCATATATGTTTTGTAAATGTCGTTTGATAGTGGAGACCGAAAGATGAAGCTGTTCGGCAATGGCTTTATTGCGCTGGCCCTTGCTGAGCAAACCTAATACTTCCAACTCTCTTACACTGAGTCTTTCAATTAGGTTTGACTGGTCCAGCTCACTGCCAATGGTTAAGGCCTCATTCGTACTGCTCAAAGGCACCTGAATGTTTTCTTGCGGCACAGGTTCAGCAACAATCTGCGGCTCCTGGGTGTAATTGCGTTTATTACTCAGCTCTATTTGTGCCAGTAGCATTTGGCAGTAACGCACTTCAATGCCTGCCTCTATGGCTTTTTCCACTAAAGGCTTGAGTAAATCACTGCCCTCAAGGATTAAGTTCACATAACCACAGGGTGCCGCTAATATAATGGCCTTTTTAAAGCTTTCCATTGCTTCTTCAATATTGCCAATGCCCTGATTGACCTTAGCCAAAACCAAATAACAGCCAACCGCGCGGGCGGTAACACCCCGATCGCTACTGCGCTGTTGCATTGCAGACAAATAATCATCCATGTCTTCACCCACCAGCATTCTACCGGCGGCGTAAATTAGCTGTTCAAATTCAAAGCGCATTAGGCAGTTGTGTTTTTCCAAACTCGGTGGCTCACTTGCCCATTGAATAATGGGGAAAAAGTTTCCTGCCTTAAGCTCTATCAGTGCTGATAGAGTGTTGGTATCGGGCAGAGTGGAGAAGTTAAATTCCCCCGGGGCCGCCCCTTCGGGGAAATGACTTTGTTCAAAATTTTTCAGTTTTTCAAGTGCCGTCAATGTCTGTTCGGTTAAACCACTCAGGCTTAATAGCTGCACATGCGTATAGTATTTGCTGAAAGTGGTTTCTCTGGGTTCATCAAAATCACCCTCGCGCTGCAATAAGTTATGGTACAAGGCCCAGGCTTGCTCCAACTGATTTACCTCCATATAGATTGCCACCATCACTAGATACACGGTGGATATATTGGGTAAATGTAATAGAGATCGTTTTTCTAACCACTGTAGGTTTTTCTCACCCAGCTCCAGCGCCAGCGTAAGCTGACCGTTAAAGTTTAACGCTGGCAATAACCAGCTCAGGGTGGCGACTACGCAAGAGGCGTCGTCGGATTTTCGGGCTAGATCTAGCGCGATTTTTCCGTGGTGAACACACTCGCTTATTTCATCGTTATTAAAGGCATCGGCGGCGGCACCATAATAAGCCCAACACAGAAGCTGCTGACTCTCCTCTTGACTGGCCTGCTGGCTGTTTCGTTGTATTTCTTGGTCCAGTTTTTTTGCCAATTGGCCATCACCATGAAAACGGGCCATCTGGCTTTGTAAGACTTTAATACCTGTAATTAATATTTCCAAATCGTCTTCGCTATCAAGCCCCATTTTCTTTATTTCTTGCAGACGCATATCTTGATTGCCTTGCGAATTTTGCTCAAAACGTTGCAGCGCCTGCTCAACATTATTTATATAAAATTGGGTTTCGTCATAGCGATAAAAATGTAAATAAATTGAGCCCTTTAAAATAGACAAGTGCGGCATGTCTTTAATAATATTGACTGGAAATTCAGCCAATCTTTTTAGAGCATGATCGTGATGAGCAACGTGTTTGGCCGATGGATATAAACAGCGCATGAGGTAAACCCCGTGCGTGTAATTTTGCAAATCAAGCGCTAGGTCTAAAGCCTGATCGTAATTTTTATTATTGGTAAACCAATCACAAGCCCGTTGCTTAATTGAATTTACCTCAGGGCTTTTAATTAACTGGGAATACAGCCATTCCTGAAACAAACTGTGCAAACGATACCAATTTTGGTTTGCATCTAAGACGGTGACAAACAAACCAGAATCTAATAGTTGTTGTATAAGCACCTGACTATTATTAGCCTGGGCACTCTTAGTATCTAAAAGGTAGTCGCTTAGCTCTACATTAAAACTGTCTACCACCGACACAGCCAATAGCAACTGGCGCAGCTCTTCACTTAATTGTAAAAATACTTCTTCAAACAAAAAGCCGGATAAAAAATTATCTTTATGGAAACTGGCAGGGCTATCGTGATTAAGACTTTGTATATCGCCATTGGCCTTAAGCGCTAAACCCGCCAGCTGAATGGCTGCTGCCCAGCCTTCGGTTTTTTCAAACAAGCTAGATACTTGTTCTTTATTTAATTTAAGAGAAAGCCGGGTTTGTAAAAACTCGCCTATCTGGCTGACATCAAAAGCCAGATCTTGGGTAAACAAGATATTGGCCTTTAGTTTGGAGCGACGCGCGGGAATTTTTAAAGCGGGCAAATTACGTGACGTAATCACTACGTGTATCCAGGCCGGCAAGTAATCTAAAAAGCGATTAAAGGAATCGAGAATTTTGGGCTCGTCTATGTGATGAAAATCATCAAACACCATAACCAGTTGTGCAGGCCGGCTATATTTACGGGTGAATTTTTCCAGGGATTCAAGCAAGGTATCGGTGATAATAGAAAAGTCTTCAATATAACTATTTTGTAAAAATAGCTCGGCTTTTTCACTAATGCCTTCATCGATACGGCTTAATCCGGCACAAATGTACAACCAAAAAGAGCTGGGCACATTGTTTTTATCATCGATAGAAAACCAACAACAACTTTGATGACTGTGATTTAACCAATCGACCACTAGGCTAGTTTTCCCATAGCCAGAAGGCGCAGTAATCACCGTAAGGTTACTGTGGCTGTAGTCATTTAAGCGGGAAATAAGCGCGTGCCGACTCAATAGAGAGCCGGCATGGGGCATGGAAAGCTTGCTTTGCAGTACTGGAAGGTTCATCCGTAAATTTACTTTTATTCCTAAAACTTAGGCGCAAGCTTATCACAGTTGGTTATTTATTCTCCCATCACTCCAGGAACTCCGGCACTACATGAGTGGCTTTGGCTTTTACTCTATTACTCACTCATCACACCAGGGACTCCATAATATGGCTATTAGTAATCCAAAATACCAGATTGCCACTGCCACTGAACTAACAGTGCCGTTTTCACCAATCCGTTTTTCTATTACTCACCCATCACCCCGGGGACTCTATTACTACATGAGCGGCTGTTGGCTTTTACTCTATTACTCACCCATCACCCCAGGCACCCCATAATATTGGCTGTTAGTAATCCAGAAAACAGGATTGCCACTTCCGCCTAGCTCAGCCGTCTTCACATGGTAATGGTAAATGCCATTTTCAAAATCTGCAGTGCAGTGGCTGTGGCCGTTGTAGCCATCAATGCTGCTGGCATTTACGGCTGCGCCAGTGCAATCAGTTTCGTTAGTGCCCACTGGGCCATACACGGGAAAACCATCCACTAGAAAGCCAATTAACAAGCCTGCGTTGTTACCCGAATCTTCCAGCCACTGGTAAGTGGTGCCATCGACAGTTTTATCCACTTCCGTTACATCGCCGCCTAAATCCCGTAATAAGCACACTGGATCTACGTGGTAGTGATACACCCCTTGCTGCTGTGGATGCCCTGAGCACTGATCAAAGGTGAAAAGCTCTTCGGTAATTTCGTCCCCTGGGGCAGCATTTTCATTAAAGAACGACACGCCGTTAATGGCTAAACCAATGGTGGCGTAAGGGGTATCGGTTTTATTGGTGGCAGCGGTGGGGGTAATGGGCATTTTCATCACCAATACCAATTCTTCAATCATGTTGCCGCCTGCCGAACCCAAACGCTGGGAGCCGTCGTAAATGGCGTCATATTTGTGAGCATTGGTTTCATAATCAAACGCTTCATGATGGTGATTAGATTCATCAAAATACACAGATTCATGCTCGGGCTGGTTAGTGGTTTCCACTACCATGTAATCGGCCTCGCCATCGCCATTGGTGTCTTCGGTACACACATATACTGTGTATTCGCTATTGGTGGTGGTGTATTTTTCAATGGCGCTTAAATAGTTTGCTGGAATATCACCGAGGTCAGTGCCCGATGTACAAACGCTGGCCGCATTGGTGGCGGCGCCCATTTCGGCTGGGCCGGTGCAGGCAGTTATTAATGTCAGCGCTGAAATAAGTGCACCGCTTGTTATTAATTTAATGTTATTCATAAAGCCTCCGACGCCTTAGTGCTAATAAAAAGCAGTAAGGAAATAATGATTGACTAGCTTTGGGTCGTTGATACAAGTTAATCATTAAACTGTGCAATTAATGTGGAGCCAAATAGCAGCAAGAAAGGAAGCGATGAAGCAGAGGAATAGATGGAGTTATTGCTGGAGCTATTGTTGGGAAACGAAACCAAAAAAAACGGCCTTACTGGACGAGGGTAAGGCCGTTGAAGGATTAAATAAGTTTTAACCTTCAAGCTCATTCAACAGCATAAATGTGTAAACATTGTGAAACTGATTGGCTAAATATAGGACCAAGTTATAAATAGTACAGGCATAAAAAATACAGGCATAAAAAAGGCCTTACTGGATGAGAGCAAGGCCGAAGAAGGGTGCGTTAAAATACTGTATTTTTATTACAGTTTTATGAAAGCAATTACGGTTTCATCATCCTTAAATCTCGCAATACTGCTTTTTTATAGGGCGTGGGTACAGCCCTAGGTGCTTATCTCCCCAGACTCGCAATTCACGGTGCCGCTGAAATTTCAGCGCTGATCATTAACAGACTTACCTTTCCATTACCCCAGGCTCTCCATAATACTGAGAGTTCGTAATCCAGAATACCGATTCGCTGGTACCGCCTATCTCTGCGGTTTTTACATGGTAATGATAAATCGCTTCATCAAATTCTGCGGTGCAATGACTGTGGCCATTGTAAGCATCTATGGTGTCACTGCTGACCGCTGTGCCATTGCAATCGGTTTCGCTGCTGCCCACTGGCCCATACACGGGAAAGCCATCTACTAGAAAGCCAATTAACAATCCGGCATTGGTGCCTGGATCTTCTATCCAGTTATAGGTGGTGCCTGATTCGGTGTGGGACACTTCGGTAACGTCGCCGCCCAAATCACGAATTAAACACACAGGGTCTACATGATAGTGGTAAAGCCCACTGCCCTGAGGGTGCCCTGAGCATTGATCAAATGTGAATAACTCCTCGGTAATGTCATCACCCGGTGCTGCGTTTTCGTTAAAGAACGACACCCCGTTAATGGCCAGCCCTATGGTGCCGTAAGGTGTATCGGTTTTATTGGCGGCTTCCTGTGGGTTAATGGGCATTTTCATCACCACGGTTTGCTCTACAATCATATTTTGTCCGGCAGGCCCGGTGCGCTGGCTACCATCGTGGACCGCATCAAATTTGTATTTGTTGGTCTCGAAATCGAAATCTTCATGGTGATGATTGTCATCTTCAAAATAGTAAGACTCATGCTCAGGCTGGTTGGTGCTTTCCACTACCATGTAATCGGCTACACCGTCGCCATTGGTGTCCTGAGTACACACATAAACAATGTATTCGCTGTTAGTGGTGGTGTACTTATCTAGTGCAGAAAGGTAATTGGCAGGAATATCGCCTAGATCTGAACCCGTGGTACAGACAGTAGCATCTACCACCTCTTCTTCAGCGTCATCGGCACTGCCGTCATCTTCGTCGGTAGCACCATCATCTGTGGAGCCGTCATCTTCGTCGGTAGCACCGTCATCTGTGGAGCCATCATCTTCATCGGTAGCGCCGTCATCTGTGGAGCCGTCATCTTCATCGGTAGCGCCGTCATCTGTGGAACCATCATCTTCATCGGTAGCGCCATCATCTGTGGAGCCGTCATCTTCATCGGTAGCGCCGTCATCTGTGGAGCTATCATCTTCATCGGTAGCGCCATCGTCTGTAGACCCATCACCCGTAGTTGCGTCATCCGTAGCGGCATCGTCTGTAGCGTCGGTATCTGCGCTGCTATCGTCCGCGCTGGTGCTCTCTTCTGCACTTTCTGTGGCCTGTGCATCGGTGTCTTCATCCACCTGGGTAATGCCCTCTTGGGCACCACAGGCACTTAACATAATTGTGGTAAGGGCAATTAATAGTAATTTATTCATGCAGTGCCTCCGATGAATCAAAACTTGGTTTTAAATGGCTAATTATTAAGCTCTAAAACTACTCACCAAATATGCAAGAAATAAGACTTCAGCCGGATCCAGTTCACAATCAAGGTGAAAAAAGGCCAAACCAATAAAATATTTCTGTTTAAAAAATAGACTACTTTGAATTAAAACCACCACTGCTTGCTGAATCTATCCAGCCTAGTGTGTTAATACTCTATTTAATAAACCTATCTCTGAGCTTGTGCTAAAGCAATAAGCCCAAGTCTCAACCATTTAAAGAGAACACCATGAGTATTAACTGGGAAGTGCCCTCTCCTCACACCCTAAGAATTAACGTCACCAGTGAACATATTGATGTGCTGGGCCATGTGAATAACTGTGAATATCTAAAATGGATGGAGCAGGTGGCTTGGTCCCATTGTGAAAAGCTCAATATGACGTTTCCGGTGTGGCAAAAACTGGGCTACGCCTGGGTAGCACGACATACCGAAATTGATTATTTATTACCGGCATTTGAAAGTGATGGCGTAGTGGCCGCAACTTGGATAAGTGAAAATGATCAACGCATCTCCATGAAGCGCGAGTATCAATTTGCACGAGAGTCGGATGGTAAAACTCTAATACGAGGTTTTACTCGCTGGGTTTGTGTGAACCTAAAGACAGGCAAAGCTTGTCGCATGCCTAAAGAATTTGCAGAGAGTTTTGATGTGGATATTGAAACAGCTGGTTAACGCAATCTATAAAACGACTCTCAATATGGCAATTCGCAAGAGAGTCGGATGGTAAAACTCTAATACGAGGTTTTACTCGCTGGGTTTGTGACTCAAATGTAAATACGTTAAAACAGGCAAAGCCAGTCGCATGCCTAAAGAATTTGCAGAGAGTTTTGATGTGGATATTGAGTTAAGCGAATAACCCATACCACTGAAGCTGAATATTCATTCAGCCTCACCCTAGCTGGCTTTCACGCTCTCGATATACGAGTTCGGTGTGTAGCCAGTTTCAGTTTTGAAAAAACGTGAAAAATTGCTCTGACTACTAAAACCTAACTTATGGCTAATTTCCCCTTGAGTGAATTGCTTGGCCAACAACCACTGCTGCGCTTTTTCCAATTTAAACGCTTTATTTAATTCATTAAAGTTGGTGCCATCTTTTTGCAATCTACGTTGTAGAGTGCGCTCACTCATGGCCATTTTTTTGGCCACCTCAATCATCTTCACACTTCGGTCATCAAACAGCGATTCCATTATATCAATCACTTGCTCGGCTAAACTTAGGTGCGCAATTTCTTTTAACGATTCATCTAAATAAGAATAAAGGTGATCGGCAAGCGCTGGATTTTTACTGTGGTCTTGTACCTGAATATTTTTATCATCGTAAAGAATACTATTGTCATCACAATTAAACTGCACATCGCAGCCAAAGTACTCATTGTAAATTTGTGCGTCTTTAGGTTGAGGCCTACACATTTTTACACTGATAGGATTTTGATAGTTCTCTTTCAGTACCGACTTAGCCAATTCAATTAAAGTGGTAAGGCTTGCATCCATGGCATACATACACACGCCGGTACCTTGTGTGGGTAAAGACAGCTTTAGCAATACCCCACTGTCGGTATTCACATCTAACACCACACCGGTGGAAACCATTTTATAAAAAGCCGACAACCGTTCCGCCGCTTGCAGTAAATCAACACTGCTAACCGCCGCCAAAGTAAAAACGGCGGTGGCATTTTTTACAAAATGTTTTCCTACCTTCAAACCAAACGCATCATTATTGGTTAGGCCAACTATTTCTTTCCACACTTGTGAAATTTTTGCTATGGCCACACGATTTTGTTTTTCTGTTTTTTCGGCCAATTCAATTCCGCAACTGTTAAAAATGCGCTGTGCTTGGCCGGTATCAGCCTCTAAACATAGGTATATTGAACGAACCCACATGGGGGAACTGCTTGAATAATGTAATGACATAAGTCCATTTAAACTGTTTTTTTCGAATGTAGTTATTTTTTCTTATTATTGGTCGCACCTTACCCCGCCTTCAAAACTTTCTCAAACACTATGGCGTTTTTTGAATTCATAATTGTCATTTTCAGAATAACCCTCTTCACATTTAGTTGAGTAAGGTAGTCGGCGCATTTGTACATAATAATTATAAAGGTAAAACTATGAGTAACACTCACTCGCTACAATCCCAATCGATGCATTTTAAAAAGCATAAAATAAAAAAGCTGGCCCTTTGTGCCGCTTTAACCTGCACCTCGTTTGCGGCATTTAATGTCCAAGCCGATGCCGAGCCACCGCGCAATACTTTTTTGGCCGATTCTCCTTGGCCCATGTCGCACCGTAATTCTTATAACCAGGCTTCTTCACCATTAAGAGGCCTAGAGCCAGGTGACAGAATTGATGTAGATTACACCGCCGCCTTGCCTTCTATTACCCTGGCTTATGCCAGCGACAATGTGGCGTGGGGTTCAACTTTTGGCTCTATCTATAAAGTAGATACCAGCACTTACTGGATAACCAAGCTAGACATTAAATTACAGAGCCTGCCAGAAGACGGTATTTCAGGTGCTTATTCTTTGGTAGATAAAGACGGTGATTTTTTTGCGCCACGCGACATGTCTTTAACCCGTTACGGCGATGCCGTAGAGGGTGATCCAAGATCAGGCATCACTACCGAAGCGATTTTTGATATTCCTTCTGAATTAAAAACCGTAGAAGGCGAACACGTAGTAGGTATGAACATGACGTTTGACGGTCATATTGCTTTGGCCACATCGGCCGGTTTGGTTATGACCATTAGCCGCGATTTCACGTCTTATAAAGCGATCTCGTTAGGGGCTAACCAAGAAGTATCTAATTCTATTGCGGTAGATGAAGATGGCGGCATTTTCGTGGTGACCAGCAAGCAGATGCACAGAGTTCAATGGGATGGTGAAAACCTAGAGCTATTATGGAGCGCCGATTATGAAGCAGGTCCAGATTCTCCGTTACCAGGCCGTTTAGGCATAGGTTCGGGTTCTACTCCATCTCTAATGGGTAAAGCAGGCGAAGATAAGTTTGTAGTTTTCACCGATGGGGCTGAATTAATGAATTTAGTATTAATGTGGCGTGATGAAATTCCAGCCGACTGGGAACCTGTTGCTGAAGGTAAAGATCGTCGTATTGCTGCTGAATTTCCAATTACCTTTGGTATAAGCGACCGTACTAAGAGTATTTCTGAGCAATCGGTAATGGTACGTGGCCATAGCGCCATGGTGGTAGACAACGAATACAGCTGGGACACCAGCCAGCTAGGTGAAGACCCACAGTGGGGCATGCTGACAGTATTGTTTTCTAACCTTAAATTTAACGCCCCGATTGGCGTAGAAAAATTCTCGTGGAAATCAGACACTCGTGAAGTGGTAAGCGATTGGAGCAACCAAGAAAGCTGCCCTAATGGTATTCCTACCATGAGTGAAGCGTCTAACCTAGCTTACTGCTGGGGACAAATTGGCGGCAAGTGGACTATCCTAGGTTTTGATTGGGATACAGGCGAGACTAAAGTTGAAGCGCCTATGGGTTACCTGCCTAAATACAACAGTACCTATGCGGCAACGCAAGTAGTGGCCAATCGCCAAGTAGTAGGCGGTACTGTTAGTGGTGTGGTGCGCATCCAACCTAAGTAACCAGCAAGTGAACACTTAGCGCAATTCTAAAAGCAGGGCTTATGGCCCTGCTTTTTTTATGACCTTTAAATTATCTGCTTAGTTAAAACCTTCAGACATGAACGGCAAGTGTATATAATGCTTCACCATAGCGTGATCGCATTAAGGACAGCAGTAACATGGGACGCCCCAGCAAAAAGTTAGAAAAACAACAGCTCATTTTAGATGCCTACGAAAAAGTGATTTTACGAGAGGGCTTTGGCCAAGCTTCACAACGTAAAGTGGCCGACGAAGCTGATATGAAGCAGCCTATGCTGCATCATTATTTTAGTGGCAGCGATAACATGCTAGATGCTCTACTAGATAGAGTAGTAAATCGCTATATGGAGGCGTTAAATAACTTTGCACAATCCAGTCAATCTCAATCTAGTGATTCGACACCCAATCTAGAGCAAATGCTTGGCTTTGTATGTTCTGAGAAATTCCATGAAGTCAGCAAACAAAATGAAGTGTTTTTTAGCTGCATGATAGGCGCGGGCGATCAAAACTCGCATATAGCCGAAAAAGTTTCGCTAGTTTATAAACACCTATTGGATATGATTACCGAACAATTAAAAGTATCGGGCGTTAAAAATCACCAGCAAATGGGCTACTTAATGATGTGCTTAATTCTGGGTCACGATTGGGCAAGAAAATTGGGCTTTGGCGAAGGCCATAATGACGATATGACTCACTTACTGACTAAACTGGTTAAAACATAAGGTTAAATTAATTGGTAAGAGCCTGTTCTTAGCAGGCTTTCCTCTAAAGCTCCCTTCATTGTCATATCTGTCCTATTATCCCTAGTGGCCTAGCGACAAAATAAATCATCCTCATATTCTAATAATTTCAATATCATTAACATTTGTTATTTATATATCTTTTCAAAGTAATATTATTCACTAAAAGAATATCATTAAATAAAGCGACACTATTTTTCATTTTTATATAATAATATTAATATGCTACTCGTTAGTGACTTGCTTAATTCATGGTTTTTTGAGGAGGCCAGATGTCATCAAAAAAACAATCTAAAATAGAATCTGATCAAGTAAATTTGCCTTTTACTGATCTCAATCGGTTTGAATTGCGCGCAGGACAAAGCCACATCCGCCACGATAATGCACAAGTGGAGGGTTTTGAAATCATGTACCAATTACAGCCGGGCATCATGTTGCGCATACTGGATTTCACCCGACATAACAGTCGTGACATTGAAATTGCCACACCACCGGGGCATTTGATATTTAGCTTTAATATTCTGGGCAATGAAACCCTGGAAGTTGAAAATCATGGGTCTATATCCTTGACCGAGGGATGCATGTTGGCAGCCTATTCCCATTTAAAAAGACGTATGGCACTGCATCCTGAAAAAAGCGAAAAAAGACTATTCGTGATGCTCTTATGTGAACCTGAGATTTTGCTAAAGCCCCCGTTTGATATGGAAGCCGAACAGCTACCCGATTGCATACAAACTGTCGTTAATGGTGCCCAAGAAATGGCTGAAAGTGTGAGCATGAGCATGGAATTAATACAGGCCCTACGAATTTTTTTACATTTCGACACCCTTAAGCCATGGAGCCGTCCCTTTATTCAAGCCAAAAGCATAGAAATTTTATGTCTGGCATTAAGTAATATTTCCCATCAAGAAAGCCAGAAAAAACTGGCCCATGTTTCTGAAAAAGAACGTGAACACATACAAAAAGCCAGCTTATTATTACTAAATAAATGGAGAAATCCTCCTAGCCAGGAAGAGCTCGTTCAAACTCTTGGGGTTGGAAAAAGCACCCTAAAAAGAGTTTTTAAACTAATAAATGGTTGCTCCATTACTGACTTCGTTTTAAATATTCGCATGCAAAATGCGCAACTTCTGTTAAGTGAGGGGAAGTTAAATGTGACCCAGATTGCCATGGAGGTGGGGTATGAACATTCTAGCAATTTTGCATCCGCCTTTAAGCGCCACTTTGGCATCAGCCCTAAAGCGTTTCAAAAGGCCACGACCGGAAAATTCCTAGAAATAGAGTAAATATTAAAGTAGAGAAACCAGCTACATCCATCAACTCTCGCAACCAGTCAGAGCATTGCTAGGTCCCATTGACAACCAGTGGCTAGCCGCGAAAATAACATCAAACACTTACTATTTCCGTAACCCTTAAGCCGATTCTATGCTAAACCACCACATTACAAAGATATAAGATAAGGCGCTAAATTTATTTTTCTATCTTTCCATCTTTAAAATTCGATTTTAATAGCCTGCTAACATATTTCAGCAGCCATATTTTCAAATATTTTGATTGTATCAATCGCGAATTCAACCCAGCTGTAACACTGCTAGATTGAATTCGTATCTTTCTATATATGCCTGTTAATTAGAAACCTTATAGCTATATTTTTTTGTAGATCACTCTAATTCGGATTCCTCCCATCACAATAATAAACATCATACATAGCCAACCAAGCCAATCACCAAACTTTGAATAAATTGTACCAGGCTTACTGATTGGCAGCTCGGCGATTAACACCTGATCGGGGGTTAAGTCACTTCGACCAGATTTTATAATCTCGCCTTCAGGACCTACTATCGTTGATAAACCACCTCGGGCAGCTCGCAGTGTACTAATATGGTTTTCAGCGGCATGCATAGCATTAAGCCTGGCGTGAGTCTCACTAACACCATCCCAATCAGCATAGGGGGTTATCATAATTTCAGCCCCCGCTTTTATCGCCTCCCGTGTTCCCATAGGAAAGTCGTTGTCGTAACAAATTCGAATTCCAATATTTAAATCCAGTTCTTTCACATAAAGTAATTCAAAATCTTTGAGTCCCGAAGTCAACCAGCTAGATTCAACAACGCCTACCAGCCTCTGTTTATAATAAGTCACCTCTTCACCACTAGGAGTAATGCCATAAGCAACATTTTTTCTGGACTGCACATTAATATAGCTGGCAACAATAGTGACATCCAATTTATTAGCCAAGTCAATTAGAGAGGTTTTAAGGTTAGATTCATCGACCATACCTTTAAGTATTAATGCGTACTCTGGCCAAGCAATAATTTTCGCATTTTTATTAGCCGCTTCTCGAGTCAAGCTTGCGTACTTTTGATAGAGGTTTATCCAATCATTTGTTTTAGCAATGGGAGGAAGCACGTCATACCACTTTTCATTTTCCCTTTCAGGCAAGTTGGCAGTAATAGTGGCTACTTTAATACTGCGTTCTATTTCAGGTATTTGTCCGTACCCAAGAGTAATAAATAAACACGCAACAATTATGATAGCAGCTGTATTAACAAGTACTTTTTTCGTTCTACTTAAAACTAATACCAGTAGAGCCCCTGCTATGAGCGCGATCAAAAATAACACCGTATAAGAGCCCGCCACACTCATCAATTGGCGGCTTACCTCAAAGCTTTGATAAGCAAGTACAGGCATCCAATGACCGGTAAAGGGTAGATTATAAAGAACAGCTATCCCTGCCATCGCTGCTCCATACACCCACGGGAGAAATAGAAAATAACTTATATTTAATTGGTCGCTAAGCCGACCCAACACAAGACGAGTTAAAATAATAGGTAATGCCAGCAAAAACGAAAACAATAACCAGAGCCCTACTTGCTGGAAAGGTGACATTATTTTTGTCATTTCTATTACGGTAGGTAGCATTGCCACCAATCCAAATAACATAGAAAGTTTAATGCCCGTACGAACTGAACTGTTTAACACGCAATACAGCACTGGTAATGGGCCAAGTATAAAACACAAAACTAATAATGGTTTTAGAAAAAATATAGAAGCAAAACTTCCACATACAAGAGACAAAAAGTAAGGTGACCACTTTTTACTTAGTATTTTTTCATGGCTACTAGGGGAATCCAAAGAACTTTCCATCACGTTATACCTGCCTCTTTTAAATAAATTTAGTACTAAAGTAGAATTAATATTTTTGATGGTTAGAATCCCATTTTCCTTTCGATAACCAGTGTTCTAACATCCACATTCGATCTCCCCCCCAAATCATATTGCCATCCACCATGTACGTTGGAGAACCAAACACACCACGATTAATGGATGCATCCACTTTTTCACTTAGTGAGCGACGTAGTGTTTCTGTTTCAAGTGCTTCTTTTAGTGCCTCACCATTAAGCCCTACCTCTTCCACCAGCTTTGCCAGAACCTGAGGCTGGGAAATATCAAGACCGTCTTGCCATTGGGCGCGATAAACGGCCTTAGCAAATTCACCTGCTCGCTCCGGAAGCATTTCTTTCACCCAACAAAAAGCGCGAGCTGGAGGCAGCGGTTTAGGCATGCCATGCTTTGGATAAGAAAAAGGGATGTTGTAAAGTGCTGCTAATCTGGGGATATCTTGTATCAGGTAATCCTTTTTTAGTGGAGTTTCCATTAAAGGCTTTAGGCCCATGACGTTCATCACCGAAACACCTAGTAACATGGGATGCCATTCTACTTTTCTATCAAACTTTTTCGCCAATCCATCAATCTTCATAGCGGCAAAATAGCCATAGGGAGAAATAAAATCAAAATAAAAATCAATCACGCTAAGGCTCCCTCCACAGCTTCAATCTCTAAATTTAATTGATTGGCCAGGTAAACACAGGCCGCATTAAATTCAGAATCTGAACGAATGGCTGACACTTTCACTTGAATACTGCCATTGGCAAGCATCTGGGCTTTGGCAGTTGCACTAAATACTGCCAATGCCTCCTCCACTGCCTCTTTTGCGCTGCGCGCTCGTAATGTTGGTTTATGAATTTTCCCCACAGCCGTTAATGGCAAGGCTTCAATAACAATGACTTGTTTGGGGCAAGCAGGACGCTCATCAATATGGGCTAAGGCGTAATCACGTAAAGTACTTCCGCTGACATTCTGATCAGGATGAAGCTGAACATAGGCCACTGGTAATTCACCTGCATAAACATCCGGTTTTCCCACGGCGGCCGCCATGGATACAGCAGGGTGACTTTCTAAACAGGTTTCAATAACTGCAGGATCAATATTGTGACCACTGCGAATAATCAGGTCTTTGGCACGACCGGTGATAAACAGGTTTTTATTACTGTCGATATAACCCAGATCACCCGTGCGCAACCAACCGTCATCATCAAGAGGGGGTTCTTCAGTGCCTAAATAGCCAAGAAAAACCATGGGGCCACGCACACAAATTTCCCCTACGTCTTCAGGTATGTCTGAGTCACTATCAATACGAACCTCTATATCACCACTTACTTGCCCAGCACTGCCTGGAACTGGGTCCATATTTAAATTTGGCATAGCGGTAACACCCGAAGTCTCGGTCATGCCATATATCTGGTAAAGACTAAGCCCGGTCGCTTCCTTAATTTTCTCAGGCACACTCAAAGGCAAGGGTGCTCCGCCCGTCATTAGGTAACGCAGCGAACTAATATTGGCATTGCCAACAAGCACATCCGCTATGGCGGCCACCGTAGTGGGAATAGCACCTCCTATGGTTACCTGGTAATGCTCAACTAAATCCCAGTAACGTGAAACCACCTGTGGGTTGCGAAAACCGGCCATAGTCGGCAATACCGTATTCACCCCAACGGCCAAGGAACCTAGGCCAACGATCAAGGCACCGGCCACGTGAAACAAAGGCAAACCATTCATGGCTACATCCCCTACTCCAGCCTGCATAGTTCGCAAATAAGCATTCGCGGTACACAAGTGATTGGCGTGGCTATGCATAGCCAGTTTTGGCGTTCCGGTTGTTCCACCAGTATGGAAGTACGCGGTAATACTATCTGGCGAGGGTAGCCATTCTTTGGGTAAAGGCGCATGACTGTAATCGGCTAACATAGATTCAAAACTTTCACCGATTCCCTCACTGCTAAACACCACAGGTATCAGTTTTGGCGTGTTAGACATTTTCTGCGCCACTGACTGAGCCTTTTGCCAAATGTCACTGACAGGGTTTGGCCCTAGGGCAATTAAGATATCGGTTTGGGCTTTTTCAGTAAGCGCCAACAGCGCATTTTCGCTTAGTAAAGGATTTAACGGATTGGCAATACCCGCCGTTCCGGCTCCCAAAAGAATATAATAAGCCTGTGGAATATTCGGTAATAAAAAAGAAACCACAGGCGCTTTGCTGCCGTTGCACTTGGCGTGGTCATGAATAAGGCGCACCATTTTATTAATATTTTTAATTAATTCTGAGTAGCTTATTTTCTCATCAATTAACTCTAAAGAAGCATCTTTTAAATACGTGAGTGCGGTCTCATTACCAAAACGATCAGCCGACCGTAAAAGTAGTTCATAAACTGTTGCTGGATTGTCACTTGAATTTTTCAAAGCCGAACACCCCTATTAAGTATTTAGTTTACGGTTTTTATACCGCTAGCTTCAGCAGCCTCATATTAGAATTGTGACTGCTTTTTATAATTATGTTGTGCAAAGCCACCTTTATATTTATGTATAAACAATGTATTAAAATGGTCTTTACTCAGTGGAATTAGAATACCAAAGAGAGGGTGTAGATTTCTTATGCTGAGGGCCGCAATACTTATAGGAATTGATCAAAGGCAGATATAACAGAGTGTTAATTTAGGCTTAATAGTCGACAACAAGACGGTAACGTAAGATGAATTAGCCTACAGGCTAGTATCTAAAGAGAAGGAAGTTATTCGGTTTAATAGCAGAAATTGTGAATTTAAACTCAAGCTAATGCAGAATCCCCAACCCTTTCACCATGCGTGCGGTATCCTCAACGGCAAACTCTGCTATCTCCTTTAAGCGATCTGCACTTAAATCAAGCGACGCTAAACAAGGGTGGTAACATTCTGCAAGCGCAGGTGTGAGAGTTTGCTCGGGCCAATTTAAAATATCGGGCTCGTTAAGTAACATCACACTTAAACGATCTGCCAGCTGAGCCATTTTTAACAAGATAGATAAATGCCCGTCGTGGCTTTCAATAGCTTTTTGTTTTTTATCTGTATACATATGATGATACGCCACCACACGACGTACGATTTCCGGTAAGCCCCACTTTGCGCATACACGCCCACCGAGTTTGGAATGATCAAAGCCACATACGCTAAGTTCAGCTTCAATTAACTCTTCTGGTGTTTGCCAATTTTTTTCTTCTATTTTTTGTAATTCAGACGCGGCCTTATCAAACATAACAAAGCGGCCAATATCGTGTAATAAGCCGCACAAATAAGCCTGATTAGGGTCAATTTTTAATCCGCTTAATAAACTGGCAATTTTTTTTGTGATTACCGCCACTTGAATAGAGTGAATCCATAATTCTTTTTCACCTGGGCTTACCGGTACAAATACCCGCAATACTGCCATGGAGGTAATAAGCCCAGCAATGGCATCGGCCCCCACTCTGGCCACGGCTTCTTGTAAGGATTTAATCTGGCTAATGGGGGCACTGCTGGCACTATTGCCCAAACGAATTACTTGCAAGGCAAAAGTTGGATCTTCTTGGGATAGCTCCAGAACCTTGTCAAAAAACGATTCATCTTCAGGTTTAAGCTGTAATAGGCGCACCACCACATCGGGTAATAATGGCAGCTCTTCCAGTTTGCGCTCAATTTCTTCCATACTGATCATTATATTGAGAGCGCCTTATCCCCTGTTTCTTTAAGTCTAGGTGATAAATTCTTTAGATGCGTTAACCAAGAGTAATTCCCCTAATTGTTTAGGGTCTTTACCCGCTTTACACCCTACCCAAGATTAAAAAGCGAATAAAATCAGTAGGTTAGTATTAAAGGCAATAAAACTAAGAGTAATGAACCCAGCAGCTATAATAGAAAACATCAAAAGGGTTTTTAAGTCTTGCCGAGAAGCACTTTAAATTAAGGAAGTAGAGCAATGCATCGATTGACAAACTGCTCATAGGAAGCTTTATGTAAAAATACAACTGGGATTAAATTTATTTAGTATAGCGCTTAGTGATTTCCTCAATAACGCCTTCTTCTTTCATCGCCATTAAAACTTTATCAATATCATTAAGTAAGCTTTTAGGATTTTTAAAACTCGTAGCTTTAGAAACCACTAAATAGGCACCTTGAGCTTTACCCACTTGCCCAATGCTTTGCAATTTTACTCCACTTTGTTTCAAGTAAAAGCCTACGGTTGAGCGCTTATCAATTATAAGATCAAATCGGCCCGCTTCGATCATCCTAATCATATTCTGAACATCATTTACTCCAGTTACTTTTATCCGGCCTTCGTGCGCTAACTGGTCAAATTCGGGAGATATACTATAGCCTCTGCGTATACCAACTGATTTTCCATAAAGGTCCTTTAAATCACTATAGGCTATAAGGCGGCCCACCTTTGTATAAGCCACCATTACAGACTCGTGGAGCGGCACTTGCGAGTACAAAGAGTATTTTTTTCTGTCTTCGGTGACAAAAAGGGGCATTCCCGCATCAGCAGTTCCTTGCTGTACTCCCGCGAGAACACGTTTCCAGGGAACCAGCTGAATATCTAAAGAAAGTTCAAGTCGCTTACTAAGCTCTCGTACAATATCAACATCAATACCCACAATTTTTCCTGCCTCGTCCTTGTAACAAACAGGGACATTTTTTTCATTACAAAAAACAGTAAATTGTTCAGCCGCAGAAAGTGGAGAGACAAAAAAAGAAGCCATTAAGGCGAAAAGCAGGCTACTAAGGTACTTATGCACATTGTGACCCCTTAGATATTAACTAATAGTCTAGCGCAACAACGCACAACGTCCAGTCTATGAAAAGCAGTAATTGGGGTTGAATTTATACATTTAATATAGGGTTTTATAGGCAAAGCAATATGATACAACCCGAAAAACTTAGCTAAAATTCAGAAAGTTTGGTCTTAAAAAAGGCTCCGAACAATCCACAAAGCCTAAAGCTTAATCTATTGCCACTCCTCCTCACCACTTTATTCTTACCATTTCATCATAGGCACTGGATTTACGGGGTGGCGTAAAAACCACTTAAAGCCTTTTTTCAATAAACCCATATGAAAGCCCGCATTAGGCAAGGCATTTTTCATATCACTAATATAGCTTTTGGGTAAATCAAATTTTACTAGGGTTAACGAAAAATCGATCAAATCACCTTGGCGAAACAACTCCACCATATCTTGGTATTCGCCACGATAGGCTCTTAACTTGTGATGCTCGGTAATCATCAAACGAATTTCATCCTTCCAATGAGCAAGCTGCTGTTTTTGCAAATAGTTCATGGCAGGCGGCAAAGAGGGCTCTAGATAATCCAGTGTATTTTCGGTCCAGATGCCAATGTCATGGAACACTGCGGCAATCATGATTTTGCGTTTATCTTCTTCACAAAGGGGCTCGCCTTTAACCTGTTTAAGGGCCCAGCAAAATTGCACCATGCGATAAACATGATTTCGATACCCTTGGTAATCACTTCCAATTAGGGTCTTCCAAGGTTCAAACAAAGTTTCTAAAAAGGGGATGTGTGTTTCTACTGTTAACGGCGCCGACATATGGGCCTCCTATATAAAATCGGTATGGTTTGCATCATGTCTTATTAGTATGCCCCTTTGTTCATTGATCAATAAGTGGCTATATTGACATACTGCAGTCCGATATCGCCATTATGCAACTTGCTATTATCAATTACCCCCATGCCTTACAGTCGGCAGTACACGGCCTTTACGAGCTATTTGAAATGGCCAATGAGCTGTGCGGGCCCGTCACACCCTTCAGCTGTACCATGCTGACCCTAGATCAACTCAATAACACTCATCAATACAATGTGGTGATTTTACCGCCTTCGCTAAAGGATGAGTTTTACCTTAACCCCAGTGATGAGTTACTCAACTGGCTAACGCATCAGCATGATCATCAAGCCACGTTATGTTCGGCCTGTTCTGGCGCGTTTATTCTCGCTAAGGCGGGTTTGTTAGAAGGGCATATAACCACCACACATTGGGCGCTGGCCGATGAATTTCAAAAACGTTTTGCGCATATTCAATTAGACACTCAGCAAATATTAATCAATCAGGGCAGTGTTATCACCGCTGGTGGGGTGATGTCTTGGTTGGATTTAGGTTTGGAGTTAGTTGCCCAGCACGCCGGAATTGGCGTTATGAACCAGCTGGGTAAAAACTTGGTGGTAGACACTGGGCATCGTTCACAAAAATATTATCAACAGTTTATTCCTAGGCGTAATCACGGTGATCAAGCCATATTACCGGCTCAGTTATTTTTAGATGCGCACTACCCTCATAAAATTATAATGTCTAAATTAGCCAGCCTGTGTCACATGAGCGAGCGCAGCTTTTTGCGGCGCTTCGTGCAAGCCACGGGCTTCAAGCCTTCGGAATATATTCAACGGCTACGTATTCAGAAAGCCTGCGATCAATTAGAACAAACTCAAAAAAGCTTTGAAACCATTTCCCATGAAGTAGGTTATGAAGACAGCAGCGCCTGCCGAAAAATATTTCGTTCGTATTTTAGCGCTTACCCCAAAACAGTTTCGCCAGCGCTTTGTTAAGAATATTGAATAAACCCAGACTCATACTAAAAAGTAATTAAGGATGTTATTCAACCCTCTTTTTGCACTTAAGCAATCTAGATAATGGACAGAAAAAATCCGTAAAACAGGCCACTATCAACGTTCCGCTATTAATAAAAAGGTTATACCATGGCACGATATTTACCCATTATTCTTAAAGCTGCATCAAGGAAGATTAAGCCAGCTAATGTGAGCTCGAAATGAAACATTACAAAATAACACTGCTGGGCTTGGGCATCGCCATTTTAATACTTCTCACTAGCCTAGTGCTTGATGTCGACTTTTTTGAGCAACTGGTAAATCTAGTGCTTAGACTTGAGCAATATGAAATAGATGAGCTCATTATTCCTCTGATTATTTTCCTAATCTTTGCCTTTGTTGATATATTTAAACGTAACCGAATTAATAAGGTGAACACTGAAAAGCTAAAGATATACAGCGCCATGATGTCTTCTACGCAACATATCTTAAATAACTTTTTAAATCAGATGCAGCTTTTTAAGCTCACCGCCGAAGACACGCCTAAATTTAACCCCGAGGTACTGGCTTTGTACGATGAGATTATTGATGAAGCCAGCATGCAAATTACAGCGTTGGGCAATGTTCATCATATTGATGAAATAGCTATACAGGAAGCGGTGGCTCCTAAGCCCAAGAAAAAATAGCGAATGCCACACATAGCTAAGTCTGTCGTTAATAACAATTTAAAATTTAGGCCTTGTAAATGGATAATATGAAAACATTGAAATACAAAGGCCGTGTTGTTTTTAAAAAGCTCAGCATCCCAAATTTCAAACGCATTCCTACCGAATCATATGAAAATGAAGCCTGTTTTATCTTTGTTACTCAAGGTGAATATCAGGTGCGTTCTCCTACCCAACTCAT
>JBALXQ010000060.1:0-35327 GCA_036960565.1 Bermanella sp.
ATTGCTTCTCGAAGATGAAAACTATCAGGTTTTTCAGGCCACAGACGGTTTAATGGCAAAGGAAATCATAACCAATGAAAGTATTGATCTTATGATCAGTGATATTTTAATGCCTGGTATGGACGGTTTGGAGTTATGCAGTTTGTTAGAAAGTGACTTTCCAGATATTCCTATTATCTTAATATCTGGTGGGGGCAATACCTACAAGAAACATGAAAATGCAACCGATGACTTACTCAATCAGGCTCAAATATTAACCCAGGCCAAGGCCATCTTGAAAAAACCATTTTCTACCGAGGAATTATTAATACAGGTTAAAATAATTCTAGAACAGTGAAGCTCACAAAAAACAGAAGCTATTAAACACCGTAATATATGTTCAGATGACTAATTATTTTTTAGAATGTCTTTAATGACATCTGCAACCTCATAGATGTCTATAGGTTTAGTCAGATAGGCTTTAAAACCTGCATTTAAACCTTTTTCTATATTATTGTCTCTAGCATCTGCACTCAAAGCCACAATAGGGATACCACATGTGTCTGGCTGTTTTAAGACTTCAAGTGCTTCAAAACCATTCATTCCAGGTAGATTTAAATCCATAATAACGATATCAGGGCGCTGTTTTTTAACCAAGGCAATACCCTCTTCGGCTGTGGCCGCCGAAATAAAATTAAGTCCCTTAATTTTTTGAATTAACATAGTCATTAAGGTTAAGTTCGTTGGGTTGTCTTCTATATATAGTAAGGTACCGCTTATTTCTGGCAGCTCTTTAAAAGGACTCTCTGCTATCACCTCTATGGGTTCGTTCGGCTTCACTTCTTTTTCAAGATGTAGCGGCATGGGCATATCTACCCAAAAACAACTACCTTGCCCTTGCACAGAGCTAAAGCCAATTTTACCATTCATCATTTCCACTAAATTTTTAGTGACAGAAAGACCAATCCCAGTGCCTTCAATCTCACTGGTTTCAGCTCCCAAGCGACTAAATGGTTTAAACAAGTCTGGCCACTTATCTTCAGCTATGCCAATACCGCTATCCTCAACACAAATGCGCAAATTTCCGTCCATTAATACTTCACACCTAATATTAATCTTCCCCCCCTCCTGGTTATATTTAGCTGCATTTGATAACAAATTAAGAATAACTTGCTTGGTTCGGCCCGAATCAGCATAAATTAGTAACTCATTAGAATGCTCACCCTGACTTTCAATACTCACTTTATAACGCTCTGCTATGGGCTGGGCTAATTCTATGCACTCATCCAGTAACCTTTGAATAGCGACGTCTTCAAATAATAAATCAACCTTCCCAGATTCTATTTTTGCAAGATCTAATACATCATCAATTAACCCCAAAAGGTGTTGGCCACTGTTGGTAATATGACTCACACACTTGTTTTGCAATTTACTTAAGGGTTCTTGAGCATTTCGAATTAGCATCTGGCCAAAACCCAAAATTGCATGTAGCGGCGTACGTAATTCATGGCTCATGGCCGCTAAAAAATTTGATTTAGCCAAATTAGCTTTTTCCGCTAACTGCCTTGCATCATTTATGGATTTTTCATACTGCTTACGCTTGGCCATGTCACGAATAATAAATGTTGAAAAAAAAGCGTTATCCACCTGCCATATGGCTTTGGATACCTCCACAGGAAATGTTTGACCATTTTTATGTATACCTTGCATTTCAATGAATTCAAAATCACCCTGAAAATACTGAACCTCACTTTCAGTAAATAAGCAGGCCAAATCATTACCTTGTATTTCAGCTTCCATATAACCAAACTGACGTTGTGCCCCTGTATTCCAAGTAACAATTCTATTCTGCGAGTCAGATGTAATCATTGCATCCCGGGCCGAAGCGGATACCGAGCGAAATCGAGTTTCGCTCATGCTTAGTTTTTTAATCATATTGCTAAGTTGTCGTGAGCGAGTGGCTCGCGCTAATATTGATGAGACTAATTCTTTATGGCTGATGTTTTTTGTTAAATACTCATCGCCCCCAGATTGCATGGCTCGTAGCCAATCATCTTCCATATCACTAGCCATTAAGAAAATAATAGGGATTTGCGTATACTGCAGGTGTTGCCGAATTACAGACGCTAACTCAAAGCCGCTACAACCAGGCATTTTAATATCCATTAAAATCACATCTGGATTGAGCTCTCTGATTCGGGCCATCGCCTCCAGAGGGTTGGTCACTATCATGGTTTCAATGCCGTTTTCATTACACAACAAGGCATTCATTTTTGCCTCTTCTATATCATCATCAACAATTAGTACTCGATAATTTTCAGAGGAATTTCTTTGCAATAAATTGGAGATAACTTCAACCAGATTGCTAATGTTGATAGGTTTAGATAAATAACCATCACAGCCGGCACGTATCGCACTCAAGCGCGCTTGAAGATCGTCCCTTATTGATATGAAGAACAGCGGGCAGGTAAGTACACCTCTATCGCGTAATTCTTTTACGAGATTAACGCCAGCATCATCTTCACCTGAGAAGACCACATCCATCACCACAGCCGCTGGCTTAGCGAATTTCACTGCCTTTTCTAAGTGTCTATGGTCATCCAAACTCACCAGTTCAAAGCCAAAGTGATTTAATTGTATCTCTAGTAGACGCACCAGTTCCACATCACTATCGACCAAGATAATTTTTCTACTAGTATCCGACTGAGGGGCTTGCAGAGTTTGTGGCACCCGCCATAACGGGTCAACGGTGGCTTGGCTCTTATCACTAACATTGTTTTCATCAAAAATGAGTTTAAGAAATTGAGATAGGCTTTCTATATCATACTGTGATAATTGTTCTTCATCGTTAAGCAATACGAGTGTTTGTTTTTCCATGTTTTTAGCCAGAGCGGACAACGCACTAAAGCCAAATGTACCCGAAGTGCCCTTTAATTTATGCAATAGAAATATGAGGCGTTCTAAAAAACTGTTGTTTTCAACTTTGTTTTTATTTGGACTTAACTGAGTAATCAGTTGCGTTAATTCATTTTCTGTATCTTTTTGCCTTTCTAAAAAGGCATTACGCAAAACTTCTACCTTGCTATTTAACTCTCCTGACTTACTGGTCATATCAATGAAACCTTATGAATCCATTTTTTGTAATATACAAATATGAAAAATAACTCTATGAAGGCAGCAGCGAATAAACAACTAGATGATCCGTTATTTAGTCCGAATACTCGACTCTAATTTTTAGTATCTGAGGCAACACCCGGTTAAAGACAGCGACCAAATTAGGATCAAAATGTGAGCCTGAGCCATCAATTATAAACGCCACGGCATCTTCAACACTCCAGGCCTGTTTATAGGGACGTTCCGAAGTTAGCGCATCAAATACATCGCATATGGCTGAGATTCGCCCCTCTATAGGAATATCCTCTCCCTTTAGCCCTTGGGGGTAGCCACTGCCATCAAACTTTTCATGGTGGCTCATGGCAATACTATGGGCCATTCCCATTAATTCTGAATCATCTTCTCTTAAAATTTCACCGCCAATGGCCACATGAGTTTGCATAACCTCCCATTCATCTTTTTCTAGTTTTCCAGGTTTTAACAAAATTTGATCGGGAATCCCTATCTTACCGATATCATGCATGGGACTGGCATTCAGAATAAGCTCAGCCTTTTTTTCACCTAACCCCGCTGCTAAGGCTAATACCTGGCTACTTTTACTCATACGAATAACATGAAATCCGGTTTCATTGTCTCGATATTCTCCAGCACGCCCCAAGCAACGAATAATGGCATACCGGGTTTTTTCTAACTCAAGCGTACGCTGCTGTAACTGCGCAGTTCGATTTTGTACCATTTCTTCCAAAATTTGGGCCTGATCTTTACGTACATTAAAGACTCTGCGCACTAACAGAATATTGTTAATTCTATTTAACACCTCGTTACTATCAAAGGGTTTGGTAATGTAATCTATGGCCCCTAATTCTAAGGCACGCATTCGCGTTTCCATATCTTGTTGCGCGGTTAATACCAGCACTGGTAAGTAATCATCGCTGACTTTTTTAGACAAGGCTTCCATTACCTCAAACCCATCCATATAAGGCATGCGGATATCCAGCAGAATAAGATCATAGTCATCTTTATCATGCATAGCCTCAACTTCTCGCGAATCTGTTGTGCTGTTAACATTGGAAAAACCCGTCATCATTAACATGGTTTCAAGCAAATCCACATTAACCGGCTTGTCATCCACAATCAGAATTTTAGCGGACAGCGTGCTTTCACTCATTTTTCGCACAGTATCAACTCCAACCTTTTTAAATGACCCAAATAGCGCTTACAAGTTGGCTAGTTGAGTGACTAATAGTATTAAAGTATAGGTCGAACATAGTGATCAAACTGAGGTTTTTTATGTAACTATGATTTGAAAAGCTGGGTATTTATAGCCCAATAATATAAAGGACGACATGCTCTACTTTTAAATACGCACAAAGAATGAATGCAGAGTTGACTAATTTAAAAGACGATGAAATACGACGTTAGCGAGGTAAATCAAAAAAGAAGTGTCCGCCTTGCTGTTGAGCAGGTTTATAAGCAATTTCGCCACCATGGGCCGAGACTATTTTAAGGCAAATGTACAAGCCTAAACCATGGCTACTCTCCCCTCCTGTGGTTTTATGCCCAAGCCGGTGGAATACCTTAAACAACTTATTCAAATCTTTTTCTTTTACCCCTGGTCCTTGATCAACTACGTTGAATCGAATTTTTGCATTTTCTTTTTCAATGTTTATGGTGATATTCAAATTCTCAGGAGAATACTTGATGGCATTACTTAATAAATTATCAATTACCTGGGTAATTTTCACTGGGTCCACTTCTACCATGGCGCTGTCTGGAAGCTTTTCCAAAATTTCAATATTCTTTATTCCAGCACGATCCCTAAACAAGCAAATACGTTCTTTGGTAATCTTAGTTAAGTTTATGGTCCGCCTATTTAGCTCAATTTCACCCGACTCAATACTGGTGATATCTAATAGGTCATCCAATAATTGCTGCATGCTTGAGGTAGTTTGATCTATAAGGTCGCGTAAAACGCGTTTTTGTTCACCTGCGATATCATCACTAAATAAATGTTTATTAGCTTGCTGTATCACCCACAAAGGATTGCGTAAGTCATGGGCGGCCATGCCTAAGAACTTGTTTTTCTCTTCACTAATACGTCTTAACTCGCGAATATGGCTAACATACTCAGCTCGTCGATTAATACGTAAGGCAAATTCTTCTGGGTTGAACGGGCGTAATATAAAATCGTCCCCGCCGTTTTTCAAAATAAAAGAAGCTGTATTCTCATCTGCCTTGCTTGAAATACCAATAATTTGAAGTATAGGATCGGGATAGACAGTACGAATTTTTCGGCATAGCTCATGGCCTAAACCATCGGTTAAGAATTGATCCAGAATGACAATGTCCGGGTGAGATTTCATGGCGGTCATGCATTCATTAGACCCCTTTGCACAACTCACATTAAAACCTTGGTTACTCAGCATTTTCTTCAATATAACCAAGGCTGACTGGCTATCATCAACCACCAGCACAGTGAGCTTTCTATTTAGCGCCACACGGTTAAATAACCAGGCAATGTGATTTATGCTATGAGGGCCACTTTTATAGACGTAATCGACAATATTTTGGCTATTAAAGCGCTCTCTTATCGCAGGGTCATGCAGGCCGGTAAAAATGACGGCAGGAATGTGATAATGATTCACTAAATCCACTGCCGCACCAGACTCACAATCTGGTAATTCTAAGTCTACATTGGCGGCAAAATAGGTGGCTGAATGCGTCTTAAGCAACCCCTGAGCCTGTTCTATGGTCTGGGCGATATCTGAATGTACATTATAACTTTCAAGCAATTCAGCCTTAATAGCAGAAGCAAGCGACCTGGAATCCTCAATAATGAGTACTTTATCGGCGGCCATGGATATGTCCTGTAATCTATACCCTTTAAGACTAGACCATATACTTATAGAGATACTCTATCTGCTGATACAGGTACGAATTAGCGCACTGGCGAGTGCTACAGGTGAATAAAATATTAACAATCACTTTCAATTCATCTAATCTCGCGACCTCCCCCCCAAAACATGGCACTCACCAATTTATTCAAGCCAGCTATAAACAGTATTTTTTAATTCAATTTCTACATAAATTGGCTGTGTCATATCACAGTACCTAACAACTCAAACCACGTATAAAATAACAAATAACTCATGCTAATTTATTTAAAATTCACGTTTGGGATGAAAGGGCCTTACAGAGAGAACACCATTTATATTTTTTAAAATTTCGAATTTTTTAGATACAGTAAAAGATGCCGAATAAAAATTCTATCCTGAAAAGAAAACATTCAGGTTTTATACGATTTTAAAAATTACAGGCAAGCCAAATCTTACTTAACAAGCAAACTATTTAGCCAGCACATTATATGCGAACTTAAACCACTGCTGACTCCCGACCCAGAAGTGCGTATCTATCAATCGAGTAAAAGTGCATCCTTTCATTTTAACTAAAAAGTAGTCACAGCTTAATTAACAGCTTTAGGTACAGTATTCCGCTCTTAAAGCTGTATCTCTTTATTTAGCATTACACAGGGGTAACGTAATGCATTACTCATATTCAAAACACTTTTAAGGATTGGCCTTTTTATACTCATTCTAATACTAGCGAGCGGCCAATAGCCTAAATAGCAGTATTAATTCATTTCAAATCCCCACTATTAATACAACAGGGCTATTAATATCACTAAGCTATGCGCATATCTGTGCAAATGATCTAAATTTATAAGGGGGCATTGGCTTTTAAATAGCCCCCTACAACCCCTATGTAAGGGCGCAAAAACACTGTCAAATTAAGCAATGATTAACAGGGGGTACTGGTGTCGAATATTTCTATAGTATCTGTACGGAATTCCATCACCATGCAATTGCTAATGGTGGTTTTTTCCCTGTATGTATTTTTTGCCATCACCGTCACCCTCACGCATATGGTTGCGGAATATTACAATACTAGGAGCGGCATTCAGCAGGACTTAGTCACTTTTCAAAAAACCTTTGAACAAGGATTAGCCGCCCAACTTTACAACCTAGATGACGAGGCCGTTTCTGGAATCATACAAGGTATGGTGAACATACCGGTGATTATCGGCGTTAAAGTCATAAATCTAGTAGATGAAGAATCAGCCGTCGGTGTGGTGGCGGATACACAAGGAAACAGCGTGACCCTATCTCAAGATGGTGATGCTCAATTGCAACCGAACAACCTTTTTTTTACAGACTTAATTAGTCATGAGTTTCAACTCTATTATATAGACGCATCCGGAGACCAGTATCCGGCTGGCAGCTGCACGCTGTATTCCAGTGAAGGCATTGTCTTTCAACAGGTTCAGTACGGATTTATCTTTATCCTAGCCAACGCAGTGTTAAAAACCCTGGCCTTGTGGTTTATCTTCTTATATATGGGCAGGTTATTATTAAGTAAACCCTTAACCGCTCTCACCAAGGAAGTGGAACGGATTGATCTGGATCGAGTTAAAGATCAGAAAATTCATATTGAAACCCGTGGACGTAATGAGCTAAAAATTCTGGAAGAAGTATTTAATTCCATGTTAGAAAAACTGGAGTCGGCTAGATCAAAACGTGATGAGTACGCTCAAGGCCTTAGGGACAACCATGAAACACTAGAAAAAGTTGTTGAAGAGCGCACCGACAAACTGGTAACTGCACAATTATTATTAATAGAGGCCGAAACCATGGCCTCTCTGGGTGAACTGGTTATGGGAGTTGCCCATGAAATCAATACGCCGGTGGGAGTATCCATTACCACCGCCTCTTATATAGTCGAAAAGAGCAAAGAGCTTCAAGACCAGTATGAACAACATGCTATGTCACAGAGTCAGTTTGAAGACTATCAAAGGTCTATGGCCGAGTCAGGAGAATTGATTCACATCAGCATGAAAAGGGCAGCCGACTTAATTCGCAGTTTCAAACAAGTAGCCGTCGATCACACCAAAGATGAACTTAAACATTTTAATGTTCTTAAATACCTAAATTTTACCTTTGATACTCTCATGCCAAGCTTTAAACACCGCCACATTAACATGACCCTTAATTGTGAT
This sequence comes from Bermanella sp., assembly GCA_036960565.1. GTDB lineage: Bacteria > Pseudomonadota > Gammaproteobacteria > Pseudomonadales > Oceanobacteraceae > Bermanella. Next base: position 8,147 of record JBALXQ010000060.1, read on the forward strand.
GAAAACCTGGAGGTTGAGGGCTACCCAAAATTATTCTCTCAAGTGATCAACAGTTTAATTAGTAATTCAATCATTCATGGCTTCGATGAAAGGGATAAAGGAACTATTTTAGTAGAAGTGGTGGAGGAAGCAGACAATATTCTGCTTTGTTATGAAGATGATGGTCTTGGCATAGAGCCAGATCACTTAGGGAAGATATTCGATCCATTTTTTACCACCAAACGCTCAGGGGGCACCGGCTTGGGTTTATACATAGTTTACAATTTAATAACCCTAAAGATGAAAGGCACCATTCGTTGTGAATCAACTTTGGATAAAGGTACGTCCCTTTATGTGAGTATTCCCAAAGTTTTTGACCACCACGCTTAACTGACATGACAAAATTGGAATTCAATATGAAGAAAATAGTATTCCTTTGCAGTGCCCTCCTGTTGTCCGGCCTATGCCAAGCAAGGCCCACCTTAGTAAAACTATGCAGTGACCCCTCTCCTCCTATTGTCACTGGTGAGATTGGTAAGATGGCTGAGGGGGGTTATTCGGAAAAAACCCTCAAAGAAGTATTCAAACGCATGGATATTAAACTTGAATTGCCGCTACGCCCTTGGAAACAATGTTTGAAATTAGTCGAGCACGGTAAGATGGATGGTTTACAAACCTGCATTTATAGTAAAAAACGCATGAGTTATTTAAGCGTGACTGATCCTTGGATAATTGGCGGTGGTGTTTGGTATTACCTGAAAGATAAATTCTCTAAAGGCTTTGAGTGGAATAGTTACGATGATTTTAAGGGCTATAAAATTGTCGGCATTGCTGGCTCCTACTACGGTAAAGAATTTGTGGAAGCAAAAGAGCGAGGGGCATTTAAATTTCATGCGGTAAAAAACATAGATACCCTCATTAAAGTATTTTCAGCTGGATTACATGACTTCACCTTAGAATTAGATATCGTCGGTGATTACCGTCTGAATAAAGCTGGGCTCAATGGTAAATATGCTAGCCCCAGAAAACCCTTGTTTGTCAATGCACAACGAATTTGCATAGGAAAGAAATCACCTCTGTATGAGTTAATTCCAGAGATCAATGACAAACTCAGTGAGTTAAAGGCAGAAGGATTTATTGAGGATATCGTGAAAGGAAATCTCTAGAAGGCTCTGCCAAGGGGCATTTATGAAAGGTCTTAATAAAAGCTGAATTCTTATGTTATTGAATCAGCAACGGCTCTATTCGACTTTTCCTTCTTTTTCCTTTACGCCCACTTTTAACAAGTATCGATGAACTCCTGCTATGATGCTCTAATTTTAAGAAAGTAACGTAACCAAAGGCTTTATTGGGTCAAGTGTGAGATAAACTTGGGCAAGTAAACAATGACAGTATTTGAACAATAGAATTTCAAGATATTCTCTTTAATAGCGTAGGTAGAAAATGTCAAAAACGTATCAAACAGAATACAAAACTGGGCAAAATAATATTCAGCGCTGGGGAATGGATGCACACCACCCTGTATTTGTCATATCCGCCATAATTGTACTTTTATTTGTGATAGGCACATTAATATTTCCAAGTGAGGCAAAAGTCACATTTGATGGCGCTAAAAGCTGGTCAATCAATAATTTTGATTGGTTTTTTATTATGGCCTGCAACGTTTTTGTGGTGTTTTCAATCACCTTGATTTTTTTACCTGTGGGTAAAATTCGCTTAGGAGGTGTAGACGCCAAACCTGAATTTAGTACCCTGTCTTGGTTTTCAATGTTATTTGCCGCGGGCATGGGCATAGGGCTTATGTTTTGGAGTGTCGCGGAGCCTGCGGCTTATTATACCGATTGGTGGGGCACCCCATTAAATGTAGATAAAAACACTCCCGAAGCTGCAAGGCTTGCCATGGGCGCCACCATGTTTCATTGGGGGCTTCATCCTTGGGCTATATATGCGGTGGTAGGATTAGCGTTGGCCTTTTTTAGTTACAACAAAAACCTGCCCCTCACCATTCGCTCTGTATTTTACCCAATAATGAAAAATAGAACCTGGGGATGGTTTGGTAATGTAATTGATATCGTCGCGGTTTTAGCCACCATATTTGGTTTAGCCACTTCCCTTGGGTTTGGCGCTAAACAGGCCGCAGCTGGGTTAAATTTTCTATTTGGTATACCCAATACCATCAACGTACAGATAGCCATTATTATTATCGTCACCTTACTTGCCATTGTTTCTGTGGTTCGTGGCTTAAATGGCGGGGTCAAAATTCTCAGTAATATAAATATGGCCATTGCTTTAATACTGCTGCTCTTTGTTATTTTTGTCGGGCATGGATTTTCCTTTTTCTCATCCGTTGCCACAACCGCCGGTGCCTATATTGAAAACTTAATCCCTCTTAGTAACTGGATGGATCGTGAGGATGAAAAATTCTACCACGGCTGGACTGTATTCTATTGGGCTTGGTGGATTTCGTGGTCACCATTTGTTGGAATGTTTATCGCCAGAATTTCAAAAGGACGTACTGTTCGTGAATTTCTAATATCGGTCCTTTTAGTACCCACTGCATTAACCATTGTTTGGATGACGGCATTTGGAGACGCTGGTTTAACCCAAATTCAAAATAACGTTGGCGAATTATCAAATGGCATTTCCGACGTATCCTTGGCTTTATTTCAAATGTTAGCCAACCTGCCCTTATCTGAGATCACTTCATTCATAGGAATTATTTTGGTATTGGTCTTTTTTGTCACCTCTTCCGATTCAGGATCTCTGGTGGTGGATAGCATTACCGCAGGCGGAAAACTAGATGCACCGGTACCTCAAAGAATATTCTGGGCAACCATGGAAGGGCTAATTGCAGGCGCACTTCTATTTGGTGGCGGTACAGATGCCTTAGGCGCGCTTCAGGCAGCAGCCATCACCGTTGGCCTACCCTTTACGCTCATATTATTGGTAATGTGTGTCACCTTGCTGATGGGGCTAAATCATGAGTTGAAATACGTCTTAAATAAAAATAAATAACTCGCAAGAATGGAGTAAAGACAATAAAACAGACTTAGAAAATTCGGTTAGTTTCTAAGCCTATTTATGTCCGCCCATAATCATCAGAAAAACGTACAATATCATCCTCTCCCAAGTAAGAGCCTGTTTGCACTTCAATTAACTCAAGTGGAATTGATCCGGGATTTTCCAAGCAGTGAACCGCACCAATGGGAATATAAGCCGATTGATTTTCGGTTAACAATGTTTCTTTTTTATCTATGGTCACCTTCGCGGTGCCGGATACAATAATCCAGTGTTCGGCCCGGTGATGATGCATTTGTACCGACAAGCGCTTTCCAGGCTTCACAGTAAGGTGTTTAACCTGATAACGACTGCCATTGTCTATGGCATCAAACTTACCCCAAGGGCGATGCACCTCCCGATGAACATCGTGCTCTTTACGTTGCTTACCCTTTAGCTCGCTCACCAGCGCCTTAATATCCTGGTCATGGCATTTATTCACCACCAGCACCGCGTCTGATGTTTCCACCACCACCGCATTGTCCATGCCCACCAGTGACACTAGCCTGTGGCTGCTGTGGACAAAGTTATTTTTGCCATTTTGACAAATAACATCCCCTTGCAAACAGTTTCCATCTTTATCTTTTTCAGCCACATCCCATACCGAAGACCATGAGCCTATATCCGACCAAGGTGAATGCAGGGCCACTACCGAAGCACAGCTGGTTTTTTCCATCACCGCATAATCGATAGAATCAGACGGACATTGCTCAAAGGTGGCTTTATCCACAGATATAAACAATGAGTCTTTTTGCCTTTTCTTCAGGGATTTTTTACAAATTTGAAAAATGTCGGCGCTATAGCGACTCATTTCATCAAGAAAAACAGAAGCCTTAAACATAAACATGCCACTGTTCCAAAAATAATCGCCGCTGTTAATAAACTCTTTGGCACTTTGGTAGTCGGGTTTTTCCACAAACCGATTAATAATAAAGGTATCTTCGGCTATTTCTTCTCCTCTTTGAATATAACCATATCCCGTTTCAGGGTGATTAGGCTGAACCCCCATGGCCACCAATTTATCTTGCGTTGCTTGCTTAATGCCTCTTTGCACACAACGTAAAAACTCTGCTTTATCTTTTACAATATGATCGGAAGGCACCACCAGTAAAATAGGATCTTTGCCCTCTTTGATGGCGCTTAAAGCGGCTAGAGTAATCGCTGCAGCGGTATTTTTTGAGGCCGCCTCTAAAATCACACTGCCCACAGGGACTTCTAATTGACCCACCTGTTCGGACAAAATATGGCGGTGATGCTCATTACAAACCAGAATCGCGGGCTGACATTCTTTAGGCATTCTTAATAAAGTAGCTTGAAAAATAGATAATTCACCGCCCACTAAGTTTAAAAATTGCTTGGGGTAATCGGTTCTTGATACCGGCCACATGCGAGTACCGCTGCCGCCACACAAAATAACCGGGGTTATTTGATTCACAATTTTTAGCCTCCACTACCCGTTACTATTACCAGCAAACGCCTTGAATCTGAGCCTTGCAATTTTCGATGGGGCGAATTCTCACTAGGTCTATTATTTTATGGTGTCCTTCCGATATCTGAATAGCCAAATTACTGTATTCATCATCATGGGCCAAAATAATTAGCTGACTTTTATTCATAAAATCTTGAATGTGACTGCTGCGTGTTTTATGCACAGACGCATTCATTTCTTCATTAACGTAAAACTTGTGTTTAGCACTCACTAGCGGGTCAAAAAAGGTGACATTAAGACCCGCTTCTATGAGGCGCAATAGCAGTATTTCGTTGGGACTTTCGCGCATATCGTTAGTGCCAATTTTAAAAGTAAGGCCACAAATACCAATTTCTTTACAGCCTGACTCCTTCACCATGGTTACCACCTGATCTATATGAGCCTGATTAGATTCAATCACCCCCTCTATTAAAGGCACTTTTATGTTTAAAGATTTGGCTAAACTTTTCATACCGCGAATATCCTTTGGCAAACAAGAACCGCCATAGGCAAAACCAGGTTTTAGATAACTGGCCGATATATTCAGTTTGGTATCTTTCACAAAAAGGTTCATCACTTCATGGCTGTCTACATTTAACTTTTTACATAAGCGCCCTATCTCATTGGCAAAACACACTTTTGTTGCGTGCCAGGTATTGTCCACATATTTTACAAATTCAGAAACGGCTATGCTGGTAAGATAAATGTCGGCATCTATTTCTTTAATTAAGTCATTTACGATAGCAGCACTGTGTTTATCCATAGTGCCAATTATAGAATTTGCCGGATGGAAAAAATCGGAAATGGCGGTACTCTCACGCAAGAATTCAGGATAAAAACACAGGCCAAAATCAGACCCGGCTATTTTATTTGAGTATTTTTCAATAATAGGCTGCAGTATATTTTCGGTGGTACCAGGCGGCACTGTACTTTTAAAAACAATGGTGTGATAAGACTCTTTATCAGCAATGATAATGCCTATTTGTTTACTAACTTGTTTAATATGCGTTAAATCACACGCGCCATCTTCATCACTTGGGGTACCCACACAAACCAGGGTGATAGAGCTTTTTAATACGGCTTCAGATAAATCAGTTGTCGCATAAAAGGTATGGTTATTAATGCCTTCATATAAGCCCTCCTTAAGCCCCTCTTCTATTATGGGTGATCCACCTGAGTTTATGGCTGCCACATTCTGAGCATTACTGTCCACACCGATCACTTTAAATCCCAGATTAGAAAAACACACACTGGTCACCGCGCCCACATAACCCAGCCCCACTACACTTAGGATCGGTTTTTCATTATCTTTTTGTTTTGGCTTTTTCCTATCAAAATGACGCGCTTGCGCGTTTGATCCCTGCGGCATGTGTGCCTGAATGGTGGGTTGTTGAGCGGGCTGTGACATCAGATCAACCTGTATATGAAATCCCAAGCATTGATTATCAAGTTATATGCCAGTCTTTAGATTACAAAATCACCATGGTTTTCAAGACCTTATATAAACCAAGCCAATAGCCAAAAACAGGCTATAGATAATATTGAAAAATGAATTTCAAAATGCAACAACTTTGTTGCAAACCGCAATAAATACATCTTTTTTTAACTTATTGACGGTTAGTGCTTAGAGCTGCCCATGAAAAAATAAAAATATTGTATCGATTCAAAGGCTTATCAATATTAAAAAATTAACCTGGCACTGGTATTAGTCTTGCTGACTTTAGGGCGTATCTGTAATCAGGATATATGCATGAAAGTATCCCGAGAGATGCCTTCCCATCGACGTCACCATCGAGTCAATACACCTATAGATATTACCATTAATGATCATCTTTATAGCGTGTCTGACTGGAGCTTAGGTGGCTTTAAAATTGATAATTGGGATGACGAAGGCGTAAACGATGGAGATGAATTGGAATGCAATTTTTCATTGCCGTTCCAAGGGTTTTTCTTGGCCTTTAATAATCAAATTCGTGTTATTCGCCGTAAAGAGAACACCCTCGCCACTAAATTTATTGATATTGACGAACGTAAAACAGAGCTACTTGAGCATTTCATTGAAGAGCTAGTACGTGGCAACATGACCCCAGTGGGGGATACGCTGTTACGCATTGACACCCCTGTTACCCCAGTTTCGGTTGAACCCGATCACAACCCCAGAGCTGATTTGCCACTAAAGCGTTGGCCCATCAAGCTTATTTTAATTTCGTCCCTTTATACCTTTGCTGGGATTGTACTGCTTCTTTATATTCTCTTTACGCTCTGGGTTAATTTCTTATCACTGCAAGTGGAAACGGGCGTGGTGGTGGCACCATTGGAAGCGGTGATGTCCCCTGCCGACGGAAAAATAGCGGAGGTAACGGTTAAATTAAATCAAGCCATGATAAAGGGCGAGCCAATTATCAATATTGATAACCCCCAAATATTAGAAGAAATTGAACACGCCAAAATAAATATTGATAGAAGCAAATTATTATTAGAACGCTTTCGCCATGAAGAAGAAGTGGCGCTTGATAAACTGCAAGATTACCACGGGTACTCCATTTTAAAACTCCAGCAAATGGAGTTACATGTTGAAACCCTCAGAAAGCAGGAACGCATGGCGCATATTCAAGACGTACGCCTCGAACATTTATTTGAAGTGGGCCATGTATCAAAAAGGGATGCCGATATGGCGGCTACCGATCATGCTCAACTTAAGCGAGAAGTATTAACTGCCGTCAATCTTCTTAATGAACAAAATCGAAACATTCAAAGTCTCGAAAAAGGTCGTTTCTATTCCGGCGACCGATTTGAATTAGATGTAAATGAACTTTCCTTTAATATTAAGCAAATTAAAAAAAATATTAGTATGGATACCCAAGAATTACTGGCTTTGCGTCAACACAAAGCCAGCTTAAATTTGTATGCCCCGGCTAATGGCCGTTTGGTTGAATTGTTTAAGCACTCTGGCAGCACCACCAAACGCGGTGAAACCATCGCGGTTTTTGAGCGAGACGAGCAGCGACTAGTAGAGGTTTTTTTAACGCAAGAAGAAGTATTGGAAGTTAAAATGAGTCAAGCTGCACGGGTTTATTTTACGTCACTGGATATCACTGTGAACGCAAAAGTGACCGCCATTGACCGCTCTTATAATGCAGTGGATTCCAATACCAATAAATATACCTGGCATGATGGTCGCGAGCGAAATTCAAAAGTGACACTACAGTTTGTTGATTTAAATACTCTGCCCAGCCAGAAAAAAATCACACCAGGGTTACCCGCTGTGGTCACCTTTCCCAATGTAGGCGTGGGCATGATCGGAGATTTCCTGCGTTCTTTTAAAATTCAGTTAAAGCGCCCTGAAAAATTAGGTGACGATACCCATGGTACGACCATCTGAGCACCTTAACTGTTTAAAAAGCGGCGCCAGCATTATTGATGTCCCTGAAAAATGGAACCTGGTGTCTTTTTACAAATTATTTGTCTACATAGGGACATGCTACGTACTGCTAATGAATACACCCAATATCATTTGGGATGAAGAGCTGATGCAGGTGACGCTGGTATTGGGGATCATTGGCATATGGCGATTCTCATGGTGGTTTGTTCACCTTATCCGCTCCGAAATTTATGGACACATTCGCTACCCCATAATTAGAGCTCGCGCCGATGCCGCCTGGGAAAGTGGTTGGCGTCCTAGCCATATGCATTTTCTCATCACCACCTTCAACGAGCGGCGCAACACCACAGAGTTAGTTCTAGAAAGTATTTTGCATGAGGCTCGCCAAACAAAACTCCCCACCACCATCTGGCTAGGATCTGGTGCTCAATTTGATGAAGACATCATGAGCCATTATCTTAAATTACATGCCCACGACCTTGCCATAGAACTGATTATTGTCAGGCAAAATGTTCCAGGAAAACGCATGGCCATTGGTTTAGTATTAAGGGCCATGAGCCGACACGGTTTGGGCAAAAATGATCTAGTGTGTTTTATGGATGGCGATGCCATTCTCAGTCACGGCGTGGTTCAAACCTGTAGCTCTGTCTTTGCCCAAGATGACAAAGTTGAAGCCATCACCACCAACGAAGAAGTACTGTGTTATGGCCCCAGATGGGTCAGTACCTGGCTTACTATGCGCTTTGCACAACGGCGCCTTGCCATGCAATCTCATTCACTGTCTAACAAGGTGCTCACGCTCACCGGGCGCATGTCTATTTTTAGAGCGCGTCATTTAACCAAGCTAGAGTTCATTCGCAAGCTCGAAGCCGATCACCTTAATAATTGGTTGTGGGGAGATTTTCGGTTTTTATCAGGCGATGATAAAAGCTCCTGGTATTACATGTTGCTGCAAGATGTGAAGATGCTTTATATACCCGATGCCATGGTTTATACAGTAGAAGAAATAGATGGCTGGGGCGTGTCTCGCATGACCCAAAACTTTTGGCGCTGGTCGGGTAATATGTTACGCAATGGGTCACGAGCGTTGGCACTTGGCCCGAAGAAAGTTGGCTTTTTTATATGGTGGTGCATCTTGGATCAGCGCATTGCCATGTGGACCATGCTAATTAGCCCCACGCTGGCTATTAGTGCCACCGTGGTTTTAGAACCGGCTTATTTTCAAGGATACATTACCTGGATAATGTGCTCACGCATGATGTTTTCTTTATTTTTATATCGCTACTGCAGTCAAATTCATATTAGCTTTCCCTTTATCTTATATGCCAATCAAATTATAAATGCCGGGGTTAAGGTCTACTGTTTGTTTCGATTATCAAAGCAACGCTGGAGCCATCGCGGTAATCAATCGGCTGGTTTAGAGCATAACTTTAATTTAGGCATGCGCACCTGGATTGCCTTTTGGGTCACCACCATTTGGGTATCTTCCCTCATGCTGTTTGCATTGCTTTACAGCGGCGTTTTTCAGGTACCCAGCTACCCACATTTTGTCGCCTATTTCATGGGTTAACACAGCTATATGAGGCTTATCGGCAAGATGACATTAGATCTATTAGCTATGAAAAACAAAACTCTTACAGTTTAAATACTGAGGATTTCCCTGTTAATGGCGATATAAGCCTTCAGCACTCCAAGCGATTAAATTGATGCTTAAATTCTCATTCCAGTTCTAACAACGTTAAAAGTTATAATGGTGATAACTGCTAGACTAGATATATTTAATTGACGATTCAGATGAAGCCAACCTTGGTCATAGTTGACGATGATAAGACTCTGCTTGAATCCCTCAAGGAAAGTTTAAAAACGCTCAACGCCTTCACAAAATGTTTTAAATCGCCAAAAGATGCGCTTTTATATTGCCAGAACAAACCAGTTGAAATGGTCATCTGTAATGTGCGCAAACCTGCCCTGGCCGGATTAGAATTACTTGAGGAAATTAAAAACAAGCAACCCAACTGTTACTGTCTTTTACTTTCCTCTCCAGGCTTTGAAGAGAACGTACAAAGAGAAAGTTTGAAAAACATAGATTGTTCCATCTCCACCCCTTGGAGCACAGATGAAGTTCATTTTCATGTTAAACAAATATTAGATAAATTATCACTCCAACCTCTAAAAAATGAATTCAGCTTTCATAGTATCATTTCTAATTCGCAAAACATGTATGACATATTTAAATGCATACGTCGTCTTGCCACCAATAATGTGCCCATATTTATTTGCGGAGAGACAGGGACCGGAAAAGAGCTTATCGCCAAAGCCTGTCACGATGAAAGTTCACGCAGTGAGCAACCATTTGTGGCGGTTAACTGCGCTAACTTTACTGAATCGTTAATGGAGACCCAGCTATTTGGCCATAAAAAAGGCGCCTTCACCGGGGCTATAAATGATCAGGCAGGGCTATTTAGTTCGGCAAGAAGTGGCACTCTCTTTCTGGATGAGGTCACTACTATCCCCATTAATCTACAAGCCAAATTACTCAGGGTGATTCAGGAGCGGGTATTTAACCCACTGGGAAGCCACCACTCTGAAAAATTTCATGCTCAAATAATTACCGCCAGTTCAAAAACGCTTAAAAGTGCCGTAGACGATGGTGAATTTCGAGAAGATTTATTTTATCGATTAAACGTTATTTATCTACATTTACCACCGTTGCGTGATAGAGACGGTGATGTAAAGCGCATAGCACAATATTATCTTACAAAATTCAGTGAGGAAGGAAAAAAGCAATTTAACATATTGTCAGATTCTCATATTAAGCTTTTAGAAAATTATGACTGGCCTGGAAATATTCGGCAGTTGGAAAATTTCATTCATAGTTTGGTCATTTTGAATGACGGCCCAGATATATCCGAAGTAATGATTAAGGAGGCTTTTCGCCTAATAGAAGGTGGCCCTGATAAAATCCCATTAAATAAGAAAGCACTAAGTAGCCACGAACGCCTACGACATGATGAATCACAATACCAAGCACCACAGACAAAACAACACAATCACTTCAATTATTATCATGAAGAGAATCTCACGGTGAAGCCCTTATGGTTGATAGAGAAAGAGCATATAGAAAAAACAATTGAGCTATGCCAAGGCAATATCTACAAGGCTGCAGCATTATTAGAAATTAGCCCGTCTACTATCTACCGTAAACAGCAATCTTGGAAATAATAGATCTAACACAGTTTAACTGCTTTCTCGTTTTCGCCACTGCAAAGCTGAGCAATGCATCTGTGATTTAAAGGCACGGGAAAAAGCACTAATATCACTGTAGCCCAAAATTTCCGACAACAAGGTAATATCCATATTACTCGCTTGCAAATGCCAACAGGCGGTATCAATTCGAATTTCATTTAACAGGGTTTTAAAATTCAAACCCTTGTCTTTGAGTTTTCGTTGCAAAGTGCGTTTATTCATATGCAACTGGCTGGCGATATTATCGAGAGTATTCTCTTTTATGCCCATAGTTTGCAAAATAAGCGTGCGTACTTGGCGTTCGATATCGTCACCGTGCAAAGCGAGTAATTGGCTTAAAGAAGCTTCAACTTGTTGACGAATCTGTTGATTAACATCGGTAATGGGCCGCGACAAATAATGACTGTCTAAAATAATACGGTTTTGTTCCTGGTTAAAACTCACATCCATGGAAAAAAACTGACGGTAATATTTTAAACTTGAAATAGGCTTATGAGAAAATTCCAATCTATGCCCCTTAAAATTCTCACCTATCAATAAATGCGATAAACGTAAACACACACCAAAAGATAACTCCTTGTACTGCCTCGCATGGCCAATACTGTGGAAATGTTCAAATCGGTTAATATACGAAAACTGGTCTTCTTCCACTAGGTTCCAATATTCGGCCGGGCTATGCAGCGCCATATAACGCTGGGCACACTGAATCGCATCTCGGGCAGTCAGGCAATTTTTCATTAATAAGCCTATGTTACCCAGGGCTTGTAAATTTTGATGAGTGGATAATTGTAAGCCAAAAGATCGGCAGTTAAGATCCTGGGCAGCATGCTCCAACAACATCACCATAGCTTCAAACGGGATCATGTTATCGCCATCTACAAGCTGATGAGCATTAAGGTTAACCTTAGCTAACAAGCTCTTAGAGTCTCCCCCAAGATCCTTAACTAGCTCGCCAAATCCCATTAGGGCACCGCTTCGAATTAAATATTCTTGCTTCATTTATGATTGTTTTTCTTTTTTATTAATTATTTGGTATGTGTCGTCAAATGGCAAGAATGAATTTTAAGTAACCAGTAATCTAATTGCGTGCTAACAAAAAATAAAAATAAGATTCAGGAGAGGGTTATGCCAGGCTTCGATATTATCATTAAGGGTGGCCGTTACTTTGATGGCACTGGTGGGGCATCGTCCTTGCAAAATATTGCCATTAAAAATGGTAATATCGTTTTGGTTTCATCTTCAAAAATTGATGAACGTAACTGTGAAAAAGTCATAGATGCAAAAGGAAAATGGGTCACACCAGGCTTTCTGGATACCCATACTCACTATGACAGTGAGTTAATTGTCAGTCCGAGCCTATCAGAATCGGTGCGCCACGGTGTTACTACAGTACTAGTGGGAAGCTGCTCATTAAGCATGATTTGCAGTGAAGCAGAGGATGCTTCGGATATTTTTACTCGAGTAGAAACCGTACCCCGCGAAAAAGTATTACCAATAATACAAAAATATAAAACCTGGAAAACGCCAAAAGCATGGGTAGAATTTGTTAAAAAGCAGCCAATGGGGCCCAACGTCATCAGTTTTTTAGGCCACAGTGATTTACGCGTAGGCAGCATGGGGTTAAGTCGGGCCACCGACCTGAACGTTCAGCCTAGTGAAGTCGAAATGCAAAAAATGGAACGCCTGTTAAAGGAATCACTGGATGCAGGTTTTCTTGGTTTGTCTACCATGTGCTTAAAGTGGGACAAGGTAGACGGTAATCGTGAATGGTCAAAAAGCCTGCCCAGCACCTACGCCAAATGGAAAGAAGTATCCCGTTTAAATAAACTGGTACGTCAATACGGCCGAGTACATCAGGGCGCACCCAATGCCGCCGCCGTATTACAGATTAACCAATACATGCGGGAATGTATGGGCATATTTAGGAAGCGTTTAAAAACCACCTTAATCAGCCGTATGGATTTAAAAGGCAGTGTGTATTTAAGCAAGATTGCTAATCTTGCGGCCAGAGTAGCCAACTTCTTTAACGGAGATTTCCGCTGGCAAGTATTGCCCACCCCCTTCACCGTTTATGCCGATGGCATTGATGTGGTTTTCTTTGAAGAGTTTGGTGCCGGTGAATTGGCTTTGGATTTAAAAGATAAGGTTGAACGTAATCACCTGCTAAAAGATGAAAAGTATCGTCGCGATTTCAGAAAGTTTTATGGGGAAAAACTAAGCCCACGGGTATGGCAGCGTGACTTTGCTGACGCCATTATTTTAGCTTGCCCAGATAAATCACTAGTAGGTAAAAATTTCGACGAAGTAGCAAAAACACGTAATATTCATGTGGTAGATTTGTTTCTGGATCTGGTGGTGGAGTTTGGCACTGACCTGCGCTGGTACACCACTATTTCCAACCATCGCAAAGACGTATTGAAAGGCATGGTGAAGGATAAAAAATCCCTTATCACCTTCAGTGATGCTGGCGCCCATATTCGCAACATGGCTTTTTATAATCTGCCGCTGCGCATGCTAAAGCTGGTAAAAGAAACCGTAGATGAGGGTAAGCCTCTAATGAGTATGGAAAAAGCCGTGTGGCGCATGACGGGTGACCAGGCCGACTGGTTCGAGGTTGATGCGGGTAGAATAAAAGAAGGTGATCGTGCCGACGTGGTCATTCTTGACCCGGCCGGATTTGAGCAAAACCTAGAAAACGTATACTGGCACGAAATGGAAAACTTTGGTTTACAGCGCTTAGTGAACCGTAATCCGGGTTTAGTGAAACACGTGTTAATTAACGGCAAGATGGCCGTGGAAAACGAAGAGTTGGTACCTGAACTGGGCAAAAAAATGGGCTATGGAACCTTCCTAGCAGCTCAGTAAATTAATTAAATCTTTCGGATGTCAAGCGCGAAACAAGGCATACATTGGTTTCGCTATTTAACTACCTAAGTGCTGCTTGCCCCAGCCATGCAGCGCATCAATAACCGGGGCAAGGGTTTGTCCATATTCTGTCATTGAATATTCTACTCTGGGTGGGACCTCAGGGTAGACTTTTCTTAAAATCAGTTTATTTCCTTCTAGCTCTCTAAGTTGCTTGGTTAGCATTCTTTGAGTGATTTCCGGCATCATTCTGCGCAGTTCATTAAAGCGCATAGTATCGATAAGCAGATGGTACAAAATCGCTCCTTTCCACTTGCCTCCAATCACTTCTAAAGAGGCTTCCACCGGGCAGCCATTATTACAATCATAATCTGTGTGAGCCATAAAACAGGATTCCATTAGTATACAAAAGGATACTGACTATCAAAAATGTGCGTTCTTACGCAAAGATTTTATTTGGTTTATCTTCGCTGCACCTTAACAATTATAGTCAGAGTAATAAGCGTGAATACATTAGTTATTTTTGCACACCCAAATATGGAAAACGGCTCAATCGCCAACCAAATAATCATTAACCAAATTAAAGATAAAAGTAATATTGAAATCCCCCTTTGTATCAGGGACCTTTATCAGCTCTACCCTGATTTTAAAATTAACGTTGAAGCTGAACAAAAAGCGTTAACTGAAGCCGATCTTATCGTATTTCAGTGTCCGTTTCATTGGTACAGCTTGCCTGGCCTGTTAAAAGAATGGCTAGATAAAGTATTTTTATACGGTTTTGCTTATGGATCGGGGGGGAACCAATTAAATGGAAAAGAGTTTCTTATATCAACAACAATAGGCGGACCGGAAAGTTCTTATTCAACCCATGGGCATAACAGCTATACCGTCGATGAATTTTTAAAGCCTCTGCAACAAACAACTAACTTAGCTGGCATGAATTTCAATACACCTCTAGTGAGTCACAACATGGCTTATGTTCCAGGCGGTGACAATGAAAAGTCAGGTGTCGAAAAAAGAGCATTAGAGCATGGCACCCATTTACTAAAGTTTATAAGCGAAATCTCTTCAAAACCTTGTCACACTAATTCAACTCAAATAAGTTCAATACTAAAGGAGCCATGCTAATGCCATCTATCACATTCGAGTCTGGGCAATTAACCACAGAAATTAAACTTGAACTGATGCAACAACTCACAGATGTTTCTTCAAGAATAACGGGCATAGGAATAGATTTCTTCCAGGTTTCGATACGTGAACTTCCAGATGAAAATATTGCCGTTGGCGGAAAAACGCTGAAACAAATTAAGTTCGAACTGGGAAATTAAACGCACACCATTAAAAAAGCCCATATTCAAACTCGGATTTGAATATGGGCCTTAAGCCAAATCATTTAAACAAGGTTTATCTCTTAACTGGCAATATCACTCAATTCGCTCAGCTCACTTAAATTAATTTGATGATTAGCGACTTCCACCTTGGCCGCTAAATAATGACCATTGTGTCGATTATAAAAAACGCCGGTGGCGTTTTGCTTGCGCACCTTAATACCGGAATTCTCAATGGAAGCGGTTTTTTCCGGATTATTGGTCAATAGATCTATTTCATCTACCCCCAGCGCTTTAAGCATCTGGCTGGCCACACTAAAGTCACGAAGGTCGTTATCAAACCCTAGGGCATTGTTGGCGGCAAAGGTATCTAGGCCAGCATCTTGTAATTTATAAGCATCTAGCTTGTTATATAAGCCAATTCCACGGCCTTCTTGGCGTAAATACAGAATAATACCGCCTGATTTAGCCATGCTTTCCACCGCTTCATCCAGCTGCTTGCCGCAATCACAGCGCGCCGAATGGAATACATCTCCGGTTAAACACTCAGAATGCAGGCGTACTAATGGCACTGCCTGGTTTTTATGAGCCCCTTTAAAGATTAGAGCAATGTGTTCTTTGTCGTCGTTAAGGTCATGAAAACTAACAAAATCTGCTTCATGAGCCTGGTCTTTACCTACTGGGATCGACACTGTATTTCGTACTTGCGCCATACTGCCTCCAAATGAGTTGCGTGACGAGCTGCCGAGTTCCATTGCATCAGCGACGTCAAATGCTGGGGACAGTATAAACGTTACGGATTACTCAATAAATAGGCTATATTTGAATTTATAATTCTAATATAGAGAACAATGCATGAGCCAGCTAGAAGAAATCACGGTTTTCATTAGGGTGGTGGAGGCTGGCGGCATCAGTAAAGCCGCCGATCAGCTGGGCATTGCCAAGTCGGCGGTAAGCCGTCGCTTGGCCGAATTTGAGAAGCGCATGGGCGTTACCCTAATTAACCGCACCACCCGTACTTTCAACCTATCAGAGGCGGGGCTGCGCTGTTATGAGCACGCTAATCGGGTAGTGGATGTGGTGCAAGAACTCAATTGTGCCGTGGCCCATGAAGAGGCCGACATCGCCGGGCCCATACGATTATCTATTCCTAATTCTTTCGCCTTAAATCACATGGGCAAGGTGATAGACCAGTTTTTAACCACCTACCCTAATATTCAATTAGACATAGATTTGTCCGATCGCTTCATTGATTTGGTGGCCGCGGGCATAGATGTGGCGATTCGCATTGGTGAATTAAAGGATTCAACCCTTAAAGCCCGTAGGCTCTCCCCTATTAATACCTGTCTGGTGGCCAGCCCAGCTTACCTTAATGAACATGGCCGTCCGCAAACCCTAGATGACCTTAGCCATCACGATTTTTTACTCTATGGCAGCCTCGACTCTCCTTCTTTAAGTTTTATTAATAAACAGGGCCAATCACAAATCGCCCAGGTAACCCCCAAGGCGCGAGTGAACAACGGTGACTTTCTGCATCAATTGGCGGTGGGTGGGCATGGCATTGCCCTTACGCCCACCTTCATTAGCTGGCAGGCCATCAAACAGGGCGAGCTGGAGGTGGTATTACCGGAATACCAAATACCCGAGCGCAGCGCCTATGCTCTGTACCCTAATACCCGTTTTATCCCGAGGAAGGTGCGCCTGTTTATCGACTTCATGACCGAGCAGTTTGGGAACCAGCCTTATTGGGATGAAATTTAAACTTAGGGGTAAACCTCCCGGTTTGATCAAGACAATATTCCGCGCAATAACACCTCAATAATGGCCTGCTGTCGTTCTTGCCCCGAAACCTCATCATTTTTTGCTTCCAGGTTGCCATCGATGCGCATGGTGACATAACCCTGAATCATGGACCAAAGTGCAATGGCTTTAGATTCCACGCTTACCTTGCTCTTTTTACTGCTGGCTAATGTGGCCAGCAATTCATCATAAATAATATCCATAGCACAGTTTAATTCTTCACTGCTGTTATCCAGATAATCCCGACGCCACAGCAAACGGTATTGATTAGGCTTGGCCAAACCAAACTCTACTAACGTATTTGCAAGCAGGGATATTTTTTCACTGACATCCTCCGGTGCGCTTTGTAACTGGCTTTTAATCAGGCTGCCCAGTTCGTTAAAAATATTAATAGCCAGTTGAGTTAACAAGGCCTGTTTATGGGGAAAGTGATTGGCCGGAGCCGAATGCCCCACCCCTACCCTGCGCGCCACCTGACGAATGGTCACGGCTTCAATACCCGACTCATCCAAAATGTCCATGGCGGCCATTAATAGTTCGGCCCGCAGATTGCCATGGTGATATCCATTTGCTTTCGATGCCATGTTGACACTGTCCATATTATTCATTAAATTGACAGTGTCCATATTAATTCATACGGGCCACATAATGAAGCCAAGCCGTCGCTTTTATCTGGAGAATATGAAAATGCAAAAGACTCTCATGACCCTGGGCATATTAATTTATGCGGTATTAATCCCCATATTAGAAATAAGCCCCACCCATGTTTTTAACCCAGACTGGCCCGCCCATGCCCTGCTGCATGAAGTGTGGCAACTCATGAGTAATTCCATGATAGGAATGTATTGCTTATGGTTAATTTGGAAAGAAGGAAAAATATTTGCCCCCAGCCTCATAAGCTTATTGGTAATGGGCGGATTTTTAATGGCCTTTGCATTGCGCAATTTATATGGCGGCTCCATGGTTCATTCCGATGGCAATGAGATTGCGCTATCGATATTTTCTATAGGGGAAATAAATCTGGGAGTGTTAATTGCTACTATGGTTTCCATTTTATTTTCGATTACCTTGTTAGGCACACAAGAAAACATGGAGGAAAAACTGGCCCATTAAACTATATCGAAAACAGCAGATAAAACTCAGCGTTTAATCACAGCTCGTTAGATTGCTCAACCGCCATCTGGTCCATACCCCTACAGGCTATAAACCCTATAGGGGTATAGACAAGATGTTAAAGCCGCCGACCCGCCAGGTTGAGTACAAATTATATTTGTGATTCGGATGCCTTTAAAAAGTTTAAAAAAATTTATAGAATACTTATATTAACTGCTATTTCATGGGCAACTGAATCGGCACCAGCCTGAATAAAGCCGCTTAATTGATAATGAGGAAAGGCCTTACACATGCGTTCCTCTAGTTTAGTTTTCTGTTCAATGGTTAATTGCTGCGCCCCATTAGCCTGGGCCGCCACTTCTCTTTGGTAAACGCTTACATATTTAATTTGCGCAATGATTAACTCAACGGGATTACCGGGCTGACCATGTCCGGTAAACAGAGTATTCACATCTTTTAGTTCATCCGCTAATTGCTTTAACACAGACAACCATTGGAGGCTGTGACCGTCGTTCATAAAGCCATGCATCTGGTTAAAGACCACATCCCCCACAAACACAACCGACTTCTTTGGCCCTAGGGTAAAATACAAATCACTGCTGGACTCTGCCGCCCCTAAATCTCTGAAATAATAATCCAGTCCATCAAGAGTTAACGTTTCACCATCTTTTACCCACTGGTTTGGCAGTATTTTTTCACTGGGCCATTCATCACCAAAAAACGGTTTCCATTTAACCTCCTTGGCATCAACGGAATCGCGAATACAATCGGTAATGCCTTGAGTACTGATCACAGGCACACCTTTAAAACCCTCTAACAAGGTAGCTGTGCCGTTGTAATGATCTGGGTGACCATGAGTAATAATGATGGCGATTAACGGTTTGCCAATTGAATTTAACAACTCACGCAAGGCCTGAGCATCTGGCACTATCATGAAGGTATCCACCGCCACTACCGCATTTTCAGTTTCAATCAAATATGCATTGGTTAAAAAAGAACGAGGAGTTGAGGTGAGCATGTGTATCACACAACCTTCGCTAGGCTGATCGTGGCGGGCATAAATGAGATTTTGTATGGTTTGTTGTGACATCATTACTGCTCTCGTAAACATAGGTATGCCTAATTAGCTGGCAATACGCCAACTAAGGCTAATAGCGTAAGTTCACTATGAAATGGCTCAAAACAAAACCTCTAAAAAAGCAAAAAACTGTTCCATCGGTTTACAGCACTAAATCCCCCTGCAGAAAATTCGACATATAACTGTGACGTTTCTGTAAAAACACCAATAGATTTTTTTCATAATCCGCCGATACAGCCTGTTGGATAGATGGCCTTTTCATCAAGTTGTTTTTCCAATTTTCAAGTTTGGGAAAATCATTAAACCAGCCACCTTCGTAGAAAGTATTGAATACTTCAAAATAACGGAACACAGGGCCAAACGCTGCGTCAACTAAAGTAAAACTCTCTCCAGAAAAGTAAGGCCCATCTTTTAATACATTTTCCAGTTGTGAAAATTTATTTTTAATCTGTTGGCTTTTTTCGTTAAAAATCGTCTCATTAACGGCGTTATACAAGGCGCCAATGTCATTTAAAATACTGCTGCCAAACTCTATCCAAGCCCGGTGTTGCGCTTTATTAATGGGGTTAGACGGATGTAACTTTGGATTTGCAATTTCTTCTAAATATTCACAAATCACCATGGATTCAAAAATGGGAGTTTCTTCGGCCAGCAGCACTGGGGTTTTACCCAGAGGCGATATCGTTTTAAACCAGTTTGGCTTGTTTGCTAGGTCTATGTATTCACGCTCAAAAGGAATGTCTTTTTCAATTAAGACAATGGCGGCCCGTTGCACGTAAGGGCA
Organism: Bermanella sp.; assembly: GCA_036960565.1. Classification (GTDB taxonomy): domain Bacteria; phylum Pseudomonadota; class Gammaproteobacteria; order Pseudomonadales; family Oceanobacteraceae; genus Bermanella. The sequence goes on from JBALXQ010000060.1 coordinate 28,247, forward strand.
CAGGACGTGTGATATCAAGGTAAGTTTAGATGTCATGATGCTCTCTTGTATTGGAAAGCTTGGGGCTATTCTCCCCAAGCTTTCAATTATTTAAGATTGGTTTGTTAGAGTAAGACGCGAGCTTTTTTTCAAGGTGAACAACCCATCTTCCATAAGCCATATGGCAAGAGATGCAAAAATCAAAAACACCGGGTACTCCCATCCTCCATTAGTGCTGGTATGGGTCCAACCGTTGGGCAGGTGCACCCAGGCCGCCACCAACATCACCGGAATTAACAACAAGGAAATCTGGCGGGCATATACCCCCAACACCAGCGCAATGCCGCCCATAAGTTCTGCTGCAAACACCGGGTAAGCCAGCGCTCCGGCAAAGCCAATGGATTCAAAATAGGCGGCGGTTCCTGCAAGACTAAAAACAAATAATTTAAGCAGGGCGTGGGCAATCCACATGGTGCCCAGAGATATGCGCATTAAGGTGATGCCGGCGGCGGTTGTGTTCATGGTGCTCTCCAAAGGGTTGAGGTGACTTACTGAGGATTTCATCTTAATATTGCAGTAGTGAGATGGAAATATGCACAACCACACAAGGCCATTGCAAAAATGCAATACAAGCTAGATTCAAAAGATATGGAGATGGTATTGGCCCTAGTACGTGCCACTACCCTGGCCAGTGCAGGCTTGCGCTTAGGAGTAGATGGCTCCACCGTATTCAGAGCAGTACAGCGTTTGGAAAAGGGCCTGGGCAAACGCATCTTTGAACGCTCTCGTCAGGGCTATATCCCCACAGACTTGGCACTTGAAATTGCCCGTCAGGCCGAGCACATAGAGAGCGCCATAGAAGCAGCCCGCTCAGTGGTATCCAATCAGAACGGACAACCCAGCGGGCGGGTGTCGCTGGCCACCACAGATACCCTATCCCATGGATTATTGATGCCGGTATTGAGTGAACTAAGCCAGTGCTACCCGTTATTGGATTTTAATTTGGCCGCCAAAAATGAACTAGTCAGTCTCACTCGTCGCGACGCCGACATTGCCATTCGCGCCACCAAGGCCCCACCTGAACATCTAGTGGGCAAGCATTTGGGCAGCATAAGAGTGGCGGTGTTTGCAGGTGAACAATGGCGTCATATTAAAGACTTTAGTGAAGCGCCCTGGATCGCACCCGATGATGAACTCCCCGAGCACCCTTCCGTATTGTGGCGCAAGAAACACTTCCCAAAACTTGTGCCCAGATACAAGGTTGATACCATCAGCTCGGTAATGGAGGCTATTAATAGCGGGCTTGGTATTGGCATACTGCCGTATTTTTTAACGCAGAGTCGTAGCGGCCTTCATGCACTATCCGAGGAACTCAATGAAGCGCAAAGCCAGCTATGGATTCTTACCCATCCCGAAGTGCGTCATCTACATAGAGTATCCACGGTCTATAATGAATTAATGCAGCGTATACCTGAGCGCTTGGCGACCCTGAATTAAGCGCTAGTGTTAAAAAACTGCTGATAAAATTCAATTATTAAAAATTAAAATCTGGGAGTACCTTAATGGCCATCACCCTGAATCACACCATAGTGCCCTCACACAATCATGTGACATCGGCGCAGTTTTACACGCGCATCTTTAATTTTGATTATGAACAAGACTGGGGGCCGTTTGCCATCGTGCGGGTGAATGACAGCCTCACTCTGGACTTTATGGAAAAGGAAAAGTTTTCATCCAACCATTATGCTTTTAAGGTAAGCGAAGAGGAGTTTGATGCGATTTTACAACGCATTAAAACTGAGCAATGTGGATTTGGCAGCGGCCCCATGTCGGTGAAAAACGGTGAGATAAATCATGCCTACGGCGGCCGTGGTGTTTATTTCCCTGACCCTAATGGCCATATCCTGGAAATCATCACCCAGGATTATGATTTAAGTTAGTTTTTACATGGCAACAATTTTCGCGCGGTTTAAAGCACAAACAGTTTAATCTATGACAGCGCTACCTGGGTAGCGCTGTCAAACAATTTGTCCTTTTTATACTTCAATTAATTGTTTTTAACTTAAGCCATTTACGCTTTTTTAAAGCGGGTCATGGATGCCAAAACCGAATCCTTTTTAACTAGCTTGTGATAAATCGCTGCGCCTATGTGCAATACTAACAAAGCCATTAATACGCTTATGGCCCCTTCATGAATATTTCGAAAAGATAAAAAAGTTTCCATATCATAAGCTATTTGAGAACCTTGATTAATATTAAATGAGCCAAATACCATCACCGGCAATTCATGAAAACGTGCACTAAGGTAACCTGATAAGGGCACAATAATCATGCAAGCATACAAGCCCATTTGCACAGCCTTGGAAACCAATAGCTGCCACTTATTAATCATTTGCACTGGCTGAGCGTCTTTTTTAATAAAGCGCTTAAACACACGGGCAATTAGCAACACACTGATAATGGTGCCCAGGCTTGAGTGCCCCACCAGCATCTCCATGCGCTCCTGCGTGGTAATGCCCTCGGCAAACCCTATTAACGCAAAAAACATCAGTAATATGAGTGCCGCCATGCTCCAGTGCAGCCACTTATAGCCCTTATCAAACCCTTTTTGGTGAATATCTTGTTCTGTATTGGTGTCCATGGCCCACCCTCCTGACTAAAGTTAGGCTATTATGACTGTCATAACCTAACCAATAATTAGACACTTTTATAAAAGATTGTTTTTTATGACGAACAATGATCTCAACCAAATTCGAATATTTGTGCAGGTGGCCCAGCTACAAAGCTTCACCCAGGCGGCACTGGCCTTAGGCATAGAAAAGTCCACGGTCAGTACCAAGATTAATCATTTGGAATCTCGCTTGGGTATTCGGCTTTTACAGCGCACCACCCGTTCGGTGAGCCTCACCGAGGCCGGCTCACAATATCTAGGTTATTGTCGACAAGCCCTAGACGCTCTGCAGATGGGAGATGATTTTATTCAGGGTTTAAGCCAGGTACCCAGCGGCCGCTTACGAGTGTGTGCCCCTCATAATCTGGTGGACTTCATCATGCCCAGCGTGATTACGCCGTTTCTGCAGCAATACCCCCAGGTGCAACTTGAATTTGTTCAGTCACACCAGGAAGTGGATATCATCAAGGACAAGTTTGACATTGCGCTGCGCTCAAGCTCTACGGCCATTGAAGACAACAGCTTTATCTACCGCCAGATCCACCATTCCCAATGGGTACTGGTGGCAAGTGTGGCTCACATTGAAAAGTACGGCCACGCTCAAACCCCACAACAACTCATGAATCAGCCCAGTGTGGGTATTGTTTATCAAGCAGGCCAAGATCAAGGCCAGAATTTTTTCCACTGGAAAAATCAAAAGCGGGTATTACAACATCGCTTTTCGGTGAATAACATGAACAGCGTAATCCTCGCGCTGAAAGCCGGATTGGGTTTTGCCATGGTGCCAAAGGGTATGGTCAGTAAAGAAATGGCTGAACAATCGCTAGTAGAAATTAACTCGGACATTTCCATTGCTCCTTCTTCGCTCTATGTGGTGTATCCATCTAGATCTGGACAACCGGCCAAATTAAAAGCCTTTGTGGATGCCTTAGTAGGCTGGGGTAAAAGCATGCAACCGGCTCAGGCTTAGTAAAAGATAAACATTATCCAAAAAACGAATCGAAGCTATTAAGCGGTTATTCAGAATTGTGTAAAAGTCACCATACAGACTTATACTGTCATTCTTGTTAAACCAGTATTGCCTCCTGGCGTTGTTCATTAATTGAAAATGGAACCTCTAATATGAAAGCCGTTATTTGCAGACAATATGGTTCGGCCGATGTGCTTGAACTGCAAGACATTGAAAAGCCCAGCGTAAAAAGTGGTGAGGTACTGGTTAAAATAATCGCCTCCAGCACCACCGCCGCCGACAGCATGATGCGCCAAGGCGTGCCTTTATTTGGACGTTTATTTCTTGGTCTCACAAAACCCAAGTTCCCCATTACCGGTACTGGATTTGCTGGCTTCATTGAAGAACTGGGTGAAGACGTAAACACCTATCAGGTTGGAGATGAGGTATTTGGCGAGATTGCTTTAGGCGCAGGTACCAATGCCGAATTTTTATGTGTGGCTGCAGATGGTGTGCTACTACCCAAACCCACTAACATGAGTTTTGAAGAAGCCGCGCCCTTGTGTGACGGCGCCCTTACTAGCATGAATTTCTTAAAAGATGTTAGCACCATTAAACCCGGACAAAGAATTTTAATAAACGGTGCAGCAGGCAGTTTAGGCACGGCTGCGGTGCAATTGGCCAAGCACTATGGCGCCCATGTGACTGGAGTATGCAGCACGCAAAATATAGGCTTAGTAAAATCTCTAGGTGCAGATGAAGTGATTGATTATACCCGTAAAGATTTCACTCAAAATGCAGAAAAGTACCACATCATTTATGACACGGTAGGCAAGCGTAGTTTTAATGAATGTAAAAAGTCTCTAGTGAAAGATGGTGAGTTTATCTCACCGGTTTTAAGTTTAAAATTATTATTTCAAATGCTATTTACGTCATTAAGAAAAGGAAAAAAAGCTAAATTTTCGGCCACCGGTATTCGCCCGCCCCAAGAGTTACGAGTTTTACTAGGTGAGTTAATCTCTATAATCGAAAGCGGTAAGTTAACCAGCCACATAGACAAACGTTTCTCGCTTGCACAAATTCGCGAAGCTCATCAATACGTAGATATGGGACATAAGCGCGGTAATGTGGTGATTATTGAGAATGCGACAATTTAAAAACGCAATTTGAAATGACTATTTATATTAAGAAGCACTACTGAACATAACCGATTTTTTTCAAATCGTTTAACCAGTCTCTGTCTGTTAATGCGTGCTTAATATAATGGTTGAGCAATTCAAACTGGCGCTTCTTATTTTTAGGAAACAAAATCATTCGATCAAACTGATCATGAGGGGTATCCAATATATGTAACTCCTTACTGCTCATGCCTTGTCTCATAAAATATTGTGCACTGAGAATGCTCATGATAGTAGCATCGGCACGACCCAGCTCCACCATACCCAAATTTTGCAAATCGGAGTTGGTTTCAAATACCTGAATTCCGCCTATCTTAATACGTTCACTCACCCCCCAAAAATAAAGCCCCCTGGGTAGCGCCAAAGATTTTCCGACTAAATCTCTGGGGTGGGCATAAGGAAAGCTCGCCCCGGCCTTTACCACAATCACGTCTTTATCCGCCATAAAAGAGGCCGACCATAAATACCGTTTTTGCTCCTTGTCTTTAAACCACAATGGATTAACGCCAATGATGGCCCCATTGAGTAAGCCCTTCCTTAGATCTCCTTCAAGTCTAACCCTTGGGGAAAACTCCAACTGCACCTCAACATCTCTTACACGAGCATTAAGGTAATCCACAAAATTGCGATAAATACCTGTTCTGGCTTGGTCTTCATGGCCAGAGGAATTTGAAGTAGTGAAATAAGGGGGTTTGTTATGGTAAGTATAAAAAGTGAAGCTTTCTTTGGCATGGCTTGCGAGTACAACACCGCCAGCAAGCAGCGCAGTTATGATATATCGGCGAAGAGAGGTGGTGGCCATAAACCAATAGACCTGCCAAGGATTTCAATAGTGTCAGTATAGGTCAGGGATGGTAATTGCCTAGCCCAACTTAACCGGTGAAAAGATAAGCGATGAAAGATCGAGAGTAAGCCAGACACTTACTCCTATTGGTTTTTAATAATTAATTACTATTGAGTCGCTCGGGTCACCTTACAAGTGCAAGAGCCATACGCGTAAAGTTTGCCTTCTTCATCCACCAGCCTCGCATCTGACACACCCAAAGATTTAGACATATTTATCACATGGCTCTCGGCGTATAAGATTTTCCCCACAGGGATCGGTCGCATCATCTTCACATTAATATCTATGGTGCCGTAGGTATCTCCGGCTTCCATCATGGAATGAACCGCGCATCCGGTAACCGAATCTAAAATCGTACAGGCAAAACCACCGTGTACGCCGCCCATTGGGTTTAAATGCTCTTTGCCTGCCATGGCACTGAATTTGGCATAACCCAGCTTGGCTGCTATCAGCTGGGCATTCATGGTTTTACCCATGCCAGGCTGTGGGAAGTCACCATCAATCATGGCGTTTAACAAATCTAGGCCATTCATCTTTGCTGGATTCATCTGTTCTTGCCTTCGAGTTCTTTTTAGGAACTTGAAATATACGTTCTAAAAAGGAACTCGGCAAGCTAATATGAACAAACGCCGCCCAAAAAGACTATCCCATGAAGCAGTCAGAACATGCCGAAAAGCTCTGCCCCATTGCTCAAACCCTAGGGATAGTGGGCGATAGCTGGACATTATTGATTCTTAGAAACTGTTTTATGCGCACCCGACGCTTTGATGATTTTCAACAAGAGTTGGGGCTTACTCGCCATGTTCTGGCCGAACGACTAAAAAAATTGGTGGCCGAGGACATACTTGTAAAGGTGCCGCAAAAAGATCATGCCAGTCGTTTTGAATACCGCCTTAGCCCAAAAGGCAAAGGGCTTTCTCCGATTTTTATGGCATTAAGTAATTGGGGCAATGAATGGTTATTTGAAGAGAGCGAACAACCCAATGCTTATCGCCATAAAAGCTGTGGAAAAGATATGAAACCTAAAATGTGTTGCAGTGAATGTGGAGAAGAATTAATAGGGCAAGATATTCAAATGCATTTAACACAGCACACAATAGAGCAAAACGAGACGTTGTCGGAACAGCAGGTAATTGAAAAGTTTGGCTTTATTCCACCCGAACTAGAAATAAGTAAATAAAAAATCACAATGACAAACATGGCTAATAGGTTCAAACCAGCCAGATATCAGACACTAAAAAGCCCCCACCTCTGAAAGACCAAAAACAGAGGCGGGAATTTTCTAAAAAATTAGTTATTGCTTAAAACTGCGATAAAATCGATTTCTTCTTCGTAGTTCATGTGATCCTCCTTTTTGCTTTTCACTCTTATTATTTTAAAAAGGTGCCCGTTTCACAACGTGGACAGATAGTTTGTATAACTTTAGCGGCCATCAAAATATCTGCAAGCAAGTAAAGCAT
>JBALXQ010000007.1:0-26177 GCA_036960565.1 Bermanella sp.
TACCCCCAAAACTTACGTCACTTTGTATCCAAGGTGGATCACTTAAGTGTAAAAAGTCATGTTGAGTTATCCAAATATTTTAATTGGGTACCCAAGGAAAAGACCCATGTTGTACTGCTTGATGAGGTTGATCAGGCCAATGGTTTTGCCAGTCCAATACCAAATAACAGTATGACTCTTTATATGCAGCCTCCAACACAGGGTGAGTTATTGGCTTTTGATGATTGGTTGGAAATGCTCATCCATCATGAGTATACCCATATTCTCCAAGTCGATAAGGTACTGGATTTACCTTCATGGTTGAGAAGTGTTTTTGGCCGTTTCATTTTGTTGTTCCCAAATGCTCTACATCCAAATTGGTTTCAAGAAGGTCTGGCGACATACCAGGAGACCGATGATGAAAATCAGGTAGGTCGTGGTCAGTCTGATGTGTTTCAAATGATGATGCGTCAGGAAACGTTGGCAGGCATTAAACCTATAAGTCGTATTAATACTGTCGTTGCACATGATTGGCCCTTTAATAGCGCTTACCTATATGGGGTGTATTTCTTTCGGTTTATTAGGGATGTGTATGGTGAGCAAGCGATAAAGGACCTGGTTGATAATTATAGTGAAAATATATTGCCCTATCAGGTGAACTCAAATCCGAGACGGGTGACAGGTAGAACATTGGAGCAGCTATGGCCTGAGTTTGATCATTACCTAAAGGGCTATTTTGAACCTCAAATTAGACGTATAGAAAAGCAAAAACAAAATAATTTTGAAGCACTAAATTCCAAACATTTAGAATATGGGATCTTGTCACGAGGGGTAGATGAAGATATTTGGTACAGTGCTATTGATTCAAATCAGGGTGTAAACTTGTATCATTATAAAAACGGTCAAGAAAAAACGATATTTAAACTTAATTCGTTGGCTGGAATAAGTGTAAATAATAATGAACATGTTTTGATTAGCCAACTTGAGCAATGTGACCAATTTTCGAAATATTATGATCTTTATCTATTTAAAAATAACGAACTGACTCGCTTAACCCATTGTGGCCGATACAGAATGGCAAAATGGATTAGCAATGGCAAAATTATAGCGTTACGTTTTGATGGCGGTCTAGCTCAGCTGGATATGTTAAATGATGACGGGAGTTTAATAGAGGTTGTGTGGCAGGGTAAGGCCGGGGAAATAGTGTCGGCATTTGATGTAAGTGGGTCAGGTGATATAGCTGCTTCAATAAAATTTGGGAAGGCCCCTTGGAATTTGTACCAATGGCAGAACAGAGGATGGGAACCCCTTACTCAGGATAATTTCTTACAGACAGATCCCAGCTTTTTTGAAGGCGATTTGTACTTTACACAAAGCCAGGTTGGGCAGCTTGAAGCTTATAAATTAAATTTAGGAAACAGAGTAAAAACTCGCTTAAGTAATAGTATTTCCGGCATAAAACAGGTGCTTCCTCATTCGACCCTTCAGGCTTCTGCCTTAAAGTATTCCTCAAAAGGATATAAATTGGTCGATTTAGAGCTGGGCAGTTATTCTGATTTCTATGAAAAACCAGTATTAGATAAGGCTGAGCCTTCAATTATCGAACTAAATTTGGAGCTCGATGAAAGTTATAGTCCATTGCCTAGCCTAATGCCTAGCTATTGGCTGCCAGTTCTAATAAATGATGGGAATTTACAGGAAGTAGGTTTTTTCACCAGTGGCAATGATGCTTTAGCCGTACACAGCTATCTTGCGCAGGTGACGTATGAAAAGCATCATAAACGCGCCTTGGGTAATTTATCTTATTTGTATAACGGGCGCTGGTTATTGGGCTTAAATCAAGGGCTTCTCAGTGCTTCCTCTACACAGGATATAAGCGAGCTAAAAACACAAATATTTGCAGGCTTTACCTTGCCATATATTCAAGTGGAAAATAGCTTCTATCCCTATATCGCTTATATCAATAGCCAAACAGAATTTATTAGCGAAGAACTTAATTTAACTGATGACTTTAATTCTAAAGATAACTGGTTAGCTGCTGGAATGATTTATGATGGTTTACGCTCTTCATTGAATGCCGGAGGCGCCAGCTCCGGCTGGCAGGCTAGTTTTTCAATTGAAGATGCCGATACAGTTGATAATACAAAAGCCCAAGGCCAGGTTTTTAGTACGAATATCCGTAATTACCATACATTTTCATGGAGCCATACACTGGCTCAGAGGCTTTTTGTTGGTGCAGGAATAGGAACGCAATCTACTTCAGACTTCCAGTTGGGAGGGACGCGCAGCGCACCTTATGTAGGTCCAGGAATACAACTTAAACTACGAAATTACGCATTGCGAGGCTTTAACGATGATTTAGCTGAACTTAAAGGTGAAAATAGCTTTATATATAGCGTGGAATATAGATTGCCGTTTTCCTGGTTCGACCATAACGTAATGGTACCACCAGTTGGGTTTTCTGGATGGTCCTTAAGAAGCTTTTTAGACACTGGTACTGCTTGGGATAAAGGGAAGTCTATAGATAATGTTTATACTGGGGTGGGAGTAGAGTTGATTGCGGATAATACTTTATTTTATTTTTTAAATTTACGCCTGAGAGTGGGAATTGCAAAAGGAATTAGTACTCAAGGCAGTGACATGGCTTACATTGAAATTGGAGGAGCATTTTAGTGAACAAAATTATATTCGTAACCCTTATCTTGTTATTAACGGGCTGTACTTTGGCCCCACAGAAACTACAGGTGATGCCTGAATTATCATTCAATAGCTTGAAGGGCATTGATGTGCCCATTGAGTTGGTGATAATTGACAACCGTAAAAATTCTTCTTTATTAGGCTACCGAAATGCCCAAAAAGAAGGGCCCATTGAATTTGAAAGCCCCCTAGTGCAAGCCTTGGGAGAATCCATTCAGCAAGCTATGTTAGCTCAGGGAGTTGAAATGGCAGCTGGGCCTGAAACTTTAGTGAAGGTGGTTCTGGAGATTGAAAAGCTTAATTATTATACGCCAGATAAAAGCTGGGTGAGTCATATTGCTATGAAGGGAGAGCTTCTTTTAACAGTGAGTAGGGCAGGGTCAAGTTTTAAAAAACGCTTCTCAGGAGATCGCTCTCAGGATGTTGCGACTGCACCTAGTCTTGAATATAACCAAAAGTATATGAATGCATTGTTGTCAGAACTGGTTAATAAAGCCATGAATGACAGAGAAGTGGTTGATTTCCTAAAATAGGGTTGGATGATGGATATTGTTACTTTTTTAAATGCACCTATCTGGAATGTATTGGTATTGCCCTATTTTGTTTTGGCGTGGGTAGGTTATACCTTATTTACTAAGCGCATGGCAAAGCAGGCACATTGTCTAGCCTCTATATTGGATGTCCACCGGGTATGGTGGATGGAAAGAATGTTACTGCGAGAGAATCGCATTGCAGATGCTACATTGATCTCTAATCTTGAGCGAAATGTGAACTTTTTTGCTTCAACAACAATGATTATTATAGCGGCTATTTTAACTGCATTAACAAATGACTTTGAGTTGACTTTTTTTTCGCAAAACCTTGGAGAGAACTCTAGCGAATATAAATTAATATTGATGTTAGCTATTATGGTTTACGCTTTCTTCACGTTCACTTGGTCATTAAGACAATACGGTTTTGGTAGTGTCTTGTTAGGAGCTGCACCATTGCCTGAACAAATTGAATTTAATGCGCGTCAGTTGAAAGAGTACGCTCATGCAACAGCGAAAGTGTTAGATCAGGCAGGGCATAGCTTTAATTATGGTCTGAGAGCTTATTATTTTTCCATGGCTGTAATTGCATGGTTCATTCATCCGCTATTGTTTTTAATTTCTACGAGTTTAGTAGTGGCTGTTTTATATCATCGAGAATTTAAATCTAAGCCTTTAAGGCTTATGGAAATGGATGCTGATATTTTGCAGAGGGTCCAAGAAAAGAAATAAAAAAACCGGGCTGGATAGCCCGGTTTTTTTTGGTTAGGAAGTGCGTTCCGTTAGCATGAAATCAATGAGTATCTCTCCACCTTCTTTTAACAATGCGTCAGTGGCTTTGGCTTTTTCATCATCTTTTTTATCTGACTCAGTACCTTCCTCAGCCAATTCTTTAAGCGGCTCTAGACCTTTGGCTACTCGTCGTTTGTTTTCAAGTGCTAGGCGCCGCCCTTCCATTTCTTTTCTCTCTACCTCGCGGGTTTTGCTGTTGAGTGAAATGGTGGTATCGGCTCTTAACTCTTTTAAGAAAACAACTTGCTCACTTAAGTAGGCGAAATCGGGGTCTTGACTGATTCTTTTGTTGTGTTTGGCTCGGATGGATTCTAGGTTCTTTGAAACATCGCCTTGCTCCTTGTATTTCGAAGCAGCTATTTTGTCCCAAGGCAGGGCTTCCTCTAACGCGCTCTCGCCGATTTTTTCAATGTCGTAGATCTCAGGGTAGAGAATATCGGGGATAACGCCTCTATGCTGTGTACTTTCACCGCTTACGCGATAAAACTTAGCATTTGTGACCTTCATCTGCCCACGAAACAATGGGATTAAGGTTTGTACTGTGCCCTTACCAAAAGTTTGACTGCCAACAACCAAGCCACGTCCATAATCCTGAATGGCACCTGCAAAAATTTCAGATGCGCTAGCGCTTAGGCGATTAGTTAACACAACCAATGGGCCAGAATATAGTTGCTCTGGGTCTTGATCTGCTAAAACCTGAGTGTGTCCAAAACTGTAATGAACCTGAACAGTAGGGCCTTCAGGAATGAATAAGCCAACTAGGTTGTTTACTTCAGCTAAAGATCCTCCCCCATTATTTCTTAGATCAATAATAAGGCCATCTATACCATCCTTTTGTAATTCTTTTATTAAATTACTTACGTCGCGAGTGGTACTGCGATAATTGGGGTCATTGGCATTCTTTGCTTCAAAGTCAGCGTAAAAGGCTGGAATGTCTATGACACCCACTTTGTAGTTTTTATCTTTACGCTTAATTTCAATTGTTTCACTTTGAGCCGCTCTATCTTCTAGTTTAACTTCATCGCGTATTATAGAAATTATTCTTTGCTTTTCGGTTTGACCGCTGCCGGAAACGATATCAAGGCGAACCGTGCTATCTTTGGGGCCGCGAATAAGATCTACCACTTCATCAAGACGCCATCCGATAACATCCACCATCTCTTTATCGCCCTGGGCCACTCCGACAATTTTATCAGAAGGCTTAAGTTGACCAGCTTTGTTGGCTGGGCCACCTGTTACCAGTCTTTCCACGATAGTGTTTTCATTTTCACTGCGTAATACCGCTCCAATCCCTTGTAATGAAAGACTCATATTTATATTGAAGTTTTCGCTGTTGCGAGGAGACATGTATTGGGTGTGTGGATCAAAGGTGTAGGTGAGGGCATTCATATAGGATTGAAATGCATCTTCAGCATTGATTTGCTTAATACGATTGAGTTGGCTGGTATAGCGTTTTTTCAATAAATCTTGAATATCCTTATCTTCTTTTCCGGCAAGCTTAAGGTTTAATACTGTATTTTTAATGCGCTTGCGCCAAAGTTGATCTAATGCGTGGCTATTTTTAGCCCAATCTGATTTTTCACGGTCAAGGTTAAGGCTCTCATCTTTATTGAAGTCAAATACCGTAACGCCTTGATCTACAAGGTCTAAGGCATAATTGAGGCGTTCACTGGTGCGTTGGCGATAGCGGTTGTAGATAAGGAAGGCAGGGTCTAGATCATTGGTTTTAATTGCGTCATCAAGCTTTAGGCGCAAAGAGTTGAACTCGGTAATGTCTGCGCTGGTGAAATAAGAGCGTGTGTTATCCAGAATGTCTAAATAACGCTGGTATACTTTTTCAGAGAATTCATCGTTTAGATATTTTCGAGAGTAATGGTGTTGATAAAGGTGGTGGACAACCGCTCGATTGGTTAATGCATGTTCGGCAGCGGGTTCTAGAATTTCGCTTGTCGGTGCATTGGCAAAAGTAGTGAGTGACGAGCAAAAAAATGCACTGAAAATTAGTAAATGTCGCAACATTAAGTTTTTATTCCTTGTTGATTGTGCCACACGTAAATAGGAGGGATATGGCTATTTATAGCACTTAAATCACGCAATTAAATACTTTGGCGTAAATATTCTAAAATTAAAAGCATCATAGCCCAAGTGTTTTTGGTTTTCATTTAAATACCTTTTGTTGTTCGACATGCTTTTGGCCAAACAGTTCTATGTTTTCTCTTATTTCCGGAGGGCATTCATTGTAATTGATGTTCATGAAATAGAATAACTGGAGGGGGGATATTAAGAATAGGAGGGATGCCACGACTAACTGGGAAGCTAGTCGCGGCCGGGGGTTAGTGCATTACTGGTTTAATAACGAACAGTAAATCCCCGTGGTTTACTTGCTGGCCTTCAGCATTATGAATGCGAACAATTTGATATTGAAGCTCCGCATCATAAAGTGCATTGCCTTGTGCATTAAACGACTTAAGGTTTAATGGGCTAAACATCTTCATGGCTTCCATTAAGCAAAGAGTCTGGCTAACAGATACGATGTCACCTTCTTTTACATATGATGGCTCTGTAGGAGAGGGTGAGCTGTAAAAGATAGAGCTTGCTGGTGCCAGTACTTTTAACTCGGTGGAGCCTTCAATTGCTAAAGATTCTTTGGTTACGTTCTGGCTGCTTTGGCCAGCACTATCTTCGAATGCTTTAATTAACTTCGGCTGGTCAGTACGTTTTAAATACTTCGGTAAGAAGTTGGTATCGTATACACCATTAATAAAGATTTCATCCTGCAATATATCTTTAAGCATTGGGATATTAGTGCTTACGCCCTCAATAACAACAGTACCTAAATACTTAAGCATTTTAGCAATCGTATCATTACGATCTTTACCATAGCAGATGATTTGTACAACCATGCTGTCATAGAAAGGGGTCACTTCTTTGTCACTGTCTATAGATTTAAGAATTTGAATGTTCTTATCTTCAGGTAGTTCAAATTTAGTGATTTTTCCGGCATTGGGAATGAAGTTTATGTCATCCCCTTGCATGACCGCTTTCTCGGCATTGATTCGAACTTCAATCGCGTAGCCTTTGCTGGCAATCTTCAAGTCTTTAATTGATTCGCCGCCTGCAATTGAAAACTGCTTGCTCACAATATCAATTCCGGTCACTAACTCAGTAACAGGGTGTTCTACTTGTAGGCGAGTATTCATTTCCATGAAGTACACATCGTTTACGTCTAAGTTGTATATGAACTCAACTGTACCTGCGCCATTATAATCAACAGCATTGGCGAGTCTTGAAGAATACTCATAAACCTTTTCTTCTAGATTCTTAGGTAATGCAGTAGATGCTGACTCTTCTATGATTTTTTGGTTGTTTCTTTGAACAGAGCAATCTCTTAAGCCCAGAACTTTGGTGTTACCTTCTTTATCTCGCAAAATTTGAACTTCAATGTGACGAAGAGAGGTTACAAACTTCTCTAGGTAAACATCGCCGCTACCAAATGCGCTACGCGCTTCTAGAGATATCATGTGGAATAACTCGTGGATATTGGCAGGATCTTCAACTACTTGAATGCCTTTACCTCCACCACCGTGAACTGCCTTTAGAAGGACTGGATAACCAATCTCATCAGCTACACGAGCAGCCATGGCAGAAGTTGTCACAATACCATGAGAGCCAGGGACTACCGGTACACCTGCGCTAATGGCGGTATTGATAGCATTAGATTTATTGCCCATAGTTTCCATGGATGAAACTTTTGGACCAATAAAGTTGATGTCGTGGTTGCCACAGTAGGCTGCGAACTGAGCGCTTTCAGATAGAAATCCTATGCCTGGATGTAGTGCGTCTACTTTTTCTAATTCAGCTATGCGCATTACACTTTGAGCGTTTAGGTAGCTTTCGTCTGGCGTGTTGCCACCAATACAAACCAAGCGACCATTTTCATTCAATAGATCGGCCGCTGTACTGTTCATATCTGGATCAGACTGGACCAGTACAACACTGATATTATTTTCTTGCGCCTTTCTCACCAGCTTTTCAGCGGTACAACCACGAGCATGGATAAGTACTTTTTTAACCTCTTTAAAGATTTTCTCTTTAACGTGGCTTTCTTTTTCCTGCACTTCAGCTTTTTCTGGGGTCACAAAGCCTTTGAGGATTCGACCTAGTACCTCATCTACACTGCGATTAGCCACTGGTATAGAGGGGTCAACCGCTCGAAGTTGATTGTCTAAATCTTCAATAAACGGATGCTTAACCAAGTCCACCATGGAATCATCATTTTGTGAAAGGTAGTTAGACAAGGTTGAAGTAGAAGGTAAGTAAGAAGGCACGACTATCTGCCCGGCAAACGGCATGTTGGTACCGGAGAAGTAAAAGGTTTGTACCATAGGGTGTGTCACAAAGCTGGCCTGTGCTCCACCGGTGCAATCGCCAAAACCAAATACTACAACTGGAAGGTCGTTATCACGTACAAAACGGGTGATCCTGTCGTTTACAATCGACATAGAGAATAGAGCGGAGGCGCCTTCTTTTGTTTGCATGCCCCCAGAAGAAACGAAGCATACAACAGGGTAGTTATGACGAGCACACTCTACTAATAGTTTGCAGAATTTCTCGGCGCTGGCCATATCAAATGCACCCGCTTGGAAATCAAGGTTCGAAACCAAGGCGCCTACACGGCGACTTTCATCCCCAATTTTGATCGTACCGAAACCGGTAATAACTCCACAAGGTGTGATGTTATTGCTTAGTGCTTTTTCTATTGATCCTCTGAAACCAGGAAATTTAGCAGGATCTGAGGTCATTAGATGATCGTTAATCTCTTCAAAGTCATTGAAGAAACGATCAACAAATGCATGAGACTGAGTGGTTTTCTGTTTTTTTACATCATCCAGAACATCTTGAATTAGCAAATCAAAATAGGCAATTGTTAAGCGATTCCAGAAATCTTTCTTACGGCCAATGCTGTAAGGATTGATTCGGCCGTTGTAATTTTGCCCTTGATTCGATTCGTAATACTCAGGTAATAGCTTCTCAAAAAAGAAGGTGATAATTACGAAAAGCGTGTCGCTGATCCTTGGAAAGCTAAGTTTTTTCCACTCTTCAACTTGCTTTAAAAATGCGCCTTTCTGATTGGATGCAATGAAATATTGGAACCAGTCTGCGAACTCTTCTTTGTGGTTTTGAGCAATACTTAGTTGATTGGTGTGCTCAAGGCCTTGGTTAATAAACTCGTTTATGGCCTCGAAAGATAGGCTGTGAGTTTCCTTGGCTTCTTTTGCAACTTTAACTAGGTTGTCAATAACGAAGTCATAAAGCTTTCCAAACATAATTAAATTCTGGCTGATGCTTATGAATTCAGTTCGTAAGTCATCTAGCAATATTGCATCAAGAACAGTGGCATCTGACTTGCTTTCAGAATCATTGGTATTTTTAATTCTTAAGTAAGGCGCCAATGCATCTTCCAGAATACGGCGATTTACTTCCATTGAACCACTAGCAACGCTGTTGATCAGTTGTGATGTGTGAGGAGTAAGAGAGATGCTGTCCGTTACTTCACTTGTGATTTTTTCACCGTTAATAATGTTGTTTAAGCATTCAGTAATGCCTGCTAAAAGCTTGTCACTGGCTTGGCCTTGCTTGTATTCAGATAGCAGCGCCTGAGTGTCATAATCAAGGTTTTTATGAATAAAAGAGGCTAGGGTATGCTCTTTTTTCTTGATGAAGTTAGCAATAGACTGACTGTCAGTAAGGTCATCGTGAGTGAGCAGAAAACGACTTTCTTGGTCGTTTTGTAAATAACCAATGAGCTCGACAAAATTAATGTCAGCATCGGATTTCCAACGATTAAATAGGTATAAACCTAGTGCAAAAACAAACTCTTGTTTAGCTTTAATATAGTTATCTTCGGGCTTACCAAAGAATAATTTAGAAATGGAGTTGCGAGCCTCTCCGCGCTCCTGACTTTTTTGGCAGTAGTTTTTCCATAGCTTATTTAGGTCATCGTCATAGCGAATTTTATCAGGTGCTTGCAGCCACATCTGAAACTTTTTGCGTTTCTCTTCCTCTTGGCCTTCCTTTAGGTTGCCACTGGGTACAACGGCTTCAGTTTTGGCTAAGCGGCTGTAGTGACCGATAGTGGTAGAAGAAATACGTTTTCTTAACGTTAAATAGCGCATGTAACGATAAGTCATGCGGAATAGGTTGTGGTGCTCTGAAGGGGACGAAGCCAATATTAGGCTTGAATCTTTCTCCATGGCACTAAGTTTGTCTGATGGATTTAGATAGCGCTCAACGCTGCGCTGGTAATGATCCATTAGATAAGGGTTTTCGCGAGCGAATTTTTCTGCGCCACGTTCAATGCTTGTGATGCTTGAGGTAATGGCATCTAGCAGGTTTTGAAGTTGATCTATACGATCGCTTGGAGCGTAGTCAATAATGCCATCAATAACATTTTTAGGCAGTAATTCGTATGCTGAAACACCTACGTATTTACAGCACTCTTGCCAAGATAGGTTGTATTTCCTAGAAATACTGGCCAGCCCCTGAGGCTGAATGGTATTGAAAATACCATCGCGCACTGAAAGTAGTACGTTGGTTGAGGCCAGTGGTATAGCACCACCAGAATAACCTGCGCCTAAGATAATGCCCACAGTTGGCGTATCGGTGTTAGACATCTCTGAAATAAGACGTGAGATGCTGTGCGCTTGATTGTTTAAGTTGGCTTGTTCATTTGCTACTGCCCCAGGCGTATCAATTAGGGTCACAATAGGCATGGCATGCTTGGCGAAATTACGCATGGCCGTTACGGCTTGACTGTGGTGTTCAGGTGACCAAGCGCCATTTTGTTCCGAGCGATTTTGGCCAATGAAGCCTACTCGGCGGAATTGGCTGCCAAATGGCAGCTCAACTTCAGCCACGTATAGTGGACCGAATTCTTGTTCTGTAATGAAGCGGTTAGTAAGCTTGTGCACAACCTGCTTGGCATTTAAACGCTGGCTGGACTCGCTGGGGGCAACAGCTTCTTGTATGTATTCATCAATGCTTAGTTGCTGCAGAGCAGTGAGCTTTTTTTGTACTTGCTCAGGGCTAAGTATCCCTTGAATGTGGGGGCTGGCATTGTGTTCGTCTTGTTCAGGAAATAAAGAGAAATCCTGACTTAGTTTTTCTGCAATCTGAAATAATTGGTCTGTATCAAATTCTGACATATCTATTGGCGCTTTATTGTTGGATATTATGGCGGATGGCTGGTGTTCGAAACCAATATTCCAACGTTTATAACAGACATTGTTAAATAAAACAGCCTTCTAATGATTAATCTTGTGATCAGTGGCCTTTTCTGCAGGCTAGGTTAGATTTTTTGTATTGAAGTCCCTTTTTCATCTGCTTGTGGCTCGCTACAATGGATGCTTAATTTGGAGGTGAATGTGGATTTAGTAGAAATGCGGCGTTTAAATGCGTTGGTTATTATGCAAGAGAATGCGCTTGACGAGTCATCATTTGCACTGTGTTTGGGGCTTGAGGAGCGCCAAATGGAGCTAATGCTAAATAAAGGCGCCAAAAAGAAAATAACAGATAGCTTAGCCAGACTAATGGAACAGACATTTAGTAAATCCGTTTACTGGTTAGATCAGGGAAGTGACGGGCATGGAGTTTCCGGTCCGAGTTTTGATTTGTTTGGCTAGTTTTAATTCTAATTGATGTCTGCTTTCTAGGATACGCCGTTCTAGCTTACTGTTTTTGAGGGAATAATAGGTTCCATATAACCTGCTGGTCTGTCACTTCTACACTCATTGTATTGCCAATTGGATAAATAGCGTTGTTAATCTGGCTGTTGGGGTTTGGAGTGCTAAATTGGTAACCTTGATTTGTGATTGCTTGCTGGGAGCCGTTTGGAGCGATATAGGTGCCAGTGAACGTTTGTAGATATTGAGCCATTAGATCAGGTGTGATTTGAGTGTTCTCTGTGAGATTTAGGCCCTGGCGGACAAGATCTTGTGCATGGTTTTGTTGCGCTATGGCAGTACTGCTTTGAGCTTCTTGTTGGGTGATGCCTGAAGTTAGCTGATTCAATTTGAATTGTAATAGCTGCTGTTGGTTGGCCGTCTCACTGATCTCTTTGTCTAGCTGAAGATTTTGAGTGATGTTTTGTCTGTCTTGTTCAAGTACTTGTTCAGATTGTGAAATGGCGGGTTCGCCAGGGCCTACGGTTAGGTTTACTTTGGTCGGCGTTGGTTTTCTGGAGCGCTGCTTGATTCGTTGTTTTACAACTATGGCACCATCTTGGATATAGGCTTCAGTCATTTCTGTATTGCTAAGCTCTTCCACTTCAGCATGGGATGTAGAGTTGAGCCCAAATGACAAAATAAACAGGAGGCTGATATAGCGCATAGTGAGAGTGCCTTTAGATGTAATGTGCTTTTTAAACAGTAGCGCATGGTGACTAATAATAGAAACCCTTATTTAAGCTCGTCGTCTAGGTATCGTTGGTCTAACCCTTTATAAGCATCAATTCGCCTGTCTCTAAAATAGGGCCAAATTTGTCGAACATGTTCGGTGTGATCGAGATTGATGGTAGCCCTAATTAGGCCTTCTTGTTGACTGTCCTTAATGGATAAAAGTTCTCCTTGTTGGCCACAAATGAAAGAGTGCCCCCAAAAATCGATACCTTCACTTTGACGGCTGGGATCAGATTCAAGACCGACACGATTCACTGCTATTAACGGCAGGTTATTGGCAATGCTGTGTCCACGCTGAACGCCTATCCAGGCCTCTTTTTGACGGTTTTGCTCTTGTTTGTCGTCCGCTTTATCCCATCCAATGGCCGTAGGGTATATGAGAATTTGTGCGCCTTTTAGAGCCATAATTCGAGCAGCTTCTGGGTACCATTGGTCCCAGCAAATCAATACTCCCAATTTACCAACACTTGTTTTGATGGGTTCAAACCCTTGTTCATCTCCAGGGGTGAAATAGTACTTTTCATAGAAACCGGGGTCGTCAGGAATGTGCATTTTTCGGTAATAACCCGCGAGTGTGCCATCTTTATCAAAAACTAAGGCTGTATTATGGTAAATGCCAGCAGCGCGGCGTTCAAAAATAGAGCCGACAATGACTGCGTTAGCTTTTTTGGCCTGGCGACTGAGAAATTGGGCTGTGGGGCCATCTAGTGGCTCAGCAAGAGAAAACTTTTGGCTGTCCTGAGTTTGGCAGAAGTAATCAGTGGCATGAAGCTCTTGCAGCACGATCAAATCAGCTCCCTGTTGTGAGGCCTTATTAATCCATTTCTGGGTATTGGCTAAAGAAACAGCTTTATCGCTGGAACAGGTTTGCTGAACTCCAAAAACATTTATTTCGTTCATAATTATTAAGTTAGCCCATTGGGCGTTGGTAACTGCATGCTAATGCAATGCAGGCTGCCATATTGGCGAATAAGTATGGAGCAGTCTACGGGAATCACCTCGTGATTAGGTAGGGCTGTTTGGACAATGCTAATGGCTTGCGAGTCCTGAGGTACCTTGTAAATGGGGAGAAGCACCGCGCCATTTATAAATAGAAAATTTGCATAGCTGGCTGGTAGTCTCTGCTTATTGCTCTCAGTATTGGAAGGGTGTTCATTTTCAAAAATAGCCTCGGGAAGAGGTAGTTCAATAAGAGTGTAGGGTTCCCCTTGTAAATTTTTGAATGTTAAAAGTTGGTTCTTCATGGCTAGCAGTTCAGAAAAGTGTTCATCACAGGGGTCTTGGCACCCCTGATAGATAATCAGATTATTAGGAGCGAACCGGGCCAGTGTGTCTATATGTGCATCAGTGTCGTCGCCAATAAGGTCGCCATGCTCCAGCCATAAAATGTTCTTTGCACCCAATTGTTTGGTTAATAGCTTAGATATCTGGTTTTCATTGTATTCAGGGTTGCGATTTTTATTTAGTAGGCACTGTTTGGTGGTAAGTAAGGTGCCTTTTCCATCGCTTTCAATGCTGCCCCCTTCTAAGACGAAATTAACTGGGACACTTTTATGTGCTCCATACGCTCGTTGTTTGCTTAGGTTGCGAGTGATTTGGTTGTCTAAATCGGCGGGGAATTTATTGCCCCAGCCATTAAATTGAAAATCCACTAGTTGAACTTGGTCATTACTAAACACGCTTATGGGGCCATGGTCTCTGGTCCATGTGTCGTTACTGGGACAAATATAAATGGTGCAAGTAAAATTGGAAGAAGCAAATTTTTGCGCTAATTCTTTCTTCAAACCTTCATCTGGAACACAAATGACTAAATTTTCAAATTCAAGGATGATGATGGCCAGCTCTATATAAAATAGGTGAGCTTTTTCAAGAATCCAAGCCCAATCGGTATCCTTGTGTGGCCATGTAAGTTGAATGGCGTGTTGTGGGTGCCACTCGGGAGGCAGGTAAATAGACATAAATGGGAGCGCTATAATTGGCGAAAAGTAATGCTGTTAATTTTTTAGCGCACTATGAATGACTGAATTTGATTCAAAATAGACAGCAAACGATGGGTAGTCCCAACGACTTATAGGTGGACTTCCTTTCGGGTTTTGTTTTGAAATTGGTGGGCCAAATTCAAACTCAACAGACTCTATAGTGTCTCCGCGCACTGGCATTTGTATGTTTGTTGCTCTGTTTTTATTTGCCAATGGAATGGAAATGGCTTCATAGGTGGATACTGTTTCTTGTAAGGGTTCTGCTAGGACTGTGTTGGTCAGCATTAAATATGCAGTTAGAAGGCCCAATTGTTTGAAAATAAAACGCATGATCTTAGCTCGTTAACAATTTATGTTCATTTTAGCGGCAAAAATCCAACAAGGCCATTTCATTTATTCAGCCTTTTCATTAGGCTTGTTTTTTTTCTAGTTATTTTGTTTCTAATGCTTAAGACACTCCCCATAAAAATCGGTCTGCGCTATACAGGCGCGAAGCGACGCAATCACTTTATATCCTTTATTTCAGCCACCTCCATGGCCGGTCTAACACTAGGTGTTGCGGTTTTGATTTTAGTTTTATCGGTTATGAATGGTTTTGATCGCGAACTAAGAGAGCGTATCTTGGGCATGGTCCCACATGCTGCTTTATATTCTACCGATGGTCTGAGTGACTGGCAGGGGTTAGCTCGGGAGGTGGTGAAAAACCCCGATATAGTCGCTGCTGCTCCATTTGTTCAAATTCAAGGCATGATGAGCAGTAAGGGGCGTGTTCAAGGTGTGATGGTGAATGGTATAGAGCCTGAATGGGAAAGTAAGGTTTCTATTCTTCCTGACTTTATGAAAAAGGGAGATTTTTATTCACTGAATGATGCTCGATACCAAATTATATTAGGCGATTTATTGGCGAATAAATTGGGCGCTAATATAGGTGACAAGGTGACATTAATTATGCCTGAGGCCAGTTTAACGCCAGCAGGTCTTATGCCCAGATTGAAAAGGTTTACCGTCAGTGGAGTATTTTCGGTGGGAGCTGAGCTAGATGCAAGCTTTGCCTATATCCATATCAGAGATGCTGCAAAATTGGCGCGACTTGATAACGAAGCGCAAGGCCTGCGTTTAATGACTAAAGATCTGTTTAAGGCACCAAAGATAGCTTGGGATTTGCAGTTTGAATTAGAGGGGAATATAAGAGCAAGTGACTGGACTCGTACTCATGGGAATTTATTTCAGGCCATTAAAATGGAGAAAACCATGATCGGCCTGTTACTGCTAATAATTGTTGCTGTTGCAGCGTTTAACATTGTTTCTACCTTAGTCATGGTAGTAACTGATAAGCAAGGTGATATCGCAATTATGCGCACGCTTGGGATGTCGCCTGGTGCCATTATGTGTGTGTTTATGGTGCAGGGGTTTATAATTGGAGTGGTGGGGATAATGTTGGGGACCCTGTTAGGGATTCTTTGTGCGCTTACAGTGACTGATGTTATTGAATGGGTTGAGCGTATTTTGGGTATTCAGTTTTTAAATGCCGATGTTTACTTTATTAGTTATTTACCGTCAGAGCTATTATGGAGCGATGTTGCATTAGTAACCTCAAGTGGCTTGATTATGTGTTTTTTAGCCACGCTTTATCCGGCGTATAAAGCCTCAAAAGTAAAACCTGCGGAAGCATTGCGTTATGACATCTAGTATTGATTTAAGTCCGGTCCTCTTGTGTGAAAACCTTATAAAAGAATATCAGGTGGGCCCAGAGCCTATACGGGTGCTAGATAACGTGAACTTTGCCTTGCACCAGGGAGACTGGGTTTCAATTGTTGGAGCATCGGGGTCAGGCAAAACTACCTTACTTAATATGTTGGCTGGGCTTGATTTGCCCACTTCTGGTAGAGTTTTATGGGGAAATGAAGATGTGGCTCTGTTGTCTGAAACTAAACTGGGTCAGCTGCGTAATCGTCATTTAGGGTTTGTATATCAGTTTCATCACTTGCTGGCTGAATTCACCGCTTTAGAAAATGTCGCGATGCCGTTATGGATTCAAGGTGTATCTAAGAAACTAGCGATTAATAAGGCTCAAAATATGTTGAGCCAAGTTGGCCTATCGAATAGATCAAAACACAAGCCTGCTGAGCTGTCAGGGGGGGAGAGGCAGCGTGTGGCAGTAGCGCGTGCGCTTATTACGGATCCTGCTATGGTGCTGCTAGATGAGCCTACAGGGAATTTGGATACCCATACCGCCAAAGAAATACAGAATTTGCTGAAAGAACTAAATGGGCAGGTAAAAACAGCGTTTATAGCAGTGACACATGATTTGGATTTTGCTGCGTTGGCGAAGAAAAGTTATCGCTTGGATGAGGGGGTATTAAAAGGCCCGGTAGAGTTAGAGCTGTCTTCTTAAAATCAATTTTGTCTTACTGTATGGGCTAGTTCACTAAAAATATTAACGGCGCTTGAGTCGTCTTTTGTTCCAGTTGCGAATGACGTTGAAGCGCCAAAAAAGTCGAATGCCCACATACCCGATACAACTGAAAACGACTGCACAAAGCAATGACCCCAGTAAAAGTGGCTCCCATATAGCGCCTAACTCTGTAAGCGCCCAATCAATGGAAAGCTCGATCTCAAAGGGCCTAGCCGGCATATCTAAAACCTCAATGCCAACCTTGTAAGTAAAATAGAAAATGGGTGGAATGGTGACGGGGTTACTAATCCACACTAAGCCAATGGAAATGGGTAGGTTGGAATGCACAATTACACCCACGGCTGCAGCCGCAATCATTTGAAAAGGCATAGGAATAAAAGCGAAAAATATGCCGACTAAAAATGCTCTTGAAACAGATCGACGATTTAGATGCCATAAATTAGGTTCATGCAGCATGGAGCCTAAAAATTGCAAAGATGGGTGTTCTTGAATAGTCTGAGGGTTAGGGAAAAGTTTTTTTAATGCTTTTTTTGGCATGTGTCACTCAGATATGTTGGGTATGTTCGTTAATGCTATTGACTGATAAACCGATACCCAATCTTGAGTAATTAAATTGGTATAGCCTAGGTGTAGGCCGGTTAATAGCAATTAATAGCGTAATTATGCACGGATTGCATAGGACTTGCTAGACATGAAAGCTAACCTGTTAGGATTCAGTTTTGGTGTGTTATTCGCTGCTATGTGGCCATGGTTAGGACTGCTCGTTAGCCCGTTTTTACTCATCTTCTCAATTGTTTATAGAGTTAACTACTTACCTAGGTGCTTGGCGTTTTTAATGGGGGCTGTGTGGGTATTTGGGCACTGGACCATGGTGGAGCAGCAAGCTTTGACTGTGGAACAGGGTCGCCAGCAGTGGCAGTTAATTGGAGTGGTTGGCCGAGTTTCTCAGCAATTGGGCCGAACTGAATTTGACTTCTACCCATCAGGGCCTTTCGAAAAATTAATTATCAGTTGTTATACTTGTCCTTGGGCAATTGAACGGGGTGATGATTGGCGCTTTGCCCTAAAACTTAAACCCTTTTCATCATTTAGTAATCCAATGGGATTTGATTACCGTAAATGGATGTTAGTTAAAGGGTATGCGGCTCAGGGCGTTATCAATGTTAAGCATAACTTTAATAAAAAGATAAAAAATGACCCGCACTCTCTAGCTAAGCAGATTGATAACACCTTATCTGCCTCAGGCTCACCCGTTTTACGCGCGTTGCTACTGGGAGATAAAAAATCTTTATCAGCAAAATATAAGCGCTTTATTAATGGATCGGGCTTAGGCCATTTGTTTGTCGTTTCTGGGTTGCATGTAGGCATCGTGGCCTTAGTGGTTTCAATGGCCTTGCTGTGGTTTCAACGGTTTTTACTATTATTGCATTGGCATTATGCCCCTGTGATTTCACTGGGTGTAGGTTTTTTAACTGCTGTATTTTATGCCTATTTATCAGGGCTAAATGTGCCCGCCATTAGAGCCTGTGTTTTATTGTTTTTTACCTTCCTGTTAATTATTAAAAAACGCCACATTCATGTTAGTAGTTATTTGTTTTTAGCTTTTCTGTTTGTGGTGTTGATTAATCCGTTGGCATTTATGGCTGTGGGAAGCTGGTTGTCGTTTAGTATTGTGTTGGCGCTGGTTTGTGGTTTAGGAGTGAAAGGCTCCTGGTATGGGCAGTTGATTTCTGCTCAGAGGTTGGCGTTCTTTAGTGGAGCTGTGGTGTTGCTTGTTTTTGGAATGATAGTGGCCCCACTAGGTTTTATGCTGAATCTTATTCTCATCCCTCTTTTTTCTGTGTTTATCTTACCCATATCAATATTGGCTTTGTTATTGGCATTGGTGGGTTTTGAGGAGCTGTTAATTTTAGTAGAGACTTGGCTTACCGAATTACTGGATGTTCTTTTGCTCTTTCAGGAAATGATTATCTGGAGCCCCCCAATTCATGACAGTAATCGGGTTTTATTAATAGTTGCATCGATAATGTTTGTGTTGCCTAAAGCGCTGTTCTTAAGAAAATTGGCAGTTGCAGTTTGTTTAGCTGCCTTCCTTGTTCCTGTGGAGCGCCCCGATGAGGGGGCCTTTCGTGTAACCGTTCTAGATGTTGGGCAGGGTAGTTCAGCCTTAATCGAGACGAATACGCGTTCGGTATTGGTGGACACTGGGGCTCGTTTTTTAAATGGAATGACAATAGCCGATTATGTGGTGTTGCCGTTTATGCGACAGCGTAATGTAAAAAAACTGGATATATTACATATTACTCATAGTGATCTTGATCATTCCGGTGGTCGGGAGTTGTTAAGCGCCAAAAGTGCTCGGGTTATTGATCAAGAAAGTTGTAGCGCATTTGTTTGGCATTGGGATGGTGTGAAGTTTGAACGTTTTAAGGCTGCAGAATTCATGCTTGGTAATAATGGCTCGTGTTTATTGCGTGTTAGCGACGCTCGCGGGCGTAGCATACTTATGACGGGAGATATTGAGCAGGAAGCTGAAAAAGTGCTGTTATCTTCGCTTCCTAGGAAATTAATTGCTGACATTTTATTGGTGCCGCACCATGGCAGCAAGACATCAACAACGGAGTCATTCTTAAAAGTAGTCGACCCTAAGATTGCCATTATTTCTGCAGGTGTGATGAATCATTATGGGCATCCGCATGAAGAGGTTGTACAACGTTTATACAGTAAATCTATTAAAGTTTATTCAACAGCCTCTCATGGGGCGATACAAGTTGATTTTGATCCTAGACAAGAGGGCTTAAGTGTTTCAACATACCGCCCTATTTTGAAGTATGTAGATAATCGTTAGGAGATGTAGGTGAAAGAATTGGTGTTTGCTGGCGGTTGGATGATGATCCCGCTAATTTTGGCCTCTGTTCTTGCTGTGGCTATTTGTATTGAGCGTTTTTGGACCTTGCAGGCCGAAAAGGTGGCTCCTAAGCATCTTTTGGCCCAAGTATGGGTTTGGATTAAAAATAATGAATTGGATGGTGCGCGTTTAAAGCAGCTTAAGCAAGATAGCCACTTAGGGGCTATCTTGGCCGCTGGCCTAACTAACTCTAAACACGGGCGTGATATTACTAAGGAAGCCATTGAGCAGGCGGCCTCAACTGCTATTCATGAAATGGAGCGTTTTTTAAACACTCTGGGTACTATCTCTGCCATTTCGCCATTAATGGGATTGCTGGGAACGGTCTTCGGTATGATTTCTGTTTTTAATGAAATTATGGCCCAAGGTACGGGCAATGCTGGTGTATTGGCGGGCGGTATTTCAGAAGCGCTAGTGACGACAGCGGCAGGCATGTTGGTGGCTATTCCTACTCTTGTGTTTTACCGAATCTTTCAACGCCGAATAGAAGAGTTGGTCGTGTTTATGGAGCAGGAGGCTGTAAAACTAGTCGATGTTTTACACGGTGATCGTGAGGTAGCCGAGACCCCAGAGGGGAACTGAACGTGAAGTTTAAACGCCAGCATAAAGAAGAGCTTAATTTAAATCTTACGCCTCTTATTGATATAGTATTTTTATTGTTGATATTTTTTATGGTAACCACCACGTTTACTAAAGAAAATCATTTGGCAATACAATTGCCTGAGGCTGAAGGTGAAGTGGTTGATGCACCAGATAAAATGGTTGAGGTTATAATTGATAAGGATGGCCAATATAGTGTTAATGGGCAGCGATTAATTAGCCCTAAGCTATTAACCCTTAAGCAGGCTATTGAAAAGGTTTCTCAAGGAGATAGAAGTTTACCTTTTATTATTACAGCTGATGCGGTGACCCCTCATGAATCTGTAGTTCGGGCCATGGATGCCGCCGGTCAATTGGGTTTTTCCCGATTGAGTATTACCAGCAAACAAGCTAAGTAAAACATGAATACCGATAACTCTTCCGACTGGGCGCTGTATAAGCGCCTTCTTTCATATGCATTTCAACAAAAGGGCATGTACATCATTGCTATGTTGGGATTCGCCTTATATGCCGCTACAGCACCTATGCTTGCGCATTTGATGGACCTTATTGAGCAGGCCTATAACGATCCAACTTTCGAAACTCGACTTATTTTAGTGGGTATTATTCTTGGTATTTTTGCTTTAAGAGGAGTGGGCAGCTTTTTAGGGGATTTTTATCTAGCTAGAGTAGGTCGAGCAGTCGTTCATAAGCTGAGGACTGACTTATTTAATCATTACCTAGTTCTGCCTAATGAATATTTTGATAAAAATGCCAAGGGTCATATTATTTCAAAGATCACCTTCGATGCTGAGCAGGTGTATGGCTCTATTACTAATGCAGTCACTAGCTTGGTTCGTGAAGGGCTTACGGTCACTTTTTTATTGGTTTATATGTTTTATATGAACTGGAAGCTAACACTTATATTCTTTGTAGCGGCACCTTTTATTGGATTGGTAGTGACTAAAGCCAATGTATATTTTAAAAGATATAGCCACAACGTGCAGGGAAGTATGGGTCGCGTGACACAGGTGGCTGGTGAAGCCATTAATGCTTATAAAGAAGTGAAAATTTTTTCTGGGCATGAATATGAAATTCAACGCTTCGATAGTGCAAGTACTTCTAATCGGGTACAAACGATTAAATTCGCACGTGTAAAGGCTATTAGCGTTCCGATTATGCAGTTAATAGTGGCAAGCTCCATTGGCGCATTGGTTTGGATTGCGCTTGATCCTAGGGTTAGTGGGACTATGGACTTTGGTGAGTTGATGGCATTTATGACCGCTGCCAGTACGCTCGCTAAACCCATGCGTACTTTGGCCAGTATAAATGCCCAGGTTCAGCAGGGGGTGGTTGCGGCTAAAAGCATATTTAGTGTTATAGATAACGCCAAAGAAACTAACGAAGGTCGTTTGCGAGTTAAGCGAGCTAAAGGTGAGTTACAAGTGAAAAACTTGAACTTTAGTTATCCTGGGGTTGATGAACTTGTTTTAAAAGATATAAACCTACTCATTGAGCCAGGCAAAAATATTGCTTTGGTAGGTAAATCTGGTAGCGGAAAGTCTACGATAATTGGTTTATTGACTCGTTTTTATGAAAGTGAGCAGGGCGAGATATTATTAGATGGTCAGAATATTAAAGATTATGAGCTTGATAATCTAAGGCGCCAGGTTGCTTTGGTTAGTCAGGGGGTTACGTTATTTAATGATACCGTTTACAACAATATCGCTTACGGGGCCTTGGCTCTTAAATCGAAAGAAGAAGTTTATGAAGCCGCTAAAGCAGCCCACGCTTTGGAGTTTATAGAGCAAATGCCTAATGGCATGGATACTATGATTGGTGACGACGGGGTGATGCTGTCAGGTGGTCAGAGACAGCGTTTGGCTATTGCGCGAGCAATCCTTAAGGATGCGCCTATATTGATTCTGGATGAGGCTACGAGTGCTCTGGATACTGAATCTGAACGATACATCCAGCAGGCGCTCGATTCGCTTATGAAAAATCGAACAAGCATTGTTGTAGCTCATAGATTAAGCACCATAGAAAAGGCCGATACGATTCTGGTGCTTAGTAATGGTGAAGTCATTGAGCAAGGAAGTCATCGTGACTTACTGCAAAGAGATGGTGCTTATAAAAATTTGTATGATATGCAATTTAACGCTTAGTCAAAGGTTTTGTGGTTAATCTTAGTTGTGGTGTTTTTTCCACTGTAAAGTGAGTTTAGGGTGATTCGATTTTGTTAGAGCGCTTGTTTATGGCTTCCTGGTATGGGCGGCTTCAATGGACCAGGATTTTATGGCCCTTTATGTGGTTGGTCTCCTATGTAGTTGGAAATAAGCGCCGTCAGTTTTTGAAGAAAGAAAAAAATAGTGGCTCTATTCCGGTTGTTGTGGTGGGTAATATCACTTTAGGAGGGACGGGTAAAACTCCTTTGGTACAAACTCTAGTTCAATATCTCAAAAAGAAAGGTTACCACCCAGGCATAATCAGTAGGGGGTATGGTTCCTCTATTCAAGATTTTCCACATTTAATTATCGAGAGCGATAGTTGTGTAGATGTTGGTGATGAGCCTTTTATGTTGTATCACTCTCTAGATGTTCCAGTTGTGATAGATCCTAAAAGAAAAAAAGCACTAGAGCATATAGTTAATTTGGGTGTGGATGTTGTCTTGAGTGATGATGGTATGCAGCATTATGAATTGCCAAGAGATATAGAAATTTGTGTTTTAGATGGTAATCGACTACTTGGGAATGGATGTTTATTACCTGTAGGGCCTCTACGGGAGCCCGCTTCACGTCTTCAAGAAGTAGATTTTGTCATGCGTAGTGGTTTGACAGGGAAAGATGATTGCTTTGATTTTCTACCTGTCTCATGGGTGAACGTAAAGACAGGGGAGTCAATTGAATTGAACAAGTTGAGGGTGAATGATGAGGTTTTGGCTATCGCAGGGATAGGGAACCCACAAAAATTTTCAAAAACTCTTGCCCAGTTAGAAATAAACTGTCCATTAAAGTCTTTTCCTGACCATTATGCTTATGACGAATCTGATTTTTCAGCTATTTCTGGGCAAATTCTTATGACACAAAAAGACGCTGTTAAAATTAAGCCTTTTGCCCGTGATAATATGTGGTATTTAAAAATAGAGGCTGATGTGTCAGAGCGTTTTTTAAATAGCTTTTTAAAAAAATTAAAGTACTGTTCGGAGCGTTGAAAATGGACAAAAAATTATTATCGTTATTGGTTTGCCCTGTATGTAAGGGGGCGTTGAGGTGGGATAAGGAAAAGGCCGAATTGATATGTAGGCTTGATGGTTTGGCGTTTCAGGTAGAAGATGAAATCCCTGTAATGATGGCTGATAAGGCCCGTGTAATGAGCGCGGAAGAGAAGCTAGAAAAGTAAATGTTGGTATCAAAAATATAAGAAAGGATCTTCGGCTTTTCCTTTAAAGCGCATTTCAAAATAAAGCTTAGCCGAATTTCCGTTTGTTTCTCCCGCGGCTGCAATTAGTTCCCCTTGTAATACTTCATCGTTTTCCTTGATGTAATTTGTGTAGTTATTACCGTATACGCTGATAATGTTATTTTTGTGCTGTATCAATATTAAGTTTCCGTAGCCTGATATTGCATTGCCGCTATAAATAACCTTGCCTCTGGCAATGGCAACTACGGGATCTCCTAATTGAGCGGATATTTTAATTCCATGTTTATGTTTACTGTACTGAATGTCCTTTGAAGGGCTTTGCTTCTCAAGTGGCCAACGATACAGACTAGTATTC
Source organism: Bermanella sp. (assembly GCA_036960565.1). Taxonomy (GTDB): domain Bacteria; phylum Pseudomonadota; class Gammaproteobacteria; order Pseudomonadales; family Oceanobacteraceae; genus Bermanella. The sequence goes on from JBALXQ010000007.1 coordinate 24,112, forward strand.
AGATTGATCTCTTTGTCTATTCGTGAGCTGTGTCCTAGTGGAGAGGGGGTTCTTAGTGCAGATAGAAATGAGAGTAAGGCATTTTTTTGTTGGGACTCGGGTTGCTCTAATACTCGGCTAATTAGCCGGTCTTCTATAGTGGAATCTTTAGGCAGCGTTTCCCGTATGGCAAGTATTACGCTGGTGAAAATAAGGAGCGCGAGAATAAGTGTTAGTGCTAGGTCCTTGTAGCCTATTTGTTGACTTAGAGAGTGACTCAGGTTGCTTTCTAGTCTATCCAGTCTGTCGTCTAGTTTGGCCACGCGGTTATTTAGCCCCATAATAAATCGGGCATTTCCTTTTTTTTCTTTTTTTGAATTGAATTGTTTTTGTACAGCACTTTCATTTTTAATGAGTTTGGGCTCGCTTAGCATGACTGGCTCAGTTCAATTATGTTGATATCATTTAGTAAGCATAAATTTTGCCAGTTCACACTAATTGCATCATATGGCGAGTTAATAGGGTTTGTGTGCTTGCTAAGCGGCAAATTGTTACCGAAAATAAGGGACTTTTTAATTCGTCATGGGAAAGGGTTATTTAAATGGGTGAGTTAAAGTTGTCCGAAAAGGGTTTTGTTTGATGAATATAGAGTCCTCTTCACCGCTAAAGCTGTTTAATACGCTGGCTATTGATGCAAGGGCAGAGTATTTCGCTCAGCCCGTCACCATGGAGGAGGTGGCTGAGTGCTTGCAATTTGCTCGAGCTAAAAGGCTGCCAGTGAAGGTACTAGGTGGTGGAAGTAATGTAGTAATGACTGATCGTGTATCTGGTTTGGTTTTAAAGTATCGGGCGCGAGAGTGTGAAGTGTTGCATCAGACTGAAAATGAGGTAACCGTAAAAGTGGGTGCTGGTTATGATTGGCATCAGTTTGTTTTGGAATGCTTATCCAGAGGCTGGTTTGGCTTAGAAAACCTAGCCTATATCCCTGGTACAGTAGGGGCGGCACCTGTGCAAAATATTGGTGCGTATGGTGTGGAGGTGAAAAAGAACATTAAGTCGGTAAATGGGATCTTTCTATCCGATGGGCGGGATTTTTGTATGTCGACTCAGCAGTGTGCTTTCGGTTATAGGGAGAGTTGTTTCAAGGGTGAGTTGAAGGGGAAGGTCTTAATTACTTCGGTTGTATTTACCCTTTCCAAAATTGCGGATGTCCAAATTGGCTATGCGCCTTTGGATCGGCTGGCTAAAGAAAGAGGGGTGCCGACTCCGGCTCTGGTGGCTGAATGGGTGATAGAGGTTAGAAAAAGCAAGTTACCTAGTCCTATCGAATCACCTAATGCAGGTTCGTTTTTCAAAAACCCTGTAATAACTAGGGAGGAGTATTTGAATTTGCACGCAAAATACCCAGAAATGCCAAGTTATGAGCAAAGTGATGGGGTTAAAATTCCTGCAGGTTGGCTTATTGACACACTTGGCTTGAAAGGAGCGTATTTTGGGGTGGTTAAGGTACATGAATTTCAGGCATTAGTACTGGTGAATGAGGGTGGTAGTGCTAAGGACGTTTTAAAGGCTGCTCAAAGTATTAGAGGCGCTGTCATGAAGGAATTTGGTATAGAGTTAGAGCAGGAGCCTAGTTTGTTTAATTGAACATGGGGCGAGGCGGCTGGAAGGTGAAGGTAAAGCCAAAAAAGGATGCTGAGCATCCTTTTTTGGCTTTACAGAAAACTAAACTTATCGACTAGTTCGAGTTTCCTTGGCTCTCCGCTTCTTCAAGTTTTCGGCGCTTAATTTCCCTTGGGTCGTTAGGCGCACGCTTGGCTTTGGTTGGTTTAGAGTCGCTGGTGTCGGTTGATTTAGTTTCGGCGCGCTGAGTTTCTATGGGCTTAGTCTCGACAGCTTTAACTTCAACAGGCTTAGTCTCGACAGCTTTAACTTCAACAGGCTTAGTCTCGACAGCTTTAACCTCAACAGGCTTAGCCTCGGCAGCTTTAACTTCAGCAGGCTTAGTCTCGGCAGCTTTAACTTCAGCAGGCTTAGTCTCGGCAGCTTTAACCTCAGCAGGCTTAGTCTCGACAGCTTTAACTTCA
>JBALXQ010000007.1:26277-65493 GCA_036960565.1 Bermanella sp.
ACAGGCTTGGTCTCGACAGCTTTAACTTCAACAGGCTTGGTCTCGACAGCTTTAACTTCAACAGGCTTGGTCTCGACAGCTTTAATTTCAACAGGCTTGGTTTCGACTGCTTTAATTTTAACAGGCTTGGTTTCGATAGCTTTAACTTCAGCCGGCTTATTCTCGGCTGCCTTAGCTTCTACAGGCTTAATATCTACTAATTTTACGTCAGCAACATTAGGCTTGTTGTAACTGCTTTTTTGGCCGCCATTATTTTTGCCTGACTGATTGCTCGGCTCTGTGTTCTCGATTTTTCTAACCAAGCTATCATCTAATTTAGCTGGCTGCTGGCTACGATTGCGACGTCTAGCGTTGTTGCTTTCGCCACCATCTTTACGGTTTTCAGGTCGGCTATTTTCAGGTCGGCTGTTTTTACGCGTATCGGTGCGCTTATTGCGAGATTCTACGCGACCTTCATTGCGCTGCTCGCTACGATTCTCTCTACGGCTGCTACTTTCTTTGTCGTTACGAGTATTTTCGCTGCCTTTGTCATTACGAGTATTTTCGTTACGACGATTGCGGTTGTTGTTTTGTGGTTGACGGTTGCCGTTACCACTACGATTTTGGGGCTTATTGCGAGTGTTCTGGTTTTTGCTGCTACTTTGTACTTTTGGCTTGTTCTTAGCTGGCTTAGCTTCGGCTGGTTCTTCACCGAAAACTGAGCTAATAGCCTTTGTGAGTTTGCTAAAAAGGCTGGGCGCTTTTTCTGGGGTAGCAGCTTTTTCTTTTTCTTTTTCTTTTTCCTTTGCTTCTGGAGCTGGTGCTCGATTAGCTGTAACCGCTTGAACAGCAGCTGCCTCTTTTACCACTTGGCTCGAATTGTCTTCAGCCAGCTCTTTTTCGTAACTAATTTCAAAACTAACCGGGTTTATTTGATTATCATCGCTGCGCATGCGAGATACTTCAAAATGAGGTGTCTGGAAATTTGGATTTGGAATGATTTGAAGTGTTGTACCGTGTCTGTTTTCAATCGCAGACAAGTCCTGGCGTTTGTCGTTGCTTAGGAAGGTACTTACTTCTAAAGGCACGATGGCTCTAACCAGCTCTGTATTGTCTTTAGCTGCTTCTTCTTCAATTAGACGCAATAGAGAAAGGCTCAGTGAGCGCATGTCACGAACGACTCCAGTGCCAACACAGCGGGGGCAAACATGGCCGCTGGTTTCACCCAAGGATGGGCGTAGGCGTTGACGAGACATTTCTAATAAGCCAAAACGAGAGATTCGACCAACTTGAACGCGAGCTCTGTCAATTTCTAGAGCGTTCTTAACTCTATTTTCAACATCTCTTTGATTCTTGTTGCTTGTCATGTCAATAAAGTCAATGACGATAAGGCCGCCAATATCACGCAGTCTTAATTGGCGGGCAATTTCATCGGCAGCTTCAAGGTTGGTGCTAACGGCCGTTTCTTCGATATCGGCGCCCTTGGTTGATCTTGACGAGTTAATATCTATAGAAATTAGGGCTTCAGTGGTATCAATTACAATGGACCCGCCTGAAGGAAGTTTAACTTCTCGTTGAAACGCAGTTTCAATTTGCGCTTCAATTTGGTATCGACTAAATAGTGGGGTGTTGTCCTGATATAGGCTTATTTTGGTTTCGTACTGAGGCATTACTTGCTGAACAAAGCTAAGAGCTTCTTGGTATACAGCCTTGTCATCGATTAGAACTTCGCCGATATCTTGGCGTAAGTAATCTCGAATGGCGCGAATGACAACATTGCTTTCTTGGAGTAATAAGCAAGGTGCTTGGCGGCGATCGTTAGCCCCTTTAATGGCGTCCCATAGTTGGCTTAAGTAGTCTAGATCCCATTGTAGGTCTTCGCTTGAGCGGCCAATACCGGCGGTGCGTACAATAACGCCCATATTATTGGCAACTTTAACATCGCGCATAGCATCGCGAATTTGATTGCGTTCATCGCCTTCAATGCGACGTGATATGCCGCCAGCGCGGGAATTGTTTGGCATTAATACCAAATAACGGCCAGCCAAGCTGATCATAGTGGTTAAAGCCGCGCCCTTGTTGCCGCGCTCTTCTTTGTCCACTTGAACAATGACTTCCTGGCCTTCGCTGATAACATCTTTGATGTTTGGGCGACCAGAAACAGAGGTTTTGAAATATTCTCGAGAAATTTCTTTAAGAGGAAGGAAACCATGACGTTCTGCGCCAAAATCAACAAAGGCCGCTTCTAAGCTAGGCTCTATACGGGTGATTTTACCCTTATATATGTTTGATTTTTTTTGCTCACGGGTAGTCGGTTCGATATCTAGGTCGTAAAGGCGTTGGCCATCAACTAGCGCAACGCGCAACTCTTCCGACTGAGTTGCGTTGATTAGCATTCTTTTCATGTACAGTATTAGCTCGGTTTGTGCGTTCTTTTTTTGGCGCAAGGGTTGAGCTTAATCAAAATATTTATGCGTGCTTTGCGTGAATTAAAATACAAATAGTGGATTGACTGCTTCCACGCAGGGGTGATGAGATCGTTTTTATATGTGTCTCATACACCAACACGAAACATAATCTAATTTAGCAAGACCCCTTGCCCAATCAGAACGTATTATATTTTCTTATTTGACGGTCAATATTTCACCGCCAAATCCAAAATTCCGGGAAGTTATCTAACTAAAATTCCCAAACTTACGTTATTATCCGGACCCCATTTCCATGTTGTATTGGTATTGGGTGCTTAATAAGCGGCGCCGGACTGCTTAATATAGCAAAGATTGACATGACGTCAAACAGGTTTCTCTAATATTACAGGTTTTATATGCTTGAAGATTCTAAGCGCGCGGTGGTGTTTGAAGAGGTTGATTCTGATCATAGCGGGCAACGTTTAGATAATTTTTTAATGACTCGTATTAAAGGTGCGCCTAAGTCATTAATTTATAGAATTATTCGAAAAGGTGAAGTTCGCGTTAATAAAGGGCGCATAAAACCAGATTATAGGATTAAAGAAGGGGATATTGTTCGTATTCCGCCGGTACGGGTTAGGGCGGAAAGTGAAGCTCCGCCCGTGCCGGAAAAGATGGCTCAAAATATCGAGCGTGCGATATTATTCGAAGATGAGTATTTGATCGCGGTTAACAAGCCTAAAGGCATGGCTGTTCACGGTGGCAGTGGTATTAGCTTGGGTCTAATAGAGGCGTTGCGTGTTATTCGCCCCGATGCAAAGCGGTTGGAGTTGGTTCATCGGTTGGATCGTGATACTTCAGGGGTGATTTTGGTGGCCAAAAGGCGCTCTGTTTTAGTTGCGTTGCATGAAATGTTACGTCGCAAAACAGGCATGCAAAAACGATATCTTGCTTTAGTTTACGGGGTTTGGCCTAAGCATATAAAAGAGGTGAAGGCTCCTTTGCTGAAAAATGAGCTGAAGTCAGGTGAGCGTATAGTTCGGGTTGATCAGCAGGGGAAGGCGTGTCATACGCGTTTCTCGTTACAGCGTAGATATGAGGGTTATACCTTAATTAACGCTGAGCCGGTAACAGGGCGTACGCATCAAATAAGGGTGCATTGTCAGTTTGCAGGACAGGCTATTGTTGGTGATGATAAATATGCCAGTGATTCTCAGCTCAAGGGAAGTCGGGCGCAAGGGGCTAGGCGTATGTTCCTGCACGCTCATAGTTTGCGTTTTAAGCATCCTCAGACGGATGCTGTGCTGACAATTGAGGCACCACTGGATTCTGATTTTGAAGGATTTGTAGCTTCCTTAGACCCTGTTAATTAACTAAGAATGTTGAAATGGTGTGATTATGAAATACCGGGCGATCATATTTGACTGGGATGGGACGCTTGTGGATTCGACGGATTGTATAGTTGAATCCATGCAGGCAGCCGCAAGGGATTTGCAGTTACCTTTGCGCAGTGCGTTTGAGGTTAAGCAGATTATAGGTTTAGGGTTGCCAGAAGCGATTATTGAGCTTTGGGCGGAGTTGGCAGATGATGCTGTTGCTTTGAAGGAAATGCGGGCTCGCTATAATGTTCATTTTGTGGCGCCTGAGCGTTCAGAGGTGGTGTTTTTTGAGTACGCCAGTGAGATGCTGAAAAACTTAAAGGCATCAGGGGTGCTTTTGGCGGTTGCAACGGGTAAGGGTCGCTCTGGGTTGGAGCGTGCTTTCGCTGAGCTTGATGTGGCTCATTTTTTTCATGATAGTCGCTGTGCTGATGAGACGCTATCAAAGCCTAACCCTCTAATGCTGCAAGAGTTGTCAGAGTCTTTGGGTGTGGAGCCTGGAGCCATGTTGATGGTAGGGGATACACAGTTTGATTTGAATATGGCTCATGCAGCGGCTGTCGATGTTGTCGCAATCGGGCATGGTGCTCATGATGAGTCAAAATTGCTGGAGTGTAATCCATTAGCGTTAGTGAAGGATTTGCCTGAGTTGTATGGGTGGATAAAAAATTCGGGATTGATTGAGAAATAGATATGTTTTATTTGTTTAATAAGGGTGTTTTATGAGTCAAGAGTCGGTAGAAAAGCCTGGTTCTGAAAAAGAATGGAAGCTCATTGAAAAGCTATTGATGGGTATGACTAGCGAGCAGAAAAAAGCACGACGTTGGGGGATATTCTTTAAGTCACTGACGTTTGTGTATTTGTTTGCCGCGGTGGCGATGTTTGCACCTGATAATATGAGTGGTGTTGATGTGGGCGGTGATTTTACAGCCGTGGTGGAAGTGAAGGGCGTAATAGCGGCCGGTGAAGAAGCCTCTGCTGATCTGATTGTGACTGGCATGCGTGAGGCATTTAAAGCTGATGGTGTGAAGGCTGTTGTGTTGAGAATAAATAGCCCAGGAGGCAGTCCTGTTCAGTCGGGTTATATTTATGATGAAATTAAGCGATTACGTTCTATTTATGTGGATATTCCGCTATATGCAGTGATATCGGACCTAGGTGCTTCGGGGGCGTACTATATTGCGGCGGCGGCAGACGGTATTTATGCTGATAAGGCTAGTTTGGTTGGTTCTATTGGTGTGGTGGGATCGGGTTTTGGATTTGTTGATGTGATGAAAAAGCTTGGAGTCGAACGCCGCCAATTTACTTCGGGAGAGCATAAAGGCTTTCTGGATCCGTTTATGCCTTTGAATAGCGAAGAGAAAAGTTTTTGGCAGGGAGTGTTGGCGACAACTCATAAACAGTTTATTGATCAGGTTAAAAAGGGCCGTGGAGATAAGTTGGTGTCTGATGAAAAGTTATTTAGTGGCTTGGTGTGGACGGGCGAGCAGGCACTTGGGCTTGGCCTGATTGATGGCTTGGGCAGTACTGGTTATGTCGCTCGTGAATTGGTCGGAGCTGAGAAGATTATTGATTTTACGCCAAAGCCATCTCCGTTTGAGGGGTTGATTGGGCGTCTTGGGGTGTATGCAGGTAAGGGGTTTGCCACCGCCCTAGGCATGAATAACTCAGGACTTCAGCTAAAATAGGTTGGAGTGTTGATTTTACAGGTAAAAACTCATAAATGGTTTTGACATAGCCTTAGCTCATGAGTATCATGCCGCCACTATGAACCAAGGTTTATTTCCAGTACAAGTTGATCCATTAAAATGCATTGAGCAGGACGCTAAATTTAGCGGTTCTATCGCAGTGTCAAAGTTAGGTCGTTTACAAGACTTTCTGGCTAATGATAATGGAGAGGCCCAAGTTGAGATTCATTTTGGGCACGATGAGCAAGGGGTTCCTTTGCTTCGTGGCCAGAGTCAAGCCAAAGTACATATGACATGTCAGCGCTGCATGAACCCGGTTGAGGTAGATGTTCAAACTAGTTTTGAACTTGGCATTGTTTTCAGTGATGAAAAGGCCAAGCATTTACCAAAGCAGTATGAGCCTATAATTATGGAAGGCGACTCAATAGAGTTGCTGCCTGTGATTGAGGACGAAATGATTTTGAGTTTGCCTATGTTTGCCTATCATGACGCTTGTGATGATAATGCGATGAAGGCCAATGAAGAATCATTACCGGTTGAAACAGAAGCGCCGAGCAATCCGTTCAGTGTGCTTGAGCAATTAAAGAAACAATAGGAGAGCCTAATGGCTGTTCAAAAAAGTAAAAAATCTCGTTCACGTCGCGGTATGCGCCGTTCACACGATGCTTTAACAGCTCGTGCTTTGTCAATTGATCCAACTTCTGGTGAGACTCATATCCGTCACCATGTAACTGCTGATGGTTTCTACCGCGGCCGTAAAGTTGTTGAAGTTTAAGAGCTGATTATGGTCACCATTGCTATTGATGCGATGGGCGGGGATTTCGGTCCTCGCGTGACTGTTCCCTCTGTTTTATCCTCCTTAGAAAAATACCCCGATTTAAACATTATCTTATTTGGTCACCGAGCCAAGCTAGATGCATGTCTGCATAAGTTCACTGCGAGTTCTCGCTTAGAAATAGTACATACCGATCAGCAAGTAGGTGGTGGAGAAAAAGTTTCAGCCGCTTTACGAAAAAAAGAATCCTCAATGCGATTGGCATTGGATGCGGTAAGGGATGAGCGTGCTCAGGCAATGGTGAGTGCAGGTAATACTGGTGCATTGGTGGCAATTTCACACTATGTTTTGAAAATGCTTCTGGGGATTGATCGTCCTGCGTTAATTGCACGCTTGCCCAATATTCATGGTTTTAGCTATATGCTTGATTTGGGGGCGAATGTCGAAAGCAATTCAGAAAATTTGTACCAGTTTGCATTAATGGGGACAGCATTTGCTCGTGTAATGGGAATTAAAGGCGCGCCTAAGGTGGCTTTGCTTAATATAGGTAGCGAAGAGATCAAGGGGAATGAAGATATTCGTTTGGCCAATGCCATTTTGAAAGAAAGCGATTTAATTGATTACGTCGGATACATAGAAGGCGACGACATATATAAAGGGGTGGTGGATGTCATCGTTACTAATGGCTACTCCGGCAATATCGCATTAAAGACAAGTGAGGGTTTATTGAGGTATGTAACCCAGGTTATTAAGCATTCCTTTTCCAAGAATTTATTTACCAAGCTGATTGGCTTATTGGCAGTGCCCATTCTGGAAAAAGCGCGACAACAGTTTGAGCCTGAGTTAAAAAACAGCGGTGTTTTGCTTGGGGTGCAGGGTATAGTGGTAAAAAGTCATGGTAAGTCTCAGCAAGAAGCCTTTTCTAAGGCAATTGAAAGTGCCTATACGCTTGCGAAAAATGATTTGCTCGATCAAATTTCTGATCAATTAGATCAAGAAATAATTTAACTTCCTTTATAAATCTAATTTCTTTAATAAATATCAAAACTTTTTTGTTTTGTGCCTCCCCTTGTTTTATTCTAATTCGCTAAATATTTAAGCTTCATTAATTTTGGATTTAACGCGATGTTTAAAAATGCAGTAGTGTTTCCTGGTCAAGGGTCCCAAAGCGTCGGAATGTTGAGTGACGTGATAGGTGAATTCCCCATTGCTCGGGAAACGTTAGCTCAGGCTGATGACAGTCTTGGTTATTCTCTGTCGGATTTAATCCTCAATGGCCCTGCCGAGAAACTTAATAGCACCAATCATACTCAGCCTGCATTAGTGGCTGTGGAAGTGGCAATGTGGCGAGCTCTAAATGGCAAGATAGATTGCGATGTTATGGCTGGGCATAGTTTGGGGGAATATTCCGCTTTAGTTTGTGCAGGTGCGCTGGATTACAGCGATGCATTACAGTTGACACGCAAGCGCGGTGAATTAATGCAGAAGGCAGTTCCCGACGGGGTTGGTGGTATGGCCGCTGTATTGGGTATGGATGATGAACTTGTAGAAAAGATTTGTGCTGATTGTGCGCATGATCAAGTCGTACAGGCTGCCAACTATAATAGCCCTGGCCAATTGGTTGTGGCTGGTAACAAAGAGGCAGTTGAACGAGTAGTGGCTGCTTGTAAAGAGGCTGGTGCCCGTCGAGCTCTTATTTTGCCGGTTAGTGGGCCTTTCCATAGTGCTTTAATGAAACCTGCGTCACAGGATTTTGCTGAGTATCTATCTGGTTTTACTATTAATACGCCGCAGGTTCCGGTTTTACAGAATGCATCAAATAAGTTTGAAACTGATCCTGATGTGATTAGAGCGAACCTTATAAAGCAGATAGATCATGCTGTTCGCTGGACTGATGGGGTAACTCAGTTAGCAGAAAAAGGTGTGAAAAATGTGTTTGAAGTTGGACCGGGGAAGGTTCTAACTGGCTTGAATAAGCGAATTAATAAAGCACTGAATTGTCAGGCTATACAATCTGTAAGCGCAATTGAAGCGCTTTAAAATATAAGAACAAAGGAACGTAAAATGCAAAAACCTATTGCTGTAGTAACCGGCGCAAGTCGCGGTATTGGTGCTGCCATCGCTAAGAGTTTGATTGAAGCCAATTATTTTGTAGTTGCTTCTGCAACGAGTGAGTCAGGTGTAAGTGCCATAAAGGATACCTTGGCCGAAAACGGTACTGCCTTTGTATTGAATTTGTCTGATAAAAGCAGCTGCCAAGATTTCTGTAAGCAAGTGACAGAGTTGGGCGCTGTTTCTGTCTTGGTTAACAATGCAGGGATCACCAAAGATACACTGATGTTGCGCATGAAAGATGATGACTGGGATGACGTAATTGAAACGAACTTAAGCGGATCCTTTCGTATAACTAAAGCGATGCTTAAAGGAATGATGAAGAAACGCTTTGGTCGAATTATCAATATCAGTTCTGTGGTAGGAGCGATGGGCAACCCAGGTCAAGCTAACTATTGTGCTAGTAAGGCTGGTATTGAAGGCTTTACTCGTTCTTTAGCGCAGGAATTGGGAAGTCGTAATATTACTGTGAATGCCGTTGCTCCTGGCTTTATTGCGACGGATATGACCAATGATTTGACCGAAGATCAGAAGCAGCTGATGATGGTTAATATTCCATTGGCGCGTTACGGTGAGCCAGAAGAGGTAGCTAAAGCGGTTAAATTCTTAGCTTCTGATGACGCGAACTATATCACTGGTCAGGTTTTGCATGTGAATGGCGGCCTGAACATGGGCTAACTTCGGTAAATTTTGCTACTTCATATGATTGTTTTGACTATTTATTGCTTAAAATATGGTTAAAACAATCTGTTGACTTGCTTTACCGAGTGAATTGGCGACAATCTGCCAAGTCTTTGGCCTGTATTGAGAGTTTACCCTTTACGAAAGAGGGGTATAATGTCGGCCGTTTACAGAGAATGGGGCTGAGATTTTTAAGCTCTAAATGAATAATAGGAAGAACCATGAGCAGCATTGAAGAACGCGTTAAAAAAGTAGTATGTGAGCAGCTAGGTGTTAAAGAAGAAGACACTAAAGGTCCATCACGTTTTGTAGAAGATTTGGGTGCAGATTCACTAGACACCGTTGAGCTAGTTATGGCTCTTGAAGAAGAATTTGAAACAGAAATTCCAGACGAAGATGCAGAAAAACTAACTACCGTTCAAGAAGCTATCGATTTCGTTATTGCACACTCTTAATTTAGACGTGTAATACTGAAAAACCGCCATTATCATAGGCGGTTTTTTTATGCCTGTGAAAGAGCTGTTATTACTTAATTGATTCGTTATTCGTATTAATTAATCGCCTAAGAATACTAAGGATAATGTATGGCCAAGCGTCGAGTGGTTATTACTGGATTGGGTGCGATCACCCCCATTGCAAATTCTGCTGAGAAAACATGGCAGGGCTTGCTGGCTGGTAGCAGTGGTATTTGCAATATTGAGCATTTTGACGTCTCTAAAATGGCCACTAGATTCGCTGGCACCGTAAAAGATTTTACGTTGGGAGATGTAATTCCAGCTAAAGATGCAAAAAAAATGGACACTTTTATTCAGTATGGTCTGGTAGCCTGTGCTGAGGCTTTGCAGAACTCAGGCCTATTAGATAGCCAATTTGATCCATCTAGGGTGGGTTGTGCTATGGGTTCAGGTATTGGTGGTTTGGGCACTATTGAGCAGAACGTGGCTCAATTGCAAAAATCAGGTCCTCGCCGCGTCAGCCCTTTTTACATTCCGTCGGCCATTATAAATATGATTTCAGGGCAGCTTGCCATGAAATATGGCTTTACCGGTCCAAATTTTGCTATATCTACGGCTTGTACAACGGGAACTCATAATCTTGGCTATGCTGCTCGTACCATTGCTTATGGAGATGCAGACGTTATGGTCGCTGGTGGTGCTGAAAATGCGTGTACGCCCAGTGGGATAGCCGGCTTTTGTGCGGCAAGAGCCATGTCTACACGAAACGATGATCCTACTACAGCATCACGACCTTGGGATAAAAATCGCGACGGCTTTGTATTGGGAGATGGGGCTGGGGCATTGGTCTTAGAAGAATATGAATTTGCTAAAAAAAGGGGAGCGAACATACTGGCTGAAATATCTGGCTTTGGCATGAGTGACGACGCTTTTCATATGACATCCCCTCCTGAAGACGGTCGTGGTGCCGCGATGGCCATGAAAAATGCATTAAAAGATGCAGGTTTAAATGGCAGTCAAATTGGGTATGTTAACGCTCATGGTACCTCAACCCCAGCTGGCGATGTGGCCGAAAGTCGCGCAATTGAATCCGCTCTGGGGAAAGACGTTCTGGTCTCATCCACCAAATCAATGACAGGTCACTTATTGGGGGCGGCGGGCGCTATTGAGGCAATATTCTCAATACAGGCGTTACTTAACAATCAGGTGCCCCCCACCATGAATATTGCTGAACTAGATGACAGGTGTCATTTAGATTTTGTCGCCAATGCTGCAAGGGATCTAAAGCTTGATCATGTATTAAGTAACTCATTTGGATTTGGTGGGACTAACGGCTGTTTAATTTTTAGCAAGGTGTAGTGCCTATGTGGGTAATAGATAACCAGCAGTATCTAGGAGAGCTGGGTAGCTGGAATAGAGCAGCTCAATTTGGGGATGGTCTATTTGAAACCCTGTGTATTGTTAAAGGTGTTTGTCCGGCCTTATTTCATCACAGTAAACGCTTAAGAGAAGGTTTGCAGCGCTTATGTATCCCTAATCCAGAAAGTGATATTACTGGCATGCTTAAGGGATTCATAGAAAGCATGGTTCGTCATTCTTCTAACAAGGATGGCGTTTTAAAAGTTATTGTGAGTCGTGGCGACAGTGCTAGGGGCTATGGATTTGAAGATACAATTAAGCCCAGAGTAACTGTGTTTTATACGGCAGCCATATTACAGCCCGAAACCATTTATGACGGCGTTTGCTTGCAGTATGTTGAAGCTCAGTGCTCTATACAACCGCAATTAGCTGGTTTAAAACACTTGAATCGCTTGGAAAATGTACTGGCTAAAAAAGAAATAAAATCTGATTGTTTTGAAGGAATAATGACTAATTACTTAGGTAATATCATTGAATGCTCCATGAGTAATATCTTTTTTGAGAGGGCCGGTAAGCTGTATACTCCTGATCTTTCGTTAAGCGGGGTGGCGGGGGTGATGCGTCACCTGGTGATTCAATATTGTAAGAAAAATTCAATTTCTATCGCTATTGCAGACATTAAACTGATTGATGTTGAAGGCTATGACGGGGCTTTTATTTGCAATAGCGTAATGGGTGTCATTCCAGTAAATAAAATTGCCAAAGAAGAGTTTCAGGTCAGTCCGTTGATAAGGAAAATAGTGACAATGGTTAGGTGTGGTGAGATTTATGACTAAACGTATTGGCTTAATTTTAAGTATGCTGGCTTTATGGTTATTTGCATTGGCCGTGTATGCGTTTTACCAGCTAAATGCACCTTTAAAAATAGAAGATCCTGTTGTGGTGAGCATGGAGAGAGGCAGGCCTTTGTCTAGTTTCTTTGTCACCCTAGAGAAAAACCAATGGTTAGAAGATAGTCGCTGGATTATGTTGGTGGCTAAGTTAAGTGGTAAAGCACATTTAGCGAAAGCGGGTGACTATGAATTGAATTCCGGTATGAGTTCGTTAGATGTACTGGATAGAATTTTGAAAGGCATAACGGTCCAATATAAAATAACGTTAATTGAAGGGCAGAGCGTACGAGACATGCTGCGCCGGATTGCCGCTCATGACAAAATTAAACAGGACTTACCTGCTGGCTTTGATGAAATTATGAGCTTGCTTGGTTTACAAGGGCACCCAGAAGGTCGTTTTTATCCTGATACTTATCTATTTGATGCCAATACCCGCGCCTCGGCAATACTAACTAGGGCTCAGGTTCGTCTTGAAAGTGTATTGGCGCAAGAGTGGCAAAATAAAGAGGAAAAACTGCCGTATAAAAACTCCTACGAAGCTTTGATTATGGCGTCAATAGTAGAGAAGGAAACGGCTGCGCCTGAAGAGCGAGAACAAATTGCAGGAGTGTTTGTACGTCGTTTAGAAAAAAAAATGCGTCTTGAGACCGATCCCACCGTAATTTATGGTCTGGGTGATCGCTATAAAGGCAATATAAGGCGTAAGCATTTAAAAGAGAAAACGGCTTACAATACCTATCGAATGAAAGGATTGCCGCCTACGCCTATAGCTCTGGTTGGCCGTGAGGCAATACATGCAGCGCTGCATCCGAGTGAAGGAAGTGATTTGTACTTTGTCGCGAAAGGGAATGGGCGCCATTATTTTTCAGCAACTTTAGCAGAGCACAATAAGGCTGTACGAAAATATCAAATGAGTAAAAGAGTTAAGAAGTATCGCTCGACGCCGGTTCAGGATTCGAAATAAACATCATCACCAAGTGACTCTTGGTCATTAAGAATTAATAGGTTATTAAATGAGTGCCCAAATTTCAGGGTGTTTTATCACAGTTGAAGGTATAGAGGGTGTTGGTAAAAGTACCAATATTCAATTTATACAGGACTGGCTAGAGGAACAAAAAACTCCCTACATAGTGACGCGTGAGCCTGGTGGTACTGAATTAGGCGAAAGTCTACGTGAGTTATTACTGCATGGCGGAAGTGTTAGTGATGATGCTGAATTATTAATGATGTTTGCGTCTCGGGCTCAACACTTGGCGCAAAAAATAAAACCGGCTTTGAACGACGGAAAATGGGTGGTTTGTGATCGATTTACCGATTCTACTTACGCATACCAAGGCGGGGGGCGAGAACTTAATTTGAATAACATTTCCCAGCTTGAGCAGCTTGTGCATGCCAATATGCAGCCTGATTTAACCTTGTTATTGGATGCTCCGGTAGAAGTTGGCCGCGCTCGTGCGGCCAAGCGCAGCGCATTTGATCGAATTGAAGCTGAAGATCTGACTTTTTTTAACAGGGTGCGAGATATGTTTCTTGCTCGTTCGAAACAGCATGATAGGTATAAAGTAATAGACGCTTCTCAATCTTTAGAGAATGTGCAGGCTTCTATCTTGGTTGCATTACAGGAATTAAAAGAAAAGGCGATGGCTAAGTGAAGGTTGTAACAGCATTACCTTGGCTTGAGCCTATATGGCAAAGACTAGAGAAGCAATTTCATGAGCAGCGACTTGGGCATGCCATTTTGTTGCTTGGTCAAGAAGGGATAGGCAAGCGAGTTTTACTAAGAGAATTTGCACAAAAACTTTTATGCTTAGGCAGCTCGGAGCAAGGTCCTTGTGGCGAATGTGCAAGCTGCTTGCTTTATGATGCAGGTAGCCATCCTGACTTATTGATGGTTGAGCCTGAGGAGGCAGGAAAACAAATAAAAATTGAGCAGATCCGTAAGGTGACAGGATTTGTCAATACTACCGCTCAACGCTCACAGCGTAAGGTTGTTTTATTAGGTCCGGCTGAAGCCATGAATGTGAGTTCTTCTAATGCGTTACTAAAAAGCCTGGAAGAGCCCAGTAAGCAAGTGACATTGTTGCTGTATAGTCATCAGCCAAGCAGTTTATTGGCAACTATCAAGAGCCGATGCCAGCAGTATTCCGTTTCCCCTCCAAGCTGGACTCAAGGCTTAAATTGGTTACAACAAAACTCCCAAGACCCTGCTTGTGAAAGCATATTAAGGTTGGCGAAAGGTGCTCCACTTAAAGCGTTATCGTTATTGGAGCAGGAGGTACACGTGCATTACATGCAGTTTTGCCAGGATATGATGGACATGGCTCAATCCTCGGCAAACTGGAGTGCAACTTTAACTAAGTGGAAGGCTTGGGATGCTGGGATGATTATGCACTGGTTTTATGAGTTAATTCTGGATGTTCAAAAAACACAGGCCGCCATGGAACCCGGACAGTTATCCTTACAGGAATTAGCTGCTCAAAGTACTAAGGTTGCCGCGGTAAGTAAATATGAGCAAATTCAGGCTTTTCTGGATAAACTATTGCAAAGTCAGCAAGCTTATAAAGGGCAGGCTAATCCAAACCCAGTCTTTATAATTGAGACGTTGTTAATTGACTGGTTGGCTCTATTGAGGCAGTCTCATCGCTAAGTTTTGTAACAAAAGGGTTTTAATCTATGGCATCTAAATTTGGGCCCGGTAATGGTATTTTATCTTTAACTATAAAAGATAAAGCGGTGCTATACGCTGCATACATGCCTTTTATAAAAAATGGTGGTTTATTCATTCCCAGTAACAAAAGTTACAGCATGGGGGATGAGGTTTTTATGCTGCTTAATTTAATGGATGAACCTGAAAAGATACCCGTGGCCGGCAAGGTAGTTTGGGTGACACCTAAGGGCGCGCAGGGCAATAAAGCAGCCGGGGTAGGGGTACAATTTGCTGAAGATAATATGGCACGTAATAAAATAGAAACCCATTTAGCGGGCACCTTAAGTTCAGACAGACCTACCCATACCTTGTAATAAACTTAAAGCTTCTTTTGGCGAACCAAGTACAGGTGCATTTTGAAATTACGAGTGCACCCTTTATTAAGGCTTAGTCACTTTCCTTTTTCTGAGCTTGTTCGCGATACTCTCCAGGCGTTAACCCTAACCAATTTTTAAAACTTCTATGGAATGATCTAGGCTCGCTAAAGCCCAATTTTGCCGCAATATCCTGAATAGATAATTCGGTTTGCATTAATAATTCTTTAGCCTGATCTTGTCTAATTTCATCTAGAATTTGCTGGTAACTGCAATCAAACTGTTGAAGTCGTCTTTGCAAAGTACGCTCGGTTAACCCTAGTCGCCTGGCCACCATTTCTTTTCTCGGTATGCCTTCCAGTAACAGCCCTCTGATAACATTTTTTGTTTGCATGGGAAGCGGCTGTTTATCACTTATATCAGCCATGAGAATTTCAGCGTGATTTTCAAGCGTTTTCAATAACCTTTCGTCTGGCTGGCGCATGGGCAACTGAATTAAATTCTCATCAATAATAATGCAACTAAAGGGTGCATTAAAATAAATGGGGCACCTGAACATAGATTGATATTGCAATATGCTGCGGCTATCAGGCTGTTCAAATTCAAAATAAATTTTTCTAGGGTTTCCATCAGGTCGGTCCACTAAAAAGCGCGCAAAATTAACCCAGCTACCAAGGACATTTCCTATCATGTGGCGTCGAACTTCAGCATCTGGGTAATTACAAAACCAGCGCATCTCGGTATCACCGTTTTCAAGTGTTTTAAATTCTGTGGTGCCCATGTCCCCCACCAAACGTTCATATACAGGGGTTTTATGCAGCGCTTCTTTTAAGCTTTTACAATTCATAACCATGTAGCCTAATACACTGTATGAACCTGCTTGCACGTAGCGAGATGTTTTTAAACCAAAGCAAGGGTCTTGAGTTTTTTCAATTAAGTACTGAATGAGTTGCTGAAACTCTTCTCCGCTAATGCGCTTTACATTATTGTTTAGTAATTCAGGATCAATTTTATTTTCCAAAAGTACAGTTTCGGGAGAAAGTCCATAATCCTTGGCTGCTTTCAGGTACTGTAATACTGCCGGCGAAGCGGCGTAGCCGAGTTGATGCATAATCGAATAAAGCTCTTTTATGTTTGTTATTAGACGAAATTTAACGCGGTTATTTGCCAGTTATAAGTGGCATGAAGCGGTAAAAATCGCTTTGACTTTATTTGCACTTGCATTGGCATTTTTGGACAGTGTATCCAAATGAGCCAAAGTTAATATGGTTCCATCATATCGGTAGATGAGTTGCTCGTCTATTTGAACAGGCAAAAAAACAATAGGATAAATAATATGCGTCGTTGGAATGGTTGGGGTGATGAAAATTTTTCAATGGAAGCGCCGGGCAGTGGCCTAGATTTTTTACGTTCTAAAGTGACTCCTGGCTCAATTTTGGCCGATATTGACTTGGCTAGTGTTATAGCTCAAGTACCTAACTCTCGTTTGCCCACCCATTTGCTAATTGATACAGATGCCGAAACTAGGGTGCGTCATGCTCGGGGTCAAAGCCTTCCTGATTGGCTGGCCATGCGTAGCGGTGACTTTGGAGTGTTTCCCGATGGCGTTGCCTTTCCTGAAAGCACTGAGCAAGTTCAAGAGCTTATGAAGCTTGCATATGAAAAAGACTTTATCGTGATCCCTTATGGTGGAGGCACCAGTGTTGTCGGTCACATAAACCCCTTGGCCGGTGATCGTGCGGTATTAACCATTGATATGGGGCATATGAATAAACTTATGGCCCTCAATGAAGAAAGCCAAATTGCGACTTTTGGAGCGGGTACACCGGGGCCGCAGGTAGAAGCTCAGCTTCGAGCTAAAGGATATACACTGGGCCACTATCCGCAGTCTTGGGAATTGGCAACAGTGGGCGGTTGGGTTGCTAGCCGTTCAAGTGGGCAGCAGTCATTGCGCTATGGGCGTATCGAACAAATGTTTGCCGGTTGTACTATGGTAAGCCCAAAAGGAAACTTGGAGATCCCTACGATTCCTGCATCATCTGCTGGCCCTGATGTGCGTGAGATGGTGTTAGGAAGCGAAGGGCGAATGGGCATAATCTCTGAAGTACAAGTGCGAGTAACCCCTATTGCCCAAAAAGAGCAATTCTTTGTGGTGTTTTTACCGAGCTTCGAGTCGGCTAAAAGTGCAGTTAGAGAAATCGTGCAGAATAAAATTCCTTTATCCATGTTACGCGTCTCTAATGCACTAGAAACTGAAACCCAGTTGAAGTTAGCGGGACATGAAAAGCAAATTGGTTTACTGGAATCTTATCTTTCATTACGTGGAGCTAAAGAAGGCAAGTGCATGGTGACCTTTGGCGTTACCGGTAACCCAGCCCAAAATAAATTATCGTTTTCTCAAACACGCAAAATATTTAAGACTTATAGCGGAGTGAATGGCCCTAAAATGATGGGGGCCAAGTGGGCTGAAAATCGTTTTAAATTTCCATATTTACGTGAAAATCTTTGGCTTGAAGGTTACGCGGTAGACACATTTGAAACGGCAACAGATTGGGAAAATGTCTCAGATTTAATGCACTCAATGGAAAAGGCTGTGCGTGACTCACTTAAAGACGAAGGCGTTCAGCCTCATGTATATACACATTTGTCGCACATGTACGCCCAAGGTTGCAGTATTTATACAACTTACATATTTCCTAACGCTCAGACTTATGAAACAACACTTAAGCGCTGGAAAAAAATTAAGATTGCAGCATGTGAAACTCTGGCCACGGGTCGTTCCACAATTTCCCATCAGCATGGCGTTGGTAAGGATCACGCACCTTATTTAACTGAGGAAAAAGGTGTGTTGGGTATGGGAGCGATTAAAGCATTGTTAGGTTTCTTTGACCCTAAGCAAAAGCTTAATCCTGGTACTTTGGTAGACGAAAAAATAGAATCGAACTAGGCAGGGCTGGTAATGAATATTTCGGTTAATACCAGTAATGAAAATGATCGTAGTAAAATAACTCAAGCCATGAAGGACACTGCTTGTTGGGATATGCTGGTTGTGGGTGGGGGTATTACTGGGGCCGGAATCGCTCGAGAAGCTGCGCGCCAGGGTTTTAAAGTCTTATTGCTGGAGCAAAAAGATTTTGCCTGGGGAACATCTAGTCGCTCTTCAAAAATGGTTCATGGCGGTTTGCGTTATCTGGCTTCAGGTAACCTCAAACTTACCAGTCACTCGGTAAAAGAGCGTGAGCGATTAATGCAGGAAGCACCGGGGTTGGTCGATCTTCAAACCTACAGTTGGCCTCATTATAGAAAGAAATTCCCAGGGCCATTTGTCTTTAATACCTTGCTTGCAATGTATGATTTTTTTGCGGGTAAGCGTTACCGGTACTTTCAGAATAAAGAAGATGCCTTATATGATTTACCTGGGCTAAGTGAAGAGGGGCTACTGGGTGCTACTCGTTTCGCTGATGCCCTAACCGATGATGCGCGCTTGGTGATGCGTGTATTACAGGAAGCAAGGTGTGATGGCGCCAGTATTCTTAACTATTGCCAAGTTGATAGTTTGATAAAACAAGACCAAAAAGTGACAGGCGTAAATGCGACCGATTCGGTGAGCGGAAAATCGCATGTTATTTCTGCGAAGGTAGTGGTAAGTGCTACCGGTGCTTGGGCTGATCAACTACGTGGGGAATTAGGGAAAGAGAAAAAAATTAGGCCGTTAAGAGGCAGTCATTTGATACTTCCTAATTGGCGTTTGCCCAGCGCTCAAGTGATTTCATTAAGTCACCCTAAGGATGGCCGCAGTATGTTTGTATACCCATGGGAGGGGATGACAGTGGTAGGCACCACGGACCTTGATAGCCCTGAAGCTAACCTTAGCGAACCCTCTATCCAAAAAGATGAAGTACAGTACTTATTAGATGCGGTTAATCACCTCTACCCTAATTTGAAAATCACTCGTAACGATGTTATCTCAAGCTTTGCAGGGGTTAGGCCTATTGTGAGTGGTGGTGCGTTAAACCCTTCTTCGGAAAAACGCGATCACAGTATTTGGGATGACCAGGGGTTAATTACGGTAAGTGGCGGCAAATTGACTACATTTCGCCTAATTGCATTGGACGTATTAAAAGCTGCAGGAAACCACCTTGAAAATATAGATGGCACAGATCACGGCAAAAGTATATTTACCCAGGTAAAAACAATACCTACAGGAATTCGAAAGTTGGGGGCTTATTGGTCTCGCCGACTTAGTGGCTTTTACGGTCAGGACATTCAAGCCTTAAATGATTGTGCCAACGGTGACTGGTCTTTGGTACCGGGCAGCAAAACATTTTGGGCGCAGCTGCGTTTTGCTGCTAGGTGTGAAAATGTGGTGCATTTAGATGATCTTTTATTGAGACGCACTCGAGTAGGTTTGTTCCTACGATCGGGCGGCGAAGATTTTCAAAGCAAGATAAAAGAAATGTGTCAGCAGGAACTAAATTGGAATGAACAGAAATGGCAAACAGAGTGGTCGCGTTACCAAGCTCTTTGGCATAAGTCGTACAGCATTCCTGCTTAATGATTTTAAAATAATAATAAATTTGGAACCGATTACTGCTACATAATTGGTAAGTGAAATACGATGCAACAAGATTATATATTGTCCATAGATAACGGCACTCAAAGTGTACGAGCTTTATTGTTTGATTTACAGGGCAACCTCGTGGCTAAGGGTCGAAAGGAAATTGAACCATACTTTTCAAAAAATCCTGGCTGGGCGGAACAAGAACCAGAATATTATTGGAAGAGCTTAGGGCAAGCTTGTGAAGCTTTGTGGGCGGCTACGGAAATAAAACCGGAGCAAGTGGTAGGCGTTGGTTTAACCACGCAACGAGGTACAGTCATAAACCTTGATAAAAAAGGGCAGCCTTTACGTCCAGCTATTACCTGGTTAGATCAGCGCCAAGCTGAGCTAGATAAGCCCATTGGAGGTTTATGGGGGGCGATGTTTAAGGTTATTGGTTTAAAGGATGTGGTAGACAGCTTTCAGCGAAAAGCTCAGGCGGTTTGGATAGAGCAAAATCAACCAGAGGTTTGGGATAAAACGCACAAATTTTTGTTATTGAGCGGTTATTTAACTTACCGATTAACAGGTGAGTACAAGGATTCGGTGGGGTGTATTGTCGGTTACTTACCGTTTGATTATAAAAAACACGAGTGGGCTGGCGCTCGAGATTGGAAATGGCTAGCGGCTAATGTTGACCCACATATGTTACCTGAGTTGGTAAAACCAGGAGAAACATTGGGTACTATTACAGAGGAAGCGGCCCAGCATTTGGGAGTTCCCCAAGGCACCCCGTTAGTGGCTGCAGCTTCAGATAAAGCCTGTGAAGTGATTGGCAGTGGCGGAGTGGCGCCTCATATCGGATGTTTAAGCTATGGAACCACAGCGACCATTAATACCACGAATAAAAAGTATGTAGAGGGTATTCGATTTATACCGCCTTTCCCCGCGGCAATTCCGGATACTTATAATACTGAAATAATGATATACCGTGGTTTTTGGATGGTTAGCTGGTTTAAGAAACAATTTGGCTTACGTGAACAGTTAATCGCTAAAGAAAGAGGCATTGCAGCTGAGACTTTATTTGATGAAATTGTAAATTCCGTGCCGGCCGGTTCTATGGGGTTGATGTTGCAACCCTACTGGTCGCCAGGAACCAAGGTGCCGGGTCCTGAAGCCAAGGGAGCAATCATTGGTTTTGGTGATGTGCATACTCGGGCCCACATATACCGTTCTATTTTGGAAGGTTTAGCTTACGGGCTACGTGAGGGCAAAGAACGCTTGGAGAAAAGTAATGGCGTTAAAATAACGTGCTTGAGAATTTCTGGAGGAGGCTCGCAAAGTGATGCGGCCATGCAATTGACCGCTGATATTTTTGCTTTGCCCACCGAGCGTCCGAGTACTTATGAAACTTCCGGGTTAGGGGCTGCCATAAATGTTGCTGTGGGTTTAAATTATTATAATGATTACTCGCAGGCCATTGAGAAAATGACTCGGGTAGGGGAAGTGTTTGAGCCGAATTTACAATCTAGCAAGCTGTATGATCAATTGTACAAGCAGGTATATTTGAAAATGTATAAGCGTCTGCAACCTCTTTATAAAAGTATTCGTGCTATTACAGGGTATCCGAATTAGTTCTTAGTGAATTATGCAGAGTAGGACGTTTTTATATAGGGGCCAATGAAACGGCCCCTTAATTTTCGTCTAAAGATCCGAGGCTTGGGAGTCACTTTCTTGCAAACTTTCTTTATATAGTGAATCCATAACGGTGATATCAAGACGATAGTGGGCAAGCTTATCTAGCTTCAAATCATCCAATCTTCCCTCCTGAAAACATTTAGCGGTATCAAGGGCTAAGCCCAAAGCACCATCTTCATTAAGAATTGCAGACTCCATCACTTTTGGCAGATGTAGGCCTTCAATTATTTCTAATATAGGCCTGTCCATAAAAGCATCCAGTAAAGAGAATAGGCCAACTGTATAATATTCATGGTCTGGAAATTGACCGAGTTTCCCACCCAGTTTTTGGCAAATAATAGCTCGCTCTAGACTGGTTTGGCGTAGGGCTAAGGGTTTGTCATCCAAATTTCCAAGGGCCAATAAGCTAGCCCATTTTCGAATGTGACTTAAACCCAGCATGGATATCGCTTGTTGCAGGGAGTTACACTTATCAATGCGAGCAAAAGCAGCGGAATTAACCAGTTTTAGCAGCTTGTAGCTCATTTGTGGGTCTTGAGATAAGGTTTGCGTCATAGACTTTACGCTGATCTCTGGATTTTGCAGATCACTGATGAGTTTCATTACCACCATTTTATTGTCGGGTATGGCACGACCTTCGATAATTTGGGGGCGACTTAAGAAATAACCTTGGAATAATTCATATCCTAGATCTTTGCAAAATTGGAACATTTCATGGGTTTCAACTTTTTCAGCCAGTAAGGTTAAATTCCTAGAAATGAATACCTTAGCAAAGCGCTCTATTTGCGCCTTGGTGAGCTGCAAGACATCGACTTTTACGATGTCTACAAAATGCAATAGGGGTGCACTATTATGGTCCAGTATAAAGTCGTCAAGAGCCAGTTTAGCCCCGTCTTTTTTAGCGATTTGAATGGCTTCAATTAGGTCATTATCTATTTCTATGTCTTCTAATATCTCAATGACATATTGGTTGGGGTCAAAAGGAGGTAAATTCAGTATTAAATTTTTTGTAAAATTTATAAAAGCTGGGTGTTGACCACATATAGATTCTAAGCCCGCTTCGCCAAAGGCATTTAGCAACACTTGGCTGGTGGCTTTATCTCCACAGCTGAAGCTAGCGCCCTCTGCTTCATTATTGGCACGAAACAGTAGCTCATAGGCGGCAATCTCCAGAGAACTGTTATAAATGGGCTGGCGGGCCAGTAAGGCGTGTCCGTTTTCGCTCATTGGATGCAGGCTGCTCATAATCTTTAATATTAAGCTTAGCTCAAACAATACAAAGCTGTACTACACTAATTTTAGTTGTTATCAGAAAAGGCTGGCACTATGTCAGGGGTATTATCTAACGTAGATCAACGTACCAAGTTAGTGGGACAAAACCGCCTTGAGTTGCTTTTGTTTAATTTTGGCCGAGGGCAGTCGTACGCCATTAATGTATTTAAAATACAAGAAGTGCTGCGTTTACCATCCTTAACCCAAATACCTGACTCGCACCCAGTGGTAAAAGGGGTCACTCATTTAAGGGGGCATACACTACCAGTAGTAGATTTAAGTCATGCCATTGGGATGGGGCAAGTGGAAATAAATGATCAAACTACCATTATCGTGACGGAATACAATCGAACCGTACAAGCATTTTTAGTGTCTGGTGTAGAGCGTATTGTGAACATGAATTGGGAAGAGATTATGCCGCCTCCAGTCGGTGCCGGCCGAGCAAATTATCTCACGGCGATTACTAAGGTAGATGATCGTATTGTAGAGATTATTGATGTTGAAAAGGTATTGGCAGAAATAGTGCCTTATGAAACGACGGTTAGCGAAGGTTTGTTGGATTTAGATGTAATGACTAAGGTGGCCGAATCCGGATTGAAAATCTTAGCGGTAGATGATTCTGCAGTAGCGCGTTCTCAAGTTAAAGAAACCCTGTCTAGCTTGGGGTTGGAGGTCATGCAGGCTAATAACGGCAAGGAAGCTTTAGATATTTTAATGGACCTTGCTTCTAAAGGGGCCATTAATAGTCAATTACTCATGGTAATAACCGATGCTGAGATGCCCACTATGGACGGCTACATGTTAACCACAGAAATTCGCAGCACGGATTCATTGCGGGATCTGTATGTGGTGCTGCATACTTCTCTAAGTGGTAGTTTTAATGAAGCGATGGTTGAGAAAGTAGGGTGCAATGCATTTTTATCCAAATTCCAGCCTGATGGTTTGGCGGAGTCGGTACAAGTAAGGGCTAAACAGCTCTTTGGTTAATACGGTGTAATACCGTTTAAAATTTGGTTTTAAAAGCGGATAATTGTTATCCGCTTTTTTTTGTCCGTAGATTGGATTTTAAGAAAGAGTAGCTTGATGGCGATTAATATTAGTCAGCTTTTTTATTACCCTGTTAAATCGTTAGCTGGAGTTAGTGCACATAATTTAGAGGTTAACTCGTGGGGCCCTCATCATGATCGCCGCTTAATGTTGGTGGATGGAGAGAGCAGGATGGTTACTCAGCGTCAATGCCGCCTTATGGCTTTAGTTAAGGTGAAGGATTTAGGCGCTTCTTTACAATTGCAATTCAGGGGGCAAAGTAAAACTATTGCCTGGCCAAACTTTAATGAAGAAACTAACCCCAAAAGGGTTTTGGTGTGGAGCGATGAGGTCGAAGCGCAAATTGTTCCTGGTTCTATAAGTACTTGGTTAAGTGATGTACTGGAGCGCAAAGTACAGCTTGTTTATATGCTTGAGGAAACTCATCGCCAGGTAGATTTAAATTATGCTAGTGAAGGTGTTAGAACCTCTTTTTCGGATGGCTTTCCCTTTTTACTAATTTCTAGAGCTTCAGTCGAATTTTTACAAAAGAAATTGCCCTTTGAATTAGATGCGCGTCGGTTTCGGCCTAATATAGTGGTTGATGGTTGTGAAGCTTTTGCCGAAGATAATTGGAGCCAAATTAGAATTGGCGAGATGGACTTTCAATTGGTTAAACCTTGCGCCCGTTGTGCAATGCCGAGTATTAATATGGAAACCGCAGAAGTACAAAAGGAGGTGATGCAAGTAATGAATGATCATCGAAAAAGAGAGGGAGATGTTTTTATGGGGCAAAATATGGTGCATATGGGTGAAGGGGAGTTGCAGCTAGGTCAGATAGTTGAAATTGTAAAAACTAGCTGACTTAGAAGTACTAAAACAGCTCAATCTCATCGCCATCCTGGGTAGCCTGTCCTTGTTCAGCCTCATTGAAGTGGTGGCGATATATATCTAAGGCATCTTTGATGCTGTGACCTCTTAATATATGCTCAAACATAATGCGCTCGGCTTCCATGGTATAAGAGCTTTTTATTTCTTCCTGAAGGGAGTGCCAGCATTGCGGATTATATAGGGCAGATTGATCGTTGATGATCCCTCCAAGCTGGTCCAGGCTTTTGCATACATGATCTAGTCGCTGGCTTATACGATCGTAGAATTGAAAGGCGACCACTGCATTTTGTACATCCTCTTCCAAGTTTAGGGCAGCATTTTCAATTACCTCCTGAAAATGGGGCAACTTGTCAGGGGTAACTTTACGAGTCACCAGTCGAATTTTCTTTACATAATTTGCCATGCGTGTGAAAGACTCAGTAAGAGTCTCAACACTTTGAGCTCCGTCGCTCATGGAGCACTCAACTTGTGCAACGGCCAGTGCCAGCATAGTGATGGTTTCCCTTACCTGACTCCAGTCTAGGTCTGGGTTGTGGGAGGTGGAGCCATGGTGCTTTATACCGTACGTGTTATTAGATTCTGTCACGAGTGCTTTTCCATTTCCCTTGTACCTATAGAATAGCTAACCTTTGTTGTTTCGCTCGTTTGATGTTTTGGAAACCGTTAAATTTTCTGGTTGTAGACTAGACCAAGCGGCTAGGGTGTCGACATCTAGGATGGGTTGTAATTGCCCAAGGCGATAAGAATAAATGGTGCTATAGGTTAAAACCCTTTGGACATATTGTTTGGTTTCGGCAAAGGGAATACGTTCGATCCATATATCCAATGGTCCATTAAATTTCTTTAGCCATTTCCTTACATTACCAGGACCAGCATTATAAGCAGCTGTTGCCAGTACTCGATTCCCCTTGTATTTATGAAGTAGCTGTTTTAAATACAAGCTGCCTAGCCGAATATTGTAGGCAGGCTCTAGCAGACGCTTTTTAGAATATTTTATTCTTTGGTGACGACTTACTGATTTGGCTGTACTTGGCATTAACTGCATTAAGCCAGTGGCTCCAACAGGGCTGAGGGCATCTTGCATAAAGGCACTTTCCTGACGGGCAACGCCATAGATCCAGTTTTTACTAATAGCAGACTTGCGCGCGGCGTTATCGAATAAAGTTTCGTGAGCCAAAGGGAAACGTAATTGTAGATCATGCCAGCTTTGTTGCTGCGCGAGGGTACTAATAGGGCGATCAGCCCACTCTAAGCGGCCTGCAATAACCGCCAATGCCTGACGACCATCACTGTCTAAATGATTAAATGCATATTGCCACTCTCGACGCGCATGACTCACGCGCCCAATATCCAAAAATGCTAATGCACGCTTTACTGAAGGCAGGGTCCTAATTTCTTTTAGGGTTGATGCTTGTACGTGGGTGGGGTTGTGATTCATTGATGCACTCACGCCGATCTGTTGACTGGCTAAAAATCCATAAAAACCGCGTTCTGATGATGCAAGGCTATAAAAGTGATCACTTAGCTTTTTATCCGCTCCCAATACCTGTAAAGCTCTGGCGTTCCAGTATTGCCATCTTGGTTTACTTTTATTTTCCATATCCGATATTTTGAATAAATGGCTATACAGGGGCCAATTTTGAGATCGCACGGCGCCCAATAAAAAACCTTCTTCTAGTTCAGTTGTAAATAAACCCCTCTGCTTGGCTTTTAAATATAGCGGATAAGTTTGAGAGCCTGATGACTTTGCTGAAGCGTTTAAAGCTGTCTGTTCTAGTTTTTTACGCTGCTCTTGAGTTATACCTTGAAATAACTTTGATTCTTGCAGCGTGTAGAACTCATTTGGGTAATATTTAAGAGCTCGGGTAAGCAAAAGGACTTTGGCTTTATTTCCAAGAGAATGGGCTTTGTTATCGTGCAAGATTTTATTCGGACGTCTCCATAATCGTTGCACCAATTGGGCATCATGCTTAAAAGAGCTTGGCAATTTCTTTTTAAGAAAACGGACGAGCTTATATTGTCTTTTTTCCTGTGCTCGCAGCAATCGTTGCCAGATTAAATCTGTGGTGATATAGCCCATTCGCTCCCAACTGGCGAGAATTTTGTCGCAGGATTTGGGAAGTGACATGCCCAGTAACCATAATTCTTTTCCTTCACTAAAGGCATCTTCTTGTCTATTAGTCGACTCCAAAGCCGTTACCCTATGGCAGCGTAGGCTTAAGTTTTCGGTGTAATGAAAGTACTCTAAAAATAATCGCCATTGCTTTTTCTTAGCTAAATGCCAAAGCCAACTACGTTGCAATAGTTTGGCAGAAGGTTGCCCTTGGTGTTTGGATAGAAATTGGTCAATTTTTTCAATGGGGGTATTGTAAAACTGTTTACGAATTTTTTTTGCCTGTAAATAAGGCAGAAGAGGGTGGCTGTCTAGGGTTGCTAGTGCCTGCTGATAGCTGTGGAGTTGATTTTTATTTAGATGTTTTTCGGCCTTCAGATATTGCTGATGCGTTTGTGCGGTTACATGAAAAGCCGTGATGAATCCAAAAATGCCCCAGAAGCAGTAAAAAACAAACTGCTTTAACCCCATAGTGATCTCCCCATCAATTCCTAGAGCATAGCCTAAAAAGCTTTGGGAAGATCGTCTATAAGCACTTATCTCATAGAGCTTTTGGTGATAAGCGTTTAGCTAATCGTTTTTCTCTTCTTTCATCAGCCAGCACTAGCAAACAAGGTGTTAAAAATAACGTGAGAACTGTTGCGAAGGAAAGTCCACCGGCGATAGCAGTAGATAATTGAGTCCACCATTGTGAGCTGGGAGCATCAACGAGTATTTCTCGGCCTAGAAGATCTATGTTCAATTGATAAACCATAGGGATGAGGCCACAGACAGTGGTTATGGTTGTGAGTAATACCGGGCGTAACCTTTGGGCACCGGTTCTTAAGGCGGCATCTTTTGGCGCTAACCCGTCTTTGCGTAAATGAGCGTAGGTGTCGATAAGAACGATATTGTTGTTTACCACCACACCTGCCAAGGCAATCATGCCAACGCCGCTCATTACAATCCCAAAGGGTTCTCCACGAATCATCAAGCCCATGAATACCCCTACAAAAGACAAGACAATGGCGCTGAGTACCAGGCCTGCTCTATATAAGCTATTAAACTGGGTGACTAAGATAATTGTCATCATAAAAATGGCCAATAAAAAGGCATTCGCTAGGAAACTACCGGTTTTCGCCATTTGTTCTGCGTTGCCTTTAAAATGAAAATTAACACCGGGTGGTATGTCCGCTTCATCTAATACAGCTTGAATCTGAGCTCGTTTGGCTACGTCATTAACACCCTCGTGTACATCAGCTTCTATCATGTAACGAAGGTTGTTACCCGTGCGTACTATATTGCCGCTTTGTTGGCGTGGTGTTTTTTCAGTGAAGCTGCTGATAGGCACCAGTGACCCATGACTGCTCACTCTTAAATCATCAATTTGATCGAGAGTACGATTAGCACCCGGGAAGCGCAGACGAATATCCACCTCATCGTCGGCATCATCAGGGCGATAAGAGCC
The DNA here is from genome assembly GCA_036960565.1 of Bermanella sp. Lineage (GTDB taxonomy): Bacteria > Pseudomonadota > Gammaproteobacteria > Pseudomonadales > Oceanobacteraceae > Bermanella. Next base: position 54,015 of record JBALXQ010000007.1, read on the forward strand.
CAGATTAAGTCCAGAGGTCACCATTTTAACTAAGCTTCCCACAGAGCTTATACTCGCCCCTAGACGGCTGGCGGCCTCTCGATCCACATCGAGTTCCCAGTCTATGCCTTCGAGTGGGCGGGAGTCTTTTACGTCACGCAGTTCAGGGTCTTGATCTAGTTGTTTGCGGACTTTCTCTACTACAGCCAGTAGCAAGGCGTTATTTGAGCCAGATACTTCCAACTGAATCGGGTAGCCCGAAGCGGGACCATCTTCTTTTTCTTTAGTCTCCAAAATAATGCCAGGGATATCCTGTGTTCGCAGGCGGATATCCTCAAGGATCTCTTTCGCTAACCGACGCTCCTGCCAGTCCACCAATTCCAATTGAATTCGGCCTACTAAATCAACAGCTCCGCCACGTGGAGGAGTAATAAATGTGCTGGTGTAAAGGGTCTCAATTTCGTTCATGTCATAAAGGCGCTTTTCTACCTCCAGCACTAGTTTATCTCTTTCTTGTAAAGACAAATTGCCTCGAGCACGTACATCCACCATGGCAATTTCAGCATCTACCGCAGGGAAAAACTCCACGCCCTTACCTAACTTTGAATAAAGGAAAATGGTGATAAACATGATTAGAAATACCCCTAATAAAGTCCTTAGAGGCATTTGAATCAGCGTTCTTAAGGTTAGGGTGTAATATTTAGTAAGCCCGGTTAACGCTCTGAAGTCACCGTTTTCGGCGGCCCTCATCGTCTCTAACGTGTCTTTGTGAATGGCACCCGGCTTAGCGAACCAGGACCCCAAGGCAGGAATAACGATTAACGCCATGATAAGGGAGGCACTTAATGTGATGAGTACTGTGAGAGGAATAAACATCATAAATTCTCCCATGGTATCGGGCCAAAACATAAGAGGTAAGAAAACAGCCAGTGTGGTAGCCGTTGAAGCAGTAATTGGCCAGGCCATACGTTTTGCAGCCTCTCTAAAGGCAAGTTTTTTTGGGCTGCCTTCTGCCATGCGTCTATCGGCGTACTCTGTGACGACAATGGCACCATCAACCAGCATGCCCACGCTTAAAATGAGGGCGAATAACACCACCATGTTTAGGGTGTACCCTAGGAAGTTTAATACCATGATGCCCATTAAAAAGGATCCTGGAATAGCCAGCCCCACAAGCATAGAGGACCGTACTCCCAAAGAGCCCACTATAATGATCATTACCAGTACGGTAGCGAACAGTACGTTGTTAAATAAGTCCGATAGAGTGCGTTTTATTTCTTTGGATTGATCCTGATTAAACGTTACCTCTATTCCGTCAGGCCAATTCACCTTTTCCTTATTAACCAGCTCTTTTACTTCTGCAAGCGTTTCAATAATGTTACTACCTAGGCGTTTGGAAATTTCAATGGCTAACGCTGGCTTGCCATTGATACGTGCCTTGCTGAGGGGGTCTTTGTAGGTGCGTTGTCCAAAGGCGATATCGGCAAAGCGCACGACCGTGTCACCATCGACTTTCACTGGCATAGTGAGGATGTCTTTAGTGTCTTCGATTAATCCGGGTACTTTTACCGCAAAGCGACCTGTGCCGGTATCTAGGTTACCTGCAGCCACCAATTGGTTGTTGTTATTGATGAGTGAAAATAGCGCACTGTGATCAATGTTGTAGCTGTTGAGTTTCGCAGGGTCGATAATGATCTCTGCCACTTCTTCTCGATCCCCTTGGATCTTTGCTTCCAGTACTCCGCTTAGCCCTTCAAGCTTTTCTTTAATGTCGTTGGCAACGGCGAACAATACGCGCTCGTCTACGTTGCCAGCTAGCCCCACGACCATAACTGGGAATAGGGAGAGGTTGATTTCTTTTACCTTGGGTTCGTCAGTCGCCGAAGGCAGCTCGCCCTTGGCAGCATCTACTGCTTCACGAACATCGACCAAAGCCTGGTCTATGTCTATGTCAGATTGAAATTCCAATTGAATCGATAAGTGACCTTCACTGGCGGTTGAAGTGATTTCTTTTAATCCATCAAGAGACTTAAGTTCTTTGTGCATGGGTTGATAAAGAATGCGGTCTGCGTCTTCGGGGCTGATGCCTTCATGGGTGATAGATACATAAGCAAATGGCACATTGATATCCGGTGTACTTTCTTTGGGAATGCTATTTAAAGCCCCTATACCAACAATCATGGCCAATGCGAATAGCAGAACGACTGTGCGAATACGGCTAAGAGCTCCATTAATTAAAGCGTTCATGCTTATTTACCCTCAGCGCTTTGCGTGGCCATAGGGCCAGCTGCCAAATTGCCTTCTAGGTGTTCGCTTCTATTAAGTTGAGGCTCTTTGAATACAGGCTGAACTTTCTCGCCAGGGCTTACAAAACTTTGTCCAATTACAATTAAATCAACCGGATTAGGCAGTCCAGATATCCAGACTCCGTTGGATTCGGCTTTCACTAAGCTAACCGGGCTGAAAGCCACCTGATTATCAGGTTTAACGTATTTAGCGCCTAAAATTCCTTTTTCGTTAAGGCTTAACAATGCAGGGCTAACAAAAATGGCGTGGGTTTGGGCGAGGGGGACCATAACGTCTGCGGTGACACCATCAGCTTGGCGCTCGCTTGGATTAGAAATTTCAAGTTCTACTGAGAAAGTACGGGTGGCTGGGTTCGCCTGACTTGAGACGTATCGAATTCGTCCTGAATGTACGGTGTTATCTAGAGTGCGGCCTGTAGCTTGTGCGCCTGTTTTAAGGTGTTGTAAGTCTTTTTCAGCGGCATCAGCTTTGATGATGAAAGGGTTGTAATCCAGTACGCTAATGATGGCATTACCACTTTTTAAGAAGGTGCCTAGCTCTACTTTACGCTCTTCCAAAACACCTGAGAAAGGGGCTCGAATATGAGTGGCAGCCAATTGAACTTCAAGAAGTTTGACCTGAGCTCTTGCCGCAGCCAGCTGGGATTCGCTTTGGGCTAGACGAGTTTCATTTTGCAGCCCTTTGTTGATAAGGCTCTGGTTGGCTTGGTGCTCGAGCTTTCTTTGTTTAAGCAACGCTTTGGCTTGCAGTAATTTTTGCGGTTTATCCTGAGGGTCTATTTCTATGAGGACTTGACCTTTTTTAACAAAGTCACCTTCACGGGCGGCTACCTTAATGACTTTACCTGATAATTCGCTGGTGAGTGCGACACGTCGATTGGGTGCCGTTTTGCCGTGAATAACCAGTTCAGGGATGAGCTTTTGGGCATGAAAACGCTCTACTTGAACGGCAAATACGTCGCTCTTAACAGGTGCAACCACGGCCGTGTTGTCCGCTAATTCTTCTTTACCTACCCATCCGGATAGCATCCAGATACTTAAGATAGTGGTGGCGCCAATGGCAATGTAATGTCCTTTGTTCAGTTGCATGTTCTTATTGTCCTTAAGGTAACCATAGGTCTCAAAGCAGATTAGAGAGGTGTTCAGACGAGAAATTGAATATTTAAGCCTTGAAGGAAGGGATTGTACCTCGCAGCGGCTAAAAATGTGTATCAACATGTAACGATTGTTTAAATAAAAGCCAAATTGCCGGTGGTAAAAGGAAATGGTCAAATTTTGCCTTAATTCCCGTACAATGCCGGGCAATTAAATATGTGGTGTATTGAGGATTTATGGCTGTTGTCATTTTAGATGGTGTGAGTCTCCATTATGGAGATCAGGTTTTATTGGAGAATGTGAATTTTACCATTCAAGAAAAGGATCGTTTGTGCCTAGTTGGGCGAAACGGTGCGGGTAAATCGTCTTTATTTAAGCTGCTTCTTAAACAAAACCTGCCTGATGGTGGTGTTATTCGTGTGTCAGATGGTTGTCGTATAGCGGAACTGCCACAGACGCTGCCTGCTGCCGATGATCGGGTGGTAATGGATGTCGTGCTAAGTGGTAAGGAGCAGGTGGGGAAATGGCTGCATGAATATCACGAATTAAGCCTTATTGCTCAAACTGATGCTCATATGAATAAACTTGAAAGGCTGCAAAATAATATAGAAGCCCAAGACGGTTGGATATTGCAGCAAAAAGCCGATGCAATCATTGAGAAGCTGAACCTACCAGCCGAAAAAACCATGGCCGAGCTGTCGGGCGGCTGGCGTCGTCGCGTCATGCTAGCAAGGGCTTTATTGAGTGAGCCAGATCTGTTGCTGTTAGATGAGCCCACTAACCACTTGGATATTCCAGCTATCGAATGGCTCGAAGGCCAGTTGGCAGACTTTCCCGGCGCTGTGTTGTTTATTACCCATGACAGGGCATTTATGGAAAGAGTTGCCAAGCAAGTAATCGACCTAGACCGAGGCAGTATTTATCGTTACAACGGCAGTGATTACGAAGGCTTAAATGCGTGGAGAGAAAAACGTCTTGAAGATGAAGAAAAAGAGAATGCGTTATTCGACAAGCGTTTAGTTCAAGAAGAGAAATGGATTCGCCAAGGCGTAAAAGCCCGTCGTACACGTAACGAAGGGCGTGTACGAGCACTTAAGGCCATGCGTAATGAACGTACTGCACGAGTGGATCGCCAGGGTAGCGCCAATATCACTATGGATGCGGCTGATAAATCTGGGAAATTAGTGCTTGAAGCCAAGGGCATTAGTTTTGGTTTTGAAGATAAAAAAATTGTAGACAATTTTTCTGCCGTTATTCAACGTGGCGACCGCATTGGTTTGTTAGGGGTTAATGGTTGCGGTAAGAGTACTTTGCTACGAATGTTTTTAGATCAGCTTAAGCCGCAGTCGGGGAGTATTCGACAAGGTACTAAGATGGAGGTGGCGTATTTTGATCAGCTTCGTGGTGATCTAGATATGGAAAAAACAATTGTTGATAACATCTCAGAAGGTCGTGATTTTATTGATATTGCTGGTGGCTCTAAACATGTCTTAAGCTATTTAGGTGATTTCCTGTTTTCACCAGCCCGGGCACGTACACCGCTAAAGGCTTTATCGGGCGGCGAAGCCAGCCGCGTGATGCTAGCCAAGTTATTTAGTAAGCCTTCAAATGTATTGGTATTAGATGAGCCAACCAACGACCTGGATGTGGAAACATTGGAGATGTTGGAGAACTTATTGATGGATTACCAGGGAACGCTACTAGTAGTGAGCCATGACAGGTCCTTCTTGGATAATGTGGTTACCTCATTGCTTGAATTTGAAGGCAATGGTGTTGTCTCTGAGCATGTAGGTGGGTACAGCGATTGGTACGCCCGAGGTCATCGTTTAAAAGACGGTGAAGATGTTGTGGTTGACCGAGAACAGGAGAAGGCCGCAGAGGAAAAAGCGCTGCCTAGTTCAGCGCCTAATAAGAGCGCCAAAAAGCTGAGTTATAAACTGCAGCGCGAACTTGACGCATTGCCTGGCGAAATAGAAAAGCTAGAAACTTCTTTAGAGTCAGTTCAAAGCCTAGTAGCCGCGGCTGATTTTTATAGTCAGGACAATGAATACGTAACAGAAACTCTGGCCCGGGTAGAAGAAGTTCGAGCAAGCTTGGATTCGACTGAAGAAAGGTGGCTTGAGCTAGAAGCTATGCTGGATGAGGGCTAGCCATGACCACGTTTATTATTGTCATTTTGGCGGTTTTATCAGTGGTTGGCAGTGTGGTCTGGGTTCGCCCCAGCCATCGCGACGTTAAATTGGCTAAGTGGCGCCAGCAGGCTCGGGTATCTGGGTTACTGGTTAAACTTGAAGGTTTAAAAGCAGAGCCTAAAGATAGTGGTATTCGCGAAGATGTTAGTGGCGCCAGCTATTCCTTATATCTGCCTAAACCAGTTAACGGGGATGAATTAACTTGGGCCGTTGTTAAAGCCGATGGTTGGCTGCAGGACGGCTTGCCTCAAGATTGGAGTTGGTATTTAAAAGAGGTGCCTTTGGAGCTGTTAAGTTTGAATGCCTTAATTGAATCATCGCCCATCCCCATATACGCCATTGAAAGAACCCCTAGTTCAAGCCGTGTAATTTGGGGCGAGGAAGGGCAGGAGTTTGATGCGCCGAAGCTAAATGAATTTTTACAAAAGGTTCAGGCTATTTCTTAGCCTGAACGAGTTTCTGGTAGTGCTCACCAATGGCCGTTAGGCTTTTGGTGATGCGATCAGAATATGAGTTAACAATAAATGGGACCGTGTTTTCGTTGTAGTTAGTGACGGATTTTTCAATAAAAGTCCATTTTGATGTCATTTGAGTAATGTTTTTATTTATAAATTTACTGGCTTTTGGTGCGCCTTTAAGTTTGTTTAGCCGCTTAGAAAACTCTCTGGCTTGTTTAGCAATTCCTCCTTCGTTTATGTTGTTTACCTTGCTTGCAACTACTTGACCGCTACTGTTGGCGCTACGGGCTGTATATTCCGCACTAATCGTTTGAATAATTAACGTCATTTCACGTGAGTATTGCGCCCACTTATTGACTGCTCTGGGATTGGAAGCGTATAGGTCCTGATACCCTTGGGCCAGGTTGGCATTTAATTCAATGGCCTTCATTTCTAATTTACTCACCAAATGGCTGTTTCCATAACCCTGAGCGCTAATATCTGACCGGTTGACGTCAATCAATTGTTTGTAAGATTGCCAGTTGCTCGTGATGTTGCCAAGTAGGGCTATTTTAATGGTGCGGTTACCGTCTTGAGTAAGGGTTGTTAGTGTCGCTTCAAATTGGTTGATGGATACGTCTATGTCACGGCTGTACCGGGAGTCTCCTTCTAATCCGCTGAACATGTAGTAGTCGGTCAGCATGGTGTAGGTAAGAGTTTGCAGTTCGTGCAGGTGTTTAAGAACATTGCTTGGGTTGGCTGAAGCGGGGCTAATGACAGTGAGCAGGCTTAATATTAATGCACTAAAGGTGTTTCTAAATTGTGTTTTCATTTTAGTTGCCAGTCCCTTTCTTATTGTTTTGTGAGCTCTCTCACAGTTTCCTTAATGTTATTGTGATTTGAAAGGGAGGTTTTGGCTCAAATGGGTTATTTGGCTGAATATTGCTAATTTAGAAGGAGAGAGCCGAATTACTTGGTACAAAATTACAAGTAAGTGTATTTAAATGTCAGTTAGAGATGAGGTCAGAGCTTCGGCTGAAGGTGACCTCATGTGGGTTGTTAGCCTCTGGTGTTTGCGTAGTGGTTGCCTATGGTCTCAAGATTTTTACTAATGCGATCACCATATGAGTTTACAATAAAGGGGACAGAATTCTGGTTGTAGTTGGTTACAGATTTGGCTATGAATGACCACTTAATCCCTACTTGATCTATGCTCTTGTTGATAGAAAGGTTGTTTTTTGGGGCGGTTTTAAGTTGCGCGAGTAACTTGTCAAAATATTTAGCCTGCTGGTCCATGCCTTCACCGTTTATTTGGATGGTCATTATTTGCCCCATGCTTGAGGTGCCTCTGGCTGCATATTCAGCGGTAACAGTGCCTATTATGAGGCCCATATCACGTGTGATTTGTGTCCATTTGCTAACTCTATGTCCGCTGCTGTTCTGTAGGTTTTCATAGGCCTGTTTAAGGCTGCTATTAAGGTCTATTGCCAAGGTTCCTAGTTGACCTACAAGGCGTGCATTGGCATACCCTTGAGAAAGGAAATCCTTTTGGTTGGTTTCGATTAATCCCCGGTATGACTTCCAGTTACTGATGATGTCTGTATTGGCACTGACTTCTTGAGGGATTTTATTTAAGTGTTCTTCGAAGGCCTTAACACCTGTGTTCATGTCTCTACTGTATCTAGAATCGCCTTCCAACCCACTAAACATATAATAGTCACCTAGGATGGCATACGAAATAGTACGCATTTCATAAAGTCTTTTAAGTGCCTCGCCGGTATCGGCTAAGGTTGAATTGATGCCTATTAGCTGGCCTAGTAATAAAAGGACAAATGCTTTCTTCAGACTTATTCTTATCATCTCTGAAACCCTAATTAAAATTCTTATAATACGGGCTATACCAGATCTTCTGAATTGCTTTGAAAATCCAAGAACTGTTTGCCCTAGGTTAAATAGTTGCGCTATATAATGGCCCTAATTTGCTACAAATAAATATAAAAGTACAGTTTGGCTATCAAATGAAGCAAGCCAAGTACTTCTAATTAATTTGGCTTAGAACTAAAAGAACGGTTTAAAATCGATTTGTATGTTTTTCATACTGAAGATGTCCCTTTTCTTTGGCGTTGACCGTCTAAAACCCATAAATGGTTGACTTTTACCGTGATATTGACGATTGTTCGCCAACCAAATTCAAACGGGCGTATGAATTCGGTTCGTTGGGTATTTCTTGTCCAGATGCCCGTCAGTGCAGATTAGCGACATTTCCTCTTAAACTTCGGTTTATTTTGGGGTGTTAGTGAAACTGCGTTTACTCAAGCTAATTAAATAGCGTGGAGATTTGTTGATGATTTACGAAGGTAAAGCCATCACGGTTAAGCTACTCGAAGACGGCATCGCCGAACTAAACTTCGATCTACAAGGCGAATCCGTAAATAAATTTAATCGTGTTACTTTAGAAGATTTGAACGCTGCCGTTCAATCATTAAAAGCTAACAACGAAGTTAAAGGTCTTTTAGTTACTTCTGCTAAAGACTGTTTCATCGTAGGTGCCGACATTACTGAGTTCGGCGCGATGTTTGAAGCCGACGAAGAAACAATTGCTGCCGGTATTGCTGAATCTAACGGCGTTTTCAATGCAATTGAAGATCTACCTTATCCAACTGTTACTGCCATTAACGGCATTGCATTGGGCGGTGGTTTTGAAATGTGTCTTGCGACTGATTTTCGTATCATGTCTGAGAAAGCCAAAGTTGGCCTTCCAGAAGTTAAACTAGGCTTGATTCCTGGTTTTGGTGGTACTGTTCGTCTTCCTCGTGTTATCGGTGCCGATAACGCAATCGAGTGGATCTGCATGGGCGCTGAGCACAAAGCAGCTAAAGCACTTAAATTTGGTGCTGTTAATGCTGTTGTTGCTGCTGACGTTCTTAAAGTCGAAGCCATTAAAATGGTTAAGGCTGCTATTGCTGGCGATCTTAATTGGGAAGCTGCGCGTACTGAAAAGACAAGCAAGCTAAACTTGGAAATGATGGAAGTTATGATGACTTTCGAAACTGCCAAGGGATTCGTTGCTGGTCAGACTAAAGGTCAGTACCCAGCTCCAATCGTAGCCATTAAAGCTATGCACAAGTCTGCTAGCCTAGGCCGTGATAAAGCTTTGCTTAACGAAGCGAAAGGTTTTGCTAAACTTGCAAAAACGACTGTTTCTCAAGCACTTGTTGGTTTGTTCAATAACGATCAGTTGTTGAAGAAAAAAGCAAAAGAATATGATGCTATCGCTAAACCTACTAAGCAAGCTGCTGTTCTAGGTGCTGGTATCATGGGTGGTGGTATTGCTTATATCTCTGCTCTTAAAGGCACACCTATCCTAATGAAGGATATTGCTGAAGCCGGTATCGAACTAGGTTTGAGTGAAGCCAATAAGCTTCTTTCTCGTCGTGTTGACAAGAAACGCATGAAGCCTTTGGCCATGGGTGAAGCTCTTAACCGTATTCGTCCAACTTTATCTTACGCTGAGTTTGGCGACGTAGATGTTGTGGTTGAAGCGGTTGTTGAAAACCCTAAAGTTAAAGCGATGGTTTTGGCTGAAGTAGAAACTCATGTGAAAGAAACAGCGGTAATCGCTTCTAACACATCTACTATTTCTATCGACCTTCTAGCGCAAAGTGTTAAGCGTCCTGAAAACTTCTTGGGCATGCACTTCTTTAACCCTGTGCACATGATGCCTTTGGTTGAAATCATTCGTGGTGCTAAAACATCTGAAGAAACAGTGGCCACTACTGTTGCTTACGCGAAGAAAATGGGTAAAACCCCAGTTGTTGTTAACGACTGTCCTGGTTTCCTAGTTAACCGCGTATTGTTCCCTTACTTCGGCGGTTTCGCTGGTCTTCTTCATGACGGAGCTGATTTCCGTAAAGTCGATAAAGTAATGGAGAAATTCGGTTTCCCAATGGGTCCTGCATACTTGCTTGACGTTGTTGGTATCGATACTGGTGAGCATGCTAACGCAGTAATGGCTGAAGGTTTCCCTGATCGCATGGGTTCTGACGTTAAAACAGCTATGAACGTTTTATTCGAAAACGAATACTACGGCCAGAAGAACAAGAAAGGTTTCTACACTTACGTTGAAGACAAGAAAGGCAAGCCGAAGAAAGTTTTCGATGAGTCTGTACTTGAATTGCTAGCACCAGTATTGGGCGAAGCAAAAGACTTTGATGACGAAGAAATTATTGCTCGCTGCATGATTCCAATGTGTAACGAAATCATTCGTTGTCTTGAAGAAGGCATCGTAGATACTGCTGCTGAAGCTGATATGGCTATGGTATTTGGTGTTGGTTTCCCTCCATTCCGTGGTGGTCCACTGCGTTACGTTGATACAATTGGTCTAGCCAAATTCGTTGAACTTGCTGACAAGTACAAAGATCTTAGCCCTCTATACTGCGTAACTGACAAGATGCGTGAAATGGCAGCTAACGGTCACAAGTACCACGGCTAATTGAACGAGACTAGGAGAATACATATGAGCTACGAAGATAATGATGTAGTTGTAATTGATGCGGTACGTTCGCCAATGGGTCGTTCTAAGAACGGCGTATTCCGTAACGTTCGTGCTGAAGACATCTCTGCAAACCTGATTAACGCGTTGTTTGAGCGTAATCCAAAAGCAAACGCCAAAGACGTTGAAGACGTAATTTGGGGTTGTGTAAACCAAACTTTAGAACAGGGTTTTAACGTTGCTCGTCAAATTTCTTTGATGACAGCTATCCCTAAAGAAGCGGCTGCACAAACTGTTAACCGTCTATGTGGTTCTGCAATGTCTGCTATCCACACTGCGGCACAAGCTATCCAAACTGGTAACGGTGATGTATTCGTTGTTGGTGGTGTTGAGCACATGGGTCACGTGAATATGCAGCATGGTTTCGACCATAACCCTGCGTCTTCTAAGCACTCTGCAAAAGCTTCTAACATGATGGGTTTGACTGCTGAAATGCTGGGTAAAATGCACGGCATAACTCGCGCCCAACAAGATGCGTTCGCTGAACGTTCTCATCGTCTAGCGCAGAAAGCGACTGACGAAGGCGATTTCGCTAACGAAATCGTATCTATGTACGGTCATGATGCAGCTGGTAATCAGATTTTGGTTACTCAGGATGAAACTATTCGCCCTGAAACAACTGTAGAGAGCCTTTCTAAGCTACGTCCAGCATTCGATCCTGTATCGGGTACTGTTACTGCTGCAACTTCTTCACAGATCACCGACGGTGCTGCTGCGATGTTGTTAATGAGCGGTAAGAAAGCTAAAGAATTGGGTCTTAAGCCTCGTGCACGTATCAAAGCGATGGCGGTTGCCGGTTGCGATGCTGCAATCATGGGTTACGGTCCTGTTCCTGCTACTAAGAAAGCACTTAAGCGTGCTGGCTACGGCAGCAGACATCGATTTCTGGGAATTGAACGAAGCATTCGCTGCTCAGTC
>JBALXQ010000007.1:65503-151211 GCA_036960565.1 Bermanella sp.
TGCCATTGCTCTTGGTCACCCACTAGGTTGTTCTGGTGCTCGTATCTCTACTACGTTAATTAACGTACTAGAACAGAAAGATGCTAAATTTGGCGTATCTACCATGTGTATCGGTATGGGCCAAGGAATCGCGACCGTATGGGAGCGTCTATAAATCTTAATGATTTATAGAGCTAAATAAATCTGGTATTTTTATACTGGCTTGTTTTAGTTAAAAAAGCCGAGTTTAACTCGGCTTTTTTGTGTCTGGAGTAAAACTTTTTGATCGTTATGTTTAAGTGGGACTAGGAGAGGGGTATGGAGTTAATTAAGGCGGGTATTTACAAACATTACAAAGGGGCTCTATATCGGGTTAGCGGCTGTGCGCGCCACAGCGAGACAGAGGAATGGTTGGTTTGTTATCAGGCTTTGTACGGCGAGTATGGTTACTGGGTGCGTCCTATGAGTATGTTTAGCGAGAGTGTGACGGTTGATGGTAAAGAACTAGAAAGATTTTCGCTTATCAAGGCTGATTAGTCGGCTTCAGAATTTCTTTTTGTTGCCGGTCATGACATCTAGATCGCGAGGGATGCCGTGAACATCAGTCGCTTCTTTGTCTTTTTCAGATTTCAAATCTCGGCTCAGCTGGTCTTCAACCGCGTTGCCAAAAAGGCGTTGGGTTTTATTGCTAATGCTTCTCACCAGTTCATTTTTGCCGTCAAACGTCAAATCAGATTCAATTAGCAGTTTTTTAGCAAATTTATAGTGATTGGTGGCAACCGCTGGGTTTTCCTTTTCTCCAGCTGCGTCTCCTAGTCGTATATAAGCTTCTACTTCTAAATCGAGAAGGCGGCGACGTAAGGCGTTACGCATAGCATTGCATGCCTTTCCTGTTAGTAGGTTAAGCTTATTGGCCGATCTTAGTAACTTGCTGGTACGTGCGCAGGAGCGTTTAGCGAGATTGATTTCCATGTCACTTTTAAGTTCAATTTTAACTGTGCTGGGGTTATGTGAAGTCTTAAAATTATCAGCCTTATCACATAGGTCTTGAGTATCATCGGCGTTGATTAGCTCATCTCTGCGGCGTAACTGATATTTATAAAAGTCCATTAGCGTATCCAGAATCTCAGGTGCATCAATAATGGTGCTGATGTTTTCAGCAGCGTCCCATATGTCATCAGCCCTGAGCAAAATGCGTTTGGCCTGGGATTTTATTTCCCTTTTTTGCTTCTCTTTTTGACTCACACGTTGGGCGAATATTAATGCCCCTAATGCTGCCAAAACGATAATAATTATTAGAATATAGCTCATAAAATTTGCACAATTCACTTTTAACCACTAAATCTTGTTTAAAGTGTAGCACTGTATTTTGTGCTCAAAGTGTTTAAAAAACAGACATTTGTGTCTTTGCTTTGCAAATTATTGGGTTTTTACTTGACCGATTAAAATTCGCACCTTATATATGTGCCAATTAATCTTGAGCGAACCTAAGGAACTGTTGGGTATATGGGAAAGTCGCTTGTAATTGTCGAGTCACCGGCAAAAGCTAAAACAATTAACAAATATTTGGGAGATGACTTCATTGTTAAGTCATCTGTGGGCCATGTGCGTGATTTGCCAACCGGAGCAAACCGTAAGCCTGTGGACACCAAAGAGCGTGCCAGACAAGCCGCTATCACTCGCAAGCTTGCTCCTGAAGATAAAATTCTTCATAAAAGGAAGAAAGATAAAATCAAGCTTATCGACAAGATGGGGGTTGATCCGGAAAATGGTTGGGAGGCTCAATACGAAGTCTTACCGGGCAAAGAGAAAGTCGTTAATGAGTTAAGGAAATTAGCCCAAGACGCCGATACTATCTATCTCGCGACCGATTTGGATAGAGAGGGGGAAGCCATTGCATGGCACCTCAAGGAAATTATTGGCGATACTGGCGCAGTTTATAAGCGGGTGGTATTTAACGAAATCACTAAATCGGCCATTAAAGAAGCTTTCGAAACACCTGGTGAGCTCGATCAGGCCCGTGTTGATGCGCAGCAAGCTCGTCGATTCTTAGATCGTGTTGTTGGTTTTATGGTTTCGCCCTTACTGTGGGCTAAAGTTGCCCGTGGATTGTCGGCTGGTAGGGTGCAGTCAGTGGCTGTGCGTTTGGTAGTGGATAGAGAAGCCGAAATTAGGGCCTTCATACCAGAGGAATTCTGGGAGACGTTCAGTCACTTGGTTTCTGCTGATGGTGAGGCAATTCGCTTTCAGGTTGTTAAACAGGCGGGTAAAGAATACAAACCTGTCAATGAAGAGCAGGCCATGGCCGCTGTTAAGATATTGCAGGGTCAGCCTTATAGTATTTCTAAGCGTGAAGATAAACCGACTCGTTCACGTCCAGCTGCGCCGTTTATTACATCTACTTTGCAGCAAGCAGCCAGTACTCGTTTAGGTTTTGGTGTTAAGAAAACCATGATGATGGCGCAGCGCCTCTATGAGGGTGGTTACATCACGTATATGCGTACCGATTCTACGAATCTTAGTAAGGATGCGGTCGCTTCAGCCAGAGAGTTTATTCAAGATATCTATGGCGAGAAATACCTTCCATCAGAACCTAGGGTTTATAGTAGCAAGGAAGGTGCCCAGGAGGCTCACGAAGCCATTCGTCCTTCGGATGTACGTACAACTTCAGGTGAGCTTAAATCAATGGATGCAGACGCTCATAAGCTCTATGAGTTGATTCGTCAGAGATTCATGGCGTGTCAAATGACAGACGCGGAATTTACCAGTAGTACTTTGTTTGCGGCTTGCAGTGACTTTGAGTTAAGAGCCAAGGGTCGAGTCATACGTTTCGATGGTCACTTGCGAGCCATGAAGGCTCAAGCCAAAAATGAAGATGATTACCTGCTTCCTGATTTAAAAACAGGAGATGGGCTGAATTTAGACAGCGTTGAACCCAAGCAACACTTTACCAAGCCAACGGCTCGTTTTAACGAAGCTAGTCTTGTGCGGGAATTGGAAAAGCGTGGCATTGGCCGCCCTTCAACCTATGCAGCTATTATTTCAACCATTCAAGACCGAGGTTATGCGCGCCTTGAAGGGAAGCGCTTTTACGCCGAAAAAATGGGTGAGATTGTTACCAGTCGCCTCACTGAAAACTTCACTGACCTTATGGATTATGGCTTTACGGCCAGCATGGAAGAGCAGCTAGATGGTATTGCTGGCGGTGAGATGAAGTGGAAAGAGGTCTTGGATAACTTCTATAACGATTTTACCAGTGATCTTGAAAAGGCCAGTAGTGAAGAAGACGGTATGCGTCTGAATCCAGCCGTCAAGACGGATATAGAGTGTCCAGACTGTGCTCGTCATATGCAGATACGCACCGGTACCACGGGTGTGTTTCTAGGCTGCGAAGGCTATGCATTGCCTCCGAAAGAGCGTTGCAGTAAAACCATGAACCTTACTCCAGGTGATGAGGCGATAGGGGCTGATGAAGATGATGAGGCAGAAAGCCTTCGTCTTCGTAAAAAACGCCGCTGTGGTCTGTGCAATAGCGCTATGGAAAGCTATTTGCTTGATGAGTCTAGAAAACTGCATATATGCGGTAATAATCCAGACTGTGTAGGGTTTGAAGTTGAGGAAGGTGAGTTTGTCATCAAGGGTTACGATGGACCATCCCTTGAATGTGATAAGTGCGGCGATGAAATGCAGCTTAAAAATGGCCGGTTTGGTAAGTATTTTGGCTGCATGGCGGAGGAGTGTAAGAATACTCGTAAGCTTCTGCGTAGTGGTCAGCCAGCGCCTCCAAAAATGGATCCAGTCCCTTGCCCAGAGCTGCAGTGTATCAAGGTAGACGATACCTATATCTTGCGTGATGGAGCGGCGGGACTGTTTTTAGCAGCCAGTCAATTTCCTAAAAATCGAGAAACACGAGCACCAAAAGTGTTTGAGATGATTCCGCATAAAGAGGAATTGCCAGAGAAGTACCATTTCCTAATGGATGCGCCTACAGAAGATGCGAATGGCAATAAGTCCATGGTGCGCTTCAGTCGTAAAACCCAGGAATTGTATGTTTCTACAGACAATGAAGAGGGTAAAGCCAGTGGTTGGACGGCTTATTTTGAAGGCGGTAAATGGGTAGCGAGCGAAAAAGCTAAACGTGCTCCGGCTAAAAAGACAAGTGCGAAAAAAACCACAGCCAAGAAAACCACAGCGAAGAAAACGTCTGCTAAAAAGAGCAGTGCTAAGAAAACCAACGCTAAAAAGGCAGCCGAAAAAGAGTAGCGGTTAGCTTTTATAGTATTTAAAAAGCCCAAGTAAGGTAACTTACTTGGGCTTTTTAATGTTTGAAATATATTGTTTTTATTCTGGTTAAAGAGCTCCTAGCTTGCCTTCGTTAAAAATCAGTGGTAATTTCGCGACGAATAACTATCAAAGATACAAGCTTTAAAATGAAAGTCTCTCTTCGTACAGTGATGTTTCTCTGTACCTTACTGCTTGGAATGCAGTTGGGGGCGCTTGTTCATGCCAGTGAGCATATTCAAGATATTGATCATGTGGCCTGTCAATTATGTTCTCATTTAGACCGTTTTGATGAGTCAGCGCCATCGGCATCACAGATTTTAGATAAAGTAAAAACAGTGTTTATTCTTGGGGTGTCTCCTCAAGCTCATTTGGTTCCAGCTGGAGCCATTTTTTACAAGCGCAGTCGCGCACCGCCCGCTCTTAATATTTCCTAAGTTAAATAATTGGTCAGGGTTTACCTGACTTATCTCTATGTTGCGTGAGCAAGCAATGATCTTTTCTGGCCTGCGCGTATGTAATTGGAAATATTATGAAATTCTCTATCGTGTGTGCCCTCGTTTTGGCAGGCGCTTCTATGTGTGCTTTTGGTGGGCAGTTGTCAAATTTTAATCCGGATATTAGTCTGGTTTTAGATGCTCGGTTAGCGGTTATGAATAACGACAGCGATGATTACGAGCTTCCTGGTTTTATGTTGGGTGGTGAGGCTGGCTTACCTAATCAAGGGTTTAGCCTGGGTCATTCGGAATTGTCGTTCAGTTCCAATATAGACGACCTATATTTTGGAAAGCTAACAATTGCCATCACCGAGCATGATGGTGAATCGGCCACTGAGATTGAAGAGGCGTTTATTCAAACCCTCGCTTTAGAAGAGGGCTTTACGTTGACAGCTGGCCGCTTCCTTTCTGGAATCGGTTATCAAAATGCTCAGCATGCCCATGCCCAGTCTTTTAGTGATGCTCCCTTAGTTTATGCAGCTTTATTTGGAAATAGCCTGATTGAAGACGGGGTGCAATTGTCTTGGTTGGCTCCTACGGAATTATACCTTCAACTAGGCGTTGAGGCTTTAAGCGGAAAGCGTTACCCATCCGCTGGCGGTGCCAATGAAGGTAAGGGAGCTTTTAGTGGCTTTGCTAAGACCGGGGGGGATTTTAATGTCAGTCATAGTTGGCAGTTGGGGTTGAGCTATTTTACGTCAGACGTGGTGGGTCGTGAATCGGGAGCTCATAGTCACGCAGATGAAGAAATGGCAGAAACGCCAAGCTTTACCGGTGATTCAGATGTGATCGGAGTGGACCTTGTATGGAAATGGGCACCTCAAGGTAATGCGACCAAGCAAAATCTAGTTATTCAGTCGGAAGTGTTTCGCAGAAAGGAAAATGGGCTTGTGAGTATGGTGGGTTCATCACCCTTGGAAGAAAGTTCAGTTACCAGTAAGCAATTAGGCTGGTATCTGCAAGTTGTTCATCAATTCAAGCCTCAATGGAAATGGGGCGCACGTTACGGAAGGCTAGTTTCTAATAATAGCGGCAGTAATGAAGAGGTGCTGTCGGAAGCCGGTTTGGATGATGAGGGCATTGCCCCGCATAGATCATCCCTTATGGTGCAGTGGAATCACTCTGAGTTCAGCCAGGTTAGGGTGCAGTTTAATCAGGATGACAGCTATGAAGATAAAGACAGTCAGATATTTCTTCATTACACCATGAGCATGGGTGCTCATAGTGCGCATGCGTATTAGGGGAATATTATGAAGTCTATTTATTTGATGGTTTGCTTATTATTGGTTGGGGTGTCTGGTCAGCTACAAGCACTCAGCATTTTGGCGTGTGAGCCGGAGTGGAAGGCATTGGCTTTAGAGTTGGTGGGCGAGGACTCTAGTGTGTATAGCGCTACAACCGCGTTTCAAGATCCTCACCATATCCAGGCAAGACCTAGCTTGTTATCCAGAGCGCGCCGGGCCGACTTGTTAATTTGCACAGGCGCGGAATTGGAAGCGGGTTGGTTGCCCTTGTTAATGAGAAAGTCTGCCAATAAGCGTATTCAAGTAGGTGCTAAAGGGCACTTTTTAGCCGCTCAGCATGTTGAGTTGCAGGATGTTTCGGGGGCGTTTGATCGTCAAAATGGAGATGTTCATGGAGGTGGAGACCCTCATTTTTTCCTTGACCCTAATTATATCGTCGTCATCGCTAAGGCCCTGATGGAGCGCCTTATATTGTTGGACCCTGTTAATGAGGGGGAATATATCGCAAGGCATAATGAATTTAGTATACGGTTGAGTAGCGCCATTAAGCGTTGGGAGGTTGAAGGGGCTTCATTGAAAGGTGCTTCTTTTGTGGTTCACCATAATAACTGGCAATACCTTACAAGGTGGCTAGGCATAAAAACTCTGGCCACCCTTGAGCCTAAGCCAGGATTGCCATCCACCAGTAGGCATCTTTCTAAAGTATTGCAATCTATTAAGGGTGAGGCTGTTTGGGGTGTGTTGTTGGGGAGTTATCAAGATGACAAGGCCGCTTCTTGGTTAAGGGATAAGGCGGGTCTTAGAGTGGTTAAGCTGCCATATACCGTGGGAGGTAATGCAAAGGCGAATGATCTATTTGCTTTGTTTGACCAAACCATAGCGTTGCTAAAGGGTTATTCTGGAGCTAAAAATGCTAGGTGAATTAGATATATCCCTAATAGGGCCGGCTTTTTTAGCCGGTCTCATCGTGCTGTCTACCCATGTACCGCTGGGGGTAGAGGTGCTAAAGCGAGGCATTATATTTATAGATTTAGCCATTGCGCAAATGGCTGGGTTAGGGGTTATTTTTGCTCACCTCTTAGGCTGGGGTGAAAAGGCTTGGTTGGTGCAATTATGTGCATTAACGGCGGCTTTATTTGCGGCCTTGCTGTTAAGGTTATCTGAAAAGAAATGGCCTGAAACACAAGAGGCATTAATAGGTGTGTCCTTCGTAATGGCGGCTACTTTGGGCGTGCTCTTACTGTCGGGCAATCCTCATGGAGGAGAGGCGCTGGCGGATATATTGGTAGGGCAGGTGTTGTGGGTGGGAGTCGATCAGCTAGTGCCTGTGCTGGCGATTAACGCGGTTGTATTGTTTATTTGGGTCAGGTTCGCATTTGTGCGCCAAGGTGCGCTGTTTTACCTGTTGTTTGCCATAGCGATTACGCAATCGGTTCAGCTGGTGGGGGTGTATTTAGTGTTTGCCAGTCTCATTGTACCGGCCCTAGTGATAAAAGCTGCGAAAACGGCTTCACTGATAAGCGGCTATTGTGTGGGTGTTTTAGGGTACGGATTGGGATTGATATTGGCGCATTTTCAAGACTGGCCAGCGGGTGCTGTGATTGTTTGGTCAATGGCCATACTGGCGCCATTATGTGTGACGATGCAAAGAAGACTAGTGTGATATAGGTGGGTGTTTTCAAAGGAGGCAGATTAAAGCCTCCTTTGAAAATAATTAAGCCGTTTTCATTTGGTATTTTTCTTGGCCAAATTCAATGATATCGCCGGAAACAATTTTTTTACGTTTTTGAGTCTCAACTTCGCCATTTACTTGAACTTCGCCATTTGCGATAACGGCTTTGGCTTGGCCGCCGTTTTCTGCAATGCCTTCAAATTTCAAAATTTTGTAAAGTTCAACGGGTTCTTTATCTAGAATAACTTGCTTCATTATATATCTCGAAATGTGGAAATAATTTGGGGCGCATTATAAAGCAGCAAATCGGGGGTGGCTATTTAAGAATGGCCTTAATAATAATTGAGTAGGCAGGCCTTAAAGCTTAATTGTGGCCTGCCTTTTTTAAGTACTATTGGATGATTTCTTTAATTTTATCTAGATGAATCTGCTTTTTATCATCGCTCAAAAAGCTGCTAATAATGCTGTTGGCTGCCAGTTGAGCTGCCTGAGCACGATTGAGATCTAAATCTTTGGCCAGCGCTAAGTAATTCTCTAGTAGGTAGCCCCCGAAAAAGGCCGGGTCGTCTGAGTTTACTGTCACATTTACACCCTTCTCAAGAAGATTGATGATGGGGTGCTCGCTCATGTGTTGGTAAACCTTCAGTTTGGTATTGGATAGTGGGCAAACGGTTAATGGGGTTTGTTCAGCTATAAGGCGTTCTATAAGCTTATCGTCCTCGGTGCAGCGTACCCCGTGATCAATTCTATGAACTTTAAGTGTGTCCAGTGCCGTTTCAATATAGGTTGAAGGGCCTTCCTCACCTGCATGAGCCACTCTTTTAAGGCCCTGTTTGGCGGCTTCTTGAAAGACACGGGTAAACTTTTCTGGTGGGTTACCCTGTTCGGATGAATCTAGTCCTACGCCTACGATATACGATAGATAGGGTTGGGCTTGTTCAAGGCAATCAAAGGCTTCAGCTTCCGAAAGGTGCCTTAAAAAACTGAGGATCAACCCAAACGTGATGCCTAATTTCTCTTCCCCATCCTTTAAGGCTTTATAAATGCCGCTAATGGCTACTTTGAAATCCAATCCTCGGTCGGTATGTGTTTGGGGGTCAAAGAAGGGCTCTACATGGACGACTCCTTCTTCTTGGCACTTAAGTAGGTAGCTCCAGGTAAGGTCGTAAAAATCTTCTTCTTTTTGCAATACATCGGCGCATTGGTAATAAATGTCCAAAAAGGATTGTAGATTGTGGAAGTCGTAGGCCTTTTGTACATCTTCAATGGATGTATATGGCAGGGTAATGTTATTTCGCCTTGCCAATTTGAACATAAGTTCGGGTTCTAGGGAGCCTTCCAAATGCAGGTGTAGTTCTGTTTTTGGTAGTGCGGTCAAAAAACCAGCATTGGCGGCTTGCTGGCCGTTTGGGGTGTTTTCAAGGAAGTTATATTGAAGGGTCATTGTGGGGCCTAATGAAGTGGGCTGGGCTCAATTTATTATAGGTATATTTACTTTATTCGCAGACTAAATGCCATTTAATACTGATTAAATTTGACCAAATGATCAATTAATTTGGTGGCGGGTGTGGGTTTTAAGGGGGGATTATAACAGTGAGGTAGTGAGCCTTGTTTAGTGCATAAATGGATCCACCAAGGCAAACCGCTTTATATTGTCTTTAGGCACAAAAAAAGGCCTCCGAAGAGACCTTTCTTTTTACCGCCATGGATGACGGGTATCCTAGTAATGCAGGAGCAATTACTAGGAAAACACACTCTTTATTGCTAAAGAGAAACGAGTTGGCGATTAGCCGAACTGGTTAGAAGTGTTGTTTGCGCCGCCTGCTTTAAGGGCGTTTTCACCAGCAAAGTATTCTTTGTGGTCATCACCCATGTCTGAACCAGACATGTTTTGGTGCTTAACACATGCGATACCCTGACGGATCTCTTTACGCTGTACGCCAGCAACATAACCAAGCATACCCGCTTCACCGAAGTACTCTTTAGCCAAGTTATCTACAGACAATGCAGTCGTATGGTAAGTTGGAAGAGTGATCAGGTGGTGGAAAATGTTCGCTTCACGAGCTGTATCAGCTTGGAAAGTCTGGATGCGAGCATCAGCTTTAGCAGACAATTCACTTTCGTCATACTTAGCGTTCATAAGATCAGCACGATCGTATGCAGATACATCTTCGCCAGCAGCCGTCATGGCATCGAAAGTCTGTTGACGGAAGTTAAGAGTCCAGTTGAATGATGGGCTGTTGTTGTAAACAAGCTTAGCATCTGGAACTTCTTTACGTACTTCGTTCATCATGTCAGCGATATCTTTAACAGATGGCGTCGCAGTTTCGATCCAGATAAGGTCAGCACCGGCTTTAAGGGCTTCAACAGAATCGAATACACAACGCTCTTCACCAGTACCTTGACGGAATTGGAAAAGACCAGAAGGTAAACGCTTAGGACGTACAAGCTTGCCACCGCGGTTAAAGACAACATCGCCTTCGGCCATGTCTGCAACGGCGATTTCTTCAGCATCGATGAAAGAGTTGTAACGATCGCCTTGATCGCCTGGCTCTTTAACTACAGCGATTTCTTTAGTAAGACCAGCACCTTCAGAGTCGGTACGAGCAACGATTAGACCGTTGTCAATGCCTAGCTCTAGGAATGCGTAACGTAGAGCACGAATCTTAGAATGGAAGTCAGCGTGAGGTACAGTTACTTTGCCGTCCTGGTGACCACATTGCTTTTCATCGGCAACTTGGTTTTCGATCTGTAGGCAGCAAGCGCCGGCTTCGATCATTTGCTTAGCCATTAGGTAAGTCGCTTCAGCGTTACCAAAACCAGCTTCACGAGCAGCGTCTAGATCGCGGAAAAGACCGCCTAGTTCACGTGCATCAGCTTGACGTAAGAAGGTGTAAAGCTCTGCAACCAAAGAAGCAACAGACGTTTTTTCGTGCATAGATTGGTCAGGAAGAGGACCGAATTCAGAACGTAGAGCAGCAACCATCCAACCAGAAAGGTATAGGTATTTACGATCTGTTGTGCCGAAATGCTTCTTGATAGAAATCATTTTCTGTTGGCCAACAAAACCGTGCCAGCAACCTAGAGACTGAGTGTACTTAGATGTGTCTGCATCGAAAGCAGCCATGTCGGCACGCATAACGTCTGCAGTATACTGGGCGATGTTTAGGCCAGTTTTGAATTTGTTCTGAGCACGCATGCGAGCAGCTGACTCAGGAGTAATATCCCAAGAGAAGCGAGCAGCTTCTTGAGCAGCTGAAATAGATTTGATGTCGTCTTGAATCGCTGACATGTGTCAATCCTTTAAAAGTGGTGAGTTATTCGTATTACCGTAGATAAATAAAGCGGTAATACAGAGGCATGCCTCTAGAAAACATGTGAATAATAAGTCTTTTGTGATAATTTCTCTAATTTATAGCTCTTATAATGCGTATTCATGAGGTGAATGTGGAAAGATTTGACCTGAACTTACTGATTTATTTAGATGTTTTGATGCGTGAACGCAGTGTTACCAAGGCTGCACAGAAACTTGGCATCACTCAGCCAGCCATGAGTAATGGTCTTAAAAGGCTGCGAGTATTGTTTGATGACCCCATATTAGTGCGCACTAGTGATGGCATGAGTGCTACTGAACGCGCCATACAGTTGCAGCCTTTAGTAAGGAATATTCTTACTAAAGTCGATACCGCAGTTCAGCCAACAGGGGCATTCGAAGCTCTAACCAGTCATCGTATGTATCGTATTATGGTAAGCGATTACGCCGAGGCCACTCTCGTGCCGGCCATCGTTAAGCGCTTACGCGAAGAAGCGCCAGGTGTGGTGTTGGATTTCCTAACCCCTTCAGATGTGAATTATAAAGACGTGGAGCAGGGTAAGGTCGATATGGCCATTAACCGATTTGATGAACTCCCTCAATCATTTCACCAGAAGACTCTATGGCGTGATGACTTTTCTTGCTTAGTGAACCCTAAAAATCCCTTGTTAGGAAATTATGGATTGCCGGCCTATTTAGAGGCTAACCATATATGGGTGAGTAAGACCGGTATGGGAGTAGGGACTGGCGTTAACCCAAATAAGGATAAGGCCGTTCAGTTAGGTTGGGTAGATGAGGCTCTCGCGGCGGCTGGTCATAAGCGTAAGATAAGTGTATTTACGCGGCATTATCAGATGCCAGCATTATTGGCTATGAATAACGACCTCGTGGCGACTCTGCCAACTAAGGTGGCGAGCATGCAGGCAAGATCGGGCGAGCTTAAGCTGGTTGCACCACCATTTGAAATACCTCCTTTTGAATTAAAAATGGCATGGAGTCCATTGTTACATCATAATCCGCCACATCAATGGATGCGCAAGCTAATAGCGGAAGAGTCGGAGAAGTTGGCAGTGCTTTAAATTGAGGCTGCCGTTGCTTTATATTGGTCTTATTCGATATAAAGCGTATCTCGATGTTCGTCACAGTAACCATTCATTGTTGAAATGCGTGATCAGTAAATAATCAGATCAACTCTAATATTGGCAGTTCACTCCGAATGGTTTGAACTGTTACTGCTTTGCGCGTTCAAATCTTTTCTGCTTGGTTTTTTTCGAGAGGATGTGATTCCTTTCATCGGAAAAGATCCGAGCGATGCGTACGCTACAACAAAATATATAATAAAAATGGATTTCTCATGAGTATTCGCCTTTTACTTGTCTTTTTTATAGGCCTGCTTTTATCAGGTTGTGAAAATACGGTTAGTAGTAATATTGGAGCTTTACCCAATATAAATTTTTCAGGATATGTCTTTGCCGGAAATGTCAAAAATGCCCGAGTACAAGCGGTCGGGATTGATACTAATGGTCAGCCCAATCGTGACAGCAATGAGGGTTTTCTTGGGGATTCTTACTTTACCGACGAGCAGGGATACTATACCGCGCAGGTAGGAGGCGCGTATCTGGATTCAGTTTTATTGGTAGCTAGCTTTAATAAAGAGTCGGTGGAAGTGACCTGTTTAAATGCCGATGATCTAGGAGGGTGCCAAGATGCATCGGGAAGTGTCGTTAAATATGGCGCTACGTATATAGCAGGCCCCACTCAAATTCGTTGTGCTATTCCTGATGAAAGTGGAGCTTGTATAGATGATTCGGGAAATGACGTTGCTTTTGGTGATTGGTATACCGTCAGCGAAGACTTTGAAATGTGGGCAAGCATTAATTTGGCGTCTGAAGGTGAGCAGTATCATATTACGCCCATTACGCATCTTGCATCAAAGTTAGCATTTGCTGAGTTTGTAAGTGATGGGGTGGTGTGTGGTGGAGATTTCTGTGAGCCCACCGATTATATGTATTCCTTGTTTACCCCGCAAAAAATTCATGAAGCTAACAGTCGCGTTAAAAAAATATTCTTACTGGATAATGATGTCCATGTGGATACTCGCCCTTGGTCTGCGTTTGTAGATGAACCTGTTACAGATTCCATTGTAAAAGCAGAAGAGGCCAAACATGGTTTATTGGCCATGACTTTTCAGCAGTTTATTAAACAGCGAAATGCATTAGATTCTGAAAATACAGCTAAAGAAACACTGGCTTGGTGGGTGGATTCATTTTTGGTTTATGAAGGTCAGATGCGAGGGAGTGACACCCGTTCTGCGGCCACCAAAAGCTTTGACCTGCAAACGCTATATAGCAATGCCGTTGACGTGGGTGGGAATTTTGATGATGGCAATGTTAGCTTGGCGGTTAATAAATATAACGACATATTAGTCGCAGGTTTAACCAATACCCTGACTCAAGCCGAAGGAGAGGAATATGTGGTCTCCATTGCTGAACAAATAGCAACGGTAAAAACATTGGTTTCAGATGTTCAGGGTTGGTTGGTTGATTTCGAAACAAATGAGTATGTGAGTTTTTTAGGTGACCCAAATTTGGCGGAAGACGTGACTGCCATGGAAGCCAAAATATCTGAGTTTAAACAAATATTAGCCCCTGAGCTTAATGCTATGTTTAAACCCATGGCTCAGTTTGTTGAGTATGGTTTAACGTGTGCACGCTCAGAGGGTAGTTGCGATCCGGGAGATCCAGCTGATGTAGATAATTATTTTGAGTACCACAACAGTGTCACGTTTAATGCTGTCAGCAATACATTGGTCATGGATTATGAATCGAGTACTGGGCCTGTTTTAAAAATGAAAATGACCGGCGTGATTGAAAATGTATCAACCTCAATAGAGAAGTTAATTTTATTTTCGTTTACCGAATTAATTTCAATTGAAACTTCAACCGGATTGGTTGAGGTCTCTGCAGTTGAAGAGTTTGTGTATCCTGCCTTTCTATTTTTAATGGGCAGTGATTTAGAAGCTGGCGAAGCACCAGATATACAGGCAATTAAGGCCAGTTATCCCAATGTAAGGGTACAGGCGAAAGTTCCTGTTTCAGGAGAATCCACATCAAGCGGTTATCTTGATCTTCATTATGTAGCCGAAAACATGGCTTTGGATATGGTCGGTACAAAGGATGCCACTCTACCTGATGCTGAAACACATTTTAATATTTTATCAGCCTCAATTCCGGGTGAAATAAGAGATGGTGCCGGAGATTACGCTGAAAGCGTAGAGATTAGTCTGGAAGTAAATAGTGATATTGGAGATGCCAGTAGGCTTGGCACCACTTATACATATTACGCCCCCAAAAAATTCCCTGATTTAGATCTGGTGTTGGATATGGCAGCACTTAAGCAATTTACTAGTTTGGAAAGTGGTCAAAGTGTCAGTTTTGGAGCTTCAGAATTGGCAGGGTGGTTTGCTATGCCTAGTGACGTAGTGAGCGATGAGGTGTTGGTAGGTGCGGTTAAATATGTAGAGCAGCCAGTTTATGATGATTTGGATTCGGGACTTAAAACTATTCTAAATCTTGGTGGCGCTTTTGACTTTAATTATGGCGCACTTGAATACCCAGGAGGTGTCGCTGCTTTTGTCTTGTGGAAAGATATTTCAGCTGATTCAGCACAATATATTCGTAGCTGTGCAGGAGTAGAAGGTGTTTGGCAATGCAATAGCCAGCAGCTACTTACAGGCCTTAATAGTTGTGAGATTGCTGCCGATGGTACGACTAGTGATGTGGTTTATAGCGCCCCGAGCGATATAGATATGCCTGGGTTATTTTCATTCTTGCGTGATTCGGATTGCATTCCTCAAGTTAAGGTTCAGGGGCGGGGTGTTTATGATATTGATTACCCTGTGGTAGTTGAAAATACACCTGCTTTTGTGGCCAATGATAGTTACGACATAAGTTTGAATAAGCCTTATCAATTAACCATGACTGAATTTAACGTTCGTTTAGTTACTAATTTTATTGACGAGGCAACTTTAGATGAAAATAATATTCCACTGACCCGACCTCGAATTCAGTTAATTGTATTTGGTGGTGCACCTGACAACGAGAATGTTTCACTTAGTGTTATTTTAACCCCAGGCTACATTGGCGAGGCTGCAGGAATTCCTTATGGAGATCGCTCTTTGATGATTCTAATAGGAAGCATTGATGATTCGAATAGCGATTCTCTTTTGTATTACATACAAAATGGCGACGCCACTCTCACCATGACTGCGTTTCAAGAAACGGCAGATCACCCTGATGCGCCTCTTGGCTACCTGCGGTATGCCGGTGTAAATGTGGGCACGCTCAGTAAAGAGGGAAGCCTGTATGTGGTGCGCTACACAGATGGTAGCTGGCAGATACTGTGATTCGTTATGTGGCAAGTTGAAGGTAGAATTAGAAGAACCTTTATTTGGCTGGTGGCATTGTATTGCGGCTCCAGCCAAGCGCAGGTACATATTTATGGCCAGGCAAGAGTAGCCAGTCCAGCCATTGCGATAGAGAAGTTAGATTCCGATTGGTCTACGGTTGGTAGTGGTCGTTATGCTCAGGCTCAGGGGCGTAGCGGGCTAGAAATTAACTTAAGTAAACACTGGCTGGTGGGTGTTGAAAGCCGTTTTGATTACGTGCTTCACTTTAGTGAAGAAACTGCCCAGTTTTACAAGAAGCTGGAGAATAATGATTTGCCAGCGGGCCAGTATCCTTTAAGACTTTCTGTTAACGCGGTAGTGAGTCGGGGTTTCTTTACTAAATACTTTATACCGTTATCTAGCCACTCTAGCTTTTTAGTCACTGGGTATGCATTACAGCCGCTTAAGGTACAGGATGGTCAGTTAGATGGGCTGGGAGAGGTAAGTGAGGATGGCAGTTATCAATATACCTATAACCTAGATTATGCCTACGATTCTAATAAGCTTTTTGAGCACCAAGGGGAGGGAGTTAGTGGCTGGGGTCACAGCTTTGATCTCTCTTATTTGTATCTTGGCGCAGATGGATGGTCTTATGGCCTAGAGCTTAAAGATGTATTTTATCAGTTTTATTGGCAAACCGTTAATCGTGACAAGGGATGTTATTCTCGCCCCCTAGGAAGTTGCGATTTTCGTACGGAGCAGGTGTCTAAAACCCAGCAATTGCCCTTTAGCCAGCAATACACCTTAACGAAATCCTTTTCTTCAGATACATCTGTAAAATTACAGGTTTTTAAATGGTCCCGTCAGCAGGCTTTAAGCGTCACGGGGCAGTGGTTTAGCTATGATTTTGGTCTTGATTTATTGTCTCGGGCCATCCAATTTGGTTACGAATCTGATATGGTGCGCTTTACGTTGGCGTCCGACCAATATCGCTTATCTAAATCCAAGTTTTGGCAGGCATCAGTAGACTTTTATTGGCCCATTTTATGATCTACGAAAATTATTTTTCTTTGCAACAGCGGCCTTTCTCCATAGCGCCCAATCCCGATTTTCTTTATGCCCATGGGCAGTACCAGGAAGCCTTAGCGGTTCTTGAATATGGCATGTTGCATCGCGGTGGCTTTACTTTGTTAACAGGTGAAGTTGGGACAGGTAAAACAACCTTGTGTAAGCATCTTCTTAGTTCGATCCCTGAAAATACCGAAGTTGCTTTAATTCTCCATCCACAGTTAGATCGAATTGAATTGTTGCAGTTAATCTGTCGTGAATTTGATCTATCTGTATTCGCTGAAGCAAAAGAGTCAGACTTAATTGAGGCTTTAACAGAGTTTTTGCTCTCGGTTTATTCTAAAGGTGGTTATAGCCTATTGGTGATTGATGAGGCTCAGCACTTGGATCCCAGTGTTCTTGAGCTCATAAGACTACTGACCAATTTAGAGACCCACAGTGACAAACTCTTACAGATAATATTACTTGGGCAACCTGAGCTCAAAAAACGTTTGCAACAGTATGATTTGCGTCAGCTGAATCAACGCTTTACGGCCAGGTTTCACTTGAAACCTCTTTCTGTTTATCAAGTGAGGCAGTACGTTCAGCACCGGTTGCAGGTAGCGGGCAGCGCAGGCGGTCTCTTTTCATACGGTGCCAGCTGGTTACTTCATCGCTTAACCGGAGGCATTCCTCGTTTAATAAATTTGGTAGCAGATCGAAGTTTAATGGGGGCCTATGCTGAGCAGCACAATAAAGTGCCTATGCATGTGGTTTTCAAGGCGGCCAAAGAAGTACTGCCACAAACAGAAAAAAAGAAATTTAAGGTTTTTGTTCCCATTACTTTCGCGCTTGTTGTGTTGATGTTTTTGCAACTTGGTATTTTTAATAAAGAAACGTTATTGGCTAATGTGAGTTCTTTTTATGCAGATACAATTTATTCCGTGTCTGATAATCATTCTAGATTAAAGAGTGCCGCTGTTGGATGTGGGAAATTACAGGATTGTTGGCAGGGAATGCTGCCACAAGAGCTTATCGAATTTAGCTCAGAGCCTGTATCTATCTTTTTTAATAGTCGCTGGCAAAATTGGCAGAAAGGACTGGTTAATGAGCCGCTAATACTGACCCGTATTCACTGGGATGCCCCTTTTGAATTTAATGGCAGCATTAAAGAAGGTGGAAGTCATGAGGCAATAAGTTGGGTTCGGGGAATACTGCAGCGTTCTAATTTCCCTGTTTTGGTTGAAGGTGAATTTCAAGATTGGCAGGTGATAAATCCAGAAGGGTCGGGTAAAAAAATTGCAATTTCAGAGCAGTCTTATGATGCTTCATTAGTAGGTGCTGTTAAAAAATTTCAAAGGGCAAACCATTTGTTGGTGGATGGTATCTTGGGTAAGCAAACCTTTATTAGTCTTTCGTTATGGCAAGAAAAGCTTGAGGGGGTTAACTAATGTCATATTTGCTTAAAGCCCTTAAAAAAGCTGAACAAGAACGTGAACAGCAGGTTCAGGGGGAAGTAGTAGCAAAGCCGATATCGGTAGCTTCTTCGAGCCTACCTTCTGGTGTCGTCTGGTTGTGTGTTGCTGTGTTGTTGGTCACCTTAGTGAAAGTGTTTATGCCAATGGAGCACGAAGAGATAGAGTCGTTAGGCCAAGCTAAAGAAATGGACGTTTTGTTGGCCGCGCCGTTACCAGCTTCTGTCATTCCTAAAAATAAGTTAACTCATGATTTTGAAAATTCGCCTACTGATCTAATTGTTCTGCCTAAAGCTAAAGTGGAAAGGCAGATTGAAGAACTGGTTGTAGAAACGCCAGATCCAAAAAAGAACGTAGAAAGCATAGCTGTTAAACCTGAAGCTCCAATGGAATTGAGTGAATTGTCAAAGGAAATTCTATCTCAAATACCAAGTATTGCTCTAGAAAGTCATATTTATTCCAGTGCCGCCCAGTTTCGTTCTGTGGTTATTAACGGTCGTACATTTAACGAAGGCATGATGATTAATTCGAGTGTGGTATTAAACTCAATCACCAATCGGGGTGTTGTGTTGGAAGTTGCGGGTCGTAAGGTTGCGCTAGACAAGGGCATAACATGGGTAGCGTCAAAGAATGCTGAGTAACGAAGCTAAAACTACAATTCAAACTGCCTATAGCAAAATTCTAAAGGTAAACGGTTTAAAGCCCCGTCGTGGCCAAAAGCAAATGATTGCAGCCATTGCCAGAACACTGGGCTCTGTTAGTCAGGATGGAGATGGCAATCGAATATCTGATAATCCAATTTGTGTAGTTGAAGCGGGTACCGGTACCGGTAAAACTCTCGCTTATTTGGTTTCCACCATTCCCGTTGCTAAAGATTTAGATAAAAAAATAATCGTTTCTACTGCAACGGTGGCCTTACAAGAGCAATTGGTTAACAAGGATATTCCTGATGTGGCTAAAAATAGCGGGCTCGAATTTAAATACGCTTTAGCTAAGGGGCGTGGTCGCTATTTGTGTGTGCACAAATTAGATCAAGAAATGCAAGATCTGAGAATGCAAGATGCCTCCATGGATATGTTTGGTGGTCTAGATGCTTCAGATGATCAGAAGAGCTTGTTTCAAAAATTTCTGGATGAGTTTACCTCCGGAAAATGGGACGGAGACCGAGATAATTGGGCTAATCAGATAGAGAACCAAGATTGGTCCATGGTGACAGCGACACATAGAGAATGCAGTAATCGCCGTTGTCCTCATTTTAATGGCTGTCCTTTTTTTACGGCTAGAAAGTTGTTGGAAGAAGCTGATGTGATTGTGGCTAATCATGATTTAGTGATGGCTGATATTAATCTTGGCGGTGGCGCTGTATTGCCAGAGCCGGGTAAAAGTATCTATGTTTTTGATGAAGGGCATCACCTGCCAGACAAGGCCATTAATCATTTTTCGGCCCAGGTAAAATTGCATCAAGAAGAAAATTTGCTAAAACAAATTTCCAAAGCAGTAGATACATTGGGTAAGCAGGCAGGTACGCCAATGGGATTGCTGCAGATAGTGACAGCTTTGCCTGAGCGAATTGCTGAAATTAATTCTCAATTGAAGTTTGTTTCGCACTTGTTACTAAATTTCCTAGGGGATCAGGCTGAGCAGGAAGGGTATCACCAGCACAGATTTAGAATGGGGCAGGTGCCAGATGAGCTTGTAGAGTTATCAGCTGAGCTTAATAAAACTCATAACACCCTGTACGGTCATTTAGATAAAATTGTAGAAACTTTAAAAGCGTCTATTAGCAAAGATGATGGTGAATATAAACAGTCAGATGCTGAGCGTTGGTTTCCAATTTTTGGCACACTACTTTCTCGCATTGAAAGTGCCGGACTTCTTTGGTTAAGCTTCGCACAAAAAGACTTTGAAGATAAAATACCAGTGGCGCGTTGGATGGAACGTGTATATACCGATCAAGAAGATGATATAGGCTTATATAGTAGCCCTATTATGGCCGCTGAGCTTTTGGCTAAAAATTTATGGAGTCGTTGTTTCGCGGCAGTAGTGACATCCGCTACGTTAACGGCTTTGGCGAAGTTTGATCGGTTTCGTATGAAATCAGGTGTAGCTCGAGCTAATCATTTTGAGATTATCGAAAGCCCATTTGATTATGCTCGACTCGGTACCATTGTTGTGCCAAAAAGTGCCATCGAGCCCAGTAGTGGAGATGAGTATGCTGATAATATCACTCAAGCATTACGTGAAAATTTAGATATAAATGAAAGTGTCTTGGTGTTGTTCACCAGCCGAAGGGTAATGAATGATGTTAAGGGGTTGTTGCCATTAGATATTGCCAAGCATGTGATGACTCAGGATGAGTTTTCAAAGCAAGAGGTCATACGTCTGCATAAGAAAAAGATTGAGGATGGTGAATCCTCAATCTTATTTGGATTGGCCAGTTTTGCAGAAGGCATTGATTTACCCGGAAAGCTGTTGCAACACGTGGTGATTGTGCGTTTGCCGTTCTCTGTGCCTAATGATCCGGTTGACGCGACCTTGGCAGAGTGGCTTGAAAGTAAGGGTCGGAATCCATTTATGGAAATGTCGGTTCCTGATGCCAGTGTGAAATTAATACAGTCTTGTGGGCGTTTGATTCGAACCGAAACAGATACAGGAAAAATAACGATTCTGGATAAGAGAATTGTTTCAAAGCGTTATGGCAGTATGTTGCTAAATGGCTTGCCTCCCTTTAACCGAAATTTAACGGGTTAAAATTCCCGGCGGGACCAAGGACTTAATGGCGGGTTTAAAGTACGAATGCAATATTGATTGCGGCCTTTGTCCTTAGCTTCATAAAGTGCTTGGTCGGACATTTTAAGGGCGTCTTCCTTTAACTCTTTTATCCATGCTCCTGTGTTTTCAATGTAGCAAGCCCCACAGCTAATAGTGAGATGCGGAGCAATATTGGATTTAGCGTGTTCAATATGTAACTGGTTTATCGCGTTAAGTATCGATTTTAGAGTTTTTTCCAAACATTGCTTGCTCTGTGTGTGGTACACAATTACAAATTCTTCTCCGCCATAACGGGCCAAAACATCCTCAGCTCTACGGGTTAAATTATTAAGTGCCTGTGCCACCTGTTTAAGCGCGACATCTCCTTGTTGGTGCCCGTAGTGATCGTTGTATTTTTTAAAAAAATCTATGTCCAGCATGATGACGGCAATGCAATTAGAGTTGCGCGAATTGGTACGCCAGCAGGCGTCGTATGCCAGGTCGAAATATTTCCTGTTGTGGATCTCAGTTAGTCCATCGGTATTTGAATCGTCGAGTAATTTTTTTTGGTAGCTGTGGATTTTGTCTACCAAAATATTGAATCTTATGAGGAAATTATCAATTTCAGTGACATAGCTTCTTTGGGCTAAACGGAATACTTCTCCAGTTTTTTTCATTCGATTGATATTGGAGGATATCTTAATGATGGGTTTTAGAATTAAGAAATAAATGACCACTGTGATGAACAATGGCAGGGTTAATAGAGCAGCAATGCTAAAGAGTGTAGTAGCATCGATGGCCTGGGGAGTTCTGCTTTTCGGGAAATTGAAGCTAGCTAAAGCGATAACCTCACCAAGGTTGTTACCTAGCCCAAAGGTATAAGTATCTTGCAAATCTTTGATGTTGAAACTTTTTGTTGCTGGATATAGAGAGGCTTCGCCTTTGGAAAGATTGGTTACTTTAAACAGAAGGTCTTTACTGAGGTTGGTGCGATTAAAAAAGCGTGAGCCGAAATCGCGAATAAACACCAGTACGCCATTGGTTTTTTTAACTGAGGCGCTGTCTTGGATGTGGTGGCTGACATAGTAGCCTAGGCCTTCGTTGTGGCGCACAAACCCGTACTGTTCGTCCTGTTTAAGTAGCTGTTTAGTGTTTAGATCGCCGGTGATGTTACTTATCTGTTTTACTTCTTTAAATTCCTTATTAATTTTTTGTGCTGCGTAAAGCAGCTTGCCGGTGATATCAAAAAAAAGAACGGCATTTGTTTCTGTTTCTAAAAAAGAAGGGTTGAATATATTTTCCTGAATATATTTTCGGTTTCCAGTGTGAATGAAGTCATATGTATCATCCCATTTAGACCAGTCTAAGTTAAAGAGGGTGAAGTTAGCTCTGTCGCTTGCATAAGCCGAAGCAAGGGAAGATATGTTGTACCTGCGAAGATCTAATTCTGCCGTTTGTAAAGAGGGGAGGACAACAAACAGGCGGTACAATAGAAGGCTTCCCCCTATTACTAGGGTGTATAAGATGGCTGCCAGCCATACTAGGCTCTTTAAGTTCATCTTATGAGAGTAGTCAGTATTTGCCGGTCTCGCTAACATGAAGCTATAGAGGTCCCCCTGTACAGGGGGAGTTTAGGCGCCAGTTAGCTGGCTTGTTTTAATTTCTGGCTTTGCTTAATTATCATGTCAGCGGCTTTTTCGGCGATCATGATGGTGGGTGCATTGGTATTGCCTGAGACCAGTGTCGGCATGATGGAAGCATCTACGATTCTTAAATTCTCAATGCCATGTACTTTTAGCTGGGTATCAACCACGGCCAAGGGATCATTTTCCGATCCCATCTTACATGAGCCTACCGGATGGTATTCTGTGTCGGCGGTGTTTCGAATGTAATCTTCCAATTGAGGGATGTTGTTTCTTTCTAGTGGGTAAAGCATCTTTCCTTTTACCTGGTTAAAGGCTGGGCTTTCCATGATATCTAGGGCTTTTTGCAAGCCTTTCACTAGAGTGTCTAAATCTTCTTTTTCAGCCAGAAAATTAGGGTCTATAAGCGGATCATCTTTCGGGTTTTTACTGGCTAAGCGTACGGTTCCACGGCTTTTAGGCCTTAGTAAGGTGGCATGGAGGCTGTAACCATGCCCTAGATGCATCTTGCGATTGTGGTCGTCGACGATGCCAATAACGTACTCTAATTCAATATCCGGCGCAGGTAGGCTCTCGTCGGTTTTAAAGAAGGCGGCTGACTCTGCAAAATTACTGGTGACGATACCTTTGCGGCTCTTAATCCATTGGTAAACACCCTTAATAATATCTAGGCCACCAAGAATTGAGATACCATAAGTGCCCTCGTGCTTTGGGGTGCGATAAATGGGGATGGTTGTGATGTGGTCTTGTAAATTACTGCCTACCCCTGGCACGTCGAGCTTAACCGGTATGCCCAAATCAGTTAAATGTTGAGCTGGGCCAACCCCTGATAACTGCAGTATTTGTGGGGAGCCAAATGCGCCTGCGCTGAGTATGATTTCTTTACTGGCGGTAATTGTGTGTATTTTTTTCCCCTGAAAATAGCTTACGCCGGTGGCCTTGTTGTCTTCTATTTCAATTTTGCTTACATGGGCTTGGGTGATAACGGTTAGGTTGGGGCGATTGAGGTGAGGGGTGATAAAGGCTTTAGCAGCGCTGCAACGCTCGCCATTAATATGGGTTACCTGATTCATTCGGTAGCCTTCTTGTTGTCCTCCATTAAAGTCTGAGTTGGCTTGCAACCCTTGCTCTTGGCAAGCCTTTAAGAAAAAGTCGTTCATGTGGCTAGGGCTGCGTAACTCGGCCACGTTCAAAGGTCCGCCTTGGCCGTGAAAACTGTTATTTAGGGTTTCGTTATGCTCTGACTTTTTAAAGTAGGGTAGTACTTCCTGGTAGCTCCAGCCTTCATTGCCCATCTGTGCCCAGTTATCGTAGTCCCACTTATTGCCACGCATGTAAACCATGGCATTAATAGAGCTGCTACCCCCTAGTAGCTTTCCTCGTGGCTGTATGCCCTTTCTACCGTTGAGGCCTTTTTGTTCGACTGTGTCAAAATGCCAGCTAAAAATTCCAAATGGCACGGTCGCTGCTAGTCCCGCAGGAGCGTGAGTAAAGGCGCTGGTATCTTTTTTCCCAGCTTCTAGCAAACAAACGCTTACCTTTGGGTCTTCAGAAAGCCTTCCCGCCATTACGCAACCAGCGCTGCCGCCGCCGATGATGATGTAGTCAAAGTTGTTAGGGTTCATTTTTATTATTCCGTCTCTTTGATGATATAAATCATGATGCCATGGGGTATGGGCTTAAAACTTGCCTTTATCGGACAGGGCGATAAGCTGCGTTATCAAAAGGAGGTCTTATGACTCAATGGGTGCGTAGCGAATCTCTTCGTGGTTACAAACAATTAGTGTCTGAGCTAGGAGGTGATGGTGAGAAATTAATACAGGCCAATGGCTTGGCCTTGGATGTAATAGAAACCGACGGCCTTATGATTCCTTATCGGAAATTTGTCAGTTTGCTAGAAGATACTGCTGTGCAATTAGATTGCTCCGATTTTGGAATGCGCTTTTCTTTACGTCAGGATTTTAGCATTTTAGGTCCCATTGCCTTGGCTGCTCAGCAAGGTGACGTTCTTGAGCAAGCTCTACAGAGGGTGGTTAATTATATTCATGTCTATAGTCCTGGTATTTCTATAGGTGTGAGTGAGCTTCCCGATAGGTCTCATTTTTTGCTGACCTTTGATATTTTGTTAAAGCCCATGCCTTTGGCACGCCAGGCCAATGAGTTATCTATCGCCTTAGCGGCACAAATTGTTGCCATGTTAAGCAGTGGGCAAGGTGAAGTGGTGAAGCTTTTATTGCCCCACGGCATGCTGAACTCTTCTGTTTTATATAAAAGGATTTTTAAATGCCCCATTGAATTTCATCAAGGGGTGGCGGGACTGGTTCTAAATAAAAACATTCTAAAGCTACCTATTTCTGGAGCGACGGGGGAGCTGGGGCGAGTGGCCTTAAGCTATCTGCAGAGTCATTATTTGGCTAAGGAGTTTAGTTTGGAGGAAAAGGTAGAGGCTTTAATTAAACCGCTGTTAATGGTGGATCAATGTACAAATGAAACCATTGCTAATACGTTAAATATGCAAGTTCGCCAATTGCATCGGTCTTTACATTTACAAGGCACTAACTTTGTAAAAATTAAAGATAAAGTTAGAAAATTTTTAGCTGAAGGGTATTTGCAGCAAGAGGTTTTAAATCTAGGGCAGATAGCTGGGCTACTAGGATATGCCGAGCAATCTGCTTTTAGTCGAAGTTGTCGGCGCTGGTTTCAAGCCAGTCCTAGGCAAGTTAGGGATAAATATAAAGCCAGGAAGGATGGGCTTTGAATGGTTCTCTGGAAGCAGGTGATTGTATTAGGTTTTAACACTAAAGGGGGTCTCAATAAACGAAGTGCCATCAGATATCTGGATATTTAACTTATATACTTTGTCGCGTACTAGATATTTCTTATTTATCAGGGTGCCTGACTGTGCGTCGATAGAGAAATATTCTCGGTCTAGCCCCTTAAGTTTAAAGTTGAGCGTGTCTTCGTCTGGGTCGCTGGCTAAAAAGGTATAGATCTCAGTGTTTAACTGAGTGTTGCGGTACAGTTCTATGCTGCTGACTGTGCTTTGTAAAATAGGCTCCATATTCTCTTTGGTTTGAACGTTTATTTTTTTAGAACTGGAGCGCCACCCGCTTTCATCTATTGCATATATTTCATATTTGTAATTCTGACTTGGCTGTAAATATGAATCGGTAAACGTTTTTTGGCTCGAGGGCAGCTCTGTTAATAGGATTTGATTACGATATATTTGGTAGTTGAATTTTTGCGTTGAATTATATGGGTGGTCCCATATTAGGGTTGTTTCGTTGTGATCAGTGCTGTGGCTTTTGAAATCAGTGGGGCTATGCATAACCTCTCTTTCCTGTGTGGGGCGAGTATAGGCTTGATCATTAAAGTTATTTGACTGGTAATTATGC
Organism: Bermanella sp.; assembly: GCA_036960565.1. Classification (GTDB taxonomy): domain Bacteria; phylum Pseudomonadota; class Gammaproteobacteria; order Pseudomonadales; family Oceanobacteraceae; genus Bermanella. The sequence goes on from JBALXQ010000007.1 coordinate 91,188, forward strand.
CCCAGTTTTTTGGGGTTCTGGATTGCATATAAGGTGCTGGTACTAATAAGTAAAAGAATTATTATTTTATAAATCACTTGGGCCTCACTTTATAAAGTCAATTTTGGTGATTGAGGAAATCCAAGGAAATGATAGGTGTTCATCTCTACAGCTGTTTTTTCAATCGATTTATTAATTTCACGCAGTATAAAGAGAACTTATGTTGGTGGGGTGGTGTGCATTTCAGGATGTGACATCCATCAATAAAAAGTTTGAAAACTACTAACTTAGTGGGCAATGAATGCCAAGACAGGTGAAGTCTTGCAACTTATGATGTGTTTAATACATAAAAAAACCGGCCTAGGCCGGTTTTTTTATTCAATGCTTGAAATGCATCAAGCCAGTAGCACTATAAAGAATTACTTAATGCCCTTGGCTTCTTTATATTGCAAGCGGTAAGCATGAAGCAATGGCTCAGTGTAACCGCTAGGCTGCTCTTTACCTTTAAAGATAAGGTCGGAGGCGGCTTGGAAAGCAATGCCGTTAAATTCTGGAGCCATGTTGTTGTAGTGAGGGTCAGATGCATTCTGTCCGTCTACAATGGCGGCCATACGTTTAAGGCTTTCTTCAATTTGCTCTTTAGTCGCAATGCCATGCTCTAACCAGTTACATAGGTGCTGAGACGAAATACGCAAAGTAGCGCGATCTTCCATTAAGCCTACATTGTTAATGTCTGGCACTTTCGAGCAACCGACACCCGCATCAACCCAACGAACTACATAGCCTAGAAGACCCTGACAGTTATTGTCGATTTCGTTCTGAATGAATTCAGGTGTTAGTGCATCAGCAGTAGCCTTGTCCATCAAAGGAATATCAAGGATATCGTCAATAGATGCGTGCTTGCGAGTCTTGATGATATTCTGTGTCGCAAAAACATCTACCTGATGGTAGTGCAATGCGTGCAAAGTGGCGGCTGTTGGAGAAGGTGTCCAAGCTGTGTTTGCACCCGCTTTAGGATGAGCAATTTTCTGCTCCATCATCTGACCCATTTCGTCAGGGATAGGCCACATGCCTTTACCAATTTGAGCGCGACCTTGCAGGCCAGTTTCCAAACCTGTGTCTACATTCCAGTCTTCGTAAGCGCCAATCCAGTTTTGCTGCTTCATGATGGACTTGGCAACAAAAGGACCTGCTTGCATAGAAGTGTGTAGCTCATCACCAGTGCGATCTAAGAAGCCAGTGTTGATGAATACAACACGTTCAGACGCGGCACGAATACATTCTTTAAGGTTTACAGTAGTACGGCGCTCTTCATCCATGATGCCCACTTTAAGGGTGTTCTTAGGCAAAGAAAGTAACTCTTCAACGCGACCAAATAATTCAGTGGTGAATGCCACTTCTTCAGGGCCGTGCATCTTAGGCTTAACGATATTTACAGAACCAGTAGTTGAGTTCTTAAACGGAGAGTTGCCTTTAATATCGTGAATAGCGATCAAAGATGAAACAACACCATCCATAATGCCTTCAGGAATTTCAAAACCTTCTTTGTCGATGATCGCAGGGTTAGTCATCAAGTGACCAACGTTACGAATAAACAACATAGAGCGACCTTTAACACTGAAAGATTCGCCAGTTGGTGATGTGTATTCGCGATCGGCATTCATCTTACGGATGAAGCTGGAATCGCCTTTTTTAACTTCAATTTGCAAGTTACCTTGCATTAGGCCTAACCAGTTGCTGTAGGCAACTACTTTATCGGCAGCGTCTACTGCGGCAATAGAATCTTCACAGTCCATGATGGTGGTTAAAGCAGATTCCATCAGGATGTCTTTCATGCCGGCCGCATCAGTTGAACCGATAGGGTTAGAGGCATCGAATTGCAACTCAAAGCCTAAACCGTTGTTCGTTAGCAAAATACCGGTAGGGGCGGAAGCATCACCTTGGTAACCGGTAAATTTACTGGCATCTTTAAGGCCGGTAGTAGATCCGTCGGCTAAAGTAACAACCAGCTTGCCAGCTTCGATTGTATATTGAGTGGTTCCTTCATGTTGGCCAGAAGCCAAAGGAGCGGCATTATTCAAGAAGTCACGAGCGTAAGCGATAACCTTGTCACCACGAACCTTGTTGTAGCCTTTGCCTTTTTCGGCGCCGCCTTCTTCAGAGATGGCTTTGGTGCCGTACAAACCGTCGTACAATGAACCCCAGCGAGCATTCGATGCGTTTAATGCAAAGCGAGCATTCATAATTGGCACTACCAACTGAGGGCCGGCCATTGTTGCAATTTCAGGCTCTACGTTTTGCGTGGTGGCTGTGAAATCAGCGCCTTCAGGCACTAGGTAACCAATTTCTTGTAGGAACGCTTTGTATTCAGCAGCGTTGTGACCCTGATCTTTACGGTCAGTGTGGTAAGTGTCGATCTTGGCTTGTAAGTCTTCACGCTTAGCAAGCAGGGTGCGGTTTTTTGGAGCAAGATCGTGGACGATTGCATCGAAACCAGTCCAGAAAGCTGACTGGTCTACGCCAGTACCTGGAATGGCTTTTTCATTTACAAAATCAAAAAGTTCTTTAGCGACTTTTAAGCCACCAGCTTGAATGCGTTCAGTCATCATATGCCTCGTATTTAGTGCGCAATGGCTTAGTAACACCCGTGCTAAGCCATCTTCCTGCTTTTGTTTGCCGACCGCTTTTGTTTCTAGGGGGTTAACTATGTATAGCGGCTTTAAAAGTGCGGCCGATTCTACCTGAAAAATAATTCAAGACCATAGATTAGAGCCCCATTACAAGGGCTTTCAGGGTTTTTTAAAACACCTGTTTTAATATGGCTTCGATGCAGGCACCAGCAGCGCTGGCGGGGGCGAAATTTTACATGGTATTTAAAGTAGATTAAGATTGATGAATAGTGAATATAGATTGTATTTATAGTGGGTGAATTGGGTAAATAAAGAACGAAAGTGTTGGCTGGCCTATGCTCAACTCGCTGGCTAGGCTAGACTGCAGATATGCAGCAAGTAGAGCTTTTCCCCGTCCCCAGTCCATGTATAGACGTTTGCCAGAGCAATGCAAAAGGATATTGCCTTGGGTGTTTGCGCAGTCGAACCGAACGGCAAAAGTGGAATGGCATGATGCCAGCAGAGAAAATGCGGGTTATCGATTTGTGTGCGCTTCGTAAAGCTAAATTAGAGGCCATGTTAAAGGCCAAACAAGAAAAAACGGCTGAAAAGAGCGACGGATAGTCGCCTTGTCATTAACGTTTTGCCAATGATAAAATCTGCGTATTCTCTATTAAGCTCGTTCCCATTTGATTTAAACCTAAAATACTGGCCATAGCATTAGCCACATTATCCATTTCTATGGGCCGATAGTTTTTGAGGGGACCCACCAGTAAAGGTGAGATAAGTTTGGAGGCTAGGGCGCCAAACTGCTCAGCTAGTCGGAATTGTTTACGCTGGCCAATGAGTAAACTAGGCCTGAAAACCCATAACTGCTGCCAAGTCATGGCTTGCAATGCCTCTTCCATGCGTCCCTTAGTTTGCAAATAGAAACCACCTTTGTGGGCGTTAGCGCCGATAGAGCTAATAACCGCAAATCTTGCAGCATTATGACGCTGGGCCAATTGTGCAAATTCAGTTACATAATGAAGGTCTACTTTTTCAAATGCGGCTTTGGATCCTGCTTGTTTAATGGTGGAGCCCAAGCAGCAGTAGGCTAGGTTAAAATCTAATTTCAAATCTAGTGTGTTGAGTTGGTTAAAATCTACTTGGTGTTGAATGACTCTAGGATCATTCATTTTTAGCTGGCGCCTATTAAGTAAATGTATGCAGTCAACGCGGGTGTCCAGCAGCAATTGTTTAACCAGTCTTTGGCCTACCTCGCCAGAGGCGCCCACCATTAAAATATTTTTTTTCATGATTGCGCTCGAGCCTTGTGCTTGCACTGCATGAATTCGCTGTGCCTAAGATGAAGAAGGTCGGCAATTTTACGAATCATGTTGTCTTCATATTTGTCGATGTACTGATCGGCAAAGGCTACCTTCCATAAGGTAGTGCACAAATCCAATTTTTGATCCAAGCTGAATTGTTCATTTAGATAGTGAGTGAACTGATGAAGAGAAAGGGCGTGATCTACATCCTGCTGAGCTATTTCGATTAGCTCTTCACACTCTTTAAGTGATAGTTGTGTGTGTTGATGCAGCAAATTGGGCATTGCTGCCCGTTCAGTATCGCTGAAATCATTATCACTAAAAGCAACTTCTAACAACAGTGCCGCAGCTGCCCGGCTGGGTGAATTGGCATCGGACTTTTCAGTTTGTTGTTCATCTTTAAACCAATCCAGTACGCGTTTAAACATGGTATTGACCTGTGCGATAGAGTAAGAGGGTAGTGTTTATATTATGGGGATGAATTCAATCAGAGCAAGGTGTACGGATGCTCTGATTGAACTCTGTTTTTAAACTGCGGTGGCTTTAGCGGCGTTCAGAAAATCTTTTTTCAGAAGACATTCAAGTTTAATTAAATCGAGGGTGAAATTACGAATACCTTCGGCTAATTTTTCCGTAGCCATAGGGTCTTCATTCATCTGCCAGCGGAAATCGGCTTCAGTGAGGATGTCCCATTTGGCATCTTCACTGGTTTGCGAGTCATCTAGTTGCTGTGGCATTTTCGAAGTGTCCTTGCTTAGATCCTCTAGCAGTTGTGGGCTAATCGTTAGTTTGTCACAACCACTAAGGGCTTCGATTTCCCCTGTATTTCGAAAGCTAGCACCCATCACGATAGTCTTGTACTGGTAGGTTTTAAAATAACGGTAAATATTGCTTACCGAAATAACCCCTGGGTCTAGGTGGCTCTCGTAGGCTTCTTTGCCTTCGGCTTTTTTATACCAGTCTAAAATTCTTCCCACAAATGGACTAATTAAGGTGATGTTTGCCTGGGCACAGGCCACCGCTTGGGCAAAGCTAAATAGTAGAGTGAGGTTACATTGGATGCCTTCTTCTTCTAGAACCTTAGCAGCTTGAATGCCTTCCCAGCTGGAGGCGATTTTTATTAAAATGCGGTTGCGGCTGATGCCTTCAGACTCGTAAAGGGCTATAAGCTGGCGTGCTTTTTTAACCGTGGCAATGGTATTAAAAGAGAGTCGCGCATCCACTTCGGTGGAAACATAACCTGGTACAGTTTTTAAAATTTCTACCCCTAATTTAACCGAAACCATATCTAGGGTATTTTCCAGTACATCCCCATCTTGTTTTTGGGCCCAGTTGGCTGATTGCTGAATAAGGTTTTGATACTGCGGTAACAGCGCTGCTTTATAGACTAGAGATGGGTTAGTGGTGGCATCTTGAGGTTGGTAGCGTTTGATGGCTTCTATATCGCCGGTATCGGCTACTACGGAAGTCATTTTTTTTAGTTGCTCTAATTTGTTCATTGTTTGCCCACTATTCCTTGTCACTTTGAGCAGCTTTCTTATTGTGGCTGCTTTTAGCTTACTTTGTGGAATATGGCCAATAATGTCAAATTCATTATTGGCCTAAATATTCAGATAATGAAATTAGGCGGGACTGAGCTCATCTACTTGATCAGGCATGAATGCGAGGGCTGTTTCCAATACGTCGATGGTGGCCGTTTTTTTGTAGGCCTCTTCACTTAGGTGGCGTCTAAATTGACGGCTTCCTGCTAAGCCATTAAAAAGCCCCAGCATGTGGCGGGTAATGTAAGCCAACTTGCCATCTTGGCTAAGGTGGTTCTCGATATAGGGGTACATGTTTCGCACTATTTGTTTGCGATCAATAATGTTTTTTGATTGGCCGTAGAATTCATGATCTACATCCAGTAATAGTCCAGGGTTATGATAGGCTTCGCGGCCCACCATTACGCCATCCGTGTATTCCAGAACTTCGTGCATTTGTTCTATAGTGCCTAGACCACCATTTAAGACGACTTCTAGCTGTGGAAAATCCTGTTTGATTTTCTTAACAAATTCGTATTTTAACGGTGGGATTTCGCGATTCTGCTTGGGTGACAAGCCCTGCAAGATAGCTTTGCGCGCATGGATGATAAAGGTATTGCAGCCAGTGGCGGCTACGGTGCCGACAAAATCCACCAGCTCTTGGTAAGAGTCCTGATCATCAATGCCTATTCGGTGCTTGATGGTCACAGGTATATCAACGGCATCCTGCATGGCCTTAATGCAATCGGCCACTAAAGGCGCGTGGCCCATTAGGCAGGCTCCAATCATGTTGTTCTGTACGCGGTCGCTGGGGCAGCCCGCGTTTAAATTAACTTCGTCATAGCCATAGTCCTGAGCGATCTTGGCGCACTGGGCTAGTTCGCTGGGCTTGCTGCCACCTAACTGAAGAGCTACCGGGTGCTCTTCCTGGTTGTAGCCTAAAAATCTTTCTGGCCCGCCTTTACCGTGGATGATAGCCCCAGTTGTGACCATTTCAGAATAAACGAAGGCATTCTGGCTGAGCGTGCGCCAAAAGTAGCGGCAGTGGCGGTCAGACCAATCCATGAGAGGGGCGGTGCAGAAGCGGTGCGCGCCGGTATTTGGGGCTGCGCCTGTATTGATAGTGCTTGTAGCTGCTTCTGTCATTTGTTCAATTCTGCCTGTTACTGCTATATATACTTGATTAAAAATTTAGAGACGATTTGAAAACGACTGATTTCTTATAGCTTCGCCTCGGTTACACTGGGGGCGGATTATAGCATGGAGAAGGTTGGAAGGGAGTAATTGCGCCATGGGCGCAATATTGCGTCTTTACTCGGCTATGAAGGCTGGCCGTCGGTTAGGGTCATCAAAATTGGAGCTCCCAAATCTATCAATTGTATAGGCGCTTCTCATCCTTGATTGCAATCCATTCATGTTTTTACGAATTACTCGGCAAGGGTTACTCTTGTTTCACCTCCTCTTCAAATTCTTTAATATCATCACAAATCAAAATACATAGCTGGATTAAGTCCTCTAGCCGCTTTATTTCTGCCTGATGAATATTTAATTGTGGTTCTGTGGTTTGAATTCTTTTGGCCGCTGCCAAATATTCAGTTTCTGCCATTAGGTGTAAATTGTACTTTTTAATGCGTGCTTTATAGGTTTTAAGGCGCTTTACCATTAAAGCTTCCAACCAAGGACGATGGCAGTGATGCCTGGTGCCATGTAGTTGTAGGAAATGGTTGAGCGCCCATAATTAAATTTAACCCCGGTTATGGGTATAGGCAGTACCTTTTTACCTTTACTTAAACTGGACATTTGCATAATTAATGCTGGGCGATATCCATAGGTGAGGTTAAGCCCTGTTTCAAAGCTTACATAATTATTGTAGCGGTATCGTAATACGCCGATTAGGCAGTGTGTTTGTTCATAAAAGCTGTTTTTGAAAGTGCAAGCTCCTAACGCGTAGCCCGGAGCGCTGTACATATAGCCCACCAATCGGCTGGCTTCTGGCCCGCCCTGATTGAGGCGGTGCATTTTTTTGTAGTCCTGTCCTTGGCCGTTATAGTCTTTATAACTCTTGTAGCCATAGTGATCAGAATATAAACCCACCAATAAGGAATGTTGGGCCACTGAGGGCAAAGAAAATAGAAAGCAGAAATACACCGGCAGCATTTTCATGGGCTGCATCTCTCCTGATTTGTCGTTGTGTACCTTATTAATATTAGAATACTTTTTAGGATTGCGACTTGTTTCGTCTATTTGTATTCAAGGTTTTTCAGAGAAAATTAAGTAGAATAAAATCGAGAGAAATCAAACTTAATTAAGTTTTACATAAGGCAGTAAGGGGGGGGGTATTATGAATATCGAAGAAGTTATCAGTGAGTTGGGATTACAGGCACATGTTGAAGGGGGTTATTACCGTCGTATTTATTGTAGCGAGCAGAGCCTAGATATAAAGGGGGGCAAATCACTGGCCTCCAGCATTTATTATCTACTAAGCGAAAATCAACCAATCGGTCATTTTCATAGGAATCAATCTGATATTTTACATTTTTATCATGGGTATGGATTAATTCGTTATTACTTAATAACCGCGCAAGGTGAGTTGTCTGTTGTGGATATGGGGAGTGACATAAAACAGGGACAGCAGCTGCAACTTGTGGTGCCCGGGGGAACCTGGAAAGCCAGTGAGCTAATAGAAGGAGAGTTTGGATTGATAAGCGAAGTGGTGGTGCCTGAATTTCATTTTGAAGATATGACATTGGCTGGTTCTGGTGAGTGGGCATTGTGGGAAAAGAGATATCCCAAGCTTAGGCGTTTCATTAAGCGGTTGTGATTTTTGAGCGAATAATGAACTTAATTTATTTGGCTGAATCCTAGGGGCTTAGGGTAAATAAATGTAAAGGACGCATGAAAATGAGCAAAAATCAAGTTAATGCATTCTTTCTACTAGCATTAAGTGCCGCTTCGGTGCAGGCAGACGAAGGCGCAGAGCATTCTCTGTTACCCGGCATTGTTCATTTTGAAGGAATTGGCAGTGTTGCTGTTGTCGGCTTGAAAAGTGAGAAAGTGGGAGCAGGTGATTTAAACACTGTGACGGCGGTTGCCCTAGGGGATGTAGAAGGCGCGGTGTTCAATGTTAGCGAGATCCCATTCCTTAAAGGCAAGCTTTCCCTTAGTAGTGTATTTATAAATGATATTAGTATCGATACCCAATATGGCCGTGGGTTAAATACCGGTACCGAGTATGAACAAGAGCTTAGCGGCTTTGGTCAATTTGCCAGCTTAAAAACGCAGCTCAATAACCAGCAATACTGGTATGCCAATGTCGGCGCAAGTCTTGTATCCCTTGGTGATTATGCAACCGCCGGTGGAGAGGTCATCAAAATAAACGACGAAGGTTTACATGATGTGTTCTCTACTCTGGCTTCCGTGGGTGTGGCCACAGGCGAAAGAAAGGCTTCCGCTGATAACTCTGGTTTGCTGGCCTCGGCAGAATTGGCGGCGCTGTTGTTTCGCCCTGGTCAAAGTGATCAGGGGCAGTTAAATTATTCGGCAAGTTATACCTGGGCTTTTGAGGGGCATCATGCCGTTACCACCTATGCTCGTGGTAGTCACGGTTTTGTCTTGGCTAAAAGGTCTGAGTACGATGAAGTAGATGAAGTGCTGACTGAAATTAATGGGCAGTGTGACAGCTTAGTGAGCACTGAAGATAAACAGAATTGTGAAGGTCTTGAGCAGGATCTGGCTAATTACATCGTAGATTCTAACAATAAAGGTAATGCCCAGCCCCTAGGTGGAGCCTATGGCTTAAGAAGCTATAGTGAGCAATATATTAAGGCGTCTAACACTTTACTAGAGGGCTTGGAGGCCACTTACTTTTTGCCTTGGTCAGCAGGTAAGGGCAATAGCATTGAGTTAATAGGTTTTGCCGAAAGCGCACAGGCTAATGATAATGTGGGCAGTTTATTGGATGATTCATTCTATAGTGTAGGGGTTGGAGCCAGAGTAAATTTAAAGGATACGCCTATACGGTTGGAGACGGCTTATGGTAGTCAGAATACTCAAGCCTGGTTTTTGACGGCCGGTAAAAGGTGGTGATTATTTAACGTCTGTAAATAGATAGCAGTGGGCTTATTGCCCGCTGCTATCCTTGATTGGCTTTGTATAATTTACTGAAATGTTGAGCCGAAATGGGCCGGCTAAAGTGGTAACCTTGGCAGATGTCGCAGCCCATCTCTCCTAGTATGGCTTGTGTGTGTGCCGACTCCACTCCTTCGGCCACCACTTTAAGTCCCAAGTTATGAGCCATGTGTATAGCGGTTTGTACCAGTACTTGATTTTCCTTATCCCTTTCTAAATTTAGAATGAAAGCCTTGTCTATTTTGAGTTCGCTGGCCGGAAGTTTTTTTAGATAGGCCAGGTTGCTGTAGCCGGTGCCAAAGTCATCAATTGCAATATGAAACCCAAGCTCGCTAAGCTGCCATAAATTTTTAAGGGCGTGCTGGGTGTCAGTCATCATTTGGGATTCGGTTATTTCCAATACCATATTTTTTGCTAACCCAATATTATCTTTTAATAATATGTGTACGCCTGCTATGAACTTGTTGTCTTGTAAGTTAAGGGCGCTGATATTAACCGACAAAAGAAAATCCGGATTAGTTTTTATCCATTCTTTAAGCTGTTGAATGCTCGTTCGAACCACCCATAAACTTAAGGCCTGTATTACCCCTGTTTTTTCTGCAATGCGCACAAACTCATCTGGCATAAGTAGCCCATGCTCTTCATGTGGCCAGCGAATAAGTGCTTCTGCTCCTATGTATTTGCCGTTAAATGTGTCGACTAAAGGCTGATAATGGAGTGACAAAGTGTTGTGGCTAATGGCGCGCTTTAACTCCGTCATTAGTTTGAGTCGGCGCTCGTTATAAGGGTTGTCATTGCTGTGGTATTTAACTATTTTTTTAGAAGATTGCTGGGCGTTGTCTAAGGCAATGCTGGCGTGTCGTATTAGTTCATCGGCATGCTGCGCGCTGTCAGGGTAGCTTGCATATGAGCAATGTATGTATGGGTCAATTTCCATGGACTCAATTGCTAAGGGGCGGTTAACTTTCTCGAATAATTTCTTCAATTGCTTTTCAAATAACTCGCCATCAGGCTGGCCAATTAAAAAGGCGTGTGTACTTGACCCAAGTGTTGCCACATAGAAATTTTCTTTGCTTTCAATTATCTCTATATTGCTCATTTCTTGAGCCTCACTGTTTAACCGCATGCCAAATGTCTCTAAGGCTTCGTTGCTTATGTCTCTGCCTAGGGTTTTATCTATTTCATGAATTCGTGAAAGCCGCAGCAATACTAGGGTGGCCTTGCCTGGGTTTTCTTTAAAAAAGAGATTCATCCATTGCTCTAGGTAATTTCGATCTGGTAAACCCGTTACGCCGTTGTGGGTAGTTTGATAAATAATATCTCTGTGCAATTTAGATATTTCTTTACTGTCTTCTATGGTGAGCTGTTGCGCCTGTAGCCGCGTTTCTTTTTCTTTATGGATTCGCCTTGCAAGTGCGGCGGCAAAAATCAATAACTCTAGTGCAGAGCCAATTTGAATTGAATTATTACTGAATTGGTTAAAAGGAATGACACCCAATTTGGACATGAGAAATATAATGGCACTGGAAAATAAGAAGGCCCATGCAGCTAAGTAAAACTTGCCATCTGCATTTTTGCTTACGTTAAAAACACCTATAAGGAAGCAGGCGGGAATAATGCTAAGTGCGCCATAAATCGTGAATCTTAGTGTGGTTTGATAATCGAACAGGGGCCCAATAGATAGAATGATTAACGGTATGGCAATGAAGGCGGTTAGTACATTGCCTGACCAGGTTAATGGTTTAAGTTTTAAGTAGAGGAAATTAAACGAGGCTGTGAGAGCCACTGTAATATTGGCCAAAAAGACTTGTGACCAGTTATGTAGAAACGGTGAAAAAGGATAGAGGTATTCAAATAAAATGGCTTGTTGAGTGGTTATTAGCAGTGCAAAGCTTGTGGCATACAAAGAATAGACTAGGTAAACCTTCTCCCTAATAAATATAAATACTAAAAAGTTAAAACCAGCACAGCTTAAAATTAGACCTAGGTAAAAGAAGTTAATGCTCGATTGAAGGCGATAGTGTTTTTGGAATGCATTGCTGCTCCATAGTAGTAGCTCGGTTTGAATAGGGGCGTTGCTTCGTATTTTAATTAAAAAGTGCTGTTGGTCTTGGGTCTTTAGGGTGATCTCGTTTACGAAGTTGGGGTGCGAAAAATTACGCTGGCTAAATTTCAGGCTGTCGCCAGACTCCATGACGAGACTGGGTTTAAGCTCGGAGTTGATTGTGTACAGGTTTACTTCATCAAGTAACGGATAATTTATGTCTAAAAGCCTTTGTATAGGGTTGTTTGTTTTATTGCTTAGGATGAGCTTCACCCAGACGGTGGCCTGTGTGTAGCCCAAGTTAATGGATGGTTGGTTGTATTTGCGCCATGAAGGTGTAGTTGAGGTTAATATGCTGCTGGAGTCATATTGATGACTGTTGTCTACAAACAGTTCAAACTCATTAATGGTCTGTTTTTCAATAGGTTGAACCGCTAGCCCTAAGCAAATGTGGGTTATTAACATCAATATGCTTAAAAGTAGTAGATACATTGGGGTCAAGGGCTAAATAAGGGCTTTCAATAAGCATAGCCCAGTTGAAATTATTGGCCAAAAAGGTCGATTGAGCCTATTATCCGCATTTTCTTGTTTTATCTTATTTTTCAGGATGTTTCATGACTGTACGCACCCGAGTAGCCCCGTCTCCAACAGGTGATCCTCACGTAGGCACTGCGTTTATAGCATTGTTTAATCTGGCGTTTGCGCGTCAGCATGGTGGTGAGTTTATATTGCGTATCGAAGATACAGATCAGGCTCGTAGTAATATTGAGTCTGAAAAGGCCATATATGACAGCTTAAGGTGGCTTGGACTGGATTGGGATGAGGGTCCGGACCTTGGTGGGGAAAAAGGGCCTTACCGCCAGAGTGAACGTAGCGAGATTTACACAGAACATGTTGAAAAGCTGATGGCCTCAGGTCATGCTTTTAAATGCTACCGTACACCTGAAGAGTTAGATGCTCTAAGAGCACAAAAGAAAGAGCAGGGTGGCTTTTCCGCTTTAAAGTTTAGCGACCTTGAATTGGCTGCAGATGTTATTGCTCAGCGTAAAGAGCAAGGCGATAGCTTTGTAATTCGTATGCACGTGCCTGAAGAAGGGGTTTGTACCTTTAAGGACATGCTTCGCGGAGATATAGAAATGGACTGGGGAATGGTTGATTGCCAGATTTTAATGAAATCTGATGGTATGCCTACCTACCATCTAGCTAACGTAGTAGATGATCATTTAATGGAAATAAGCCATGTAATCCGTGGTGAAGAATGGTTGAGTTCTGCGCCCAAGCATCAGCTTTTATATAAGTATTTTGGCTGGGATATGCCTGAATTATGTCACATGCCGTTGCTGCGTAACCCTGATAAGTCAAAGCTAAGTAAGCGTAAAAATCCTACTAGTATCTTGTATTATCAGCGCATGGGCTTTATGCCTGAAGCGGTTCTGAATTATTTGGGTCGTATGGGTTGGTCTATGCCGGATGAATCAGAGAAATTCACGCGTGATGAAATGTTTAGTAAATTTGATATTCAGCGGGTGTCGCTTGGCGGGCCCATATTTGATCAGGATAAGTTGTCTTGGTTGAATGGTCAGTGGATAAAAGAGTTATCTGAAGATGAATTTATTCAGCGTTATGTAACTTGGGGGTTAAACAAAGATTTTCTACAGCCGGCCATTTCACATATTAAACCTCGCGTAAGCACTTTTAGTGATGTTGTGCCCTTGGCAGGTTTTTTGTTAAGTGGAAATCCTGTGATAGATGAAAGCTCGTTTGAGCACAAAACTCTAGATAATGAGCAGATTGTGAAGCTTATGCAGCTTGGTTTGTGGCAGCTTGAAGCTATTCGACACTGGGATAAGGAAAGTATTGAGGCACGCTTATTTACCTTGGCAAAAGTGATGGATGTAAAAATCCGAGATTTTCTCTTCCCGTTTTTTGTAGCGATTGCGGGTACACCTGCTTCGTTCTCTGTTTTGGACTCAATGGCCATGATAGGCCCTGATGTAAGTCGTGCTCGAGTTCGTAGTGCTATTACCTTGCTTGGAGGAGTATCCAAAAAGGCGATGAAGAAATTAGAGAAAGAATATCGTGGTATCTCTCAAGAAGTTGAGTCTCGTTTAGTCGCCGAATAAGCGAGGGAGTTGGGTCATGGCTATATATCCAGTAATACTTGCCGGAGGCAGTGGCACTCGATTATGGCCATTATCTCGCGAGAATCATCCAAAACAATTTCTAGATTTATTGCAGCAAGGCCAAACCTTGCTGCAAGCTGCTTTAGTTAGAGCTGAGTCTTGCTCGTCAATTAGGCCTTTGGTGGTGGCCAATAAGCAACATCGTTTTTTGCTGAAGCAGCAGATAAAGGATCGTGCCAACAAGCCAGATGTGTTGCTAGAGCCTTGCGCACTAAACACGGCAGCTTCTGTGTTATTGGCTTGTTTACAGACTTCTGAGGTTGATAGAAACGCTACCATTTTAGTGCTGCCTGCCGACCACTACCTGCCCGATAACCACATCTTTTCCCATGAGATACAAAAGGCTGCTGAGCATATGCAGCAGGATGAAATTGTTTTGCTGGGTATTAAGCCTCGCCATGCGGCTACTCAATTTGGTTATTTCCAATTGCCTCAAGGCCCAGACTTTCTTAGGTGTGTAACCAAATTCACTGAAAAGCCAAATGTTTCTTTGGCTGGTGTGTATCTTGAACAAGGTGATTACTACTGGAACGCTGGGATAGTGCTGGCGCCTGTGGCGCACTTAATAAACTTGTTTAAACAACTTCAGCCTAAACTATATGGCGTGGTGCAAGCTGCGTTTAAGCAGAGGCAACCGCTTTATGACTTTCTTCTGGTGGGAGATGTTTTTCATGATTGTGAGTCAATCTCATTTGATTATGCTGTTTTGGAAAAAGCAAAAAATATAAAGGGCGTTTGCTTTAATGGTGATTGGGATGACTTGGGTAGTTGGGATTCTCTTTTGAAAAGAAAAAAGAAATTGGATTTACCTGAGTCTTATTTGGCAGATACCAAGGCTTCTTTCTTTCTTGGGTTGGATAATCTGATTGTAGTAGATGACGATGACCTTTTATTGGTGGCTCATCCTGATTCATTATCTGATTTGAGTGCCGTGACCGAACAATTGGTGAAAATGAATCGCCTCGATCTTTTGAAACGGCTAGACGTATGTCGACCTTGGGGGTCGTTTAAGGTGTTAGCGCAAGGGCAAGGGTATTTGGTTAAGCAATTGAGTGTTGAGGCTTATTCTCAAATTTCGTTGCAGAGTCATGCTCATAGGCGTGAGCACTGGGTTGTGATTGAAGGGAGGGGTAAGGTAGAAATAGATGGAGTAATTTCTTGTTTATCAAAAGGCCAGTCAGTTTCTATCGATCAGCAATCCCACCACAGGTTGTCTAATCCGTATGCTGATATATTGCGAATAATCGAGGTGCAAACCGGTAGTTACTTAAATGAGAGCGATATTGTCCGCTATGAGGATGTCTATGACCGCCATGAAAATTTATGAGAATACCTAGTGTTACAGTTAAAAAATTAATGACCTATTGGGAATTTAAAAATTAGTATGTTGATATCTAATCAAATAAAAGAGCTGGCCAGTAAAGTTAAATTATTGGTGCTGGATGTAGATGGAGTGCTAACTGACGGAACTCTGGTTTACGGTGCTAATGGCGAAGAAGTTAAGCATTTTAATGTTAAAGATGGCGTGGGCATTAAATTGTTGGGCCATTATGGGATATCTGTGGCGATCATAAGTGCTAAGGATTCGTTGCCCCTAAAGAGGCGCATTACTGATTTATCAATCCCTTACGCTTACACAGGTTGTAAGGATAAGCTTCAAGCTCTGAATGAGTTAATTGAAGAGTTGGATCTGAGCTTCGAAGAAGTGGCTTATTGTGGTGATGACGTAATTGATTTGAAAGTTATGAAAAAAGTGGGTTTGTCTATCTCGCCCAGCGATGCTTATTTCATGGTTAAAGAAAATGCCCATTACGTTACCCAATTGGCAGGTGGTAAGGGTGTGGCAAGGGAAGTAGCTGACTTACTATTGGCCAGTCGCATGGATTTGAAACAAGCTTATATCAAAGCTATGTTACCTGAGTTTGAAGAAAAGTCGATCTAGGTTTCTCCTAAGAATAAATAGAAAGGTTTGAACGTGTCTGATTACAAAATTGTTATACCTGCTCGATATGGATCCAGTCGATTACCCGGCAAGCCTCTAATACAGCTGGCCGGAAAGCCCATGGTTCAGCATGTATATGAACGTGCATTGGCAACAGGGGTTGATGAGGTGGTCATTGCGACCGATGATCAGCGTATTCTTGACGTGGCCAAGGCATTTGGTGCCGATGTGGTAATGACGCGGGTAGACCATGAAAATGGAACTGAGCGAATAGCTGAGGTCGCAAAGTTACGTAACTGGAAAGATACTGATGTTATTGTTAATTTGCAGGGAGATGAGCCGCTAATACCCAGGCAATTAATCGAGTTAACGGCGATGGGTTTATTAAATAACCCTGAGGCCGGAATGTCTTCTTTATGTGCCCCAATTATTGACGCTCATGATGCTTTTGATCCCAACGTAGTAAAGGTTGTCTTGGATAATAGGGGGTTTGCTATGTACTTTAGCCGAGCCTCGATTCCATGGGATAGAGAGCTATACAAAGATGGCTTGAATGATGTGACTAAAGAGAGTGCGGTATATCGTCATATAGGCATGTATGGCTACCGGGTGTCTTTTTTGAAACAGTATCAAGATATGAGTGTCACGGCACTTGAGCGAGCAGAGTGCCTAGAGCAGCTGAGAGCGCTTTGTTATGGTATTAAAATCCATATGTCGGTGATTGACGAACCTCCTGGACACGGGGTGGATACTCCTGAAGATGCCGTCCGTGTAGAAGCCTTGCTTAAAAAATTAGATTAGTGATAACTGGCTGGCGCTGTTGAGGTTTTTTTGTGGGTTCAAAAGTGTCAGCACGGTGTTGTTTCGAACGGCCTGTACTTTCAGGTTATGCTGCTCTTGAGTTGACAGTAGTCCCTTAGAAATCGTTATGCATTGATACAACTGGCTATGGATAGCAAGTTGTAAGGCAGAATAGACTTGATTTGCTTTTTTAGGGTGAAGCATTAATACCTTCTCCTTTTGGAGCTTTGATAGGCTTCTGATTTTATTGGTTTGATCGCTTGTAGGGGCCACCCAAAGCATCCAGTGATGAAGGGCTTGTTCAGTTTGTTGCTTAAATAGTGCGCTCATGACTGGATCTCTTTAAAATTAATCTACACTGTATGGATGTACAGTACTGTACGAAAAAGCACCTGTAAAGTGCTTTTTTGTATAAAACCTAGTCTTATTTTGCCAAATACCTGTAAATAGCGCTAAAAACTGCTTGATTCCATCAGGACAGATCAATAGAGTAGCGAATCCTGAAATTCACTAGCTTCTGTATATGTGTGTGAGGCATTCATGCAAATTTCCGTAGAAACATTAGCAGGCTTAGAACGTAAGCTTGTAATAGACATTCCAGCAGTAGATGTAGAGCAAGAAATTGCTAAACGTCTTCAGCAAGTATCCCATACTGCCCGTATTGATGGCTTTCGTAAGGGTAAAATCCCTATGCGTGTCATCAAGCAACGTTACGGCAAAGGTGTTCGTCAAGAAGTTCTTGGTGAGCATATGCAGCAGGGATTTGTTAAAGCTGTTACCCAAGAAAAATTAAACCCAGCAGGTATGCCCAATGTGGTGCCGTTGATAGATGAAGAGGGCAAGGATTTCCAATTCTCTGCCACTTTTGAAATCTATCCTGAGGTTGAAATTAAAGGCCTTGAAAGTATCGAAGTTGAACAGCTTGCTGCTCAAGTTAGCGATGCCGATATGGATACCATGTTAGATGTATTGCGTAAGCAACAAGCCGCTTTCACTGAAACAGATCAGCCAGCTAAAGATGGCGATCGTGTTAAATTGGCCTTTGACGGTTATGTTGATGGCGAAGCTTTTGCCGGTGGCAAGGCTGAAGGTCATAGTCTTACCCTTGGCTCTAAGAGCATGATTCCTGGCTTTGAAGATCAGATCGTTGGTATGAAAGCCGGTGATGAAGGTTCTATTAATGTAACCTTCCCAGCTGATTATCAAAGTGAAGATCTACAAGGTAAAGATGCTGAGTTTAAGATTAAAGTAAGCGCAGTTGAAATAGCTGAGCTGCCTGAGCTTAATGAAGAGTTTTTTACTAAGTTTGGTGTTGAGGCTGACAGTGAAGATAGCTTCCGCGTTGAAGTGCGTAAAAACATGGATCGCGAATTAAAGCAAGCTATCCAACGTCAAAACAAAAATCAAGTGCTTGATGGTTTGCTGGGTCAGAACGATATTGATGTTCCAACAGCCTTGGTAGATCAAGAAATTCAACGCCTAGAAGAGCAAGCTTTTCAGCAGTTTGGTGGTGGTCAGGAATTTAAGCCTGGCATGTTGCCAAGAGAATTATTCTTAGAGCAAGCTAATCGTCGTGTTAAATTAGGCCTTCTAATTAATGCAACAATTGAGCAGTTTGAAGTTAAAGCAAGCGACGACAAAGTTGATGCCTTAATTGAAGAGATGGCTTCTACCTACCAGGATCCTGAGCAGGTTAAAGAGTTCTATAATTCAAATAAAGAGCAGCGCGCTCAGCTTGAAGCTTTAGCACTTGAAGAAGCAGTTGTAGAATTGATACTTTCTAAAGCGAAAGTAGAAGAAAAAGAAAGTAGTTACGAAGAAGTGATTAAGACGGCCAATAGCGCCCAATAATCAAAATAGGTCCCCTTGGGGCATGTTTCAGACTACACTTCAAAACAGCTGTTACCATTGGGTGCAGCTGTTTTTTATGATGTCGTTGACGGAGATAACGAATGAATGACCTAATGGCCGACCAGGGCTCAGCTCTTCAAATGTCCGGCCTAGTACCCATGGTGGTAGAGCAGACTGCTCGTGGTGAACGATCTTACGATATCTATTCTCGATTACTAAAAGAACGTGTTATCTTTTTGGTAGGGCAGGTTGAAGATCATATGGCCAATTTGATTGTGGCCCAGCTTTTGTTTCTAGAAGCTGAAAACCCTGAAAAAGATATCCATTTGTATATTAATTCTCCAGGTGGTTCTGTTACTGCGGGTATGTCTATTTATGACACGATGCAGTTTATTAAGCCAAAGGTGAATACTATTTGTATCGGTCAGGCTTGTAGTATGGGTGCATTTTTACTCGCTGCTGGCGAAGAGGGTAAACGATACTGTCTGCCTAATTCACAGGTAATGATTCATCAGCCAAGTGGTGGTGCTCAGGGTCAGGCAACGGATATTTTGATTCATGCCGAGAATATTAAAAGCACCAAAGATAGATTGAATCGAATTTTGGCAAAGCATTGTTCCAAGACTGTAGAAGAAGTTGCAGCAGATACTGAGCGTGATAATTTTATGGGCTCAGAGCAGGCATTGGCATATGGTTTAATTGATGAAGTGCTCGAAAAACGCCCAGTATAAGCTTCAATTTTAGGCGTAGGTGAACACCACCCATATATGGTGGTATTTTTATAAATAGCAGTGGATTCATGAGGAAGTCGAATGAGCGACGAATCGAATGGTAAAGGCGACGATAAGGGCAAGCTGCTGTATTGCTCTTTCTGTGGTAAAAGCCAGCATGAGGTAAAGAAGCTCATTGCCGGCCCTAGCGTCTTTATATGTGATGAGTGTGTGGATCTTTGTAACGACATTATTCGTGAAGAAGTACAAGAAGCACAGGGCGAATCTACTAGTGATAGCCTGCCTACTCCAAAAGAAATAAAAGAAACCTTAGGTGAATATGTAATCGGTCAGGACAGAGCTAAAATAGTGCTGTCTGTAGCGGTATATAATCATTACAAGCGTTTGCGTCACGGCGAAAACAGTAAAGTAGCTACCGAGCTTACCAAGAGTAATATTCTTTTGATTGGCCCTACTGGTAGCGGTAAGACCTTACTGGCAGAAACGTTGGCGCGTCTATTGAATGTGCCATTTACTATTGCAGATGCTACCACGTTGACCGAAGCAGGATATGTCGGTGAGGACGTGGAAAACATTATTCAGAAGCTTCTTCAGAAGTGTGATTATGATGTTGAAAAAGCTCAGCGTGGCATTGTCTATATTGATGAAATTGATAAGATTTCGCGTAAGTCAGACAATCCTTCTATTACTCGTGATGTGAGTGGTGAAGGCGTGCAGCAAGCCTTGCTTAAGTTGATTGAAGGAACGGTTGCTTCTGTTCCTCCTCAAGGTGGTCGTAAGCATCCTCAGCAGGAATTTTTACAGGTAGATACTGGCAATATATTATTTATTTGTGGTGGTGCTTTCTCCGGTATGGATCAAATTATTCGTGATCGTACTGAAAAAAGCAGCATTGGGTTTAATGCTACTGTAAAAGCCAAAGATGACAATAAGGATGTGGGGTCTTTGCTAAAGTCAATTGAGCCTACGGATTTAGTTAAGTATGGTTTGATACCAGAGTTTATTGGTCGACTACCCGTTATAGCCACTTTAGAAGAATTGGATGAAGTAGCCCTAATTCAAATCTTGACTGAGCCTAAGAATGCTTTGGTTAAGCAATATCAAGCACTTTTCGAGATGGAAGGGGTTGAACTTGAGTTTCGTGATAGTGCCTTATCTGCAATAGCTCAAAAAGCTATGGAGAGAAAGACAGGGGCTAGGGGCCTACGGTCAATTATGGAAGGTGTGTTGTTAGATAGCATGTACATAATACCTTCGGAAGAGTTGGTTAGTAAGGTTGTGGTGGATGATTCAGTTATTAACGGTGATTCAGAACCGCTGATGATTTATGAGCCAGCAGAAGATGCTAAGGCTGCTCCGGATAATCATTAAATCTAAGATAAAGGGCCCTTAAGGGTCCTTTTTTTTATCTTAAGCTTGTATTTAGAGGCCATTGTCCCCATCTTTAAGGAATGTTTCCGTGCTCTATTAAGCACTAGGTATTTATATGACTATTGAAAAATTCCCGTTGTTACCTCTGCGTGATGTTGTTGTTTATCCTCATATGGTTATCCCTTTATTTGTTGGTCGGGAAAAATCGATCAAGGCTCTTGAAGCTGCAATGGAAGGCGGTAAAAAAATTCTACTGGTTGCTCAAAAAAATGCCGCCACTGATGAGCCAGAAGAGGTGGATATATATGATGTGGGTACTGTAGCGACAGTACTGCAGTTGCTAAAGCTCCCTGATGGTACTGTGAAAGTGCTAGTTGAAGGAATGTATCGCGCTGAAGTGACTGGTTATGATCAGGTTTCAGATTATTACCAAGGGGAAGCATCTCCTTTGGAAATAGAGTCTCTGAATGATCGCGAGCAGGGCGTTATGATTAAAGCTGTTACTCAGCAATTTGACCAATTTGTTCAAATGAGTAAAAAGGTTCCCAGTGAAGTTTTAGCATCCATTGAAGAAATTACTGAGTCAGGAAGGCTCGCTGATACTATTTCAGCGCACCTGTCTTTAAAGCTAGAAGAGAAACAGTCAATTCTTGAAATGGTAAGTGAGCGTGAACGCCTTGAGCATATAATGGCGTTAATTGAATCAGAAATAGATTTACTGGATGTAGAAAAGCGTATTCGCGGTCGTGTTAAAAAACAGATGGAAAAAAGCCAGCGCGAATATTATTTGAATGAACAAATGAAGGCTATTCAAAAAGAATTGGGCGACATGGATGATGTCCCTAATGAGCATGAAGAGCTTCAAAATAAAATTAACGATGCTGGTATGCCTAAAGAGGCAAAAGAAAAAGCAGAGCAGGAACTAGCCAAATTAAAGATGATGTCTCCAATGTCGGCAGAAGCCTCTGTAGTTAGGGGTTATCTTGACTGGATGGTAGGTGTTCCTTGGAAGAGTAAAAGTAAAGTTCGTAGTAATATAGAATTGGCACAAGATATTTTGAATGAAGATCACTATGGCCTAGAAGAGGTTAAGGATCGAATTTTGGAGTATTTAGCAGTTCAAAAGCGCGTAAAAAAATCGACCGGTAATATATTGTGTTTGGTCGGACCTCCTGGGGTTGGTAAAACCTCTTTAGGGCGTTCAATTGCTAAGGCAACCGGAAGAAAGTATGTGCGCATGGCCCTAGGTGGTGTGAGGGATGAAGCTGAAATTCGTGGTCATAGAAGAACTTATATTGGGTCTATGCCAGGTAAATTAGTGCAGAAAATTTCGAAAGTGGGAGTTAAAAATCCTTTATTTTTGTTAGATGAAATCGATAAGATGGGAATGGATCATCGTGGTGATCCGGCTTCCGCTCTTCTTGAGGTATTAGACCCAGAGCAGAATTCGTCCTTTAGTGATCATTATTTGGAAGTAGACTTTGATTTGTCAGAAGTGATGTTTATTTGTACTGCCAATAGTATGAATATTCCAGCTCCTTTATTAGATCGAATGGAAATTATTCGTCTTCCAGGTTATACCGAAGATGAAAAAGTTAATATTTGTGAGCGATATCTGCTGCCAAAGCAAATGAAAAGCAATGGAGTTAAGGATAAGGAATTAGAACTTCCTCAGACTTCTATTAGACACATTGTTCGTCATTACACTAAGGAAGCTGGTGTTCGTGGGCTTGAGCGTGAGATGGGTAAGTTGTGCCGTAAGGTGGTTAAAGAGAACGTACTAAAGAAATCTGATAGCCTAACGCCTTTAGTTAAAACTGAAGCGCTGGAAGAATATCTTGGTGTTCAAAAGTTTCATTATGGATTGGCGGAAGAAGAGAATCAGGTTGGCCAGGTAACTGGATTGGCTTGGACTTCGGTAGGTGGTGAAACTTTGACCATTGAATCGGTAGTGTCTTCAGGTAAAGGTCGAATTGTTAAAACAGGGTCCCTTGGGGATGTCATGCAAGAGTCGATACAAGCAGCTTTGACTGTTGTGAAAAGTCGATCTCAGGCATTGGGCTTGCCAGTAGATTATTTTGAGAAGCACGATCTTCATATTCATGTTCCAGAGGGCGCTACACCAAAAGATGGTCCTAGTGCCGGGGTTGGCATGGTTACGGCTTTAATGTCGGTGATAACAAATACTGAAGTTCGTTCAGACATTGCCATGACAGGTGAGATTACGTTACGTGGTAAAGTATTGCCGATTGGCGGATTAAAAGAAAAATTATTGGCCGCTCACAGAGGAGGAATTAAAACAGTATTAATTCCTCATGAAAATGAGCGTGATTTAAAAGATATTCCCGATAATATAAAGCAGGAATTGGAAATCATTCCCGTTAAATGGGTAGATGAAGTTATTAATTCTGCTTTAGTGGGAAATATTGAAGAAAATGTGGCATCTGTTGTTGAAAAGGAAGCCGCTACCCAGCAGAATCAGCAGGGTCGAATGAGTACTCATTGAGTTAAAACAGCCTAAGCGGCTTGACACATCGTTTCACGCTGGTATAAATTCCAGCTCTCTGTTTGATGGTCATTGCTACGTCGCTTAGCTATACCAATTTACATCTATAATAACCAATCTTGGTAAGGGGATAAGTGTGAACAAATCTGAATTAATTGATGCAATTGCTGCTTCAGCGGATATTCCAAAGGCAGCTGCTGGACGTGCGCTTGATGCGACAGTAGAAGCTATCACAGGCGCTTTGAAAGAAGGCGATCAAGTAGTATTGGTAGGGTTTGGTACTTTCTCTGTTAAGGAACGTGCAGCTCGTACTGGACGTAATCCTCAAACGGGTGAGCCAATACAAATTGCGGCAGCAAAAGTACCTGGTTTTAAGCCCGGTAAAGCGTTAAAAGACGCTGTAAACTAGTATTGCTTGGCTATTTTGCATTTTTTGTTGAAATAGCCACATTTAAAAAACGCATTCTTTATAGATGCGTTTTTTTGCTATCTGGATATAAGAATTCTAAAAAAAGGTTGTAGTGTCATGCTTCAAACTATTCGCGATGGTTCTAAAGGAATTGTTGCCAAAATTATTGTTGGTTTAATTATTTTGACCTTTGCCTTGTTTGGCATTGAAAGTATTGTGGCGTTGGGTGGTGGAGAAAAAGTCCCAGCTGAGGTCAATGGTGAAGAAATTAGTAGCCGCCAGGTAGCTCAGATGATTCAGCTGCAAAAACGCAGATTGCAATCACAGTTTGGAGAGAGCTTCGACCCTTCGCTGATTAGCGATAATATGCTACGAAAGGCAGCCGTAGAAAGTCTCATTAATGAGTCATTACTTAAACAAGCAGCAGCTGAGGGTGGTATTTATTTTTCAGATGAAGAAATTGATAAGCTAATTGTTCAGTCGCCTGAATTTCAAGTTGCTGGGGTGTTTGATCGTGACCAATATGATTTAGTGCTGAGGAGTGCTGGATATACCCGCTCAACTCACAGAGCACTCTTACGCGCGAACTTAGTGACACAGCAGGCTCAGTCAGCTTGGCAACTTACCGCTTTTTCTACTCAGAGTGAAGAGGGCCGTTCAGCCCAGCTGGATTCGCAAACTCGCACTTTCTCCTTTATTGAATATAAGCTTGAAGATGTGAAGAAGAATGTTTCTATTAGTGCGGAAGAAAAACAAACATATTACACAGAAAACTCCAGTCGTTTCATGACAAATGA
This sequence comes from Bermanella sp., assembly GCA_036960565.1. GTDB lineage: Bacteria > Pseudomonadota > Gammaproteobacteria > Pseudomonadales > Oceanobacteraceae > Bermanella. The sequence continues at coordinate 115,369 of JBALXQ010000007.1, forward strand.
ATCTGTAGTTATCGACTATATAGAGCTTGAGAAATCTAGTTTATTGGCGGACATAGAAATAAGCGAAGATGAGTTGTTGGGTCGATACGAAGACATTAAAGCTGAGTCGTCAGCTAAAAGAGAGTATAGAGCTGCCCATATTTTGTTGCTAGAAAGTAATGAAAGTTCAAAGAAGACACTCCAAGCGGTGCAATCCAAAATAAACTCTGGGGAGACATTCGAGGCGCTGGCTGAACAATATTCCCAGGATGATAGCTCTAAATTGGCCGGAGGTGACCTAGGGTTTGCAAGTGCGGATGTGTATGAGCCTGAATTTTCTGATGCTCTTAATACGCTATCAAAAGGTCAGGTTTCTGAAGTTGTTCAGACTCGTGATGGCTTACATTTGATTAAGTTAATTGATACCCGTCAGCCTGAAGTGGCCAGTTATGAAAATTTGAAAGATAGTCTTGTAGTCGACATTAAGTCTGAAAAGGCCCAAGGTTTGTATGTTGAACGTTTAGAGTCTTTAAACGACGCAGCATTCTCTGCTAACGGACTGCAGGAGCCAGCTAAAGACCTTGGTCTGAATATTTTAACAACAGATACGTTTTCAAAAGCCGGTGGTAAAGGTATAGCCAGTGATAATAAGGTTATTCAGGCAGCCTTTTCTGAGGCTATTTTGTTTGATGATGCAAATAGTGAGGTTATTGAGCTATCAGATGGGCGTGCAGTTGTTTTGCACCTCAAATCCTTTAATGAATCTGTTATTAAATCCTTGGATCTAGTGGAAACGCAAGTTGAGGCCATTATAAGGGATCAGAAAGGTACTAAAGAGCTTGAATCCTTGGTGGAGGCTTCTTTGGAGCAAGCGAAAAAAGATGAATTAGTCAGTGTTTGGGATGATGCAAAAAATACCACTCGTAATGATGAGGGGGTTGATGCAGCGATCTTAGCCTTTGCTTTTACTATGGCAGAGCCTGTTGAGGGTTCAGTGTACGGGCAGGTAAATTTAGGTGCCGGTAATAAAGCGATTTTGCGTTTGGATTCTATTGAAAGAGTTGAATCTGCAACGGCAGGGGTGGCTGAGGAGCAAAAAATTGAACGAGCCAAATCGTTCAATGAATATAAGGCTTACGCTCAGCACTTTACTGATAGAGCTAGCATTGAACGCAATTAACTATTGCTAATACACAAAATAAAAAAGGGCCTTTAGGCCCTTTTTTATTTTGTGTGATTTAAGTTTAGAAACTTTACTAAGTTAGATAGCTTACCAAGGAGATTCCCATTCTTGCGCTGCTTCCTTCTTAAAGTGGCATGCGGCTTTATGTTGCTCTAGCTCTGCATTATCTAATGCCGGCTCTGACTCTTTGCATATTTTGGCAGCCATAGGGCACCTAGTTTGAAATCGGCAGCCTGGTGGTGGCGTTATAGGAGATGGCAGCTCCCCCTGAATCCTTCTTTTACTTCTATTTATATTGGGGTTAGGGTTGGGTATGGCATCAAGAAGGAATTGCGTGTAGGGGTGCTGAGGGCTTTCAAATAATGATTCACTTGTCGCAGTCTCTACAATTTTTCCTAGATACATAACCGCTATTCGATCAGAAATGTGTTTAACCACTGCAAGATCATGAGCTATAAAAAGTATGGCTATGTTTAACTCTTTTTGTAGCTCCATTAGTAGATTTATAATTTGAGACTGCACAGAAACATCAAGAGCAGATACTGGTTCGTCACATATGAGTAATTTAGGTTTTAATGCAATTGCTCGGGCTATGCCTATACGTTGTCTCTGGCCTCCAGAGAATTCAGATGGGTACTTTTTTAAGCTGTCCGCTGGCAAGCCAACTCGTTGTAATAGCTTAATTACTTCATTCTTACGCTCCTGGGATGTAAGGGAGGTATGAATTAGAAACGGCTCCTCAAGAATGGTGGTAATTGTATGTCTTGGATTTAAAGATTCGTATGGGTCTTGGAATACGAATTGTATATCCGTTCGAAGTGGTCGAAGCCGTTTCTGGCTCATCTGGCTTATATCTTTTTCATCGAAAATTATTTGGCCGCCAGTGGTGTCGTATAGTCTTGCTATTGTTTTAGCTAGGGTGCTTTTGCCACAACCTGATTCTCCCACTATTCCGAGTGTTTCACCGGGTTTGACGTATAGGTCTACACCATCAACAGCCATTAAATATTGCTTAGGTGAAAATAGACTCTTCTTTTTAACTGGAAAATATTTCTTTAGGTTATTTATTTCTAACAAGGGAGTGTTAGGCATTTTTAATCTCGCACCAGTGCTTGCAGTTTACTTTGTGTCCGTCTTGGCTGACCTCTAATGTATGATCAAGGCTTTTACAATCTTCTTGTGTGTATTGGCATCTATTGTGAAAGCGACAACCAGTAGGCATGTCGGCTAGCGTTGGTACCTGGCCCTCGATCGTGTTTAACGGGCTTTTGTTTGGAGAAAATAACTGGGGGATGGATTTTAATAACCCCTGGCTGTAGGGGTGTTTAGCGTTATTAAATAATTCTTTAACGCTGGCCATTTCTATCACTCGTCCGGCGTACATTACAGCAACGTCGTCACAGAGTTCGGCTATTACGCCAAGGTCGTGAGTTATGAATAAAATGGCCATGCCACTTTCTTCTTGTAGTTGTTTCATTAGATCCAAAATTTGAGCTTGAATAGTGACATCTAATGCAGTGGTTGGTTCGTCAGCTATAAGGATATCGGGCTTGCAAGCGAGGGCGATGGCAATCATAACTCGTTGACGCATGCCTCCTGATAGTTGATGGGGGTATTCCAACATGCGCTTATCTGGATCAGGAATACCCACCTTATTAAGCATATCAATTGACGCTTGAAATCTTTGCTTCTTTGAAAGTTCTTGCCTGTGTAATTTGAAAGACTCTAATATTTGACTGCCGATGTTTTTAACTGGGTTTAGCGCTGTCATGGGGTCTTGAAAAATCATGGCAATGCGATTGCCTCGGATCTTTTGCATTTCCTGCGCACTATAGGAGACTAGATTGTCTCCTTTAAATAGAACGGTACCTTTACTGATGTTTCCAAAAGGTCTTTGTAGTAACTTCATTAGGGCTAGGGAGGTGACACTTTTACCACAGCCTGATTCGCCTACTAGCCCAAGGGTTTTTCCTGGGTGAAGTTCGAAAGAAACGTGGTCAAGGATATTCAAAGTACCTTGCTCTGTTTGAAAATCTACGCACAAGTCTTTGACTGACAATAAGGCCTGGCTCACTAGCTATTTACCTTGTATTGGTCAAATACCTTATTCACTACAGGGTATTTAGTTTGGCTTTTTCTTGATGATTTGGTTTCGATTTTTTGTTCGTTATCAATCCAAAATACGCCACCATCACCAAATGGAGAGTATAAGTTCCCAGTCGTTTTACTCCCGGGCATTTGAGGGAGCTTCAACCAGCGCCAATGTGCTCCGCGTGTATAAGGAACGTTGAAATCAGGTATAAATGCAGCAGTTTCGTGAATGATGCTAGCAAGTTTTTTAGCAAGGCTAATTCTTTTTCCTTTATTTGTTTCGGTGCGATACTGAACTATTAACTCGTCCATTTCCTTATTGTCGGTATTGGTTATGTTGTTGGTCTGCGGCTTATGTGCGTTATCACTATGGAAATGTTGCCAAAAAGCAGGCCGAAAGCCTGTGCTCCAACCTAATGAAGCAATTTGGTGTTGCTTTTGCATTATTGTTTTGTAATGCGAAGAGGAATCCTGCAATTTAAGGTTCAACTCTATACCTGCTTTAATTGCATCCTGCTTTAAAATGCTCCAGCGATCATTGTGCTCTTTATGGCTATAGGAAAGATTAAGGCTGAGTCGCTTTCCATTCTTGATGCGAATGCCATCACCTCCACGAAGGGCCCAGCCATTGCTGTTTAGTATTTCATTGGCCTTTTCTAAATTGAACGAACGGGCGGCTAGTAGATCGTTACTATATTCACCATAGCCAGCATGGAACTCTTGTAGTCTTTCATAATCACCTCGAAGTACAGTTTCTATGACCCTGTTAAAATTTAAAGCATGGGCTAGTGCAATGCGGACATCTTGATCTTTCAATATTTGATTGTCTTGATTTAGAAATAATCCTGAACTTGATCTTGGCATGTCATTATAAAAAACAAATTTTTCAATATAGCCATTGTCAAATAGCTTACCTTTTGCCTTGTTGTGCCAGAATTCAGGTTGTACAAGTGGGAAAGTGTCAAGATTGCCCTTCTCAAAATGTTTATAGGCTATGTTGGCATCTCGTATTACTTTAATAATCACTTTGTTTACATTGAAGCGGCCTTGGTTGTAACGTTTGTCTTTAGCCCACCAATCGGTCTTTCGGAAAAACTCAATTTGCTTGCCTTTTTTTATTTTTCCAATTTGATAGGGGCCTGTGTTTGGGATGATTTCCCAGTTGTATTTCTTTATGAAGTCACTGCCTAATTCTTTGTAAAAGTGCTCGGGAGTAGGGGTTAAACCGTAATAGTAGTGAAGTTCTTCTTTAGGGCGGGCAACAGCACCAGTTATAGAAATGGTATGGCTTCCATACTTTTTAGCTGAAGTGATTTGAGTTGAATAGTGATTGTTGTACCAAGGGGCCTGAATATTTTTATTACGCATAAATTCTAAGGTGTACAGAAAGTCATCTGCAGTAACGCTTACACCATCGCTCCAGCGTGCTTTGGGGTCTAATTTATAATAAACCGTTTTACCATCTTCCCCGTAAGCCCAACTTGTGGCTAATTGAGGAATGATTTCTAAAGTGTCAGGATGAAAGCCTATTAGCCCCAATTGATTTGAGTTTATGTGTGATCGGAATGAATTGTTTGAGTCGGGCCCTACGGTTCGTAGCGTAGGGGGAAATGCAAGCATGTAGGTAGAGAAAACACCGCCTTTTTCAGCATTCGAATCAGCCCAAGTTGGAGCTTCGTTGTTACTGAGCCAATCTAGATTGTTGGGTAGACTGTTTGTTGCGAATGCGAAATTACAAAATACCCCATACAAAAACAATGTCTTAATAATTTTTCTGGTAATCATTAAAGTCCCTTACTCGTAATAAGAATATTTTTTAGGGTCAAAGGCCTCTCGAATAGCCTCGCCGATGAAAGTTACTAACGTGAGTACCAAACTTAAAGCCGCTACGGCTGAAGCTGCAATCCACTGGTATTCAAGATTACTGGTGCCTTGTTGTAATAATTCTCCCCAGCTTGGGGTGGGGGAGGGTAAACCAAAACCTAAGTAATCAAGACTTGTTAAGGCGGTGATACCACTAACCACCGAGAAGGGAAAGAATGTAACTAAAATGGATACGGAGTTTGGCAGGATATGTTTAAACATAATTCTGCTATTGCTTGCTCCAATAGCCCTAGCAGCCAATACGTATTCTCTGGTGTTTTCTCTGTATGTTTCCGTTCTCATATACCAGGTTAAGCCCATCCAGCTAAATGCGGCTAGCAGCAGTGCAAGGGTCCAGAAATTTGGAGTGATAATGGATGCCACGATCATTATGATGTAAAGAATGGGAACGTTGGACAACATTTCAATGACGCGTTGAAATACAAGGTCAAAAGTTCCTCCCAAGAAACCCATAAATGCACCTAAAGATACGCCAATAACATAGGTCGTTAGCAGTAAAAACAAGGAAAAAAGAATGGCAATGCGGAAGCCGTAAATTAGGCGAGCCAGTATGTCCCTGCCAGCCATGTCTGTTCCTAAATAATGTTGTTCTGAAATAGAGGGTTCGTAAGGGGGGTACTTTCCTTCGATGAAGTTATTTTCAAATGGGTTGAATGGGATTGCTGGCATTAATAACCAGTTCGAATTCTCGCCATTTTCAAAGGTCTGTTTTAGCTGGCGGTAATCGGTTTCCCATTGGTAGTCGTAACCAAAGGTAGTGCCGGGCAGAATATCTCCATATGTTGGAAAATAGAACTGGTCATCATACTGAATAATAAGAGGTCTATTGTTAACTAATAACTCTGCTCCAAGGCTCATTAAAATTAAAGTGCAGATGATAATAAAGGAATAATACCCGCGCTTTAAAGACTTGAATTTTTGCAGTCGTCGGCTGCTTTGTGGTGACAAACTCATCGCTTTTCTCCAAAGCGTATTCGGGGATCCGCCCAAGCCACACATAAATCGCTCAAGATATTACCGATTAAATAAAGTACCGCAGAAATAACGAGTATCCCCATTACTACAGGGTAGTCTCTTTCTACAAGTGCTTCATATCCAAGAAGGCCGATACCATCGATGTTAAATATTTTTTCAATAAGAAAAGACCCGCTTAATATTACGCTTATATTTTGGCCAAAATGGGTCGCTAGGGGAATAAGGCTGTTACGCAAGGCGTGGCGTTTTATGGCTTGTTTGAAACTTAAACCTTTGGCCGTGGCCGTCCTTACGTAATCGGCAGATAGGTTTTCCATTAATGAGTTTTTCATCATGAATGTCATTACAGCTAGGGATCCCGCCATGTAGGCTATTAAGGGTAGGGCTGCGTGATGCAATATATCTTTGATCTTTTCCCAATAACTTAAATATTCAAACTCATCACCAACAAATCCCCCTAATGGAAACCATTCAAGATGTGCAGAGAAATAAGCAATGCATGCAATGCCTATCACGTATCCAGGAATTGCATAGCTTATGAAAATAAAGGCTGAGCTTAAATGATCTAATGGCGCTCCATGCCTTAATGCCTTTAGGATCCCTAAAGGAATGCATAGTAGGTACGTAAGGATCATGGTGGTAACGCCATAGAATACAGATATAGGCAGCCGGTCGGTGATGGTGTCCCAAACAGATTCGCCATACCGGGTAGACTCACCTAAATCCAGTTGGACTACTTTCCATAACCACTGGAAGTAACTGGTTACAATAGGTTGATCAAAACCATAATAAGCTTTTAGCTGTTCGAGTTGGTCTTCACTTAAACTTTGTGACCCAAATCCGTCCATCACTGAACTAGCGCTGCCAGAACTTAGCTGTGCTTCTGCTAGCATGCGCTCAATAGGGCCGCCTGGTACAAGTCGAGTTAATACAAATACCAGCAAGGTGATGCCAATAAAGGTGGGGATGATAAGTAGTAATCGTTGAGCAAAATAACCCTGCATGGGTGCTTCTTATTTTTATAATTATTTAAATCTAGCAGAAAAATAGTTACTAACAAAGAATTGTTAGTTGTATTTTTTGCTTAGCTTGCTTGTGTGACATCAACATAGAGTACGAGTTCATCGCCAGGCTGTAGATATTTCTTTGTGCCTATTTGGTTCCAGCGTTTAATGTCTCGTACTTTAACTCTAAATTTGTCCGCAATTCGGTGTAGGCTGTCGCCGTTTCTAACGCGGTAATGGATTTTACGAATGATCTCCCTATCTCGTTTTTTGTTGAATATCGACTTAGACCAAATAACAAGTTTTTGACCGGGTTTGATCGGGTCTTTTGGAGCCATTCCATTCCATTTGGCAATACTCCGTGTGGACACGTTGTGCTTTTTAGCAAGGCTCCAGAAAGAGTCGCCATTCTTAACTGTGTGGCTGATCTTTTGGGAGCCTTTGGCGCCTCGAGTATTTCGTTGCTTTTTATTTAATCGATTGTTTGCGCTATAGGTGTAGCTGGATAAATGGTTGAAGGCAGTGGGAATAAGTAACTTGTCACTGATACGAACTAGACTGCCCTGGATAGGATTTACCTGCTTTAATGCTTCTGGAGTAGTATGGAATTTCTTTGCTATGGATATAAGTGAATCTCCAGACTTCACACTATAACGTTGCCATTTAATTCGCTGACTGGCGGGCAGTTTTTTTAGATTTTTCCGTATTAAATTTTGTTTCTCAATGGGAACCAATATCTCGTGGGGGCCATTTGGGCTTGTTGCCCACTGATTGTATTGAGGGTTGAGTTTATATATCTCTTCTAGACTAACGTCAGCCATTTGGGCCGCTTGGCTCAGATCCATTTGGCTGCCGGTTTCGATAACTGCAAAATATGGTTTGTTCTCAACACGGGGAAAGAATACTGAGTATTTCTCAGGCGAGGCAACAAGCTTCGCTAGAGCAAGTAATTTGGGAACATAGGCCTTGGTTTCTTTTGGTAGAGATAAAGACCAAAAATCAAGTGGTTTGCCAAGTTTTCTATTCTTCCTGATAGCTTTTCTGACAGTACCTGCTCCAGAATTGTAGGCTGCCAAAGCTAGCATCCAATCCCCTTTAAACTCCCTTGAAAGGCCTTCTAAGAATTTGAGTGCGGCCATAGTGGAACGTCTGATGTCTCGTCGGCCATCAAACCACCAGTCTTGTTTAAGTCCATAAGCGTTACCGGTACTGGGTATGAACTGCCATACGCCAGAGGCGCGACCGTGACTGTAGGCAAATGGATCAAATGCACTCTCAACTATAGGCAGTAATGCTATTTCGGCAGGGATTCCCCTAACTTCGATTTGCTGCATAATGAAGAACATATAACGCTTGGAACGTTCGGAAACCCTACTTAGGTAGCTTTGGTGAGATTTAAACCAATTGAGCTGTGAATCGATACGGCTATTCTTATGGTGGGTGCCGAGTTTAAAATTATCCCTGATGCGCTGCCAGAGATCTGCTTGCTTTGAGTAGGAGAGCTTGTCAGTGTCCAGGTGTACTGAGTCCATGCTTTCTTGCAGTAGTGTAGGGGCAAGCGCAATTGGTGGTATTGCAGGTTGTGGTTTTACTGGAATACAGGCTGATAGAAAAAGTATCGCCATGAAATAAAAACTTATACGAAACAACAATGTAAAACACCGGGATATTGCTTTGGGGAGCGCAGTGTAAGAATCGTAAGCCTGCGGGTCAAGAAGAGCTTAGTAAGTGTGTGTCGAGATTTGTGAAATAGGAATTGAGCGAGTGAAATATGGACACTAGTTGGGTTGAAAGCCCCTTTGGGGAAGTACTTTTCAAGGTTGAAGTAGACAAATTAGCGGACTGTATGCCCGACTTGCATGGACACTATTTATTGCAGTACAGCGCAATGAATAGGCCTGTAGTAACGAAAACAACTCTGAGGCACCAGTTTTTTGCTGGTGACGAGCCTAACGGGCAGTTGCAAATGAATTACTTACAGCTCCCTTTCAGGGAGAACAGCTTGGACTGCGTAGTTATTCATCATGTGTTGGACTATAGCCCCAACCCTCATCAGTGTTTACGGGAAGCCTCTCGAGTGGTTGTGCCCAATGGCTACATAGTGGTTGTTGGCTTTAACCCTTGGAGTGCTCTTGGGATAAGTCGGTTTTTACCTGGAACAATTCTCCCGTCTGGTGGGAAGCAATTAGCACCTAGGCGGATTATGGATTGGCTAGCGCTATTAGGTTTTAGGATCGAGCAAGTTGAGTCCGCTCAGTTTTTGCCTCCCCTAGCGTTGAAGTACATCCCGGCCATGTCCTTTAAAGTAGATTCAATGTTGAATTATATGAAGGCACCGTTTGGCGGTGTGTATATTCTGGTTGCTCGTAAACTGGTTGCAGGAAGGACTCCAGTTCGTCCACAATGGCGCGTTTTGACAGGTAGGGGCTTGCCTGTACCTGTATCTCGGGCCAATGGTGCTCGTAGTAATATTAATTAGATCGCCTTCCTATATTGACTCGAAGGTATGTGGCAGTGATATTGATGGCTTGTATGGTTGAAATTTTTACTGACGGAGCTTGTAAGGGAAATCCTGGCCCTGGCGGTTGGGGGGCTATGTTGAAATATGGTTCTGACATAAAGGAGTTATGTGGCGGGGAAATGGCTACTACCAATAATCGGATGGAACTTTTAGCGGCCATCAAAAGTCTAGAAATATTGAATCGCCCCTGCAAGGTTAAACTAACCACTGACTCTGAATATGTAAGAAAAGGGGTTCTGGAGTGGATGGTAAACTGGAAGAAACGCCAGTGGCTAACATCTGCCAAACAACCAGTAAAAAATAAAGACTTATGGCAGCGGCTTGATCGTGCCCTTGCTAGCCAAGAAGTGTCTTGGTATTGGATAAAAGGCCATAGCGGGCACCTAGGCAATGAAAGAGCCGATCAGCTAGCCAACCTAGGTGTTCATAATCTAATAAAAGAGGGTGCCGAGTGCGTCAAATAGTACTGGATACAGAAACAACTGGGATAGGCGAGAGTCATCGCATAATTGAAATTGGGTGCATAGAACTTGTTAATCGCAAATTCACTGGGCGTCAGTATCACCAATATGTTAACCCTCATCGGTTGGTGGACCCAGAGGCCATGGAAGTGCATGGAATCAGTGATGAGTTTTTGCTAGATAAGCCTTCTTTTTCACAGGTGGCCAATGAATTTATTGAATTCATTTCAGGTGCACAGCTGGTTATCCATAACGCCCCGTTTGATGTTGGCTTCATGGATCGTGAATTTGGGTCTCTAAATGGCTATCCCAAAACAGCAGATATTTGCACGGTTTTGGATACTCTAGTGCTCGCTAGAAAAATGCACCCGGGACAAAGGAATAGTCTAGATGCCTTGTGTCGTCGATATGGAATTGATAATAGTCATCGTGAATTGCACGGAGCCCTCCTAGATTCAGAGATACTGGCCGATGTCTATTTGTTGATGACGGGTGGTCAAACTAATTTAATATTGGATGCTGAATTATCTGCTAAAGGTCAGTCAAATGACCAGGAAGCAGGAAGTAAAGTTTTAGTTGATCAAAGCGTCTCGGCTAACCTTGTGTCTTGGGGGGTAACTGAAAGTGAAGATACTGAGCATAAAGCATTGCTTGATTTGCTGGCAAAAAAATCAGACTCAGTTCTATGGTCTAAGTAGCGTAAATTGTTGTGAAGTTAGTCAATGAAATCATTTTCATTTAAGAATAGACTCAAAACCAAAGCTAAAAATAAAATCATTATATTACGATAGGTTAATAGGTTGGAATGAATCAGGCTTCAAACATCAGTATGTCCATTAATTTGGTACGCAAGGAATTAGAGGTTACCCTGCAAAAAGCAGAGGGCTATTTTTCGCTATACGCTGAAAAACAGGACCCATCTCAACTTAAACTTTTTGCTGATGAGCTTAATCTTGCTCGAGGAACGTTTAAGTTATTAGAATTAGGAGGGCTGGAAGCTCTCAGTGCTGAAATGCTGTCCCTGATAGGTGATGGTACTGTTAAATTCGATACTAAACTGGAAGCCCTCAGTAAGGCGTTGATGAGCCTATCTCATTATATTGGATTACTTTTAGAGCACGAAAGGGATCGTCCTATTTTATTAATCCCTGCTATTAATTTGGTTCGTAAGGCGGGCGGTCATAAAGTATTTTCCGAATCTCATTTTTTCAATGTAAATCTACGGCCTAAGCTTCCTAGTCGCGGCAAATCAACATTGGACATCCTGCCACACCTGCCTCGCATACGTTTAATGTATCAGCTTGGCTTGCTTCGGGTTTTAAAGGATGCGGACTTAAGAGCGGGAATGCAGTTAATTCAACGTTCCTTGTCTATATTGGAATTGGGTTTTAGAGGAGGGATACCCTGGCCATTTTGGTGGAGCTGTAAGGCTGCAGTTGCCGTCATTATTGATGAAGAATATGAGTTAACTCAGGCTAGGAGGGTGTTGTTAGGACGCATAGATTCAATCATGCGCAGTATGATTAAAGAGGGCTTGGTAGTTTTTACAGCTCAACCTGCGAATGAACTTCATAAAGATTTACTGCATTTAATTTCCTTGTCGGTGGAATCTAACGGTATTGTTGGTGAGATAAAAGACAGTTATAAAATTCAAGAAGGTATTTTAGAGAAAGACTTAAAAGTAGAGCGAAATTTACTTTCAGGTCCAGACGTAGGAGCCTATGAGAGTCTTTCTAAAGCTTTTCATGAAGAGATAGCTCTGGTTAAAGAGGCTCTAGATTCGGCCGCCAAAAACAACTTAACCGAAGAAGGATTTAAGGGACTAAGTGAAAAACTCTCCCGCCTGGCAGATGTTTTACAGGTGGTTGATGAGGAGTCACTGTCAAAACGTTTAAAAGAACAAAATAGTAATGTTATAGCTCTAGCTAATTTAGAAGAGCAGCAAAGAGTTGATGCTTTAGCAATTATTGCCGACGATATGCTGCAGGTGGAGTTGGCTAGCTCGCATTTCGGAAGGAGCCAGCCAAGAAATAGTGGTGAGAATATTATTGCGACGGGGCACTATATAGAGGCCCGAATTATTCTATTTGATGAAATTGAATCTGGTTTGGGAATGGCCAAACGAGCAATTAGTTCTTTTGTAACTTCAGGCGATAAATTGCACTTAGTAAATATCAGTACTTCTTTAGTCGGGGTGCGCGGAGCGCTAATATTTTTAGGTGAAACAAAAGCATCAGCTGTAATAGATGCAACTATTAATTACTTGAATGACAAGGTATTAAATTCCGAGTCTAGTGTTGATGAGGCGAGGCTGGAAATCTTGGCTGATGCCTTAACCAGTATAGAGTACCATGCTGAGCGACTGTCCCATTCAGACATGATTAATGATGATATTTTAGAGCGGGCTGTGCGTAGTATGGCTCAGCTCGGTTATAAGGTTTTGTAATGGCTATCCAAATACTGGCATCTGTTTTAATTGCTATGGGCGTGTGCCTTCTTTGGATCGCTACGAAATCATTATTTGCCTCGGGGTGGTTTTTAAAGTGGCTGCGGGGAATGTTAGGTTTCTTAGCACTTGTGATGGCTGTTGGCGGAACTGTTTTTGCGCTCGATCTTTTTAGTTATTCAAAATCAAAAGAGGGTGAAGTATTAGCTACTCTTAAGTTTAATAAGAATGCTAGTCAAGATTTTGATGTGGAGTTTATTACAGCCAAGAACGGAGCAAAACTTTACAATTTGAAGGGTGATTTGTGGCAATTGGATGTACGGCTTATTCGTACTCTTGAGTTACTCGGCAGTGAATTACCTTCCTATAAAATTGAGCGATTAAGTGGGCGTTATTTGTCGCTTGAGGAAGAGAAGGGGTTGGAGCGATCAGTTTATGGGTTTGTAGATAGTCCGGTAGTTGACACTTGGCCGTGGCTGGTAAAGCAGGGGTGGATGAAAATCATTCAGGCTAACCAAGGTTCGGCGGCTTATATGCCAATGATTAATGGAGCCATATTCCAGGTTAGCTTAACTGACCAAGGGCTCAAAGCTATACCTCTAAACAGTCAGGCCAAAGAGGCTTCGGAGGCGTGGTAGTTTGGTAAATTTAATGAAATAAAAAAGGGAGCATTAGCTCCCTTTTTTATTTTTTGGCAACGTATTACTGAGGGAAAAGCTCGCCCAGTTTAGTTGCTAGCATCATATCGCCTTCAGCACGAAGCTGGCCGGCCATGAACGCTTGCATACCATCGGTTTCGCCAGTCATGATACCAACAAGAGTTTCGCTGTTCATGATTAGAGTTACAGATGGGTCATCGTGAGAACCATTGGCAATTTCAGCTTCGCTGTTGCTGATTGCTAGGTAGAAATCATCGCCGTCTTCGATGCTGAACTGGAAAACATTTTCCATTCCTGCAGCTGCCTCAGCGTTAAATGCGCCTTTCATTTGTTCGATGATGTCAGAAACTGAAGTCATATCGCTGTCCTTCTTATAAAAAGTTAGTGGGCTTTAAAATCAAGTACAAAAAACGTACAAGCCGTTAATTCTGGTAAACCAGAAGTAGCAGATTAAGGAAGCATTACTGAGGTGTCAATAGAAAATCAAACGATTGTTTGAAAATGCCATTTCGTAGGATACTTTGAGCCAATCCAGATGTATCTGTACTAGGTTAACTGTTTTTCAGGATGTACACTACGGACAACTAATTTATGAGGAATTGATGTGGAATTTTTAACAGAATATGGTTTGTTTTTAGCTAAGTCAGTAACCTTTCTAGTGGTAGTTGCTTTAATAGTGGGTTTAATCGCCAGTGCAGGTCAGAAATCAAAGCCTAGTAAAATTAAGATCACGCATTTAAATAAGAAATATGATGCTCTAAAAAAGCATTTGCAAGAAGCTGTGATGGATAAAAAGCAGTTAAAGCAGGTATCAAAAGACGAGAAGAAGGCCAGGAAGGACGCTTCATCCAGCGAAAGCCTAGAAAAGGTGTACGTAATTAATTTCAATGGCGATATTAAGGCTTCTCAGAGTGAACAGATGAAGGATGAGATTACAGCGTTGCTGAGCCTAGGTGACGGTATCGATGAAATTGTGGTGAACGTGGAAAGTGGTGGGGGCATGGTGCACCAGTACGGCTTTGCAGCCTCTCAGCTTGAGCGTATTAAGAAAACGGGCATACCTTTGACTGTTTGCGTGGATAAGGTGGCAGCTAGTGGAGGCTATATGATGGCCGTTGTTGCGGACAAAATAGTCGCAGCACCATTTGCTATTCTTGGTTCCATTGGTGTCATAGCTCAGTTGCCAAATTTTAACCGCCTTCTAAAGAAGAATGATATAGATTTTGAAGTGCATACTGCAGGCGAATATAAGCGCACCTTGACCGTGTTTGGCGAAAACACAGATAAAGCACGGGAAAAGTTCCGAGAAGACCTTGCGGACGTACATGTGATGTTCAAGCAGTTTGTAGGAGAGCGCCGCCCAGTTGTTGATGTTGAAAAGGTTGCTAATGGGGATGTGTGGTACGGACAAAAAGCGCTTGAGGTGAATCTTGTAGACGAACTTAAAACCAGCGACGAATATCTTCAGCTTCGCTGTAACTCTGCTGATGTTTATGTGCTAAGCAGTGAAAAGAAAAAAACCGTGTTTGAAAAGCTAGGAATGGCTGCGCAGGCTGGCGTAAGTAGTGGCATAGAGAGTGCTCTGCAGAAGATGTCATTTCAGAAATGGTTTGTGTAGGGGGGGTTATGGATTATCGCGCACTTGTTGTAAATGAGAATGACTCTGGGTCCTACGAGGCTGAGCTTAAGACGCTTTGCTCAAGTGATTTACCTGTCGGTGATGTGCTCGTTCGTGTTGAATACTCTTCTTTAAATTACAAAGATGCCTTGTCGTTTAGTGGTAATAAAGGTGTAACCCGTAACTTTCCTCATACACCAGGAATTGACGCTGCGGGAAAGATTTTAAGTTCTAATGACGCTTCGCTTAAGGAAGGTGAAGATGTATTGGTTATAGGTTATGACCTGGGCATGAATACGCCTGGTGGGTTTGGTGAAATAATCTCCGTCCCAAAAGAATGGGTCATTAAACTTCCGCGAGAGCTATCCCTGAGTGAGGGTATGGCATGGGGAACGGCAGGGTTTACAGCTGCGTTATGTGTTAAAAAATTATTGCAAAATGGCCTAGCCAAAGAACAGGGGCCAGTATTGGTTTCTGGCGCCAGTGGAGGGGTCGGTAGTATTGCTACTATGTTGCTTACTAAGCTGGGCTTTGAGGTCCACGCTCTGACATCTAAAGTGGACGATGTAGCATTTTTTGATGCTATTGGTGCGTCCAAAATTGTAGCTCTAACAGACTTTATGGATCAGCCAGCACGGCCAATGCTAAAGCCCATTTATAGTTCGGCTGTTGATGTCGCTGGTGGGGAGGTTTTGGCTACTATGGTTAAGTGTATTAAATACGGCGGCTCTGTTGCTTGCTGTGGATTGGTTGACTCTATTGCTCTTAATACCACTGTGCTGCCCTTTATATTAAGGGGGATTAATTTGCTGGGTGTAGATTCTGTTGAGCTGCCATTATTTGAAAAGCAAACTATGTGGAATACAATAGCAACGGAATGGTGTTTACCTGGATTGCTGGGAAATTGCCAAGTAATAAAGCCTGAATTATTAACTCAATCTCTTCAGTTGATATTGGCTGGCCAAGCTAAGGGTCGCTTTGTTCTTAAGCATTGATCGTTTATTTAGCAGGCTGGAAGCTTACTAGTCCCTTCTAAGTTTGTCTGAAGGGGATATAGGTGTTGGGTATTTGAATATAACGATGTAAGTGGAAAATACAAAAGTTAGTACCGCAGTTGCCTGTATTACATGGGCAGCCTGCTCCCCAATTAAATTAGATGCCAGTGCTAGGTATGCAATTAGCAGGGAGAACTCGCTAATTTGACCAAGTCTAAAACCTAGGTCCCATGCTAAGCCGCTCTTTTCGGATTGTTGAGAGAGTAACGCTTTAAATGTTATTGGCTTGATAGAGATAACTAAGGCACTTAATATGAGCGCGTATAGCCAGATATCTGCCAATATGTGGACCTTGAAGCTAGCTCCCAGTGTGAAGAAAAACAGAACTAGAAAGAAATCCCTGATAGGTTTGAGTTTATCCGTCATAAATTGCGCTACTGGATGAGTAGCCAGGGTAATTCCCGCAATAAATGCCCCCATTTCTTTAGAAAGTCCTAGGAATTCAGCTAGCTCAGCAAGTCCTAGGCACCAGCCTATAGCCATCAAGAAAATGTATTCATGGAATAAATCAAATTTCTCTAGTAGAGGTAGTATTACCCATTTGACCATGGCATAAGCAAAGGCAATAAGCGCTGGGAGTGCTAATGCTGTGAGTCCCATAGAATAATAGCTTTGGTTTTCGCTAGAGGCCCCGCCTAAGACAAGTAAAACTATAATGGCCAGCATGTCTTGTAGTAGGAGCAGCCCAATCATTAGTTCGCCCATGTGTTTGTGGTGAAGGACGGTGGTAGGGAGGAGTTTTATGCCGATAATAGTGCTCGAGAACATGAGTGCAGCTCCCATAACCAGGTTTTCGTTGGTATTAAAGCCGAAGGCTAGGCCAGCCAAGTAGCCCAGCATAAAAAATATAAAGGAGCTTATAATTGCCACCCAGCTGGCTTTTTTTAGGACGTGGATTAGGCTGCTAGGCTGCATGTCTAGGCCTAGCAAAAATAGTAAGAAGATAATGCCTATATGTGATATTTCGCTTAGTAGTTCTGGGTCATTAACAAGTTTTAGCCCAGACGGCCCTGAGATTAACCCAAGTGCAACATAGGCGATAATAATGGGTTGACGGGTGTAAAGAGAGAAGGTGGCAAGTATGGCAGCGCCTGTAAATATAATAAAAAAAGAAAAAAATAAGCTGTGATCCATTCAGTGCTCCTAATGCTAAAAAGTAGACTGCTGTAAAATGGATTGATAGTAAAGCCCGACGTTAATATTCGGCGCTCTATTGTTTTCAGAGGTGGCCTAAGGCCTTTGCTACTGCAGCAAAGGCCCTATTGGATTATTTTGCCTTTGGCTTGAAAGGGGCGCTGCCGTCACCAAATCTTGGTGCTGCAGGCGAGCGTTTGCCCTTATTTACTTTCTTTGGCGCGGCTTTTTTGGGATCGATCTTTTTGTTTGGCGCTTTTTTAGTGTCTTTTTTCTTCTTGCCTACTGGCTTGCCATTAGATTTTAGCTTTTTAGGGCCTTTATACTTACCTATTAAGGCTTTAATTTTTCGAACTTCTAGTTCGGTATTTAAATAGCGTTCTATTGTTGCCTTAAGATTCCATTCAGAGTGATCAACCAGAGATATTGCCAAACCTTGTTCACCGGCCCTACCTGTTCTTCCTATTCTATGCACGTAGTCGTCACCACTTCGCGGAAGGTCGTAGTTAATCACTATGTCTATGTTCTTAACGTCTAGGCCTCGAGATGCAACATCCGTTGCGACCAATACACTTACGTGGCCTTGCTGCATGCGGCTCATTATGTGATTACGCTCGTCTTGCGTCATATCTCCATGAAGTACGCCTACTTTGTGCTTGTGATAACGCAAGAAGTGGTAAAGCTCATCGGTTTTTACTTTGGTGTTGCAAAATATAATGCACTGACGGTAGGTCTCATTTGCTAATACCCAGGTCATTAAGCGGTCTTTGTGTTGGTCGTCGTCAGCCAGTAGCATTTGCTGTTTAATGTTATCGTGCTTGTCTTTAATTTCATCTACCGAGATAACAGTAGGCTCTGTTAAGACCTGCTTGATAACGTGACGAATGCCTTTTTGATTCATGGTAGCCGAAAATAAAAGAGTCTGTCGTTCTTCGCTACAGGCGCCCGCAATATCAATGACGTCCTCTGAGAAACCCATATCTAACATACGGTCAGCTTCGTCGAGTATTAGGGTTTTAACGTCTCTCATTAGCTGGGGTTTACGCCCCAAATGATCAATTAGTCTTCCTGGGGTAGCGATGATTATTTCAGGGTTTTTTCTAAAGGTGGCAGCTTGAAACTTAAATGAGTCTCCGCCGGTAATTAACCCTGCGCCAATATCAGTATATTTTGCTAGTGCTTCGCAATGCTTAAAAAGTTGGCGTGCTAGTTCCCTGGTTGGGGCGAGAATAAGAACCCTAGTGCCGGTATCAGGAGCTTTATTTGTTAGTAGTTTATTTAATGTGGGTAGTAGGAACGCTGCGGTTTTACCAGACCCCGTTTGAGCGCATGCCATGATGTCACCATCCGTCATGCCAATAGGAATGGCCTGCTTTTGGATAGGAGTGGGATCTGAAAAACCTAGGGTCTCGATGGCTTTCATAAGTTGAGGATGGAGATTAAATTCAGTAAACAAGCCTAGCACCTAGTGGGGATTTTTCGTGCATTTTAACAGAAAGCGATAGAAGGGGAGAGCTGTAATTGCACTTGCTTTAGAGTATTGGGGTGAAATAGTAGGGCTGCTGACACTTATGTGGTTGATAAGCTAGTTCTGGAGTGTCTTATAGGGGATGGCACGCTAGGCAAAGCAAAGGCTGATATAGAATATTTAATTCTCTATCAGCCTTTGCTTTGTTTGCTCTAATCAGCCTTTGCGGCGGAAAAGAGGGTTAGGCCTGTCGTAGGCTAGTTGGTACGGGTCTGAGAATGTTTCAAGGTATTTAAGCGCCTTTTCGGCTGACAGGCCTTCTTTAAGTAAAAAGGCGTCAAAACCGCAACGTTTCATAAAAAACAACTGATCTAAGAGCACGTCACCAATGGCTCTTAATTCACCTTTGAATTCGGTACGTTCTTTTATTAGACGGGCTAAGCTGTAGCCGCGGCCATTAGCAAATGCTGGGAAATTAATAGCAATCAAAGGAAGATTGGCAATTTCTTTGATGTATAGGTCAATTTCAACATCGCTATCAAGCCAGATACCAATATCTGTTCTACCTGCTAGGGAAGCCTTATTTTCAAGCCATTGGCTGGCAGGGATTATAATGTTCCCTGCAGCGATAGGCTGCTCTGGCTTTTCAAAAAAAGTCCAGTTGTCTTCAAGGATGGAGCTTTGATTAATTAGCTTTTGCATATGCACGCTCCTTAAATGGGGTCTGGCCTACACGTCTGTAGGTATCAATGAAGCGCTCGCCTTCTATTCTTAGTTCAACATACACAGATAATATTGTTTCGATAATATTGGTCATATCTGCACGTGCAAATGAAGGGCCGAGTATTTTGCCAATGCTGGCTTCTGGGCCAGAGTGACCGCCCAGAGATACCTGATAAAATTCAGCTCCTTTTTTATCTACGCCAAGTATGCCGATGTGGCCAATGTGATGGTGGCCGCACGCATTCATACAGCCAGAGATGTTTAAATCGATTTCACCTAGGTCGTGTAGGTAGTCTAGGTTATCGAATCTCTCTTGTAGGTCTTCGGCTACTGGAATAGATTTTGCGTTAGCAAGTGCGCAGAAATCGCCGCCTGGACAGCAAATCATGTCGGTTAATAGGCCAAGGTTTGGAGTTGCAAAGCCTGCAGCTTTGGCTTCCTGCCATAAGTTAAATAGCTCAGATTGCTTAACATCAGCCAATACCAAGTTTTGCTCGTGAGTGCTTCGGATTTCGGAGAAGCTATAGCGATCGGCAAGATCAGCAGCAAGATCAAGTTGCTTGTCTGTGATATCCCCTGGTGGAGTGCCCAATTTTTTAAGAGTAAGGGTGGTGATGGCGTAGCCAGGTACTTTATGCTGATTTACGTTTCTGTTGTACCAGTTTGAAAATGCTTTGTTTTCACTTAGCTGCTGCTGAAGATTGGCATCGTTATCCAGTGTTTCATAATCAGCTGCGGTGAAATGATCTTTAATTCTATTAAGTTCTTCCTGGGTGAGTGTGCCAGGACCGCCCTTAAGGTGTTGCCATTCGTCGTCAACCAATTTAGCAAAGCTTTCTACGCCTAGGGCTTTAACCAATATCTTTATACGTGCTTTGTATTTGTTGTCGCGGCGACCATTTAGGTTGTAAACGCGTAATACGGCATCTAGATAAGTTAGTAAGTCTTTTTCCTCAAGGAAATTTTTCACTAGCGTAGCGACAATAGGGGTTCGACCTAGGCCGCCGCCAACATACACTTGAAAGCCAATTTCGCCAGCTTCATTTAGCACGATTTTAAGGCCGATATCATGAAGAAGGGTGGCCGCACGGTCATCCTTAAGATGGCTATTAACTGCAATCTTGAACTTGCGAGGAAGAAAGGCAAATTCAGGGTGAAAGGTCGACCATTGGCGAATAATTTCGCAATATGGGCGCGGATCAAGTAATTCGTCAGGAACCACGCCAGCGAATTGGTCAGTAGTGGTGTTACGAATGCAGTTACCACTAGTTTGGATAGCGTGCATCTGCACGCTAGCAAGCTCAGCTAAAATATCAGGAACCTGAGGGAGTTCTGGCCAATTAAATTGTACGTTGGTACGTGTCGTTATATGTGCGTAGCCCTTATCGTAAGTTCTAGCAATGTGCGCTAGTTTTCTTAGCTGAACGCTAGACATCAACCCATAAGGTACCGCTACTCGCAGCATCGGGGCATAGCGCTGGACATACAGGCCATTTTGAAGGCGAAGGGGCAGGAATTGCTCCTCGCTCAGCTCACCCGCTAAATAACGCTCTGTTTGGTCTTTAAATTGAGCTACGCGCTCATCTACGATGCGTTGATCGTAACTATCATATTTATACATATACGCTTCCAATCGCCGACGGCAAGGCATGGCTGTGGGCTAATTTTACTTTGCGCGCACAATAGCAAAAGATGCATATCTAGAAAATGATTAATTTCTTATAACGCTTATTAATTTATATAATAAGCAAGTATTAACAAAAGGTTACTCCTAATGCTTCATCACTACCCAATGAGTAATACTTGAGTAATAAACTAGGGATTGGAATTGTTCACAAAAATCAGTAAAATTGCGCAAAATCTATTGGAGTTGCTACATGCTAATCATTACTGATTCGGCTAAAGATTATTTAGTGGGTCTGCTGGCAAAACAGAATTCACCAGGCATGTCTGTTCGAGTGTTCATAACTCAGCCTGGAACACCTTATGCTGAGACTTGTCTGGCCTATTGTCGTCCAGATGAAGTAAATGAAAATGACGAGATTATGGATCAAGACGATCTACGTGTTTATTTGGATAAACAAAGTATTTTGTATATGGAAGATGCAAAAATTGATTTTGCTAAGGATAAAATGGGCGGCCAGTTAACAATAAAGGCACCTAATGCAAAAATGCCCAAAGTAACCAATGACAGCCCAATTGAAGAGCAGATCACCTATATATTATATAACGAAATTAACCCTGGGCTGGCTTCGCATGGTGGTGAGGTTAAGCTTGTAGAGGTAACAGAAGATAATTTGGCCATTCTTGAGTTTGGCGGTGGCTGTCAGGGTTGTAGTGCTGTTGATGTGACCTTAAAAGAGGGTATAGAAAAAACACTTCTAGCTAAGCTGCCTCAGCTAGCGGGCGTTCGTGATGTTACCGACCATACTCAAGGAGATAACGCCTACATGTAGGGTTGCAGTATATTTGAAAATAATAAAGGCCCCAAAAGGGGCTTTTATTGTTTTAGCCGCACTCTTTTATAAATGCTTCTAGTTTTTCCAGGGTTTTATTTATTTCTGAATCGCTATTGGCCAAAATATTGATATGGCCTAGCTTCCTATTAAGGCGCTCTGTTTTACCATATAGATGTAGGTGAGCATTGGGTAATCTCAATACGCTATCCCTATCTCCGCTTAAGCCGATAATATTAATCATGGCGATGGCTTCCTGTCTTGCGTCGGTGCTGCCTAAGGGCATGTCACAGATGGCCCTAATGTGGTTTTCAAATTGCCCGCAATGGCTTCCTTCCATGCTCCAGTGTCCTGAGTTATGGACTCTTGGGGCCATTTCGTTAACCACTAGGCCATCTTCACAATCAAATAATTCAAGAGTGAGTACGCCAACGTGCTTAAGGTGTGTCAGCATGGTGGTGATGAATTCTTCAGCCTGCTTTTGTTTTTTGATATTAAGGTCTTTGGCAGGGACTCGGGAGACTCTTAATATTCCATTGCTGTGCTCATTTTCGGCAATGGGGTAAATCTTGGTTTCTCCATTGATGCTACGAACAGCAATAATAGAAAGTTCACGACTAAAATCTACAAAGGACTCTGCTATTAGTTCATTTCCTGCCAATTCACTCCAAGCCTGATCGATATCATTTTCAGTTTTGACAACTGCCTGGCCCTTGCCGTCATAGCCCATAGTTGTAGTTTTTAGAACAATAGGGAGGCCCAATGATTTTGTTGCTTGAATTAGCTCATCCTTACTGGTCACACGTAAGAAGTTAGCGGTGCTTATTCCAAGGTCTTTAAATGTGTGTTTCTCCACTAACCGGTGCTGGCTCTTTCTAAGTGAGGTCTCACTAGGAAAGACGGGTTTTATTTGGTTTATTTTGCGAACAAGGTCCAAGTCGGTATTTTCACTTTCGTAGGTAACAACATCTACAGAATTAATGAACTGCTCTAGAGCGCTATTTTCACTTGGTTTAATGTTTAACCCTAAGTTGCAACTAGGGGAGGTGGTTGCCTCATCAAAAAAAACAAACTCTACATCTAAGGGGGTGCCTGCTAAAGCCATCATGCGGCCAAGCTGTCCAGATCCAATAACCCCTACTCGTTTAAAGGTCATTTATAGCTCTCGCGGATCTGGAATTGATAGGACTTTTTCGGTTTGCTTGGATCGAAAATCAATAAGTTTTGCACGTACATTGTCATTCTGAAGGGCAATTATTTGCGCTGCCAGAATACCCGCGTTGGCCGCGCCGGCTGGACCTATGGCTAGAGTCCCCACTGCTATGCCAGCAGGCATTTGTGCAATTGAAAGTAAGGAATCAATGCCGTTTAGGGCTTTGCTTTTTACAGGCACGCCTAGTACTGGGAGGTGGGTTTTAGCTGCGACCATACCAGGAAGGTGAGCTGCGCCTCCAGCTCCGGCAATAATTATTTGAATGCCGCGATCGGCAGCAGTTTCAGCATATTCGAAAAGTAGGTCTGGGGTGCGATGAGCTGATACTACTTTTACTTCATAGTTTACGCCGAGTTTAATTAGCATCTCTTCGGCTTTTTCCATGGTGGGCCAGTCTGAAGTGGATCCCATTATTATGCCGACTTGAGGGCGATTCATTTGAAATACTCGATTTGGAAATAGCGGATTTTATCACAAAAATTATCGAGGTTGCGTAGCAACCCCGTTAATTTACTAGCGTTTTGGCAGGATGTTTTTTAATTTCTCATGCATTTTTAGGATAGCCTCTTCTGTTTGCTGCCATGAAATGCAGCCATCGGTAACAGATTGGCCATAAACCAAATCATCAAGATTAGCTGGAATGCTTTGGCTTCCAAATTCTAGGTGAGATTCGACCATTAACCCAATGATGGAGGTGTTGCCTTCTAGGATTTGATTGGTAGCGTTATCCATAACCAAAGGCTGTAAAGCAGGGTTTTTGTTGGAATTGGCGTGACTGCAATCGATCATGATGTTGCTGGCGATACCCGCTTTTTCGATTTCCTGCTCACACAAAGCAATACTTACTGAGTCGTAATTTGGTTTGCCGCCGCCGCCACGTAACACTATATGGCCGTTTGAGTTTCCTTTGGTTTGAACAACTGAAACCTGGCCGTCTCCATTTATGCCTAGAAAACGGTGGCTACTGGCTACTGATTGAAGTGCATTGATTGCGACAGTTAAATTACCATCGGTTCCATTCTTGAAGCCTACGGCGGACGAAAGGCCGCTAGCCATTTCTCTGTGGGTTTGGCTTTCGGTGGTGCGAGCGCCAATTGCTGACCAGCTAATTAGGTCTTGTAAGTATTGAGGGGAAATAGGGTCGAGCGCTTCAGTTGAAAGCGGTAGTCCAGTTTTAGCCAAATCAATTAGTAATTTACGTGAAATGGTGAGGCCATCTTCAATTTTGAAGGTGTCATTTAAATAAGGGTCGTTTATTAAGCCTTTCCAGCCAACAGTTGTGCGCGGCTTTTCAAAGTAAACACGCATAACCAATAGGATAGTGTCGTCAACCTTGGCACTAAGCTCTTTCAGGCGCTCAGCGTATTCTTTGGCTGCTTTAACATCATGAATGGAGCAGGGGCCAATTACTACGAATAGCCTATGATCTTTGCGATCAAGAATATTGCGAATAGCAGCGCGGCCATCTTCGACAGATTTCTGTGCCGTTTCATCTACCGGTAGTTGCGACTTTAATTGCTCAGGAGTGATTAAAGGTGCGTTGTTTTCTATATTTAAATCTTCAAGGCGTTTGTTTGTCATTGTACTTATATTCCGAGACGGAAGACTGATTTTTATTAAGGTGTAATCATAGTGCACTTAAAGGGGGTACTGAAGGGATTTATTCGAGTAAATGCGCAAGAAAATGAAAAATTACAGCTTAGGCTCGCAGTATTAGGCAAGCCCTGTTGGTTATTTGCTCAGCCTGTCGTTTATTTCCTTATATTTTAAAACGTCTTGTTCTGGAAATAAGATCTCTTTACCGTTTTTTACGCTCTTTAATAGGTGCTCTCTGGCCCAGCGCTTAACCGTCACTTCACTAACATTTAGTATTGAACAGGCCTCACCTAGGCTTAACATTTTGTCTGGCATTTTTATCTCCTTGTTTATCTTGATCAAAGTATAGACAGAAAATTCAAGCTGCTATGCTTAAGGATGAAATTGGCAGGAAAATGCAGCCATGATTAATCGAATTTTGTATGCGACAGATTTAGGTATGTACGGGCCATATTTGATGAGGCAGGTAGCAGATCTTGCTCAGAGTACGGGTGCCAGTGTTGATATCCTGCATGTAATTGAGCCGATGGGGGTGTTTGCTGAGTCGGTAATCGACAGTTATATGCCGGAAAAAGAAAAGGCGTACCTGAGAAGTGAGGGCTTGGCTGAAATAATTAGTAAAATTCGTCTGCAGGTAATTGATACGCTTAAGTCTGAGTATGCCGAATACCTAGGTATGATTAATTTGGAAGATGTGTTGGTCGAAGTGGGGGAGCCCGCACTATTAATTGCGGAGCAAGCTGGGTTAAGGGGGAGTGATTTAATTGTCCTAGCAGCTCATGGGCAGCAGGGGTTTGGGGCGAAGGTAGTGGGCAGTATCGTGATTAAAGTTATAAAGGACTCGCTGGTACCTATATATATACTGCCTATGATGAACTTATCTGAGCTTGAGCGTAGTTAAGAGGCCTATTAGAAAATTATATACTTTAGCCCTAAAGCCATTAGTAGGCTGGCCAATGCGGCACGTAAGATATGCTCAGGCAGATGTGTTCCCAACTTACTGCCCAGGTGTATGGCTGGAATTGATCCAACTAACAAGGCACCTAGCAGGGAATAATCTACATTTCCTAGTGATAAATGGACAAGCCCGCCAATAAGGGTAAGCGGTACGGCGTGGGCGATGTCTGTTCCGATTACATTTATTGATCGCATGTGTGGGTAGAGTACGATAAGTATCGCTGTACCAATGGCCCCAGCCCCAACGGAGGAAAGTGTCACCAAAACCCCAAGAAGTACTCCCATTGTAACCGTAAGTGCTGCCTTGTTTTTTTGTAGCCAGCTTTTCTGCTTCAGGTCGGACTGATGCTTGGCGAACAGTTGTAGTTTTTTTCTGAATATTAGTAGGGTTGCAGTTAGGATTAGCATCACACCAAGGCAGGTGGTTATAACGCCTGTATATTGATTGTAATCTGTGAAGTGAGACTGAAGTATAAACCCCGTGATGATGGCACTAGGAATGCTGCCTAACGCGAGCAGGCCTGTAATGGCCCAGCGTATATTATTTTGTTTGTAGTGAGCCACAACTCCACTAGCCTTGGTGATAGAGGCATAAAGCAGGTCAGTACCTACAGCTATGTGAGGTGGGATACCAAACATGAGCAGAAGAGGGGTCATTAATGAGCCGCCGCCAATGCCAGTTAGTCCAACAATCAGTCCGACGAGAGCGCCAGCCATTACATATAACAGAAATTCCATGGATATAGTCTAAGCTTATTAAATGTGATCTAAGAGATAGATGGTAAATGTAGCCATTTCCTTCTATTCTGGAAAAGAATATTTACTTCTATTTTTATAACCTTTTGTTAGGTTGGAAGATGAGATTGGCCTGGAGGGCATATGAAGCTACAACAACTGCGCTATATTTGGGAAGTAGCGCATCACGATCTTAATGTATCTGCAACAGCGCAGGTGCTTTATACGTCGCAACCTGGAATCAGTAAGCAAATTCGTTTGTTTGAGGACGAGCTTGGGGTGGAGATATTTGCTCGAAGTGGCAAGCATCTAACTCGTGTAACTCCTGCTGGTGAGGCGATACTTAAAGTATCGGGGGAGATTTTGCGGAAGGTCGAGAGCATCAAACAAGTAGCTCAAGAATTTAGCAATGAAAATAAAGGTAGCCTGTCAATTGCAACAACCCATACTCAGGCGCGGTATGCTTTACCTAGAATTATTCAGGACTTCATTAAACAATATCCAGATGTTTCTCTTCATATGCACCAAGGAACACCGCAGCAAATAGCTGAAATGGCTGCAGATGGCACAGTGGATTTTGCCATTGCTACCGAAGCTATGGATCATTATAACGATCTAATCATGATGCCTTGTTATCGATGGAATAGAAGTATTTTGGTTCCCAAAAGCCATCCTTTAGCGCAGCGAGCCCAGCCAACTCTAGAAGAGGTGGCTACTTTCCCATTGGTTACTTATGTGTTTGGGTTTACCGGGCGCTCAAAATTAGATGAGGCATTTAAGAACAAGGGGCTCACACCTAAGGTGGTTTTTACAGCCGCAGATGCGGATGTCATTAAGACTTATGTAAGGCTTGGGCTAGGCGTGGGGATTGTGGCTACTATGTCTATTGATGAGGAAAAAGATAGTGATCTTGTTGCCATTAATGCAGAACACCTGTTCAAAGATAGCGTAACTAAAATAGGATTTAGGAAGGGCACCTTTTTAAGGGGCTTTATGTATGATTTTGTTGCCCGCTTTGCGCCTCATCTAGATAAATCCTCCATAGATGGTGCGGCTCAGTGCCATAGTAAGGCGGAGTTAGAAGAGAAATTTGGCGCGATAGAGCTGCCCAGGCGTTAAGCTGGGCAGTTGCATGTAAATTACCCTTTAGATATTAAATTGCCTGCATGAAGGCCGCATTCTTTGCCTCCTTCATTTTCCCACCACCAGCGCCCTTCTCTTTCATGTTGATTTGGAAGGACAGGGCGAGTACAAGGTTGGCAGCCTATGCTAACAAAGCCATTCTGATGTAGTGGATTAAATGGTACATCAAACATTTTAATGTAGTTCCAGACGTCTTCAGAGCTCCAATTGGCTAGTGGATTAAACTTAAATAGTTGATCATCTATCCCCTTAAACCCCGTATCCTGTTGAAATATAGGTATTGACTGGCGAGTACCGGGGCTCTGGTCTTTTCTCTGGCCGGTGATCCAAGCTTGTGTGGTGGCCAGTTTACGCTTTAACGGCGCTATTTTTCGAATGCCACAGCATTCATTATGCCCATCCTCAAAAAAGCTAAACAACCCTTTTTCTTTTACAAATAATTCTAATTGATCAGAATTTGGGCTGAGAAGTTCAATGTCAATCCCGTAATGCTTGCGGACTGTTTCGATGAAACTATAAGTTTCTGGATGGAGTCGTCCGGTATCTAGGCTAAATACCTGAATGTCTTTGTTTGCTTTTAGGGCGAGGTCAATGAGTACAACGTCCTCTGCGCCACTAAAGGATATTGCTATATTGTCAAATTTTTCCAGTGCGTATTTAATTATTTGTTTAGGCTGTTTGTTAGCCAACTCTTCATTAATTGCAGATATCTCATCTGAATTGATAAGCATGTCGTAACCTTTGTTTGATTTTAAGGAGACAATAACAGAACTAATTTAACCAAAAAATAATAAATATGAATAAGTTAATAACTATTACTTATAAAGATTTAAAGTTGGGATATTGAAGCGCCAGGGTATTAGGGATAGAGTAGCGCCTTTTTTACGCGAAGGGGTTTAAAATGGAGTTAGCTTGTCTTGATTTGGAAGGGGTGTTGATTCCTGAGATTTGGATTGAGTTTGCCAATAAAACTGGCATTGAGGAGCTAAAGGCGACTACGCGTGATGTTCCTGACTACAATGTCCTAATGAAGCAGCGCCTAAGAATTTTAAAAGAGAATGGATTAAAGCTGGATGATATCCAAGAGGTCATTGCGACCTTATCTCCACTTGATGGTGCGATAGAGTTTGTAGATTGGCTGCGAGAGCGTTTCCAAGTGGTTATTCTGTCTGATACGTTTTATGAGTTCGCGCAACCGCTAATGAGGCAGTTAGGATTTCCTACGTTGTTATGCCACAAGCTAGAGGTAAGTGAAGAGGGCTTCATTACAGACTATAAATTAAGGCAGGTTGATCCAAAACGTCAATCTATAAAAGCTTTCCATAGTTTGAATTATCGCTGTATAGCTGCAGGTGACTCATATAATGATACAACCATGCTCTCTGAAGCAGAGGCTGGTATATTGTTTAAGTCACCTAAAAATGTCATTGAGGAATTCCCCCAATTTCCAGCGGTTCATGAATATGACGACCTTAAGCGAGAGTTTCTAAAGGCCAGTAATAGAGAGCTTTCATTTAGTTAATTGCTAATGCACGTTATGAGCTTGGATACTTTATCCAGGCTCTCTTGGTATTCGGACTGCCATTCTGAGTCATCTACAATGCCTCCGCCCGCCCAGCATGTTACTTCTCCTTCGTGAAACAAAAAGCTTCTAATTAGAATATTGGAATTGAAATTTCCATTTGTCGATTGATAGAAAGAGCTGCCGCAATAAAAGCTTCTTTGTTTATCTTCTAATTCGCTAATTATCTCCATGGATCTCTTTTTTGGGGCGCCGGTAATTGAGCCTCCTGGGAATGCGTCAAAAAAAAGTTTGAGGGGGCTTGTGCCTGGGTTGAGTGTTGCTGTGACCGTACTTACCAAGTGGTGAACCGTAGTAAAAGATTCGACATCGAATAAAGCAGGTGTTTTGACGTTATATGCATTTTTGCTCAAGTCATTGCGCAATAAGTCAACAATCATTAGATTTTCTGCTCTATCTTTCTCGCTATTTTTAAGCGCTATCTTATTTTGATTGTCTTTTATTGGGTCGGGATCTCTTGGTAGGGTTCCTTTGATGGGCTTTGTTACTATTTCTTTACTAGTACAGCTCAAGAATAGTTCTGGAGAGGCGCTAGCAAAACTAAAGTTGGTATGCTCAAAAAAACAGGCGAAAGGAATTTCGGCAAACTGCTTTAGCTTTTCATAGGCAATTAGGGGGTTGCCTTTATATTGCCCTGTAAATGATTGAGCCAAGTTTACTTGGTAAGAGTCTCCTGCCTTGATGTAGTTGTGAATGCTTTCAATCTTTTCTTTATAGGTGGAAGGCTCCCAGTTGGCTTGAAAATCACTGGTTAGTTCAAAACTATCCCGCTGCTCTTCATTTTGTAGGCTGTTCCTAAATATTTCTTCCAGTTCACTTTGTGGTGTTTCTGATATTTCTGTCCAATAAACTAAGATAGTTTTTTGTTCTAAGTGATCTATGAGAAATGCCCAACTATATAGTCCAGCAAGTAGCCTAGGGATATCCGGCTGGCCACCTTGAATGCTTGGGTTATCTACCAATCCTAAGTCATAGCTAGCATGCCCAATAATGCCCCCTATGAATGGCAGGTCTTCATTTGAATTTGGGAGAGTGCGCAAGAGCCGTTCAATTTGAATTTGAATTTCTTCTATTTGGGTGTTGCAAAAATAGGTTAACTCGCTAACTGGAGCTGCACTGATAATGCTCCACCTGCCGTTCTCATGGTTTAGGGATGAACTTTCAAGCGCAACTAACCCGCCTTTAACTTGAAGTCTTTCTAGTAGGGTTGAGGTGTTTCTTAGGTAAGGGAGGTTGGTTATTTCGAGTTTCATAATACACCTAGGGTCAGTCGTGTATTTTAACTGGTGTGGCGGTGATAGTGTAGTTCTGATAAGTGTTTGTACTGTTTAAAAATCAGGCTATTTATTAGCACTGAAGTTCTGGGTTTGGTTTGAGATTTATAAAATTAGCTAAATATGCTTTCAGATAGCAGTAGGCATTGCATTTGTGCTTGGCGAGAACCGCCATTAGATGTAACAATGAGTAACCGTTTGTATAGCGGAAAAAATAAAAATAACAAAGTTAATTGGCGATTTAATGTTGGTCTTACTGTTAGCGTCCTTGATAGGTTACAACCTAATTACTGCAGTTGTTGAAATAGAGCCTCAACCCAAGGGTGTGGTTTATTTTGAAACTGGCTTTGGCGATCACTCCATAACTCATTTTGAGACTATCGAACCACTGACTGAGTATAAGTACAACAACGTTGTACGCCAAGCTTATGACTATAGCTGCGGATCTGCAGCCCTTACCACATTATTGGATTTTTACCTGGGTCGAAATTTCCAGGAGCGCCAAGTTATGGAAGGGCTCTTACAGTTTGGGGATACTGAAAAGATAGTTGCTCGTCGCGGTTTTTCATTGCTAGATATGAAACGCTTGGTAACGGCTCTAGGGCATCCATCGGGTGGTTTTAGGGCGGCTAAAGAGGACTTGATAAAGCTTGATCACCCGGCAATTGCACCTATTGAATATGCTGGGTTTAAACATTTTATCGTGGTGAGAGCGGTTAAGGATAATCATGTATATGTGGCGGACCCTGCTTTAGGGAATATCAGTTTTACCTTGTCTCGGTTTATGGAAATATGGGATAGGAATGTTTTATTTATTGTGTTTCCAAATGGGCATAAACCCGTTGGCGGGTTAGAAGTAAGAGATGAAGATTTGCGCGTCATTGACGAGCGAACCTTCACGCAAAGAGCCTTCAGAGATTTTAAAGATGTTTTTCCAGTCGACCACATGAATTTGCCTGCTGAATTTTACAATGGAATAGCGAGAAACAAGAACAATGCTTACTGGACTGAAGGTGATGACCCGTTAGATCCAGAAGATGATGTGATTATTAAGTTGGGCGATCCAGGATACGACCCTAACTTGGCGAATACGATAAGTGCGCCAACCATCGTTACTAAACAAATTAGATACAGAAGAAAATAATTATAAAAAGGGATTTGCTGCATGCGTTTGTTATTGATTTTTACGGCTTACTTTTGTTTGTACAGCTTAACTGCGAGCGCTGACGTGTCTGATGCTCGTGAAGCGCTAACAAAAAGTGATGAGGATGTAACGCAGGAAAAAAGCCTAGAAGAAGTGTTTGAAGCCACTGAAAACAACTACTCCCTTATGAAAAAGGGACAAACTTCCATGAACTATAGTTTGAGTTACAGTTATATGGCAGATCAGCGTATAGATATTGAGGTGGCCAATAGCACCATAAGGGCCTTTGATGTAAATGCTTCAGCTACGCACAATTTAACCAATAATTTTTCTTTTGACTTCGGTTACCTTGATAACCTTACAATTGGCCTTAGCATTCCCTTAGCTAGCAAATACGATACGACAGATTCAAATAGCAGTGCTGGTCTTGGTGATGTAACGATAAATGCCCGGTGGCAGCCTTATGCTTACATTCCTGGTGAATTAAGTCGCACAGTAACGGGGTCCTTTAAAACAAAAACCGGTGATAGCCCATTCGAGACAATATCAGATAAACGATTACCAACAGGGAGTGGTTATTACACGCTATCTGGCGGGATGTCCGTAAATAAAGTGGTCGATCCAGTTATGTTGTTTGGCTCCAGTAGTGTTAGTTACGCGATTCCAGAAACTGGGATTAATCAAGTGAATGGAGGGCAGGTATTGGATGAGGTACGGCCCGGTGTTTCTGTTGCTTTTTCAGGCGGCTTCGCTTATTCATTATCTTATGATGTGTCACTCACCATGTCATTCCAAGGCTCTTACACGGATAAAGCTAAATATGTCTTCCGCTCAGGAGCGGAAGGGGAGTCCTCTTCAAGTATGTCTGGGGTGTTGAACTTTAGTTTGGGTGTGCGTGTGTCACCTAAAACCATTACGAATGTAGGTGTGGGATTTGGCATGACCGAGGACGCCCCCGATATCCTGTTGTCTCTTTCAATGCCGATTAATATGAACGGTTTGAAATCCAAATTTGCACCAGCTTCTTCTAGATAGGTATTTTAAGGATGAAGAAGTTAACCTTAATATTGTTTTGTTTTTTCTACGCCTCTAATGTGTTTGCGCAAATGGCTCAGTCCCTCTTGATTGACCCGAAAGCGTTGTCCTTGGGTAATGCTGTAACGGCTGACCCTCCTGGTTTAGCGTCAATTCATTATAACCCTGCGGGTTTGACCAAATTAGAAGGTCGCCAGTTAAGTGTCACCTTATTCAATGTTATCTTGCAAACTGGTGCTGAGTATTCACTACCAGATGGATATGCAACTGATGAAAATGGCAATGAGGTCGATCCAGGCTTATTAGACTTTCGAGATGACCCTGTCGTTGGCCAGGAAGGTGAAGCAGCTCCTGGCTTGTACGCGCCAAAAATTGGAATCGTGCCACTTCATTTACCAGTAGCGACACTTCCAGGGGGCGGCATTTCAGTAAACCCCCCAGGCTCTAAATTCACCTTTGCGACGATGTCTTATATGGCTATGGCGGGTGTTTTGGTAAAAGAAGATGATGACCCTGGTCGCTATCAAGGCAAACAAGTGGGCATGCAACGCCTAACTTATTTATCGCCTTCCTTTGGGTATAAGGTGAATGATGAATTCTCTGTAGGTTTTGGTGTGCTGCTTTCCCATCAGGCTTTTGCTATTTCTCAAGATGTTCGTGCAGTAAATATACTGATGGCGGCAGGGGAGATGGTTCAAGAGGCATTTGGTTGTGAAGAAGGAGGGGGCGGAAGTGATCCGTTGGTGCCCTTTATTTCAATGTGTGGCGGCAGAATTGGGCCATACAGGGATATAGGAAATCTATCTATGCAACTAGAAAAGAGCATGTCCTTTACATACCATATGGGGGTGTTGTGGGAGCCTAACGACTGGTTTGCATGGGGCGCGAGCTATCAAAGTGAGGCCAAAGATGAGCTAACCGGTGAATTTGAGTTTGATTATTCTAGGGACTTTTCGGGTTTTTTCAGTGGATTTAGGGGGTCAATTTTTGGTGCTATTGTAGGCGCTATGTTTCAGCTGCCAACAGGGGTAAGTAAAGAAACTGGTTATGTGGCTACTGAATTTACTTACCCTCAGCATTTTCAAACAGGTTTTAAATTCCGTTTTATGGATAAACTACAGTTTAACGTGGATGCAGGTTGGACCGATTACGATGAGTGGGAGAGTTTCAAATTTGAGTTCGATCGCCAGTTAGATTTTTTGAACGCGGCTAAAATACTCGCTCCTACAGAAGTGACAGCTACCTCACTGGAGCAGCGCCTTGACTATAAAAGCCACTGGAACTTTGGGTTTGGACTGGAATATCAGTTGAGCTCAAGATTGAAAGCCCGCTTAGGGTATGAGCCGAGATCATCTTCGATCCCAGATGGACAACGGAATGTGATGGCACCTTTTGGTGAAGCTAATATTTATGCTGTTGGTTTTGGTTATCAATGGGATCTTGATACCGTAGTAGATGTATCGCTTTCATTTATGAAAAGTGAAGAGGAAATATTAGCCTCAGATCCAAGCGGCTCACTAAATACAGATTGCTTAACGTGTGTAGCGGCTAATCCATATCCGGGGCTGGATGTGAAAACTTATTTGTCAGTTGCTGCTGCAGGTATTACCTTCAGAACGAAATTTTAAATGAAATTTTTAACTTACGCTTCTATTCTGTTTTTGTTTGCCTGTGCTACCTCAAATAATGCTGGAGGAGGATTTTACACTTGGGTTGATGCTTATGGGCAAGTCCACACTGAAAAACGTGAAGGTGAAAAGAAAGGGGGAGATCTCGACTCAGGCAACTCCAGTAACCAAGTAAAGGGAGTTTTACATGAAAATTCACTTCCCAAGGTAAATACTACGGATTCTGTAGCTGGTGAGGCTTTTAATCCGGCTGAATTCACCTCGTCAGAAATAATTGATGATCAACTGATTCCAAAAAGGCTTTATAATTGGCAGGATCAAGGTGCCTTGATATCTCAGGAGGTTGCTGCTGAAGGTGAGCAAGAGGAGCAAGTAATTGATTTTATTGAAGTAGATGAAGCCACTGCTGTTTCTAGTTATGAGTACCTTGCTAGCTCGAATATTGCCCTTTGGGACGAAGTGAAAGGCCTAGAGTTGAAGTTATCAAGGGTATATTTATATAGTGATAGGCTAAAACAAGATTACTTATTAATAGAGTTGCCTTCGACTTTTAATGCTAAAGCAATGATATTCAAGAGTTATATTAAGAACAGTCGACTGGCTTTGCCTAATTTGCTTTTTTTAACTGAGCGCTTTGAACTGCTTTCAAATTTATCACTTCCATTTTCGCATCACGTATCAGAATCTTGGAGTAGTCATGGTTTTATGCAGGGGGTAGTTGAGCCTCCAATTAAGGCGCAGTATGTGCTGATGCTTTCTAATCCAAACCCAGGTGTTCTTGAATTGGGTGACAAGAAAGTCAAACTGATTGATCTCGGCAGCATCATGATTGACTCACTCGAAGAGTAGTTCTTTTTCTGCATGATACTTACCCAGAAAATACTGGCTGGCTAATTTTAAGCCAGCCTTTTTAGCTTGGCCTCAAGCATAATGCGAGTGGATATTTCCTCTACAGATAAATCAGTCGTACTTAGAAAAGAAATATTTTCCTGTCTATATAAGAATTCCACTTCTTCTACTTCGTAATGACACTGATTGATTGATGCATATCGACTATTCGACTTCCGCTCATTTCTTATGGCTGAGAGTCTTTCAGGGTCAATGGTCAACCCGAATAGTTTTTTCTTGTGGGGTTTTAAAACCTCAGGCAAAAGCATCGACCCGAGATCCTCCTCAGTTAATGGATAGTTTGCGGCCTTGATACCAAACTGTAGTGCCATATAAAGGCAGGTAGGTGTTTTACCTGATCGGGAAACACCCACTAGAATAATGTCGGCTTGATCAAAGTGTTTAATTTTACTGCCATCATCGTTATCCAATGCATAATTAACAGCGTCAATTCGAGCCTTGTAGCCTTCATTATCCCCACCGGCGTGTGATTTCCCAACAGTGTAGGAAGAATGGATCTTTAGTTCCTTTTCAAGTGGAGATAAAAAAGTGGAAAATATATCTACCTTAAAGGCTTCTGCTGTTGAAATAATGTTTCGAATATCTTGATTGACAATAGTGTCAAATACGATTGGATCGATGCCTGTCTTTTGCTTGATGCTGTTCAACTTTCGTACAACGTCTAAGGCTTTTTCATTCGTATCTATATAGGGTAGGGTCGTTTGTTCAAATTCAATGCTTTCAAACTGGGTTAATAGACTATGACCTAGGGTTTCTGCGGTAATTCCTGTGCCATCAGAAATAAAAAATGCTTGGCGTTTCATCTTGGGCCTGCAACCTTATGAATACAAACTAGAATTATAGTATTATATAGCATCACAAACACTAGGTAATGCGGGAGCCTTCTTTGAGTAATCATGTACTTTGGTTTGATAAATTAAGTATTGCTGATGAGGATAAAGTCGGGGGGAAAAATGCCTCGTTAGGTGAG
>JBALXQ010000061.1:0-33794 GCA_036960565.1 Bermanella sp.
GATGCGAGAAACGCCCGACTCATCAGCATAACGCCAGTTAGTTTCTGACTGAGGTTCAACACCACCAGAACCACAGAAAACGCCAATGCCGCCATCTAGTACTTTAAGAGAACGATATACTTCAACAGTGAAGTCAACGTGCCCAGGAGTATCGATGATGTTCATGCGGTGATCATCCCAGAAGGTAGTGATCGCAGCTGACTGGATGGTTATACCGCGCTCAGCTTCCTGTTCCATGAAATCGGTAGTTGATTCGCCATCGTGTACTTCACCGGTTTTATGGATTTTACCGGTAAGTTTTAGGATACGTTCAGTAGTAGTAGTTTTACCCGCATCAACGTGGGCGAAAATACCAATATTCCTATATTTAGATAAATCTGTCATAACATGCTCGACATTGGAGAGTAAAAATCGCGCATAGTTTAAATGCTTTAGCGATGAGATAGAACAAAAAATTACCACTATTGGGCAATGCGTGAATAAAATATTGTTACTTCGGTCTTATTGAGGCGCAAACCGCCCAGCCAAAAGGGCGTTAGTGGCTTATGGTGCTTTAAAAGATTAGGTTAAAAACGACATTTCATAGTTGATATTGCCTAATGATCTAAAGGCTTAGAGCTGCCTAGTTCAAATGTTAATTCTATGGCAGGTGCAAGAGGCTAAATTGTAAATAATGGTAACTCTGTGGGGTTTGTCACAGACCAAGGAAGGTCATTGCCTCAAAATTGATCTTGGTATGGTATTGTCCTCGAAAATTTAACCATGCATGGAGGTGTTGAGTGGCGGTTACATATTTTAAAGGAATTTTATTGGCGGCCTGTGGCCTAGCTGTGTTGGGCTGTAAACCGGCTTCTCCAGAGCAAGATGGCTCGCAAGCTTCTCGGCAAGCTTTAACTTACGACTACACCCTTAGTCAGTCAGAGTTTAATAGCTTATCGGCAACGGATCAGTACATGGTGGCCAATAAGGCTTTATCTAGTATGTATCGTGGCGTGGCGGTGGATGAGTTTTTTGACTTAACCAAGGGATTGAATAACCCTGTCGTCAGCCAAACCAACTTTATGAGTGAGTTGCAAACCCGCCTGCAGACCTCCATGAGCTCAGCTGAGTTGACTGCCGCTTACAACGATACATTTGGCACAAGCGATAAGCCGGATACCGAGGTAGATGAATCCATTCCTGCGCGCTTTACCAGTTTAGATGATGACCATCCTCATCAGCGTTACATGGCGCGTATGCAAAACTATCCCATTAGCCGAGATCAATTTGTTACCTGGATGAGTTATTTCCTAGCGAATACCATTATGTTTTCGCCGGCTCGTGAGATGGACAGTACTGAGTCGCAGGACATTACCCGCGTATTGGGTTATTTGAAGCTTAGCTTGGAAGGTTCAACCCCTATTCGAGATGTTGTACGCGGCTGGTTAAACAATTTAAGTCGCTGGCGTGTATCGCGTTCTCCTGAAAATCATGCGCTAGAAATGTTTGAATTGTATTTGGGAATATTTAACGACACGCCAGAAGAGCAACAAAATACCATTAATGGCGGTATCGCCTGTAATAATTGGTATCTCACTGATAACAATGGTGGTTACCAGTTATTGCCTGACCCTACTAGGCCTGATGGTGCTGGTGCTACCGTTCAGGTGTTTGGTCAGTACATAAATAGCTGTGATGAATTATACGATGTAGTCGCGGGGCATGCGTTGCTGATACCGCGAGTAACCGAGGTGATTGTTAACTACTTTTTAGATGGGTCTTCTTCTGCCACTAAATCGGCTTTAATTGAAAATATTGTGGCGAGCTCACCCACCACCTTTGACGATATATTCTTGTCGGTGATGTTTTCAAAAAGCTTCTTATTGAATAATCAGCGTCCTAAGACCTTTGAAGAAAATGCTTTTGGTTTCTTGAATTCGATGCATTACACCCCTAGGACTAGTGGTGGTCGTGGCTACTTAAGGTCAAGTGTATTGCGATATGTACTTGATTCAACCAATAACTCTGCACCTATAGCAGTTCATAATATGGGGTGGGCGGCAATGGACTATAAAATTGGTCGTACACCATTCTTACCTATGGATGTACTGAGCTTTGCCACCTATCACAAAGGGATTCGTGAATACGTATTGTTGGATTACCGTGCTTATGACGGCCGCTCCTACCCAAAGACCGAAGATTTTACCGAGGCAGAGGAGCCGAGGGATCCACCTTTTGCTATACATAATGGGGCCTTTTATGTAGCAGGCACCGAAAACCTCAAGCCTGAGTTGGAAAGCTTAAATGTTAATGAGTTTGTCGACTTAGTGTTTATGACGGCTTTAGGGAGAAAGGCCGATGAGGTCGAGTCGTCTGCCTTAATCGCAGAAGGGGTGGCGCAAGATCAGCTAAGGGAGTATGAGGGTGTTTTATCGCTACGCCGCGATAAGGGGGGGAATGATGAATTATACGAATATTGGACCGATGATTTTGCAAGGGTGATGTTGGATTACATTTCCCGCTTACCTGAATTTTATTATTACCGTGCCGTTGGCCAATAAGGAGGTAAATCATGCAAAGACGTAATTTCTTAAAGTTGGCCTCTGCCATGGCCGCAACACGAGTGGTTCCTGTGGGTTTTGGTATGGGAGCCATGGCGCAGCGCGCTTATGCCGCCAGTCCTAACTACAGTTCAGTGACGGTGCAAACTCCGGCCTTAATGCCGCAAGTGATTAATATCTTCATGTACGGCGGCGCGTCTGAGTTGGCTGGTAATCTCAGCAACATGCTGGATATTAATGTGAACTCCATGAATGACTATTCGGCCAATAGTGCTTTTGGTTCGGGAATCTTATT
This sequence comes from Bermanella sp., assembly GCA_036960565.1. Classification (GTDB taxonomy): domain Bacteria; phylum Pseudomonadota; class Gammaproteobacteria; order Pseudomonadales; family Oceanobacteraceae; genus Bermanella. The sequence continues at coordinate 2,836 of JBALXQ010000061.1, forward strand.
ACCTGCCGAGGATAATGATCCTGCGTTAAGAAATAATGGCGGCCAGATCACCGCAAACGGTTTATGGAAGCGCGCTGGCGGCACACACATGGAGGATATGTTGGGTGCGGGTGATATGAGTATCTACCGCACCCTTTATAAGCAAAAGAGCCCTACTCGCTCACACCGCGAAAGTATCTTTATGTCCCATAAGGGCACCTTGGATATTGAAGGCTCCCCTGGTATTGGTTCGAGGCTGGCTTTGATGATGATGGAGCATGAAAGTAGCTACACGGGAGCGCTTTTAGCAGATGGTACGACCATGGGTGGTCTGGATAATTTAACTTTGCCGTTTGTTTCATTCGAGGGTGACAGTCAAACATTTGCCCTGGACCCAGATAATAACCTGCCTTTGTATTTGCGTGGCCTAACCATGGATGAGCAGTTTAATAATCCATATACCCGAGGCAGTATTGGTGGCTCTGAAGAGGCCATTGGCTCTTTGCTACAGTCTCGCTTGCAGCAAATTAGCGCCAATCGTGGCCAGCACTCCAAAGCCTGGGATGGCTTTGATAAGCGTGAAGAGCTCTCGCAGCGGATGGAGGACTTAAGTAATTTGTTGGATGCAGATCTGCCTGAAGGGGTGGTTTACCCCAATACAAGTTTTGCTCGCCAGTTACGATCAGCGGTTACTCTCGCTATCCATAACCCGCAAACCTTATATATGGCAGTGGGCACTCCGGGATTGGGCGGGTGGGATGATCACAACAATGGTGTAGATGAATACCCTGACAGAATGAATGAGCTAATGGAGGCTGTTAAGGTGGCTATGGCTCACATTAAAGCGTCAGCGGGTGTAGCGCAAACTCTGACCGGTAATACTCGTACTCGCAGTGACAACATTATTATTAATGTGTTTGGTGATTTTGGTCGCTTGGTGAATTTAAATGGCTCGGGTGGTTGGGATCATGCTAACAATCAAAACCTGTATACCTTTGGTGGTGCGGGTGTGCGCCCTGTTAAGGAAGCTGCTGCATTAGGTACGGTGGTGGGAACCACTCACCGTGAAGGCACCAGTAAAACTAATAATCAATACACGGTGCCCGACACTGACTCGCCCACTTGGGAGCCTATGAGTGTGGCGTCGTCTATTTATGGTTATTTTGGGGCAACGAACTCCCCTATATTAACGGCCTCGGCTGGCATTAACCCTGAGGGAGATGTGCGCTTAGAAGATCTGCTTTAATCTGCGCGAAATGTACACAACAACTAGCAGCGCGAGGCTGCTAGTTGTTGTGTTTTCTAATCGAAACTTTTGCCAAAATCAATCACCGCAAATACCGCGTCATCGTTGCTGATCACGGCATCTTTATATTCCCGATAATAATACGCCAGCCTAAAATCAATTGAGCCTTTTTTGCTGGTTTTATATTGGAATTTGGCGCCTATGGTAGCGCTCAGCATATCTGCTAGGCGGATGTCGGCAGAGGCGTAAGTGGGAAATGCTGCTCTTGCTTCTTCGTAGGTTGTGGCGCCATCAAAGGGTAGGGTTCTTGTGTAGAATTTAGCCGCTTGCTGGCTGTAAATTCGTGCAAAGGGCTCCAATCTATGTGTCTTGAAAATTGGAAAGCCATAAGAGCCCTCCAGCGTATGGGAATTTAACTTCCAGCTGTCGGTATGATAGCGATAGGTAAGTCCCAAGTGGTGTCCGGTTTTAGGTAATTCGTGTTTGATTTTACTGTAAAGAATGAAGCGTTCTCGTGTGTCGGGTCTATGTTCATAGGTTACCCAATTAGATTGTTCAACATCATTTTCATCAGCAACACTGATTACCTTGTAGGGGTCTGTGTGATAACCAAGTGACTGGCTGTAGGTGAAATTTAGCATGCCTACGGTTCGTCGGTTGATGATACGGCTAACGCCAAACAGTAAATCGTAAGAGTTCTTATGGCCTGTTCCATTCATGGCGCCAACACTTGATTGTGTTAGTGGGACAGGAGTTTGCTCGCTGCTGCGGCTCACCTTGTCTGAAGAAGTACTTCCGCCAAGAGTGTAGGTGACAGCTCGATCTTCTGAATCTAGTTCAAGTGCTAGGCTGCCGCCGACCGAGGTGTAATCTCCTTCCACTGAAACATGGGCGCCGGCTTTTGTTCTGATGAGGCGCTCCCATTCGTGACCCCAGATAGCATCAATGGCTAGGCGTGTGTCATCAAATGGGGCGGTACCGCCCGCGCTTTCGGAGGCTGATATGTTGCCGCCAGAGGCGCCCCCGACTGTTACCGAGTCTGAGCCAGGTAGAGCGCCTGTAGGGGTGGCGCCGCTGAGCGTGTCAAACACTAAGCCAAGCTTAATACTGTCTTTATCGCTAAGATTGCCGTTGATCATGGCCATATAAGTATCGACGGTTATATAGTTGGGTTCGTTGTAATGTAGATACCCCACGTCCACTTCCCATTTGTTATATAGCTCGCTGCTGTCATCTTGCTCGCTGTGTGCTTCATGAGCTAATAGCGCTGAAGTGGCTAGGGCAAGTTTATGGGTTAAATTACTTTTAGTTACAGCCACAGCCGCCACCTCCTACACTTGCACCGCCAGTGGAGCCTTCTTTGCTGAAATAAATGTGGTCATCTACGTATTGGTCAATAGCATCGCCCTTAAGGCTCATTTCTTTTTTGGCCAGGATACCTTTTTGCCATGGCTTAACCTCTTCAACCGTAAACATGGGTTCTAATACAGAGCAGGCCGATAATTGGCCAATTAATAATATTGATAAGGCTATGGGTATGCTTTTGTGCATGGCGTTGTTGATTCTCTGTATTAAATTAAGAGGCGGGTCGACTATATCACGCTGCCCAATCATATCGATTGGCGTGTGCTGTCAAAAATGAAAAAGGTGATGCGGGTCACAAGGTGGTGGCTAGATGCGGGGTAATTGTCTGGTCGGTCGGTAATTGCTGGGCTGGGAGCCGTAGTGGTAGCTTGTTTAAATATTGTACTGGGCAAGAGCTTTGGCTGTTCTTGTCGAGGCTTTAGATGACAGTAATTCTTATCTGTACAAATAATCAACACGCTGGCTTTGAGGCCGCATAATGACTGGCCTCTGAGGGTTGGTTATTTCTTGACAGGTTGACGTTTGCGCCATATAATTCGCGTCCCTTGAAAAAGGGATAGCGGATTTATGTCTTATTTTCGGAGTCTTTAAATGCAAAACCAGAAGATTCGTATTCGGCTGAAGGCTTTTGACCATCGCCTGATCGACCAGTCTACGCAAGAAATCGTGGAAACGGCTAAGCGTACCGGTGCTCAGGTTCGTGGTCCTATACCGCTGCCCACACGCAAAGAACGTTTAACTATATTGACATCTCCACACGTGAACAAAGATGCACGTGATCAATATGAAATACGTACACACAAGCGCATGCTCGACATTGTTGAGCCAACTGAAAAGACAGTTGATGCGCTAATGAAGTTAGATCTAGCTGCGGGTGTTGAAGTTCAAATTAGCCTTGGTTAATTTTTAGAATTTTTACACGCGCACTGATCTGGCATCAGTGTAACGCTTTGTTGGGCGGCCATAGTGGGTATTCAGCCCCGTACACAAGAGGTATTAAAATGGCACTTGGATTAGTAGGTAAAAAGGCGGGCATGACTCGTGTATTTACCGAAGAGGGCACATCTGTACCAGTGACTGTTATTGAAATTACACCTAACCGTGTATCTCAAGTTAAAACAACAGAAACTGATGGTTACAATGCTGTGCAAGTAACGGCTGGCGCGAAGAAAGCTTCAAGAGTTTCTAAAGCGGCTGCTGGTCACTTTGCAAAAGCAAATGTAGTGGCAGGTGATAGCTTGTTAGAATTCCGCACTGAAGAAGTAGCGGACTTGAAGGCTGGTGATGAGTTAACTGTTGAACGCTTTATAGTGGGTCAAAAAGTTGATGTTACCGGTACTTCAAAAGGTAAAGGTTTCCAAGGTGGTATCAAGCGATGGAATTTCACCATGCAAGATGCAACCCACGGTAACTCTCTTTCTCACCGTTCAAACGGTTCTATTGGTCAATGTCAAACTCCAGGTCGAGTTTGGAAAGGCAAGAAAATGTCTGGCCACATGGGTGCTGAGCGCGTAACAACTCAAAATCTTGAAGTTGTTCGTGTTGATGCTGAGAGTAACTTGATTCTGGTTAAAGGTGCGCTTCCGGGCTGCACTGGTGGTCAATTGATCATCACACCAGCCGTTAAGCTACGCGGATAAGGGGAGAAACTTATGGATATTAATGTTCAAGGTGGTTCCACCGTTTCACTATCTGATGTTGCTTTTGCTCGTGAATATAACGAAGCACTAGTTCACCAGTTGGTTACATCTTACTTAGCAGGCGCGCGTCAGGGTTCTAAAGCCCAAAAGACTCGTGCTGAAGTAAGCGGTGGTGGTGCTAAGCCATGGCGTCAAAAAGGTACAGGCCGAGCTCGTGCCGGTACTAGCCGTGGTCCAATCTGGCGTTCAGGTGGTGTGACTTTCGCAGCTCGCCCACGTGATTACAGTCAGAAACTAAACAAAAAGATGTATCGCGCTGCGATGCAGGCAATCTGGTCTGAACTAGTACGCCAAGATCGTTTAGTGGTTGTTGATAGCTTTGAAGTGAGTGATCACAAAACTAAAGCTTTCAGTGCTAAATTGTCTGGAATGGATCTTCCAAACGTTCTTATTGTTGATGATGAAATCAACCAGAATGTTTACCTAGCTTCTCGTAACCTACCTGGTGTAGCTGTTGCGCAGGCAGATGGTGTTGATCCAGTTAGCCTAGTTTCTTTCGATAAAGTGTTGGTAACTGTTGCCGCGCTTAAGAAAGTAGAGGAGATGTTAGGATGAACCAAGAAAGAATCTACAAGGTTATACTTGGACCTCACATTTCTGAAAAAGCAACTGTAGTTGCTGATGCCGCTGGCCAATACGTTTTTCGTGTTTGCCCAGATGCTACTAAGCCAGAAATCAAAGCAGCCGTTGAGCAATTGTTCGAAGTTAAAGTTCGAAATGTACAAGTGCTTAACATTAAAGGTAAAACCAAGCGTACAGCGCGTGGCATGGGTAAGAAGAATGATGTGCGTAAAGCATATGTTCGTCTAGCCGATGGTCACGACATTGACTTCGCTGACGTCGAATAAGGGGTAGTTAAGATGGCATTATTAAAAACCAAGCCAACTTCTGCTGGACGCCGTCACCTAGTTAAGGTCGTGCACGCAGATCTTCATAAAGGTCGTCCGCACTCTGCATTGACAGAGAAGCAAAGTAAGTCTGGTGGTCGTAACAACAACGGTCGCATTACGACTCGTCACATTGGTGGCGGTCATAAACAGCTTTACCGTATGATCGACTTTAAGCGCAATAAAGATGGTATCCCAGCGAAAGTTGAACGCTTGGAATACGATCCAAACCGTACTGCTAACATTGCTCTTGTATGTTATGCAGACGGTGAGCGTCGTTACATTCTTGCAGCTAAAGGCATGCAAGCAGGCGATCAGATTATTTCTGGTGAGACTGCTCCTATCAAAGTAGGTAGCACTATGACTGTACGTCATATGCCTCTTGGTAGTGTGATCCACAACATCGAGCTTAAGCCAGGTAAAGGCGGTCAGATTGCCCGTTCAGCCGGTACTTCTGCTCAGTTGATCGCAAAAGAAGGTGCTTACGTGACCTTACGTCTTCGCTCTGGCGAAATGCGTAAAATACTTGCTGATTGTCGCGCTACTCTAGGCGAAGTAAGCAACTCAGAACACAGCCTACGTCAACTAGGTAAAGCTGGTGCATCTCGCTGGCGTGGTGTTCGTCCTACTGTTCGTGGTGTAGCTATGAACCCAGTTGATCACCCACATGGTGGTGGTGAAGGTCGTACCTCTGGTGGCCGTCATCCTGTAACGCCTTGGGGCGTTCCAACTAAGGGCTACAAAACTCGTAAGAATAAGCGTACAGACAAGATGATTGTCCGTCGCAGTTCTAAATAACGGATAGGGTGACTTAGATGCCACGTTCATTGAAAAAAGGTCCATTCGTTGATCATCATTTGATGGCCAAAGTTGAGACCGCACTAGAAAAAGGTGATCGCAAGCCAATTAAAACTTGGTCTCGCCGATCTACAATTTTTCCTGAGTTTGTAGGATTGACCATCGCTGTTCATAACGGACGTCAACACGTTCCAGTTATGGTTAGTGAAGAAATGGTAGGGCACAAGTTAGGCGAATTCGCCGGTACTCGTACCTACAAAGGTCACGCTGCAGATAAAAAGGCCAAGAGGTAATTTGAGATGGAAACAGTTGCTAAGCTAAAAGGCGCGCACATTTCTGCTCAGAAAGCCCGATTGGTCGCCGATCAAATTCGCGGTTTATCAGTAGCAGACGCTTTAAACATTTTGTCTTTCAGCCCTAAAAAGGGTGCAGATTTAATCAAGAAAGTTCTTGAATCTGCGATCGCTAACGCCGAGCACAATGATGGTGCCGACGTTGATGAACTGAAAGTTTCCACCGTCTTTGTTGACGAAGGTATGACTATGAAGCGTATTCGCCCTCGTGCGAAAGGTCGCGCGGATCGCATCTTGAAGCGTTCTTGTCATATCACCGTTAAGGTTGCAGAGGTCTAGGTCATGGGTCAGAAAGTACATCCAACGGGCATACGCCTGGGTATTACCAAAGATCACAACTCGATCTGGTATGCCGGTAAAGACAAATACGCAGATCAACTGCTAACAGATATCAAGGTTCGTGCTCTTATTGAGAAGCGTCTTGTTAAAGCGTCTGTCAGCAAGGTTGTAATTGAGCGTCCAGCTCAGACTGCAAAAATCACCATTCACACAGCCCGTCCAGGCATTGTGATTGGTAAAAAAGGTGAAGACGTAGATAAGTTACGTAAAGACGTATCTGAAATGATGGGTGTTCCTGTCCACGTTAACATCGAAGAAATTCGCAAGCCAGATCTAGATGCGAAATTGGTAGGCCAGTCAGTTGCCAGCCAGTTAGAGCGTCGAGTGATGTTCCGTCGTGCCATGAAGCGTGCAGTTCAAAATGCAATGCGTTCAGGTGCTCAGGGTATCAAGATTCAGGTAGGCGGTCGTTTAGGCGGCGCAGAGATCGCTCGTTCTGAGTGGTATCGTGAAGGTCGTGTACCTTTGCACACTCTACGTGCTGATATCGATTACGCGACCTATGAAGCTCACACAACTTACGGTGTTATTGGCATCAAAGTGTGGATATTCAAAGGTGAAATTCTTGGTGGCATCGATGAAGTTCGTGCCCGCGCTAAAAGCGGCGGTGCTAAAAAGCAGCGCAAAGCTAAGTAAGGGAGGCGTAAAAGATGTTACAACCTAAACGCACTAAATTCCGTAAGATGATGAAAGGCCGCAACCGCGGTCTTGCAAAAGGCAGCAGCGTTAGTTTTGGCGAATTTGGCCTTAAAGCTACCGGTCGTGGCCGCATCACAGCACGTCAAATTGAAGCGGCTCGTCGTGCGATGAACCGTAAAATTAAACGTGGCGGTAAAATCTGGATTCGTATCTTCCCAGACAAGCCGATTACCAGCAAACCTCTTGAGGTTCGTCAGGGTAAAGGTAAGGGTAACGTTGAATACTGGGTTTGCCAGATTCAGCCAGGTCGTGTCCTTTATGAAATGGAAGGGGTTACGGAAGAAGTAGCACGTGAAGCGTTCGCGCTTGCGGCAGCTAAACTTCCAATCGCCACTACCTTTGTTACTCGGACGGTGATGTGATGAACGTACAAGACTTACGTGAAAAATCAGTCGATGAGCTTGGATCCGAGCTTAAAGACTTGTTAGCGGACCAATTTAAATACCGCATGCAGAAAGCCACTGGCCAATTAGGTCAGACGCATCTTCAGAAAGAGGTGCGCCGCGATATCGCGCGCGTTAAAACCATCATTCAACAGAAGGCGGGTGAATAATCATGGCTGAAGCGATTGTACGCACTCTGCAAGGTAAGGTCGTTAGCGACAAAATGGACAAAACGATTACTGTTATGATTGAGCGTCGCGTAAAGCACCCAATCTACGGTAAATTTGTTAAGCGTTCCACTAAGCTGCACGCGCATGACGAGCAAAACGAATGTGTTCTCGGCGATACCGTGACTGTTCGTGAATGTCGTCCTCTTTCTAAGTCCAAATCTTGGATGTTAGTCAGTGTCGACACACGTGCAACCAAGGTGTAAGCCCAGGAATTATAGGAGCTATAGACCATGATTCAAACACAATCAATGCTTGAAGTTGCTGATAACAGCGGCGCTAAGCGCGTAATGTGTATTAAAGTACTAGGCGGTTCACACCGTCGTTACGCGCGTGTAGGCGATCTTATTAAAGTTACTGTTAAGGAAGCAATTCCTCGCGGTAAAGTTAAGAAAGGCCAAGTACTAGACGCAGTTGTTGTTCGCACCCGTTCTGGTGTTCGTCGTCAAGATGGATCTTTGATCAAATTTGACACAAACGCCGCGGTGTTGTTAAACGCAGCTCAAGCGCCAATCGGTACTCGTATCTTCGGGCCTGTGACTCGTGAACTTCGTAATGAGAAGTTCATGAAGATTGTATCACTCGCTCCTGAAGTACTTTAGGAGACTGAAAATGAAAAAAATTCGTAGTAATGACGAAGTAGTTGTTATCTCTGGTAAAGACACAGGAAAGCGCGGCAAAGTAAACGCCGTTCTTCCTGACGGTCGTTTGATCGTTGCCGGTGTTAACATGATTAAAAAACACCAGAAGCCAAATCCTTACTTAGGTCAGCCTGGTGGCATCGTTGAAAAAGAAGCCGGTATTCAGGCTTCTAACGTTGCTATCTTCAATTCTAAGTCTGGTAAAGCAGACCGAGTTGGTTTCCAGATTCTTGAAGACGGCAAAAAAGTCCGTGTTTTCAAGTCTTCTGGCGATCAACTAGACGCATAAGGGTGCCACTATGTCTCGTTTAAAAACGTTATATAAAAGCGAAGTGGTAGCTAAGCTGCAAGAAGAATTTGGCTACGACAACGTAATGCAAGTGCCTAAAGTCACCAAAATCACCCTGAACATGGGTGTTGGTGAAGGCATTGGCGATAAAAAACAAGTTGATTCTGCTGTTAAAGACCTAGAGCTTTTATCTGGTCAGAAAGTAGTAATCACTAAAGCTCGTAAATCAGTAGCTGGCTTTAAAGTTCGTGAAGGCTGGCCAATCGGTTGTAAAGTGACTCTACGTGCTGATCGCATGTGGGAATTCATGGACCGTTTGGTTGATATCGCCATTCCACGTATTCGTGACTTCCGCGGCCTGAACGGTAATTCGTTCGACGGTCGTGGTAACTACAGCATGGGCGTGAAAGAACAGATCATTTTCCCTGAAATCGAATACGATAAAGTGGATAAGATTCGCGGTCTTGACATCACGGTTACTACTACTGCACCTACAAACGATGAAGGTCGTGCGCTGTTAAAAGCGTTGAACTTTCCGTTTCGTAAATAAGGAGTAGCACTATGGCTAAAGTTTCGATGAAACAGCGCGAGCTGAAGCGCGAAAAATTAGTGGCAAAGTTCGCTGAAAAGCGTAATGCGTTACTGGCAATTATCAAAAGCCCTGCGTCTTCTGAAGAAGATGTATGGGCTGCGCAAATGGCGCTACAGAAATTGCCACGTGACTCTTCACAGAGCCGCTTAAGAAGTCGTTGTCAATTAACGGGTCGCCCACACGGCGTATACCGTAAGTTCAAACTTTCTCGCATCATGATTCGCGAGCAAGGTATGGCAGGCAACATCCCAGGTCTTAAAAAGGCCAGTTGGTAAGCAATTCCTTCCGGGTCTTGGTTGTTTCAATCAAGGCTCAGGGGTAGCTGCACAACAGAGAGGTTAAAGCATGAGTATGCAAGATACTTTGGCGGATATGTTAACTCGTATTCGCAATGCGCAGGGCGCTGGTAAAGCCACTGTTGCAATGCCTTCATCAAAAGTGAAGGCGTCAGTAGCTGAAGTTCTAAAGAGCGAAGGTTACATAGCAGATTTTGCGGTTGACGAAAACGTTAAACCGACATTAAGCATCGACCTTAAGTATTACGAAGGTAAGCCTGTAATTGAACGCCTAGAACGCGTTTCACGTCCAGGTCTTCGTACTTACAAGAGTTCGACCGAATTGCCTAAAGTAGAAGCGGGTCTTGGCATTGCCATTATCTCCACTTCGAAAGGCATCATGACCGATCGTGCTGCCCGTGCCGCTGGCATCGGTGGTGAAGTGATCTGCACGGTATTCTAAGAGGAGTTTAAGATGTCACGTATAGCTAAAGCTCCTGTTACTTTGCCAGCTGGCGTAGAAGTTAAACTTTCTGACGCACAGATCACTGTTAAAGGTAAACAAGGTTCTATTGATTTAGATCTAAACTCTCTTGTTGAAGTTAAACAAGAAGATAACGTTTTGACTTTCGCACCGGTTGCCGGTGATAAGAAAGCAAACGCAATGGCGGGCACGTTCCGCTCGCTCGTTAACAACATGGTTACAGGTGTTGTACAAGGGTATGAAAAGAAGTTAATTTTGCAAGGTGTTGGTTACCGTGCAAAAACTTCTGGAAATACGCTTAGCCTAACTCTAGGTTTTTCGCACCCTATTGACTATGTACTTCCAGAAGGCGTAAAAGCCGCAACACCTAGCCAGACCGAGATTGTTATCTCTGGTGTGGACAAGCAAAAAGTAGGTCAAGTTGCAGCGGAAATTCGCGGATATCGTCCACCAGAGCCTTATAAAGGCAAAGGTGTTCGTTACTCTGACGAAAATGTACGTCGTAAAGAAGCTAAGAAGAAATAGGGCTAGATTATGAACGAGAAGAAAGTAGCACGAGTTCGTCGTGCTCGTCGCTCTCGCGTCAAAATGCGCGAGTTAGGTGCGACCCGTTTGTGTGTAAATCGTACTCCACGTCACATTTACGCTCAAATTATTTCGTCCGATGGTGCTCAGATTTTAGCTACCGCCTCTACAGTAGAGAAAGATCTACGTGAAGGTAAAACTGGTAACGCTGAAGCAGCTGCAAAAGTAGGTTCGCTTATCGCTGAACGTGCTCTTGCTAAAGGCATCACTAAAGTAGCTTTTGATCGCTCTGGGTTTAAATACCACGGTCGTTTAAAAGCTTTGGCTGATGCAGCTCGCGAAGGCGGCTTGGATTTTTAAGGGGCGCTATCATGGCAAAAGAACGTCAAGAACGTAAAGACAACGACGATGGCCTACAAGAAAAACTTGTACAGGTTAATCGTGTTGCAAAAGTTGTAAAAGGTGGTCGTATCTTCGGCTTCACTGCTTTGATGGTAGTGGGCGATGAGAAAGGCCGTGTAGGTTTTGGTCGTGGTAAAGCACGCGAAGTTCCGACTGCGATTCAAAAAGCATCGGACAGCGCGAAGCGTAACATGATCAGTGTTGCTCTAGACGGCGACACTTTGCAGTACCCAGTTAAAGCCCGTCATGGTGCTTCTAAGGTGTACATGCAGCCTGCTTCACAAGGTACAGGTATCATCGCCGGTGGTGCAATGCGTGCAGTGCTAGAGCTTGTTGGTGTTCATAACGTGTTAGCTAAGTGTTACGGTTCTACCAATCCGGTGAACGTAGTACGTGCTACTGTTAATGGTCTTCGCGAAATGCGCAGTCCTGAACACGTAGCTGCCAAGCGCGGAAAATCTGTAGAAGACATTCTGGGGTAATCCGACATGGCTAAAGTTAAAGTAACACTTATACGCAGTACTATTGGCAAGCTACCGAAGCACGTTGCTTCGGTTAAAGGCTTGGGTTTACGTCGCATTGGCCACACAGTGGAACTTGAAGATACAGCCGCAGTACGCGGTATGATCAACAAGGTTCACTACATGGTTAAAGTGGAGTCCGAGTAATATGAAACTTAATACTCTTAGCCCAGCACCTGGTTCACGTCCTAGCGGTAAACGCGTAGGCCGTGGTATCGGTAGTGGTTTGGGCAAGACCTGTGGCCGCGGTCACAAAGGTCAAAAATCTCGTTCTGGTGGTAAAGTTAAGCCAGGTTTCGAGGGTGGTCAGATGCCTTTACAGCGTCGTCTACCTAAGTTTGGTTTCACATCTCGTCAAGCTCAATATGTTGCTGAAATTCGTTTAAACGAATTGACTGCAACGGGCGCTGACGTTGTTGATCTGGACGCATTGAAAAAAGCCGATATCATCGGTGACAAAATCAAGCGTGCACGTGTGATTCTATCTGGCGAAATCAATAAAGCCGTTACCGTTAAAGGTCTTAAAGTGACCAAAGGTGCACGTGCAGCAATTGAAGCCGCTGGCGGTAAAATAGAAGAATAAGGACCATTTAGATGGCTAAGCAAGGCTCACTACCAACAGGTAAGGCACCGAATGCAGGACTGGGCGAACTTTGGTCTCGACTAAAGTTTGTTCTGATTGCGATTGTTGTGTATCGAATAGGTGCGCACATTCCGGTACCTGGAATAAACCCTGATCGTTTAGCTGCATTATTTGAACAGAACCAAGGCACAATCCTGAGCATGTTTAACATGTTCTCAGGTGGTGCTCTTGAGCGTATGTCCATTTTTGCGCTAGGCATCATGCCGTATATATCTGCCTCTATCATTATGCAGTTATTAACGGCGGTGAGCCCGCAGCTAGAAGCCCTCAAGAAAGAGGGTGAAGCTGGCCGTCGTAAAATCAGTCAATATACCCGCTACGGCACTGTGCTGTTAGCGTTGGTTCAGGCCTTCGGTGTTTCCGCAGGTTTGGCCAGTCAGGGTGTATCATTTGATGCGTCTCCACTGTATTACGTGACTGCTGTCTCTACATTTGTTTGTGGTGCAGTATTCCTTATGTGGTTAGGCGAGCAAGTGACAGAGCGAGGTATCGGTAACGGTATCTCCTTGCTGATTTTTGCCGGTATCGTTGCAGGCTTGCCTGGTGCCATCGGTCAATCTTTTGAATCTGCCCGTCAAGGTGATACCAACATCATATTGTTGTTGGCTATTGCATTGCTTGCAGTATTGATTGTTGCGTTTGTTGTCTTCGTAGAACGAGGCCAGCGTCGTATTGCGATCAATTACGCTAAGCGTCAGCAGGGACGTAAAGTCTTTGCAGCTCAAAGCAGCCATTTACCTCTTAAAATCAACATGGCAGGTGTTATTCCACCTATCTTTGCTTCTTCGATTCTTCTGTTTCCCGGTTCAATGGGACAGTGGTTTGGTCGTACCGAGGGTATGGAATGGTTACAAGATGTGTCTTTGGCGCTTGCGCCGAGTCAACCTTTGTACCTGATCTTGTTCTCCGCAGCGGTGATTTTCTTCTGTTATTTCTATACAGCCTTGATGTTTAACAGCAAGGATATATCAGAAAACCTTAAGAAGTCTGGAGCTTTTATTCCAGGTATCCGTCCAGGAGTGCAAACCGCTCAGTATGTTGATGGTGTTTTAGGTAAGTTAACTTTGTTTGGCGCTTTATATATAACTGCTGTATCATTACTGCCCCAATTCTTGGTAGTAGCGGCCGATGTGCCCTTCTACTTTGGTGGTACCTCCCTATTAATCGTAGTGGTGGTAGTCATGGACTTTATGTCACAAGTGCAATCTCATCTGATGTCTCATCAGTACGATAGCCTTATGAAAAAGTCTAATTTGAAAGGTATTGGCGGCGGTTTGGTGCGCTAATAACTGGAGACTTTCCAATGAAAGTACGCGCTTCAGTAAAGAAGATCTGCCGTAATTGCAAGATTATTCGTCGCAATGGCAGTGTGCGAGTGATCTGTGAATCAGATCCTAAGCACAAACAGCGTCAAGGTTAATCCTTAGACGTTGCTATGGGGGATAGGCTTAATCGGTCGGGTGTATGTCCGACCGAGGATTGCTACAGTGCCTATCCAGATAAAAGCACTAACACGCTTATGGCGTGATGGAGTGATGTATGGCTCGTATAGCCGGTGTAAACATTCCTGACAACAAACATGCGGTCATCTCTTTGACCTATGTTTTCGGTGTCGGCTTGCCTACTGCTAAGCTTATATGCAAAGCAGTTGGTATTGAAGAATCAACTAAAATCTCTGATCTATCTAACGACCAGTTGGATGAGATCCGTGCCGAAGTTGGCAAATTTACGGTAGAAGGTGATCTACGTCGTGAAGTATCTATGAGCATCAAGCGATTGATGGATTTAGGTTGCTATCGCGGTATTCGTCATCGTCGCAGTTTGCCTCTACGTGGTCAGCGCACTAAAACGAATGCGCGTACCCGTAAGGGTCCACGTAAGCCAATTAAGCGCTAAGGCAGGGTTGATTTATGGCAAAGCCACAACGTACCGTTAAGAAGAAAATTAAAAAGACCGTCGTAGACGGCATGGCGCACATCCACGCGTCATTTAACAACACCATCGTAACTATTACAGATCGTCAGGGTAATGCGCTTTCTTGGGCAACTGCCGGTGGTTCTGGTTTCCGTGGTTCTCGTAAGAGTACTCCTTTCGCTGCACAGGTTGCTGCGGAACGCGCGGGTGAAGCTGCAAAAGAGTACGGCTTGAAGAACTTGGATGTTGAGGTCAAAGGCCCAGGTCCAGGTCGTGAATCAGCCGTACGTGCATTGAATGCATGTGGCTACAAGATTGGCAATATTACCGATGTGACGCCTATTCCTCACAACGGTTGTCGCCCACCTAAGAAACGTCGCGTTTAAGGAGACAGAACTATGGCTCGTTATATTGGTCCTAAGTGTAAGCTGTCTCGTCGTGAAGGTACTGACCTTTTCTTGAAGAGCGGCGTTCGCGCACTTGATTCAAAATGTAAAATTGAAACTAAACCAGGTATGCACGGCGCAGGTCGCGGTCGTTTATCTGATTACGGTTTACAACTACGTGAAAAGCAAAAAGTTCGTCGTATTTACGGCATTCTTGAAAAGCAATTCCGTGGTTATTATAAAGAAGCCGCTCGAGTTAAAGGTGCAACCGGTGAAAACCTATTGCAACTTCTTGAAACTCGTTTGGATAACGTTGTTTATCGCATGGGCTTTGGCTCAACTCGCGCTGAATCACGTCAATTGGTTTCTCATAAAGCAATCGCAGTTAACGGCAAAGTCGTTAATATCGCTTCTTACCAAATTAAGAGCGGTGATGTTGTTGCTATTCGTGAAAAAGCAAAGGCTCAACTACGTATTAAAGGTGCTTTAGATCTTGCATCTCAACGTGGTGATCTTGCTTGGATCGATGTGGATTCCAAGAAAATGGAAGGTACGTTCAAAGCAGTTCCTGAGCGTTCTGAGTTATCAGCGGAAATCAACGAGCAGTTGATTGTCGAATTGTACTCTAAGTAATAACGGAGCAGGGGCAGCTATGCAGCGTTCAGTAAATGAATTTCTAACACCACGCCATATACAAGTAGAGCAAATTAGCAATACTCAGGCGAAAGTAACTCTAGAGCCTCTAGAGCGTGGCTTTGGCCACACTTTAGGTGCTGCATTGCGTCGTATTCTGCTTTCTTCTATGCCTGGCGCGGCCATTGTAGAAGTTGAAATTGAAGGTGTACTTCACGAATACAGCACTATTGAAGGTATCCAGGAGGACGTAATTGAAATCCTGCTTAACCTGAAAGGCGTTGCCGTGCGTTTGCACGAGCGTGATGAAGCCTATTTAACTCTGCATAAGTCTGGCGCTGGTCAGGTGACTGCCGGTGATATTCAGTTGGATCATGGCGTAGATGTTGCCAATCCAGAACACGTTATCGCCAATTTGGCCGATAAAGGTGAGCTGAAGATGACCATTAAGGTCGCTGCCGGTCGTGGTTACGAAACTGTTGAGTCTCGTAATCAAAACCAAGAAGAGACTAAAGCAATTGGTAAATTGCAGTTAGATGCGACATACAGCCCTGTTAAGCGTGTAGCTTATGGTGTTGAAAGTGCTCGTGTTGAACAGCGTACTGATTTAGATAAATTGGTCATTGATCTTGAAACCAACGGCACTATTGAAGCAGAAGAAGCGATTCGTCGTTCAGCTACAATCTTGCAGCAGCAATTAGCTGTATTTGTTGACCTTCAGAACGATGCCGAGCCTGAGCAGGAAGAAGTAGAAGACGAAATTGATCCAATTTTGCTTCGTCCAGTTGATGATCTAGAGCTAACCGTACGTTCTGCGAACTGCTTAAAAGCAGAAAACATTTACTACATCGGTGATCTAATTCAGCGCACCGAAGTTGAACTGCTGAAAACCCCTAACTTGGGTAAGAAGTCTCTAACTGAAATTAAAGACGTCTTGGCTTCTCGCGGTTTGTCACTTGGTATGCACCTTGAGAACTGGCCACCGGCTAGTTTGAAAAAAGATGATAAAGCGCTTGCCTAAGGCAGGTTTGAGGTAAGGAATTAAAAAATGCGCCATCGTAAAAGTGGTCGTCACTTTAACCGAACCAGTTCACATCGTCAGGCTATGTTTAAGAACATGGCTGTGTCTTTGTTTGAACATGAGATTATCAAAACTACTTTGCCAAAAGCAAAAGAGTTGCGTCGCGTTGCAGAGCCATTGATTACATTAGCAAAAGAAGATTCTGTTGCTAATCGTCGTCTTGCGTTCTCACGTACTCGCTCTAAAGAAATGGTTGGTAAGTTGTTCACCGAACTTGGTCCTCGTTACCAGGAACGTACGGGCGGTTACATTCGTATTCTTAAGTGCGGTTTCCGTGCAGGCGATAACGCTCCAATGGCTTACGTAGAATTGGTTGATCGTCCAGTAGCTGAAGAAGCTGTAGAAGAATCTGAAGATTAATCTGCACTCTTGAGTGAATTAAAAAAGGCACCTTTTGGTGCCTTTTTTATTGCCTGTTAGTTTGGTGTTGTTGTGTAGAATTTTTGAAAGTGGTTAGGGTTATGACTCAATCGATAAAATATTTAAAGCCATTAAGTATTGCTGGCTATTTAGAAGGGGTTTCATTTTTGCTGTTGTTAGGACTGGCAATGCCTTTAAGGCATTATTTTCAAATTAACGAGCCAGTGAAGTATATTGGTATGATTCACGGCATTTTATTTATTAGCTATATTGTTCTTCTACTGTCTACTGCATCAAAAGTTAAAATGCCTTTGTGGGCAATGCCAGGTGGGGTAATTTCTGCAGTATTGCCATTTGGGCCTTTCATCTTTGATCGCATGCTTAAAAAATCGATAAGCACACAATCAAATTTATAAGTCTTAACTTTTAGGTCTTGGGTTTCAAATACTCATCATATTTCTCAATGTAATCGTCCATGTTAGCAATGAGCATGGAGCGATACTGCTCAGTGAAATACTCAATAGCTTCTACCTTGTCTCGATCGGCGGCGGCTTTGTTATCTGCGGAAGAGGCAACGATATACGCATTAAAGCGTGAGGCTGCATATAATAAGCTAGCGCTCACTTTTCCCATATCATGCTCTTTGCATAGATCATTGGCTACATTAATAAATGCATCTGTACGCTTAAAAAATTCTTTGTCTAATTGTTGTACTTTCTTTTCTTCGTCAGCCATTTCAGGAGCCTTTCGGGTTTTAGTTAATAGGTTGTTTTGTCAACATAGGTTTTAAAAACTTAGCGGTGTGACTTCCTTTTACTTTTGCCACTTGTTCTGGGGTGCCCTCGGCAATAATATTGCCGCCACCAGAGCCGCCTTCGGGGCCAAGGTCAATTACCCAGTCTGCAGTTTTTATAACATCAAGGTTATGCTCAATTACAATGATGGTGTTGCCGTGATCACGTAGGCGATGCAGCACATTTAGTAATTGTTGAATGTCGTGAAAATGAAGGCCTGTTGTAGGCTCATCTAGAATATATAGGGTCTGACCCGTATCACGCTTACTTAATTCTTTGGCCAGCTTCACGCGTTGAGCTTCGCCGCCGGAAAGAGTTGTGGCATTTTGTCCAAGGCGAACATAGCTTAATCCTACATCCATAAGGGTTTGCAATTTACGCGACAGGGCAGGAATAGCAGAGAAGTAATCCATGGCGTCTTCAACGGTCATATCCAAAACTTCGTGAATATTTTTTCCCTTGTAACGAATATCTAGAGTTTCTCGGTTATAGCGTTTTCCCTGGCACAAATCACAAGGTACATAGACATCGGCAAGGAAGTGCATTTCTACCTTAATTACGCCGTCACCCTGGCAGGATTCGCAGCGCCCACCTTTTACATTGAAGCTAAAGCGGCCTGCTTTATAGCCACGCGCACGGGATTCTTCTGTGCCTGTAAATAAATCTCTAATAGCAGTAAATATACCGGTATAGGTGGCAGGATTCGATCTTGGTGTTCGGCCAATGGGGCTTTGATCAATATCGACGCATTTATCAAAATGATCCATGCCAGTGATGCTTTTATGGCTAGCAGGTTTTAATGTGCTGGCTCTATTTAATTGCGTGGCTGCAATTGGGTATAGGGTTTGATTAATCAGGGTGGACTTGCCGCTACCAGATACGCCGGTTATGCAGGTGAAAATTCCCACAGGAATATTTAGGGTGACGTCGTTAAGATTGTTACCGCTAGCTCCGGTTAGAGTAAGGTGTTTTCCATCCTTGGCAGTATTGCGAACCTCAGGGATTTCTATTCTTCGTTTGCCTGTTAAATACTGCCCAGTAATGGAATCTTTGCATTTAGTGATGTTAGCTGGAATGCCAGCATATAAAACTTCACCGCCGTGTATACCAGCGCCTGGACCAATATCGATAATGTAATCGGCTGCACGTATAGCATCTTCATCGTGCTCAACCACTATTACTGTGTTACCAAGGTCCCTAAGATGTTCTAGGGTTTTCAATAACCTGTCGTTATCTCGTTGGTGTAGCCCTATGGAGGGTTCATCTAGTATGTACATGACGCCTACCAAGCCTGCGCCAATTTGACTGGCCAGCCGAATGCGTTGGGCTTCTCCGCCTGATAAAGTATCGGCGCTTCTATCTAGAGTTAGGTAATCTAAACCAACGTTTACTAGAAAATTTAAGCGGTCCTTAACTTCTTTCAAAATCTTATTGGCAATTTTACCTTTTTTACCTTTTAGCTTTAGCTTGCCAAAATATTTCATGGCAGGGCCGATGGGCATAGAGGTAATATCTGAAATGGTGTTGTTGTCTACAAATACGTTTCTAGATGCGGTATTTAAACGACTACCCTCACAGGTTGGGCAAGGCTGTACTGATAATAATTTAGATAGTTCATCGCGCACCATGGAGCTATCAGTCTCACGGTAGCGTCTACTAAGGTTAGGAATGATTCCCTCAAAAGGGTGTTCCTTTATAACTGTATCACCACGACTGTTTACGTAATGGAATTTAACGTCTTCTTCAGCGCTGCCATGTAAGACAAAGTTTTGATTTTTCTTGCTGAGTTTGTTAAACGGCGTGTCCATGTCAAAGCCGTAATGTTCAGATAACGAACACAGCATTTGGTAATAATAAACCGTACGTCTATCCCAGCCGCGAATGGCGCCTTCACCTAAAGTTAGAGTTTCATCAACGATGATTTTGTCAGGGTCAAAATACTGATCAACTCCAAGCCCATCGCAGGTTCCGCAAGCACCGGCCGGATTATTAAAAGAGAACATGCGAGGTTCTAAATCGGTAATACTGTAGCCACATATTGGGCAGGCGAATTGAGCGGAAAAAAGCATTTCAATTTTTTCATCATCCATGCCCATTGCTTTGGCGGTGCCGCCTGTTAGCTGTAGCGCTGTTTCCAGGGATTCGGCTAAGCGCTGCTGAATGCCGTCGCGTACTTTAATCCGGTCAACCACCACTTCTATGTGATGCTTTTTGTTTTTGTCTAAATCAGGAACATCGTCCATGTCTACAACGATGCCATCGACACGCACGCGCACAAACCCTTGGCCACGAAGTTGTTCGAATAAATGCAGGTGTTCACCTTTACGCGCTTGTATCACAGGCGCTAAGATCATTAGCTTAGAGCCTTCTTCTAAAGCTAAAATTTGATCCACCATCTGACTGACACTTTGAGCATCCAAAACTTCACCGTGATCAGGGCAGCGAGGCTCGCCAGCACGGGCATATAATAGTCTTAAGTAATCATAAATTTCGGTAACTGTTCCTACGGTTGATCTAGGGTTGTGGCTGGTAGATTTTTGCTCAATGGAAATGGCTGGACTCAAGCCTTCAATGTGGTCGACATCGGGCTTTTCCATCATGGATAAAAATTGGCGAGCGTAGGTTGATAGGCTTTCTACGTAGCGTCTTTGTCCTTCAGCGTAAAGCGTATCAAAGGCCAATGAAGACTTGCCTGAACCAGACAGCCCAGTGATAACGACTAATTGGTCGCGAGGAATGTCGAGGTCGATGTTCTTAAGATTATGGGTGCGGGCCCCACGCAGGGAAATAGTATCCATAATCACAATGCGCCAAAAATAAAAGCGACATTATACCTGTTAAAGCAGAACTTGGCTTGTGGCATAACAGCAAAGCACTGTCATGCCAGTTGTACAATGGGGAATTAAAGGCTCATCTCGTGTTCAGGCAAATGTTCCTTGGCCCAATTAATCGCTTGGATGCGATTGCTCACATCAATTTTCTTGAATAGGTTGTACATATGCGTTTTTACAGTATGGGTGCTCACGTTCAGTGCTTCTGCAATCTCTGAATTTTTGGCGCCGCTGGCACTTAAATTTAAAATCTGTTTTTCACGTTTAGTGAGGGTGAAAACGCTGGCCGGCGTTTTGGTAGGGGTTTTACGGTTACTGGCCATGAAACGAGTAAGCAGTTTACGGCTAAACCACAGCTCACCTTTAGCGATGGAGGATATACCCTGGCTAATATGGTTATTGCTGGCTGCTTTGTAGAAAAAGCCGTTAACGTTAGGCCATTGCAATAGCTGTTCATTTTGGCTGCCTTCTTCGAGGTTTATGAAGAAAATTTTGTTTTCCTTGGGGAGCAGTTCGAGTAGCTGTATGCAGCGGTCGTATTTCAAGCCGGTGGCGTCAAGGCACAGTAGGTGGTGTTCTTGAATACGGTGATTATCTGCTTGGGTATAAGGGTCAAGAATTTTGCATTCAATGCTGAGGTGTTGTTGTAAAAAACCCAGTAGAAGCGAGTTCTGAATGTTTTTTTGTCCTAGCAGCCATAAGTGTTGGCTTGGTGCGGTGTTCATATCTAGCCTTCCTTGGAGATAGTCATCAGATAGAGCTTCATTGTAGGCAAGTGTGTGCGAAATGACACTATCTCGCCATAGATATTGGTCAATTTTGCCAACTTGCTATCCAAAGGTTCTCATTGTTCGATCAGGTTGCTAAAATGCCGCTCTTTTTGTCTTTGTGATACGCATGTCACCCCTAGAAAAACGCACAGTTTCCACACTGGCCTTAATTTACGCCTTGCGTATGTTCGGTTTGTTCATGGTTTTGCCTGTTTTGGCCATCTACGGTAAAGACTATCAAGGGGCTAGCGCTACCTTGGTAGGTATAGCCATTGGGGCCTATGGTTTAACCCAGGCTGTATTACAGCTGCCGTTTGGTGTTTGGTCTGATCGCATTGGTCGCAAGCCTGTGATCTTGGTGGGGCTGGTATTATTTACCCTTGGTAGTGCCTTGGCAGCATCGGCTGATGATATTTGGATGCTTATCATGGGGCGTGCTCTACAGGGAGCAGGGGCTGTAGCCAGTACCTTAATGGCATTAATGACGGATCTTACTCGCGAAGAAAATCGCACTAAAGCTATGGCAAGTATCGGGGCCAGCATTGGTTTGTCATTTACGCTTGCCATGGTGGCAGGGCCAATATTGGCTTCTTGGTTAGGATTAAGTGGTCTGTTTTATTTGACGGCGCTTATGTCAGTGGGGGCCATGGTACTGCTTTATACTCTAGTGCCAACGCCTACCCAGCAAGTACGTTCTCGAGATGCTCGGGCCTTTGTCCATCAGCTAAAAGATGTCGTGAAGGATAAACAATTACTGCGCTTAAGTTACGGAATTTTCGCTTTGCACGCGGTATTGGTAGGAACCTTCGTCGCTATTCCTGTGGCTTTATTACAGGCGGGTATGGCGCAAGTTGATCATTGGCAAGTGTACTTGCCGGTTATGTTAATTGCGTTTGTATGCATGGTGCCTTTTATTATCATTGCTGAAAAACGTAAGAAAATGAAAGAAGTGTTAATGCTCGCTGTGGCCTTGTTGATGTTAGGTACTGCCTGGATGGCGTTTTCATTAAATAGCCTGTCGGGGCTTATTGGTGCCTTGTGGTTATTTTTCTTAGCATTTAATATTTTGGAAGCAAGCTTGCCATCGCTTATAAGTAAGTTTGCTCCGGCTGGCTATAAAGGCAGTGCGATGGGACTGTATTCCACTAGCCAGTTTTTAGGCGCCTTTGTTGGCGGCCTGCTGGGTGGTTTCATGAGTGAGCATGTTTCACTGGCTGGGGTTTTTTGGGGATTAATGCCCTTGTTGCTGATATGGTTTGGCTTAGTGATCACTATGAATCGGCCGAAGCATCTCACCAGCTATATGGTTAATTTAAATAACCAAACATTGGAAAGCAGTGATGACCTTGAAGACAAATTACTGGCATTGCCTGGCGTCGATGAAGTCGTCATTATGTTGAAAGAACAAGCGGCGTATTTGAAGGTAGACAATAAAACCTTTGATCCGACAAAACTGAAACAAATCAATATTTGAACGCGGGCTTAAAACCCCACGTTAAATCGTAATTACGAAAAAGAAATAGCCTAAAAGGCGAGGAAATATCATGGCTCGAGGCAGTATTAACAAGGTTATTATCATCGGCACTTTAGGGCGTGATCCTGAAATGCGCTTTTTGCCAAATGGCAATGCCGTGTGCAGCATGAGCCTAGCCACTGATGAAGGTTATAAGGACAAGAACACAGGCCAACAGGTTGATAAAACCGAATGGCATCGTGTGGAAGCATTCGGTCGTTTGGCTGAAATTATTGGTGAATACCTTAAAAAAGGCAGTAAGTGCTACATCGAAGGTAAGTTACGTACCGATGAATATGAAAAAGACGGCATTAAGCGATACAGCACTAAGATTATTGCCAATGAAATGACCATGCTAGATAGTCGTAGCAGTCAGGACAATGGCATGAACTCGGGAATGGGAGGCGGATACAGCGCAGCTCCTCAGCAGCAGAATCGTCCACAAGCGGCTTCTCAGCAGCAAAATCGCCCTCAAGCAGCCCCTCAGCAGCAACAGGCCCCTCAGCAGCAATATGCTCAGAAACCTGCCGCTCCTGCGCAGCAGCAACAGGCTCCTCAGCAACAGTATGCTCAACCACAGCAAGCACCAGCTGCACCTTACGGTCAGCCACAACAGCCTATGCAGCAAGCTCCACAACAGGCGCCTCAGGCTCAGCCAAATAATTCATTCGACGATTTTGATGATGACATTCCGTTTTAGGAGTTACCTGAGATACATAATGTAAAGAATATTGATTAAGCCCCTACTACAGGGGCTTTTTTGTGTCTGTTGCTTAACTTATTAGGGCGTTAGGTAATGTATGCAGAACTTTATTGGGTATTTGTTACCTACTCTTTAGTATTGAGACAGGTAAGATAAAGAAATGTAAAAGAGTTTGGGTTTCGCTTCATAGTGTTCAAAAATGAGCACCATTGTAATTTTTGAATACGTTTATGTTGGGCCAACTAAATGAAGAAAAAGCACTTTCTAATTCTGATCATACTTATAGTGGGTGTGGGCGGGGCTATGGCGCTGATTAAAACAGCTCCTAAGCCTCAGAAAAAATCGTTACAAGTACAAGCCCCTTTAGTGGAGGTTAAAGCCTTCCAATACACCAATTCACGGCCCTCCTGGCAGGGTGGCGCCTCGGTAAATGCCACGGCCAGTGTCAAACTGGTAACGCAAGTCGCAGGGCAAATAAAACATATTCCAGAAGCCGTTATACCCGGTGCCATTGTTAAAAAAGGTCAGCAGCTTGCACAGATAGACAAGGCAAATTATCAGCTTTTAGTGACGCAAAAGAGGGCAATGGTCACCCAAGCTCAGGCCAGTTTGGATATTGAGCTGGCCCAGGTAGAAAATGCCAAGAATGACTATCGATTGTCAGGTATGCAGTTAAAAGCGGCTGCCAAGTCCCTTGCTTTACGTGAACCGCAACTAGCCAGTGCCAAAGCTGTACTGGCCAGCGCCAAAGCTGATCTTGCCAAAGCGCAACTGGATTTAAAACGCACTTTGTTAATCATGCCTTTCAACGGTCACGTTATGAAGCAGCTTATTGGATCGGGTGCTTATGTGAATAATGCCAGCCCTATTTTTGAAGTGGTAAAAAGTGACGCTTACCGCTTGGAAGTTAAAGTGCCGCAAAAGTTTATACAGATTTTAGATGTGAACCATTTGGTGACAATCAATAAATTAGATTCTAATGAAATACGCCAAGGGAAGATTCTCTCTATATTACCTCAAGTTGATGAAACCGATCGACAAGTGCGGGTACTCATTAGCATTGAAGATCCGCTGGCATTAAAAGGCTCGGCCAGTGTTATTCGATATAATGACTATGTTCAAGTGACACTGTATGGGAAGCCTTTTGACAATGTGGTGCAGCTAAAGACAGATGACCTTAACGGTCAGCAATTTATCTGGGTGGTAGATGGCCAAGTGCAATTACAAAAAAGATTGGTAGAGGTACTTTATTCTGGGCGAGTAACCACTTGGGCGCGGGTGAAAACGCAAGCTGGAGATCAGCTTTTAGGGAGTCGCTTAACACTTGCTAGAATTGGCATGACGGTGCGTGTGGTGGGTAATAAGGCCACTGCTCTGGCCGAGCAGGAAGGTGCATTGTGAGCATCGATGAAGGTTTTAAAGCGGTATTAAATTCCGGCCCTATTGCCTGGATGGCTCGTCATGGTATTGCGCCTAATTTATTAATGCTGGCGCTGCTAATTGGCGGGCTGGTCTCTTCCTTGGCGATTAAAAAAGAAGTTTTTCCCGAGTTTAGTATCGATGTTGTCTATGTCAGCGTCGCTTATGCTGGGGCTACTCCTGCTGAAATGGAGCAAGGAGTGGTGTTGCCCATTGAGAATGTGTTATCTGAACTGGAAGGCCTTGGCGATGTACGTGCCACTATTCAGGAAGGCTTTGCCCGCGTAAATATTGATATCGATTCTGGTGAAGATCTACAACAAATATATCAGGATGTGTTGCAGGCGGTAAATCGTATCTCTACCTTTCCAGCACAAATGGAACAACCCATCGTAGGTTTGGTAGGTCATAAAAATGACATTATGGATTTAGTCTTACATGGCGACATGGATAAGTTTGCCATGAAACGTTTAGCTGAATCGGTTAAAGAAAAAATTCTGCAATCTCCTCATGTCACTCAAGTTGAAATTAGCGGCGCCCCCAGCGAAGAAATTCACGTGGAGATATCTACCCTTGGCTTGGAGCAATACGGTTTAACTCTGGCTCAGGTAGCGAAAATTATATCTGATAATGCAGTGGAAAAAAGTGCAGGTACCGTTAAAACTTCCGGTGGCGATATCTTGGTTACCCTAAATGATCGGAAATATTGGGCACAGGAATTTGCACAGCTGCCAGTCGTTACTGACAAACAAGGTGTGGTATTGCGCCTTGGGGATGTGGCCACTATAAAAGAGGGGTTTGAAGATACTCCTAACCTTATTACCTTAAACGGTAGTGAAAGTGTGAAATTTAGTGTTTACCGCGCGGGGGATCAAACCCCTACTACGGTGGCCGACAGTATTTATGAAATGTGGCCCGATATAGAAGCTATGTTACCAGCTGGTGTGGCCATTACTGTGGTGGACGACGACGCGGAAATGTATCGTCAACGCTTGGGTTTGCTGCTTAAAAATGCCTTTATTGGTTTGTTGTTAGTATTTATTTTATTAGGGGTGTTTTTAGAATACCGTTTGGCGTTTTGGGTCACCATGGGTATCCCCACATCATTTTTAGGGGCCATGCTGTTTCTGCCCTATATGGACGTTTCAATTAATATGGTGTCGATGTTCGCCTTTATTATTTCGTTAGGAATAGTAGTGGATGATGCCATCATTGCCGGTGAGAATATTTATGAAAATCTTGCTAAGGGTTATAGCCGAATGGATGCCGCGATTCAGGGTGCCCGTGAAGTTAAAATTCCACTTACCTTTTCTATTTTAACCAACATAGTGGCATTTATGCCTTTATTATTTATGCCCGGCGGCATGGGTAAAATTATGATGGTGATTCCACTAGTGGTGATTTTTTGCTTTGCCATTTCTTGGGTGGAGGCTCTATTTATATTGCCAGCCCATATTGCTCATTTAAAAAATAGACCGAACTCAAAAATTGGTCGAAAATTGGATGACGTTCAGGCGAAGATAGACAAGCGCCTGCGCTATTTTATTCATGAATATTATCGCCCCATGTTAACCAAAATTCTTGAGCATCCTGGAATTACGTTAGCCACTTCAGTTTCTATTGCCTGTGTAGTTTTGGCATTTCCCATTAGTGGTCGCATGGGCTTTACCCAATTCCCAGTGCTGGAAGGGGAGTCGGCTATCCTGCAAATTGAGATGCCACAAAATGCTCCACTGAGTCAGACCAAGAAGGCACGAGACACGGGCGAGGCGGCGTTGCACAGAATTATTAAGCCCATTGAAGCGCAGCATGGAAAGTTTTTGGTGAGTGCTAAATCTGAAATTAACGGCACCAGTATTGAAATTGATGCTCGCCTTATTGCAGGTGAGAGTCGCCCTTACAGTACCAATGAAGTGGTGCAAATGTGGCGTAAAGAATTGGGTGAAATAGCCGGTGTGAAAAGTATTTCTTTTGATGCCGAACGTGGTGGTGGCCCAAGCAGTGGGCGCCCCTTCACCATGAAACTGACATCAAGTGATGCACTATCTTTGGCGCAGGCCAGTGGCGAATTAAAATCTATTTTAGAGTCACTCAGTGCCGTTAAAGATGTGACTAACAGTCTTACTTCGGGCAAGCCCCAGTGGGATATTGAGCTAAATGAACAAGGCCGAAGCTTGGGTTTAAGCGCCAGTGATGTGGCCAGTCAAGTGCGCAATGCCTTGTATGGTGCGCGAGCCCTACGCCAGCAGCGTGGTAAAAATGAGGTAACAGTCTTGGTTCGCTTGCCCGAAAACGAGCGTGAATATCAGACTGATATCGAACAACTCGTTATTGTTACGCCAAGCGGCGCTCGGGTGCCGTTAAACTCTGTGGCGACTCTACAAAAAGATCGAGCACCGGCTAAGATTCAACGTGAAAACGGCACTCAGGTCGTCAGCATAAGTGCTGCGGTAGAGCCCCGGTCGATGATCCCTAACTTGCAGTCTACTTTGGAAGAACAGTATTTAGGCTTATTAGCGACCAAGTACCCAGGTGTCGAAATTGGTTATGGAGGGCGTCAGCGAGATAATCAGAAAAGCGCTTCGAGTTTGAAAATAGGGTTACTTTTTGCATTGATGGGAATTTATATACTGCTAGCCATTCCCTTTAAAAGCTACAAACAACCTTTACTCATCATGGCAGTGATTCCATTTGGTGTGGTGGGAGCCATATGTGGTTTATTACTGCTTGGTTATGGGCTGTCTATTATTGCCATCATGGGAATGTTGGCTTTGTGTGGGGTGGTTGTGAATGACAGCCTTATTCTGGTGGATTATGCCAATCAATTGAAAGAGTCAGGGGTGGCCGCTAAACAAGCTATAGTGGATGCTTGCGAGCGCCGCTTCAGGCCCATATTACTGACCACGCTTACGACCTTTGGTGGTTTGGCACCTATGGTGTTTGAGACCTCGCGTCAGGCTAAATTCATTACGCCCATGGCGGTTTCCTTGGGCTTCGGTATTTTATTTACGACCTTTGTTTGCTTGCTGGTATTGCCCACATTATACGTGTTGATGGAGCAGTCGTATTTTAAACGTCTTAGAAGGGTTTTATTTTCAAGTGGGTTGCAAGAGAGCCGTTAGTGGTTTTGTTGCGTGAGAATTGTTACATTTTACCCTTGTAGTTTTTTAATCTATTTGCGGTAACCATGAAGCAATCATTCCATTTAGTCATATTAGGTGCCGACAACTCCATAGGTCAGGCACTTACCGATCTGGCCCAATCTCAAGGCATATCCTTACATGCCATTAATACCGGAGATTGGGAGCTAACCAACCTGGCCAGCATGCATGCTGCTATTAAAGAACTAGCCCCAAGCTTTGTGCTGAACTGCGTCTTACCTGCTGCCGATGCTATGACTCTAGCCATGGCTGATACGCTAGCACAGGTATGTGCGGCACAGGACGTAGCGCTGGTTCAGCTATCAAGTAACCTTGTTTTTTCTGGCCAGGATGGTGAGAGCTTTAAAGAAGAAGATGAGCCTAACCCCAAAACTGATATCGGTTTAGATGTATTGGCGGTTGAAAGTGCCATTATTAACCATTGTGAGCAGCATATAATCTTACGAGTGGGCTGGGTTTTTAGTTCACGAGGTGAAGATGATGTGAGCCTGTTAATTAAACTAGCGCAACAACATGCACATTTAGACTTGTCCGATAACCGACAAATTTGTCCTACTTCTGCCTGTGATATTGCCTCCGTACTGTTGGCCATGGTGAGACAATCAAGGTATGCCCCACTTTGGGGGGTTTATCATTACTGCAGTAGTGAGCCCACCAGTCTATTCAAATTTGCCGAAGTAGTGGTGGCTGAAGCTCGTCAATATGAAGCCATTAATGTGGAGCAAATTAACAGCAGTGCCAGTAATGAAATGAATACTCTGTTTGCCGAATCTAGCCCAAGAATTAGTAGTAAGAAACTTTTATATACATTCGGTATAAAGCCAAAAGCTTGGCGACAAGCCCTATCTCGTATTTTGAAGAAGCGTTACAGCACTGATGCTCTTTCTTAATTAATTAAAATTTAGACTTTATAGCCCAAGCATAAATATTTGGGCTATACTTTTTCTTCCTTAAAAAAGCCTCGTACCACGTCACTCCTTTTACTCAAGTTATCACTCACTCGCTACAAATACCGACTAAAATCTATTCTATACTAAGCATCTGACTTGGGTTTTAGAGCCTTGCAATTGCCTTGTGCTAAATACATTTAAACCCAAAACTGTAGATGGCTGCTTGTAGAAGTGAACAACTATGAGTAGGTTTTGGGGGCGAAAAATGAAATGTAGTAATCGAATTTGTTTGGCCGTGTTAGTGCTTTTATTCGGCTCTACTGTTCAGGCTGGCCCCGTTATGGGGTTTGGTGAATTTGAAGATTTACCCGAGTTTGATGAATACTCAGTGCCGGTTGTATTAACCGCCACCCGCATACAGCAGCATCAGGCTGATGTTCCCGCCAGTGTCACCATTCTTGATGCCGAATTAATTAAACAGCTAGGCGTTAAATCTCTTTCTGAGTTATTGCGTTATGTGCCCGGCATGATGGTGGGGCCGGATAATAATAATAATGCGGATGCGGTGCATTATCATGGAGGCCCTGCGGCTCTACCAAAAAATCTACAGGTTTTAATTAATGGTCGCTCCATGTATCGCTCTGGTGTAGCGGCAGTGAGTTGGTTTGAAATGCCGGTGGCACTGGAGGATATTCGTCGAGTGGAAGTGGTACGTGGTCCCAACTCCGCATCTTATGGTGCCAATGCTTTTCAGGCCGTGGTTAATATCTTAACTAAACATCCAGCCGATACCTATGGTTCATCTTTTTCTTATGCCGGAGGGAATAATGGTGAAGACGATTTTTATTTAAGGCAAGGTGGCCATATTGGCGGGACCGATTACCGCTTATCGGCTACCCAAAAAAAAGATGGTGGATTTGATGAGCAAGATGACAGTCGCATTGCCAAATTTGTTAATTTTGAAAGCCATAAGCAGCTGGACTCAGGTGGTGAATTGCAAACCTCACTGGTGTTGCTAGATGCCACAAAAGGCATAGGTGATCAGGTGACTTATCAAACCAATAATAATGAAATAGATGAGGACAGAGTTGAGTTGGGTCTACGCTGGACAATGGACTTAAGTCACAAGCATCAATTGTTAATTAAGAGTTACGTGACGCAGTACAATCAGGTGCAAACTATTGATGTGGCAGGTGTCCCTGTTGATGTTTTGGATGATAGTTTAAGACAGATGTTTGCTTTGAACCAGGAATCTGTAGATGGCGAAGAAACTCGGGTTGATACAACAACAACCAGTATCGAATCGGCATTGGCAGCAGGGGACCCTTCAATTTTTACTACTTATTATACCGGGCTGACGGATGATGAAAAAGTAAATATCGGTTTGAATAATATGTATAGAATTTATGATGTCTTTACTGGAGTGGGGATGGAGTCTACTGGGCAAGCACTATTGGCGGATTTTATCAGTGTCCTGCCAGCGCAAGAACAAGCTTTAGCTATTGCCTACAATACTCGCTATCCAACATCCGCTTCAAAAGGCGCTCCTGTAAACGGCACAATTAACGCGGATATGGATGAGTATCGATTTGATATAGAAGTGCAGGACACATTTATTTATTCACCTGAACTCACGCTTGTTAGTGGCGCCAGCTTTCGTCGAGACGTGGTGAAATCAGAAACCTATTTTTCTGGAGATGCCAGTAACAATACCAGCCGATTTTTTGGTAGTGCTACTTGGCAAGCTACCGATAAGGTCAGTGCACATTTTGGATTAATGTTTGAAAAAGAAAGCAACACCGACTTTGTTTATGCGCCTAGGGTGGCATTGAATTATAAACTTACTCCCAGTCAATCATTTCGTGCTGTCTATAGTGAGTCGGTGAGAAGCCCAGACTTGTTTGAGCAGCAAGCTAATTGGTCTTTTACGCTTGATAGTGCACAAATAGATCCTGCTCAAGGAACTCTAAATGGCACTACCTTTTATCAAACTCAGCAGGGGCCAGATAATTTAGAGCATCAATTTATTGAATCTTACGAGCTGGGTTATTATGGGCGTATTCCTCAATTAGACGTCGAACTGGATATTCGTGTTTTTCATGAACATCAGGCCGATGTTTTTTATCAGTCTTTAAGGTTATCGAATTTCACCACTG